>NZ_QHHQ01000003.1:0-600000 GCF_003258595.1 Acuticoccus sediminis
GCGCGAACGAGGGGTCGCGCAGCGTGATCTCGGGCGGCAGCGTCTCGCGGTCGAGGACGACGATGCGGGCGGGGCGGCTGAACATGGCATGGTCCTTGGCGGCGCGACGGGTCAGCCATGCTAATCACTTATTTCACCGGGGCGTATAGCGTTTCGGTTTCGCTCCACGCCACGGCGTTGTCCGGGTCGGCGGCGGAATGACGGGGCCGTCGCCGAAGGCCCGGCGGGACGGCACGGCGGGGCTGCCGCCGTGCCGTGGTCCGTCAGTTGGACAGACCGGCGGCGCCGCGGGCGTCGCGAACCATGTCCAGGCACTTCTGGTACTCGCCCTGGATTCCGGCTTCGCCGGCTTCGGCAAGCATCGTGGCCAGCTCGTCCGACTTGTCGTCGTTGTTCTGCAGGTTGCCGTCGTTCTCCGCATCGGCCTGGGTCTGGCGGATGGCGGCCTCGCAGTCGGCCTCGGTCTGCGCGAACGCGGCGGTGCTGGTGACGAGGGCGGCGGCGACGGCGGCAACTTTGAAATACTGGAGCATGGTATGCACCTTATTTTGAGAGTGGCCGGAACAATAGATCAAAAGATTTTAAGTTCAATGACAGCGGGCCATCACAATTTCTGCGGGACGCGTCCGCCGGCTCGGCAAGATCAACGCAAGTATAGGTAGCGCCTCGGACATTCGAGGCGGCGACCGGCGCGGCGTCGGTCAGGGCGCGGCACCGGTCAGGGGGAAGTGGCACGCGCTCCGGTGCGCCGCCGTGGCGCCGTGGGCGGCCAGCGGCGGCTCGGTCTCGCGGCACACGTCCTGCGCCCTGGGGCAGCGCGCGGCGAAGGCGCAGCCGGGGGGCGGGTCGTAGGGGTCCGGCAGGGTCGCGTCGGCCTCCTCCGGCGCCTCCAGGGCGCGGCCGGGGGCAGGCGCCGAGGCGAGGAGCAGCGCGGTGTAGGGGTGCTGCGGGCGGGCATAGACCTCGCGGGCGGGCCCGATCTCGGCGAGCTTGCCGAAATAGAGGATCGCCACCCGGTCGCTCACGGCCTCGATCACCGACAGGTCGTGGCTGATGAAGACGTAGGTCAGCGACAGCCGTGCCTTGAGGTCGGCGAGGAGCTGAAGCACCTGCGCCTGCATCGAGACGTCGAGCGCGGAGACGGGTTCGTCGAGCACCAGGAGGTCCGGCTCGGCGGCCAGCGCCCGCGCGATGCCGATGCGCTGGGCCTGTCCGCCCGAGAGCTCGTGCGGGTAGCGCTCCAGGAAGGCGGGGTCGAGGTTGACGATCTCCATCAGCTCGCCGAGCCGGGCCTCCCGCTTCGCGCCGCCGAGCCCGGCGAGCTTCGTCAGCGGGACCGAGAGCGCCTCGCGGACCCGCTTGCGCGGATTGAGGGAGGCGACCGAGTCCTGGAAGACGTACTGCACGGCCGAGAGGCGCGCCGCATCGTCGGCGGCGCCCGCGACCTCGATGGTGCCGTCGGTCGGCGCGTCGAGGCCGACGATCATCCGCGCGAAGGTCGTCTTGCCGCAGCCCGATTCGCCGACGACGCCGAGCGTCTCGCCGCGCTCCACCGCCAGCGAAATCCCGCGCACCGCGTGCACCACCGGCCGATGGCGGCCGAGGAGGGTGCGCCCGCCGCCGAAGAGGCGCGTGACGTGGTCGATCCGGAGCATCGGGGCGGTCATGCCGGCGTCTCCAGCGGGTGGATGCAGCGGGCGGTCCGCGCCGGCCCGATCTCGGCGAGAGGGATCGGCGCAGCGCGGCAGGCGGCGTCGGCGCGCGGGCAGCGGTCGGCGAAGGCGCAGCCTCGCGGCGGGTCCACCAGCGACGGCGGGCGGCCGGGGATCGCGCTGATCTCGCGGTCAGGCTCGCCCAGAACCGGCACGCAGGCGATGAGCCGCTCGGTGTAGGGGTGGGCGGGCGCGGCGAGGACCGCACCGGTGGGGCCGGTCTCCACCACCTCGCCGGCGTACATCACAGCGACGCGGTCGGTTACGGCGGAGACGACGCCGAAATCGTGGGTGATGAAGACGACGGCGACGGTCTGCTCGCGCCGCAGGCGGTTGATGAGGGTGAGGATCTGCGCCTGCACCGTCACGTCGAGCGCCGTCGTCGGCTCGTCCGCCACGAGGACGTCGGCAGCGTTCGCGAGGGCCATGGCGATGCCGACGCGCTGGCGCATCCCGCCCGACAGCTCGTGCGGGTAGGCGTCGAGGCGGCGGGCCGCCCCGGGAATGCGCACCAGCTCCAGCAGCTCCAGCGCGCGCTCGCGCGCCGCCCGCCGCCCGACCGGGGCGTGCGCGCGGATCGCCTCGGCGAGCTGCTGGCCGACGGTGAACTGCGGGTGCAGCGTGGAGAGCGGGTCCTGGAAGACGTACGCGACGGCGGCGCCGCGCATGGCGGTCAGCGCCTTGTCCGGCAGGTCGAAGAGGTCCCGGCCGCGGAAGTAGGCCGCGCCCTCGGTGATGACACCAGGCGGCGAGGGGACGAGGCCCATCACGGACATGCCGGTGACCGACTTGCCGGACCCCGATTCGCCGACGATCCCGAGGCACTCCCCCTCCGCGACGTGGAGGTCGACGCCGCGGACCGCGTGGACCCGGCTCCTGCCGACGCGGAACATCGTGCGCAGGCCGACGATGTCGAGGAGTGCACCGTCGCGGGCCGGCGCAGGCGGGGCGCCGCGGTCGACGCGGGTGCGGGCGCCGGGCCGCGCGAGGGCGCCGGACTTGAGGCGCGGGTCGAGCACGTCGCGGACCCCGTCGCCCAGCAGGTTGATGCTCATGACGAGGATGAAGATCATCACACCCGGGATGATCGCGACGTGCGGGGCGTTGAAGAGCACCGTGCGCCCGTCGCCCAGCATCGAGCCGAGGTCGGCCTGCGGCGGCTGCGCGCCGAGGCCGAGGAAGGAGAGGCCCGCCGTCTCCAGGATCATCCAGCCGACGGTGGTCGACATGGTGATGACGATGACGGGCAGGACGTTCGGCAGCACCTCGAACAGCAGAATCCCTGTTCCGCCGCGACCCGAGAGGCGCGCGGCGTCCACGAACTCGCGCCGCGACAGGCCGAGGGCGAGGCCGCGCACGTTGCGGGCGAAGAAGGGGATGTTGACGATGGCGATGGCGTAGAGCGCATTTATCAGCCCCGGCCCGAGCGCGGCGACGATGGCGAGGGCGAGGAGGATGTAGGGGAAGGCGAGCACCATATCGATGCCGCGCATCAGGACGGCGTCGACGCGTCCGCCCACGAACCCGGCCACGAGGCCGATGGTGGAGCCGGCGAGCGCGGCGATGGCGGTCGCCGTCAGGCCGACCGCGAGGCTCACCCGTGTGCCCCAGACGAGCCGCGAGAGGATGTCCCGGCCGAGCGCGTCGGTGCCGAGGAGGAAGCCGTCGGTCAGCGGCGGCGTCAGGCGGGCGGCGGGTGCGGTGGCGTTGGGATCGGCGAGCGGCAGCCATGGGGCGAGGAGCGCCAGCGCCAGGATCAGCGCGATGACGACGAGACCGCCCGTCGCCAGAGCGTTGTTGAAGAGAAGCTGCCAGGAGGTCGGGCGGCTCGGCTGCGCAGCCGGCGCGATGGTGTCGGTCACGGCCATCAGCGCAGCCTCGGGTCGATCGCCATCTGCATCACGTCCGCGGCGAGGTTGAAGAGGACGTACGCCGCCGCGACCACGAGGACGCCGCCCTGGACGAGGAGGATGTCGCGGGTGGAGATCGCCGTCACCAGCATGGAGCCGATGCCCGGCCACTGGAACACCGTCTCCACGTAGACCGCGCCGCCGAGCACGAAGCCGGCCTGGATGCCGATCACCGGGATGACCGAGACCAGCGCGGCCTTGAACGCGTGCCTGGCGATGACCTTGCGCTCGGCAACGCCCTTGGCTCGCGCGGTGCGGATGAAGTCCTGGCGCAGCACCTCCAGCATGGCCGTGCGGGTGAGGCGGGCGATCACCCCCGTCGCGACCACCGCCAGGGTGAGCGCGGGGAGGACGAGATGGTGGGCGACGTCGAGCGGCCCGCCGCCGCCGTAGATCGCCGTCATGCCGCTCGCCGGGAAGAGCCGCCAGCGCACCGCGAAGCCGAGGATGAGGAGAAGGCCGAGGAAGAAGGCCGGCATCGAGATGCCGATGAGGACCAGCAAGGTCAGCACCTTGTCGGCGATCCCGTACTGCCGGACGGCCGAGACGACCCCGGCGAGGAGCCCGGCGATCGTCGCGACGACCAGCGCGGTTCCGGCGAGGAGCATGGTGGCGGAGAGACGCTCCAGCACCTCGTCGATGACGGGGCGGTTCAGCGAGTACGAGCGGCCGAAGTCGCCGTGCAGGATATTGCCGAGCCAGATGACGTACTGCTCCGGCAGCGAGCGGTCGAGGCCGAGCTGGGCGTTGAGCCGCTCGACGTTCTCCGGCGTCGCGTAGGAGCCGAGGATGGCGGTCGCGGGGTCGCCGGGGATCATCGCCATGATCGCGAACACGATCACGGTGAGTCCCAAGAGGACAGGGATTGCGGTGAGAAGCCGCCACACAATCGTCGAGGCCATCAGGGCGCCTTCTCCTGAAGGGTTCGAAGCAGTCGTCCGGGAGCAACTAGGGCGGAGCTGCGGATGACGAGGGTCCTGACGTCGTCCCGGTCCGGATCGCCGCCGAGCCGGACGCCCGCGCAGTGCCGGTGTCCGGCAAAAAGCGGGGCGGGGACGCGGCCCGGATCGGCACCGAGAAGGATGTCGCGGCTCCCCTCCGGCACGTTACCCCGGACCGACGGCACGTCCACCCGGAACGACGGGCGGCCACCGAGCGCCACGAGCAGCGCGAGGGGGGTGCCGCGGACGCGGAGGGCGGGATCGTCCCGGGCCGGGCGGCGCACCGCCTCGGGGAGCGCCGCGCAGATCGCCGCGAGGCGCGCCGGCGGCGCCAAGGCCGGGGTCCCGTCCGCCCTCAGTTCTTGGCCACCTCCTGCAGCATCAGGAAGAAGGAGGGCTGCAGCTTGAAGTTCTCGACGCGCGCGCTCGTCACCGCGTTCTGCTTCCAGTTGGCGATGAAGGCCCAGGGCGCGTCGTCGTGCACGATCTGCTGCATCTCCTTGTAGAGCTCGGCGCGCTTGCCCTGGTCGGTCGCGGTGCGGGCCTCCTCCAGCAGCGTGTCGACCTCCGGGTTGGAGTAGTAGCCGGAGTTGAAGCCGCCCTTGTCCGGCATGGCGTCGGTGCGCAGGGCGAGGAAGGGGAGCGTGTCCGGGTCGTTGGTCATCCAGGCCATCTCGGCCATGTCGGCCTTGCCTTCGAGGCCCGGGTTCACCTGGCCTAGGAAGGTGTTCCACTCGTAGGTCTCGATCCTGGTGGGCATCCCGACCGCCTCGAGGTCCGCCTGGATCGCGGTGCCCATGGCGATCGGATCCAGCATGCCCGAGCCGCCCTCGGTGACGTAGAAGGTCAGCTCCTTGCCGTCGTAACCGGCTTCCTTCAGCAGCGCCTTCGCCTTGTCCGGGTCGTAGGGATAGGGCTCGAGGCTCTCGTCGTAGGCCCAGGCGAAGGCCGGCGGGGTCGGTCCCGCGGCGACTTCGGCGGTGCCCTGCAGGATCGAATCGACGAGCGCGCCCTTGTTGATGGCGTAGTTGATCGCCTGGCGCACCTTCTTGTCCGCGAACGGGCCCTCTTTGGTGTTGAGGATCAGGAACCAGAGGTGCGGGCCGGCCTGCTCGTAGACCTTGAAGCTCGCGTCGTCCTCGAACTGGGCGAGCGCGTCGGGCGGGGTCTCGACCATGACGTCGATGCCGCCGGACAGCATCTCCGCGAGGCGGGTGTTCCCGTCGGTGATCGGACGGAAGACGATCGCCTGCAGCGGCGGCTCTCCGCCCCACCAGTCGGCGTTCTTTTCCACCACGACGCGGGAGTTGGATTGCCATTCGACGAAGTGGAACGCGCCGGTGCCGGAGGGATGGCGGCCGAAGTCCTTGCCGTATTCCTTGACGGCGGCGGGCGAGACGATGAGTCCGGTCGGGTAGGCGAGGTTCGACAGGAAGGGTGCGTATGGCTCCTTCAGGGTGAAGGTGACCGTCATCGGGTCCGTCGCCTCGACCGTGTCGACCGCGGAGAAGAAGAACGACAGCGGGAAGGGGCCGGTGTCGTGGAAGGGGTGGTCCTCGTTCAGCATCCGCTCGAAGTTGAAGACCACGGCCTCCGCGTCGAAGGGCGCTCCGTCGTGGAAGGAGACGCCCTCGCGCAGCTTGAACGTATAGGTGAGGCCGTCGTCCGACACCTCGTAGCTCTCCGCGAGCGCCGGCTCGACGTCGAGCGTGCCGTCGGCGAACCGCACCAGCCCGTCGTAGAGGTTGACGAGGATGCGGAAGTCGTTGACCGCGGTCACGGCGTGGGGGTCGAGCGACTTGGGCTCGGCCACCTGGCCGACCACCAGCACGCCGGGCGGTGTCTGCGCCGACGCCGGTCCCGACGGCAGCACGGTCGTTGCCATCACGGCAAGTGACAGGGCAATTGCGCCGGTGAGCGCGGCGAGAATGCGGGTCATGCCGTCGTCCTTTCGGTGCGAACGGCGGCAACTAACCATCAATAGCTGGCAGGGACAACCTTATACCCGGTCGGAGTGTTTTGCGCTCCGGCCGGATTCATCGAACGGCATGCCATCCGCCGGCGCGGATATTCAGCCGGCTCGCCATTGCAATATCGGCGAAATCTAGTCAGGCGACCAGGAATACACCGTGTCGACGCGCTTCAGGATCGCGCTCGGGCCGAGGCGCCGCATCGCCGCGTTCCGGATCCGGTCGAGCGGGAAGGCCATGTGATAGATGCGGCCCTGCTGCTCCGACATCGCTGCGAGGCGCCGGGTGCGGGCCTGCCGCATCGCGCCGTAGCGCGACACCGCCTCGGGCGTCGCCCCGTGGTCGGCGACGGCGCGCTTCAGGCAGGCGGCGTCCTCCAGTGCCATCGCGGCACCCTGGGCGAGGAAGGGGAGCATCGCGTGCGCCGTGTCGCCGGCGAAGGCGACGCGGCCGGCGCCGAACACGTGGTTCGGCCGCACCGAGATCGGCCACGGCGTCCACTGGGTGACGTCGGCGATGGCGGCACCCATCTGCGTGCCGGCGATCGCCGCCGGGCCGCGGTCCTTCTCGTGGGCGACGAGCACGCAGTTGGCGTCGGCGTCGTTGAGGCCGTAGCGGACGAGGTGGTGGCCGGCGCCGAGGATGAGCTCGGTCGACTGTCCGGAGCGGCTGCCCATGCCGCGCCAGGCGATCCACCCGGTGGCGACGGGCGCGTCCCCCGTGAGGGCGTGCCGCGTGGCCGAGTTCACGCCGTCCGCGGCGACGACGAGGCTCGCCTCCACGGCGGCGCCGTCGACGGTGCAGTGGTCGGCGGTCTGCCGGACGCTCTGGATCGGCCGGTCGTAGCGCACGACGACGCCGCGGCGCAGGCACGCGGTCAGGAGCGCCTTGTGGAGGGCGGAGCGGGAGAGCGTGAAGTACGGCGCGCCGTAGCGCTCGACCATCGCCTCGCCGTAGGGAAGGCGCACGAGCGGCCTGTCCTGCCCCGCCGCGCGCACGACGAGCGCGTCGGGACGGGTACCGACGGACGCGACGTCCTCCTGCGCGCCGAGGACGGTGAGCGCCTTGAACGCGTTGGGGGCGATCTGGATGCCCGCGCCGGCGTTGGCGGCTTCCTCGGCGCGGCGCTCGAGCACGAGCACCTCGCCGAAGTCGGCCAGCGCCAGCGCCGCGGCGAGGCCCGCGATGCCGGCTCCGATGACGACGAACAAGGTTAGACGCCGACCCCGCGGGCGATCTTCGCGTCGGTGATGCACTCGGACGGGTTGGCGTCATGCTCGCCGAGCGAGGGGTCGTAGGCGTAGACGGTGGAGCAGTACGGGCAGATCGCTTCCGTGTCGCCACCCATGTCGAGGAACTCGTGCGGGTGGTCGAACGGCGGCAGGGCGCCCATGCACATGAAGCGCTTGGCGCCGATCGTCACCTTCCGGACACCGATCGTGTTGTGGAAGAGCGGGGTCGCGTGATCTGCCATCGTCGTTCCTTAAGGCCTACATGCCGAGGTAGTTCGGGCCGCCGCCCCCCTCGGGCGGCACCCAGGTGATGTTCTGGTTCGGGTCCTTGATATCGCACGTCTTGCAGTGCACGCAGTTCTGCGCGTTGATGACGTAGCGCGGCTCCGTCCCCTCCGTGTCCCACTCGTAGACACCCGCAGGGCAGTAGCGCGCCGAGGGCCCTCCGTACACATCGAACTCGGATTTCTTTTGCAGTTCCATGTCCTGGACCTTGAGGTGGACCGGCTGGTCCTCCTCGTGGTTCGTGTTGGACAGGTACACCGACGACGCCCGGTCGAAGACGATCACGCCGTCGACCTTCGGGTACTCCTTCTTGCGGCACTTCGCGGCGGGCTTCAGCTGCGCGAAGTCCGGCCCCCTGTGGCTGAGCGTGCCGAGCGGGGACGTGCCGATGAGCTGGTTGACCCACATCTCCGCCCCCGCGACGGCGACGCCGAGCGCGGTGCCGAGGCGGGACCACAGCGGCTTCACGTTGCGCACCTTGTAGAGCTCGCGGCCGACCGGCGAGCCTCGCCAGGCGTCGTCGTAGCTCTGCAGCGTGTCGTTGGCGCGGCCCTCGGCGAGCGCCGCGACGATGTGCTCGGCGGCCATCTTGCCGGTCAGCATCGCGTTGTGGTTGCCCTTGATGCGCGGCACGTTGACGAAGCCGGCCGAGCAGCCGACGAGGCAGCCGCCCGGGAAGGCGAGCCTCGGCACCGACTGGTAGCCGCCTTCGGAGATGGCGCGGCCGCCGTAGGCCTCACGCGTCGCACCCTCGAAGTACTCGGCCATGTCGGGGTGGGTCTTGAACTTCTGGAACTCCCGGAAGAGGTCCAGATTCGGGTTCTTGTAGTTGAGGTGCACCACGAAGCCGACGGCCATCAGGTTGTCGCCGTAGTGGTACATGAAGGAGCCGCCGCCGGTCTGGTTGTCGAGCGGCCAGCCCATGGTGTGGACGACGAGGCCCTTCTGGAACACCTCCGGGCGGACGCGCCAGATCTCCTTCATGCCGAGGCCGTACTTCTGCGGCTCCCGGCCCTCGTCGAGCTTGAATTCCTTGATGATGCGCTTGGACAGCGATCCGCGCACGCCCTCGGCGAGGACGACGTACTTGCCGCACAGCTCCATGCCGGGCGTGTAGCCGTCCTTCTCTGAGCCGTCCCTGGCGACGCCCATGTCGCCGGTCACGACGCCGATGATCGTGCCGGCCTCGTCGCGCACCACGTCGGCGGCGGCGAAGCCGGGATAGATCTCGACGCCGAGCTCCTCGGCCTTCGCGCCCATCCAGCGGCACAGGTCGCCGAGCGAGCCGACGAAGTTGCCGTGGTTGTGCATGAAGGAGGGCATCGCGAAGTTCGGCAGCGACAGGCTGCCGGCGGGGCCGAGGTAGCGGAAGACGTCGCGCGTCACCTCGGTCTTCAGCGGGCAGTCCGGATCCTCGCGCCAGCCGGGCATCAGCGCGTCGAGGCCGGACGGGTCGATCACCGCGCCCGACAGGATGTGCGCGCCGATCTCCGAGCCCTTTTCCACCAGGACGACGGAAAGCTCTTCCTCGCGTTCGGCGGCGAGCTGCTTTAAGCGGATCGCTGTGGAGAGCCCGGACGGGCCTCCGCCTACGATCACAACGTCATAGTCCATGCGCTCGCGCTCGATAGCCATGGGCTCCCCTTGTCGTCGGCGCGGTTTGGAGGCCGCGTCATCATGCTTTAGCTTTGTCTACGTCGAAGGTAGGCCGCGATGGAAGAGCCTCAACACACTCGCGATCCGCTCCGTGGCTTCTTCAGCGCCTGCGGTGTGACGGTCATGCTCGCCGAAACGCCGCAGAACCGCTTCGCCGAGGGCGTCGCGGTGGAGGAACCGTCGTTCGACGATATGCCGCTGGCCGACAGCGACGACTGGGTCGACGAGCCGGCGCCGGCGGTGGAGGACGAGGCGGTCCACGCCGCCCGCGAGGTCGCGCGGACCGCCCCGGATCTGGCCGCGCTGCACCAGGCGCTGGCGCGTTTCGACGGGTGTCCGCTGAAGGCTCTGGCGCGCTCCACCTGTCACGGCGAGGGACCGGTGGGGGCGCCGATCATGTTCGTCGGCGAGGCGCCGGGGCGGGACGAGGACGAGGCCGGGCGCCCCTTCGTCGGCCGCTCGGGCCAGCTCCTCGAAAAGATGCTCGCGGCGATCGGGATGACGCGCGAGGCTGTGTATATCTCCAACGTCATTCCCTGGCGCCCGCCCGCGAATCGCACGCCGAGTCCGATCGAGACGGCGACGTGCGAGGTGTTCGTGCGCCGCGAGATCGCGCTGGTGCGGCCCAAGGTGCTGGTGGCGCTGGGCGGCGCGGCGGCGAAGACGCTGTTTTCCACCGATACCGGCATCATGCGTCAGCGCGGCAACTGGGTGCGGTTCGACACCGGCGACGGCGAGGTCGACGCGGTGGCGATGTTCCACCCCGCCTACCTGCTGCGAACACCCGGCGAGAAGCGGCGCGCCTGGCAGGACCTCCTCTCCATCCGCCGCAAGCTCAAGGAGCTCGGCGCACTCTGACGCCGCGCGGGGGGCCGGACCCGGAGCCGGCTCAGCCGTGGGGCACGCTGAGGAAGCGGTGGCGGCGGCCCGCCTCCAGCACGATCGCCGTGAGCGCGCCGCCGTAAACGGCGCCGGTGTCGACGTTGGCGCGCCAGGGCGTCACCTCGGGCGCGTCGACGGGCGTGTGCCCGTGGACGACGAAGGCTGGGAACGGGCCGGAGTGGGTGAGGAACTCCTCCCGGATCCAGATCATGTCGGAGCTCGACTGCTCCTCCAGCGGGACGCCGGGGCGGATGCCGGCGTGGACGAAGATGACGCCGCCGATACGGTGCGAGTAGGCGAGGCGCGTCAGCAGCTCGAGATCACGCCGGGGCAGCACCGACTGGACGATGGGCTGGAGCGCCTGCGGGTCGTGCTTCCAGTCGTTCGGCTCGATGCCGTAGGAGCGCAGCGTGGCATCGCCGCCGAAGGCGAGCCAGCGGCTCATCATGGTGCCGTCGGCGAGGGCGGCGATCATCGCCTGCTCGTGGTTGCCCATCAGGCGGACGCGCTCGCGCCCCGGCACCTCCTCGCCGACGCGCTTCAGGACCGCGGCGCAGTCCGGTCCACGGTCGACGTAGTCGCCGAGGAAGACCTCGACGACGCTCGTGGCGGGGTCCGCGGCGAGATCCTCGTCGATCAGCGCCAGCAGGCGGTCCAGCATTTTGGCGCAGCCGTGAACGTCGCCAATGGCATAGACACGGACGCCCTCAGGCAGGTCGGCGTTCATCGCCGGGATCCAGCAAATCGGTCCGGGACGCTTGCACCTTGGCGGGGTCCGGCGCACAAGGCCTGAGCCCTGCCTTTGAGGTCCATGTGCTCGATCTTCTCTTCTTCGCTGTCATCCTTGCAATCGCCGGCGCGATCGGCGGCATCATCGCCGGCCTCCTCGGGGTCGGTGGCGGTATCGTCATCGTGCCTGTCCTGTTCTATCTGCTCCCCGTCGCCGGTGTCGACGGCGAGATTCGGATGCATCTGGCCGTCGCGACCTCGCTGGCCACGATCATCACGACCTCCATCGTCTCCGCCCGGTCTCACTACAAACGCGGCGGCGTCGATGTGGATCTGTTGAAGCAGGTCGGCGGCGGCGTGGTGCTGGGCGTGGCGATCGGCGTCGTCGCCGGCACGGCCGCCAGCGCGCAGACGCTGACGGCCATCTTCGGCTCGGTGGCGCTGCTGGTCGCGATCCACATGGCCTTCTTCAAGGGCCGCCAGCTCGCCAGCCACCTGCCGGGCCAGCCCTGCATCACCGGGATCGGCATGATCATCGGCGGCGTCTCGACGATGATGGGCATCGGCGGCGGCTCCCTGTCGGTGCCGATCTTCTCGCTGTGCGGAGTTCCGATCCGCCGCGCGGTGGGCACGGCGGCGGCCATCGGCCTCATCATCGCGGTGCCCGGCGTGATCGGCTTTGCCATCGGCGGCTGGAACGTGCCGGACCTGCCGCCCGGCAGCGTCGGCTACGTGAACCTCATCGGCTTCGCGCTGATCGCGCCGCTGTCGATGCTGTGCGCGCCGATCGGGGCGAAGCTGGCGCACACGATCCCGCAGGAGTGGCTGAGCCGCATCTTCGCGATTTTCCTCGCGGTTACCGCCGTCCGGATGCTCCTGAGCCTCCTCTGAGGCTCTCCGGTCCGCCGATAGCCCCGCCGGGGGCTGCCGTCGGGGGACCCGCCCCCCTGAGGCGGCACCGGCAGAACGCCGCGATGGCCGCCTCAGGCCGATCCGGAACCGCCCCATGAAAAAGCCGGCCCGCGAGGATGCTCGCGGGCCGGCTTTTTCGTTTCCCGGCGTCCTGTGGGGCCCGGATCCCGCCAGTTGTCCGGCGGCACGTCGCGGGTCGCCCCGCCGCGGGGCCCCCCCGTGGGGGCCCTAGAAGCCGTCCTTGTTGGCATCGCCGCCGCCGGTGACCTCCTCGATGGCGTCGCCGATCCACTCGTTGTTCTCGCGCTGCGGCTCCCTCTGCGGGACGACGTCGACCGGGGTCCCGTCCTGCGCGAGGGCGACCGGCTTGGGCGCGATCATGTGCACGTCGCGTTGCGGGAACGGGATGGTGATGCCGTTCTGGGCGAAGCTCTTCACCACGCGCGTCAGCACCTGCGACTTCACCGTGAAGCCCGAGAAGTTGCCGTAGAGGTCGATGTAGTAGCAGACGCGCAGGTTGATCGAGTTGTCGCCGAACTCCTCGACCGTCACCATCGGCGCGGGCGACTTCAGGACGCCCTCGTGCTCCTGCAGCGCCTGATAGACCAGGTTGATCGCGAGCTCCGGATCGTCGTCGTAGGCGATCCCGACCATCAGGATGACGCGCATCACCGAGTTGGTGCGCGTCCAGTTCGTGAACGTGTCCGAGA
Source organism: Acuticoccus sediminis (assembly GCF_003258595.1). NCBI lineage: Bacteria > Pseudomonadati > Pseudomonadota > Alphaproteobacteria > Hyphomicrobiales > Amorphaceae > Acuticoccus > Acuticoccus sediminis. Next base: position 12,940 of record NZ_QHHQ01000003.1, read on the forward strand.
TCAGTGCAGAGTTCGGCACGATGAGGTCGAACTCGTCGAACGTCTTCATGCGCATCGAGCGGATGCCGATCTGCATCACCGTGCCGGAATTGGCGCCGACGGTGACGATGTCGCCGATCCGCAGCGGCCGCTCCACGAGGAGGAGGAGGCCGGAGATGAAGTTGTTGACGACGTTCTGCAGACCGAAACCGATACCGACACCCAGCGAGGCGGCGAAGACGGTGAGGGTGGTGACGTCGAAGCCGATGGCCGACAGCGTGAGCAGCACGCCGAGGACGACCACCACGTACTGGGCGAACACCGACAGCGACTGGCGGATGCCGATGTCCTTCAGGCGCCCGAAGATGATCGTGTAGGCGACGCGGCGGCTCCAGCCCGCGACCCAGAACACGAACGCGAAGGCGAGGACGGCGAGGATGACCTTGCCGATCGTGTACTGCGTGCTGCCGACCGTGAAGACGGTGGTGCGCCAGACCTGGACCGCTTCGTGGATGATCGGGGTCTCGACCGTCCAGTCGAACACCTCCATGCAGATCCAGGCGGTGATGACGACGAGGCCGAGCTGGGCCGCACGGTTGAGCGGCACCAGGAAGTTGGCGCGGGCGAAGTAGGCCCGGGCCGGGTCCCTGGCGCGGATCCGCGCGGTGACGCCCTCCATGAGGTCGTTCATGATGCCGAGCACCAGCGCCATCGCCGCCACGATGGTGATCGCGAAGGCGAGGTTCTCCAGCATCACCAGGGCGAGGCGGGTGTAGCCGAGGAGGCCGGTCACGCCCGTGGCGATGAGCGCCGTCGGCGGCAGTAGCGACAGGAAGGCCGCGACGATCCGCCGGATGCGCCCGTACGATCCGCCCCCGCGCGACGCGCTGAAGAAGAACACGAAGAGCAGCATCGGCAGGCCCGAGAGGACGAAGACCGAGTAGGCGAGGCGGTTGATGGCCGTCTCTGTCGTCGGCAGCAGGTCGACCTCGCCGAGCACGACGTAGGCGAGCACGAAGACCGCCGACAGCACCACCGCGATTTCCGTCGCGCGGGTGATGATCTTGCCGATGCGCCGCTGCTGTCCGTAGGTCTGGTACGAGACGATGACCTGCGTCAGGTCGCGGAGCGAGGCGGCGACGGCGGGAATGGCGAGGACCTTCAGGATCGCGAGCGTCGTCGACGTCGAGATCGAGAACATCGTCGCGAAACTGTACCAGACCGCGATCGGCAGCAGCCAGTAGAGGTTGCGCCGGACCACCTCGAGGGGAATCTCCGTCGCCCGGGTCGCATCCGACCGGACGAAGGACTTCAGCAGGAAGTGGCGCAGGTAGATCGTCGCCGCGAGGAGCAGCACGACGATTCCGCCGAAGACCGCGAGCATGCGCTCCGGCGCGACGGCGACGGCGGTGCGCACCTCGCGGTAGCGACCCTCGTAGATGTCGCGGAGCTCGTTCGGGATGGTGCGGATCTCGGCGGCGATGCGCTCGCGGGCCGCCTTGTCGGTCCGCGCGGTCTCGCGGGTGAGGAGCTCGGCGCGGTCGCGCGCGGTCCGCTCCCGGTCGAGCGCGGCGATCTCGTTGGCGAGCTCCTCGCGCAGGTCGGCGATCTCGCGCCCCTGGGTGCTGAGGAGCCTGCGCAGTCCGGAGATGCGTTCGCGCAGGGCCTCCGCCTGCGTGGCGTCCTGCGTCGGCTCGGAGAGGATGCGCGCGAGGTCCGACAATCCGTCGCGGTTGAGATCGATGGTCTCGGCCCGCTGCGCGAGGGTGGCGTCGGCGGCGTTCAGCTCGTCGATCGCCTCCACGAAGAGGCGGGTGGGGATCGACGGCTCCGAGCGGATCGGCCGCAGTGCGTCCAGCAGGCTGCGCGACTCGACGATGGCGATGTCGGTGAGGCGGGTGTTGGAGCGAAGCAGCGCCTCGTCGGCCCTCAGGCGCAGCAGGTTGCGGCGCTGCACGGCGATCGGGTTGCCGTCGTCGATGGCCGACGCCTCGTTGGAGAGGGTCAGCGCCTGCTGCCCGAGCTGGTCCACGAGCGCGCGAAGGCGCGTGACGACCGGGCTCTCCTCCATGTCGCCGACACCGTCCAGCGCGTCGAGGCTGATGTGGCGCTGGAGGATGTCGAGCTGCTCCTCGCGCAGGTTCAGGTACTCGGCCGACAGTGCCTGGTAGGTCTGCAGCCGCTCCATCATCTGGTTGGAAGCGTTGCGAATTCGGTCGCGCCAGTCGAGCGCGGCTTCATCCACAAGGCGCTGCAATGTGTCACGCTCGGTGGTTCGCATCGACGCGGAGGAGGAGACGATGGACGAGTTGAGCTGATCGATGCGCTGGCCGTGCTCGGTGATCCGGTGCGCCAGCGTGAGGAGCCGGGTCTGGGCGATGTCGACTTCGAACTGCGCCTGGCGCAGCTCCTCGAAGGTGACGTCGCCCTCATCCTCGGTCGTGCGGCTCAAATCCCTGATAATGCGGGAGTTCTCGGCCTGCTGGCGCTCGATCGCCGTGTCGATGTTGCGCAGGTCCCGCTCGATCCCGTTGAGATGCCGCTTCAGCGCGGCGAGATCCACGGTCTGGGCTGTCGCCGACCCCAGCAGAACCAGGGAAAACAGGAGGGCGAGGCACGTACGAAATACAGTGGGGACCATTGTGAACTCGCGACGCGGTCAGATCAGGGCGGACCGGCACCTTGTGGCGACGGCTAGGGTGGGACTAAGACGACCGGGCGGCGTAGACAACCTCTGCAAGGCGATCGTCGGGTCGCGCCTGTCGGGGTCCGCGCCGTTCCTTGGTGTGTGACTTGGAGTGTTTTGGCGTGCGTCTGCTTCTGTTTGCCGCGTTGGTTCTCGCCTCGCTACCGGCCCGTGCCGCCGATCTGACGCTGGTGTGCCTGTCGGTCGGACAGGCCGTGTCCGCCTGCAGTGACAGCGCATCGCGCTTCTCGCAGGAAACTGGGCACAACGTGCGCGTCGTCACGGCGGACGCGACCGGCCGCTACGCGCTGGAGCGTTATCGGGCCCTGTTCGACGTGCAGAGTACGCGAATCGACGTGCTGCAGTTCCCGGACACCTGGGTTCCCGCGCTGGGACCGGACCTTGCGACCTTGCCCACCCCGCCCGACGGGGAGGCTCTGCCGTCCGTGCTGAAGGCCGGGGAGGATGCGGGGCGGCTGGTCGGCCTGCCGCAGCACATGGCGGTGACGCTCCTGTTCCTGCGCGGCGATGTGGTCGCCGAGGACCTCCAGGCGTGGTCGGACCTGCGCCAGAGCCTTCTCGGCGCACCGGCGGACGGCGCCAACGGCCTCGCCTTCGGCGGTGCCGGGCCGACGCTCTTCCCGCTGTTCCTCGACTGGCTCTTCTCGTTCGGCGCCACGGACCTCACCGACCATGACGCGCTGCTGGAGGCGCTGAACCTCATGAACGGGGCGATCGGCTCGATCACGCCGGCGTCCATGGTGTCGACCAGCTCGCAGGAGGCGATCGCCGACTTCACCGGCGGCGGCGCGGCGGCGCTTGTGGCGCGGTCGACCGCGCTGACCTCCGTCCGCAGCTCGCCGCTGGCCGACAACTTCGAGGCGGTCCTGCGGCCCCAGGCGTCGAGCGCGGCCCCGCGTGCGCCGCTGCTGGTGACGACATGGTATACCGGCGTGTCGCGCCACTCGCGCAATTCCGAGGCGGCGGCCCAGCTCGCCCAGTTCCTCACCTCGGAGGCGGAGCAGCGCAGTGCGGCGCTCCAGTACGGGATCGCCCCGACCTGGCCGGCGCTCTATGATGATCCGGACATCCAGGCCCTCGGCCCCGTGTTCCGCCGGATCGGCCAGAACCTCGACCACATGGTGCCGCCGCCGATCCTGCGGTACGGCACGAACTATCTCGATCTCTCCGACGAAGTGGCTGCCGCGGTACGCGACATGCTGACCGGCAAGACCACCCCCGAGACCACGGCGCAGGTGATCGGTGGCGCCGTTCGCCGCGCGAGCCGACAGGTGGATTGATGCGACGTTGTATCGCTGGGCTGATCGCCCTCACTCTTTCGACGACGCTCGCTGCCGCGCAGACGCTCCCGCTCTCGCCGGACACAGCCGCCGGCGCGGCCGCGATCGGCCTCAGCGGTCCGCCCACTCAGAGCGACCGCGACATCGAGATCGCCGACAGCGAAACCGACCAGCCGGCCGCCGGCGCCCCCGCTCCGGAAGCGGCGGGCGCTGAACCCGGCACCGGAGCGGCGGCCCCCGTCGCTGCCGCGCCCGGCACCGCCGGTGCCTCCGAGGCCAGCCCCGCCGCCGCCGAGAGCGGCGCGGAGGATTCCGACGAGCCGGATTCGGCGGCGACGGCGGCAGGCGCGCTCGGCATCACCTCGCCCCCGGATGAGCCGGACGACGAGGGCGCCGAGCCGGATACCGCCGCGACCGCCGCGGGCGCGCTGGGCATCACCTCGCCGCCGGAGCAGCCGGGCGAGGCGGGCGACGAGCCCGACGGAGCGGCGACGGCCGCCGGCGCACTGGGGATCACCTCGCCGCCTGAGGCCGCCGATGGCGGGGAGGGGACCGAGCCGGACTCGGCCGCCACCGCCGCGGGCGCCCTCGGCATCAACTCGCCGCCGGACCAGTCCGGCGATGGCGCGGACGACGGGGCGGACGCCGCCGCGACGGCAGCCGGTGCGCTCGGCATTTCGACCCCGCCCGATACGTCCGGCAGCGACCAGGGCGCGAGCGATGCCGCCGCGGCCGCCGGTGCCCTCAGCGTGACCGCGCCTTCGATCAGTCAGGTCCCGGCGACGACCTCCGCGCCGACCTACGCCGTCGCCATCCTCGACGATGCGCCGCCGTTCTCCTACCTGGGCCGGTTCCGGGTCCGCACCGGGTTCGACGTCGACCTCGCCAACGCGCTCTGCCGCACGATGCAGGCGCGCTGCGAGCTGATGCCGATGTCGGCGGAGGATATCGTGCAGGCGCTCGTCGACCGCCGCGTCGCGTTCGCCGTCGCCACGACCGCGATCACCGCGCAGCCGGGCGCCTCGATCAGCTTCACCGAGCCTTACCTCGGCCTCACCGTGCGCTTCGTGACCCCGCGCGACCGGCGCCGCGACGTCGAGGACGACGACGCCACGTACGGGGCGATCGCCGGGACCGCGCAGGCAGAGTACCTGCGCAAGCTCTACCGCGACCCGCAGGCGGTGCACCTCTATCCCAACGCCGACGGGATGTGGATCGACCTCGCCCTGGGGCGCCTCGACGGCGTGCTCTCGCCGGCGATCACGGCGCGGCGGGAGTTCCTGTCGACGCCGATCGGCGACGGCTTCCGCTTCTCCTCCGCCGCCTCGGACGGGGAGAACAACCTCGCCCGCACCGCGGTGATCGGGGTGGGCGCGCAGGCCGGGGACCTCGTCCGCTCCCTCAACGAGGCGCTCGACCGGATGCGCGACAGCGGCGAGTTCGACGAGCTCCTCGCCCGTCACCTCGACAGCGACCTCGTCACCAAGGTCGGTGGGCGGCCGACCGCCGGCCGCTAACCCGCCCGGCCGCGCGCCGCCCCGACCCCGGATCGGGGACGCCCCCAACAAGGCTTGACAAATCGCTGGAACGAATCGCCCGAATCGCGGGTTGGTGATTCGTTCCGCGGAACGTTTGTGGATCGCAAGCGTGGTGAAGCCATGGCAAAGCAGGCGAAAGCAAAGCAGGCACGGCGCAACGACCCCGGGCCGTCGGTCAAGGACGATGAGACCTACGAGGCGCTGCGTCGCGACGGAGCCAGCAAGGAGAAGGCCGCCCGGATCGCCAACGCGAGGGCGAACGGCTCCCAGCCCTCCAAGAAGGGCGGCAAGGCGCCTCCCTACGAGGAGATGACCAAGGACGACCTCTACGAGCGCGCCCAGCAGATCGGCATCGACGGCCGCTCTAAGATGTCGAAGGGCGAGCTGATCGACGCCCTTAGGAATCACTGAGGCGGCGATGGCACCGCGCGCCTACTGGAAGGGTCACATCCGCCTCGCGCTGGTCTCGTTCCCCGTGCGCCTCTACGCGGCCACGACGTCGACCGAGCGCATCTCGCTCCACCGCATCCACAAGGAGACGCACGAGCGCGTGCGCATCCAGAACGTCGTCCCCGACGAGGGGCCGGTCGACCGCGACGACATCGTGATGGGCTACGAGTACGATCGCGACAAGTACGTGCCGGTGACGGAGGAGGAGCTCGACGCCATCGAGGTGGAGTCGAAGCACACGATCGACCTGTCCCGTTTCGTCAGACTCGACGACATCGACCCGATCTATTTCGACAAGCCCTATTTCGTCGCCCCCGACGGCGACATCGCGGCCGAGGCGTTCGTGACCATCCGCGACGCGCTGCGGGCGTCGAAGAAGGTGGCGCTGGGGCAGATCGTGCTCGCCAAGCGCGAGCGCGTCGTCGCCATCCAGCCCTGCGGCGAGGGCATGCTCCTCGAGACGCTGCGCTTTGCCGACGAGGTGCGCGAATCGAACACCTACTTCGAGGACATCGAGGACGTGAGCGTCTCCAGGGATCAGGTGGAGATGGCCGAATCGCTGATCGAGGCGCGCTCGGGCGCGTTCGATCCGAACACCTTCGTCGACCACTACCAGCAGGCGCTGAAGGCGCTGATCGAGTCCAAGCTGAAGGGCAAGAAGGTCGAGCCGCCGAAGCCGGCGAAGGGCAAGGGTTCCAACGTCATCAACCTGATGGACGCGCTGAAGGCGAGCCTCGAGAGCAAGGAGGGTTCGGCAGCGAACTCCAACCGGAAGTCGACGCGCAAGGCGAGCGCCAAGTCCCCGTCGAAAGCCTCCTCCTCGAAGAGCGCGGGCGCGAAATCGTCCAAGGCCGCGTCGGCGTCTTCCGCGGCGAAGGCGTCCGGCACCACGGCGCGCCGGACCACCGGCAAGACCGCCACCACACGGCAGAAGAAGAGCGCGTAGGTGGCCGGGAGCCTGCAGCGCTACCGCGAGAAGCGCGACTTCGCCATCACGCCGGAGCCGCCGCCCGGCGACGCCGCGCCCGCGTCCGGCGTGCTGACCTTCGTGGTGCAGAAGCACGACGCGCGGCGCCTCCACTACGACTTCCGCCTCGAGTTCGACGGTGTCCTGAAATCCTGGGCCGTCACGAAGGGGCCGAGCCGCGATCCGGGACAGAAGCGCCTCGCGGTGGAGACGGAGGACCATCCGCTCGCCTACGGCGGCTTCGAGGGGGCGATCCCCGAGGGCGAATATGGCGGCGGCACCGTCATGCTGTGGGACCGCGGCACCTGGGCGATGGCCGACGGCAAGGACGCCGAGGAGGGACTGAAGGCCGGGTCCCTGACGTTCGACCTCTTCGGCGAACGCCTGAAGGGCCGCTGGCATCTCCAGCGGATGCACGCCGAGAAGGGGCGCCCGCCGCAATGGCTCCTCATCAAGGTCCGCGACGAGGAGGCGGACGAGGATGGCGAGGTCACCGAGGCGTACGACAGGAGCGTCGCCTCCGGCCGCACCATGTCGGCGATCGCGGAGTCCGGCAGCGTGTGGCACTCCGACCGCCCGGCGGACGACCAGCCCGAGGCCGACCTCCCGTCCGGCAAGGGCAAGGCACCGGTCCGTCGCAAGGCGCCGCGGTCGTCCGCGAAAGGCGGGACGGGCGCCGCGTCGTCCGGCGGGGTGCCGGCGTTCGTCGCCCCCGCGCTCTGCGCCACCCGCGCCGCGCCGCCGAAGGGGGACTGGCTCGCCGAGGTGAAGTACGACGGCTATCGGGGCATCCTGCGCGCGGCGGACGGGGCCGTGAGCATCCTCACCCGCAGCCAGCAGGACTGGACGCACCGTTTTCCCACCATCGCCGAGGCCGCGCAGCCGCTCGCCGGGCGCGGCGTCATGCTCGACGGCGAGATCGTCGTCTTCGACGAGGCCGGGCGGACCAGCTTCGGCCAGCTCCAGAAGGCGTTTCGCGCCGCCGGTACGATCCACGCGGCGTACGTCGCCTTCGACCTCCTGTTCCTCGACGGCGAGGACTGGCGCGACCGGCCGATCGAGGAGCGCAAGGCCAGGCTGAAGTCGCTGCTCGCCGGGCGCGACGGGCCGATCCTCTATGGCGACCACGTCGGTCCGGGCAAGCAGGCGGCGCTCTACGAGGAGGCGGAGGCGCAGGGCCTCGAAGGCATCATCGCCAAGCGCGCTGGCAGCCGCTACCGCTCCGGCCGGCACGACGCTTGGGTGAAGGTCCGCGCGGTCCGGACGGCGCCGTTCGTCGTCGGCGGCTACACGGAGGGCGGTTCGGCCGGCCTCGGCGCGCTGCTCCTCGGGGCGTACCGGGACGGCAAGCTGGTCCCGGTGGGGCGCGTCGGCACGGGTTTCCGGCAGGACGAGGCGCGCGCGCTCTTGGCCGCGCTGAAGGAGCGGGAGCGCAAGACGTCGCCCTTTGCGCGCAAGCTCGAAGGCAAGGGGAACCTTTTCGTGCGGCCGGACCTCGTCGCCGAGGTCGGCTATCTCGCGATGACCGACGACGGGCAATTGCGCCACCCGACGTTCGAGGGCCTCATCGACATGGATCCGGCCGAAGTGGGGCTGCCGTCGGACCACCCGGATACCGAGGTGGACCGGTCCGAGGCCGGCGGAGGGGCGGGGCCGGTCAGGGCGAAGGCGGTTGCGGCAAAGGCCGGGGCGGCGAAGGCGAGATCCGCGCCGGCCGCCCGGAAGGCGGGGCGGGCAACCGGGGAGGGGGACGTGGAGACCTACGGCGTCACGCTCAGCCATCCGGAGAAGGTGCTCTTCCCCGAGCAGGCCATCACCAAGGCCGCGCTCGCGGCGCACTACGCGGCCTACATGGACCGGATGCTGCCCCACGTGATCGACCGCCCGCTGACGCTTGTGCGCTGTCCGCAGGGCCGCGCGAAGAAGTGCTTCTTCCAGCGCCATCCGGAGGGCATGCCGGACCGCATGCGCCGCCCCATCGGCGAGGACGACGGCGACGCCATCGTCGTCACCGCGCCCGGGGACATCATGGAGCTCGTCCAGCTCGGCGTCCTGGAGATCCACCTGCGCGGCGCCAGGGCCGACCGGCCCGACCGGCCGGACCGGCTCGTCTTCGACCTCGATCCCGGCGAGGGCGTCGACTTCGAGGCGGTGAAGGACGCCGCCGTCACCGTGCGCGAGGCGCTGGCGGAGCTGGACCTCCTCTCGTTCGTGAAGACGACGGGCGGCAAGGGGCTCCACGTCGTCCTCCCCATCGAGCGGCGCACGCCATGGGACGAGGCGAAGGCGTGGACGCGGGCGCTGGCCGAAAAGCTCGCCGCGGCCGAGCCCGACCGGTTCCTCACCAAGATGGCGAAGGCGCAGCGCAAGGGGCGGATCTTCATCGACTACCTTCGCAACGACACCAAGTCGTCCGCCGTCGCGCCGTACTCGACCCGCTCCCGCGAGGGGGCGCCGTTCGCGCTGCCGGTGAGCTGGGACGATCTCGCCCGGCTCAAAACGTCGCAGCCGGTCCATGTGGGCGAAATCGCGGGGGGCGATCCGTGGGCCGGGATCGACGAAACGCGCCAGAGTCTCACCAGTGCACGGAAAAGCGCCCTCGGAATTTAATGCACATTAAGAAGGCAACCAAAACCTGACTCTGCGCGTTTGGTTTGAAATCAAACAGATACGCGTTGGGCATAAACAATGTTGTGGCTCGACCAGGCGCGGATGGACAAGGCCGCGCAACCCGTGGCTCCCCCCGTCCTCGAGGGGCGTCTCATCGCGGTCTCGAACCGCGTCTCCCGACCCGCGAAGGGAGCGTCGCCGGGCGGTCTCGCCCAGGCTCTCTCGGAAGCGCTGCGAGGCGCGCAAGGCATGTGGATCGGGTGGTCCGGCGATCACGGCGAGTCCGGTGCCGAGCTTGAACTGGAAAAGCACGGCGACATCACCTTCGGCCTCCTCGACATCGAGGCCACCACGTTCCACCGCTACTACGAGGGCTACGCCAACAGCGTCCTGTGGCCGCTTTTCCACAGCCGCGCCGAGCTCGTCGAACGGACGACTGGCGACTTTGCCGCCTACACCGAGGTCAACGCCGCCTTCGCCGACCAGGTGGCTGCCATCGCCCAGCCGAACGACATCATCTGGGTGCACGACTATCATTTCCTGATCCTCGCCGAGGCGCTGCGCGAGCGTGGCGTCGACGGCACGATCGGCCTCTTCCTCCACATCCCGTTCCCGCCGCTGGAGATTTTCCGCCGCCTTCCCGAGGCGCGCACAATCGTGCGCGCGCTCGCGGCCTACGACACCATCGGCGTTCAGACCCGCCGCGACGCCGCCCGCCTCGCCGAGTGCATGGCGGCGATCGGCGAGGGCGCCATCCGCACCGCGCGCGGCGGATTCCGCGTCGACACCTTCGGCGAGACCGTCCACATCGCGGCCAAGCCGATCGGAACGCAGCCGGAGGAGATCCGCGCCAGCCTCGCCAAGCCGCGCCCGCCCGAGGTGGACGCCTACCTCAGGATGACGGCGGACCGCCTGACGCTGATCGGCGTCGACCGGCTGGACTATTCGAAGGGCATTCCCAACCGCCTGCGCGCGTTCGAGCGCTATCTGAGGGCCGATCCGTCTCGCGCCGCGACGACGATCTTCACCCAGATCGCGCCGCTGACGCGCGAGGGCGTCGCGGCCTACGGTGCGGTGCGGCAGGAGGTGGAGCGGCTCGCGGGGCGGATCATCGGCCAGTTCGGTGGTTTCGCGGCGAGCCCGCTGTCGCTGCTGACGCGTCCGGTCGATCGTGTCGGGGTCGCCCATCTCCTCGCCGGGTCGGACGTCGCCATGGTGACGCCGCTGGCGGACGGGATGAACCTCGTCGCCAAGGAGTACGTCGCGGCGCAGGACCCGAACGATCCGGGCGTGCTGATCCTCTCTAGGTACGCCGGTGCGGCGGAGGACATGACGGACGCGCTGATCGTCGATCCGGCCGACATCGAGGGGATGGCCCGGGCGATCGAGGCGGCGCGGCTGATGCCGAAGGGCGAGCGGCGCGAGCGGTACCGGAGCCTGATGGGGGTCGTCGAACGCACCCGCATCGACCGGTGGATCGACGCCTGCATGAAGGACTTCGTCGCCGCCTGACGGGTCCGGCGGGGCTCGAAGGAAAAGGGGCCGGGGAGCGATCCCCGGCCCTTCGCCGTATCAGGCGATGGCGATCGTCTTCACGTTGACGAACTCGCGGATGCCCTGTCCCGCCAGCTCGCGGCCGACGCCGGACTTCTTCACGCCGCCGAAAGGCAGGCGCGGGTCGGAGGCGACCATCGTGTTCACGAACACGCAGCCGGCGTTGAGGTCGCGGCCGAAGCGGGCGATCTCCGCCTCGTCGTTGGTGAAGGCGGCCGAGCCGAGGCCGAAGCGCGTCTCGTTGGCGACGCCGATCGCCTCGTCGATGGAGCCGACCTTGAAGAGCATCGCGGCGGGGCCGAACATCTCCTCGCGGCGCGCCGGGCTCTCGGGCGGCAGGTCGGCGAGCACGGTCGGCTCGTAGAACCAGCCCTTGCCGGAGGCCGCCTTGCCGCCGGTCAGCACCTTGGCGCCTTCCTTGACGGAGGTGTTCACCTGCTCGGCGAGCTCGCCGCGGATCGCCTCGGTCGCGAGGGGGCCGAGCGTGGTCGCCTCGTCCATCGGATCGCCGAGGACGTTGGCCTCCATGCCGGCGACGAACTTCTCGGCGAAGCTGTCGTAGATGTCGGCGTGGACGATGAAGCGCTTCGCCGCGATGCAGGACTGGCCGTTGTTGATCATGCGCGCCGCGACCGCGACCTTCGCCGCCTTCTCGACGTCCGCGGACGGCATCACGACGAACGGGTCCGAGCCGCCGAGCTCCAGCACGACGTGCTTGATCTCCTCGCCGCAGATCTTGCCGACGGACATGCCGGCGGGCTCGGAGCCGGTGAGGGTCGCGGCCTGGATCCGGTCGTCGCGCAGCACGCGCTCGACCTTGGAGCCGCCGATGAGGAGCGTCTGGAAGATCCCCTTCGGATAGCCGGCCTCCTTGAACATGTCCTCGATGGCGAGCGCCACCTGCGGCACGTTAGAGGCGTGCTTCAGGAGCCCGACGTTGCCGGCCGCCGTCGCCGGCGCGGCGAAGCGGAAGACCTGCCAGTAAGGGAAGTTCCAGGGCATCACCGCCAGCACCGGGCCGAGCGGCTGGTAGCTCACCCAGCTCTTCGAGGCGTTGGACGAGATCATCTCGTCGGCAAGGTAATCGGACGCCTTCTCGGCGTAGTGGCGGCACACGAAGGCGCACTTCTCCACCTCGGCGCGGGCGGAGGCGATGGTCTTGCCCATCTCGAGGGTGGCGAGGCGGGCGAGCTCGTCGCGGTCGCGGTCGAGGATGTCGGCGACCTTGTTGAGCATGGCCTGCCGCTCGGCGATGGGGACGAGGCGCCAGTCGGCGAATGCCGCGTCGGCGGCCGCGATCCTGGCGTCGACGTCGGCGTCGCTGTGCGCGTCGAACGTCTTCAGCGTTTCGCCGGTCGCGGGGTTGATGGTGGCGATCGCCATGGGGCCTCCGTCATATGGGGCTCGACCGGGTTCTGACCGGACCATCGCGCGATGGCGCCGGCCGGATCGAGCGTCGTTGCGTTTCGTTGCCGCACCTATACCGGCGCGGAGGGGTCTTGGGGGGATCTGCCCGCCAAATTGATTAAGGCAAGGGAACAGCGACCCAAGCTCACGCTTCCTACTCCATGTTGGAATTGTCCGTCACGACGGCGTGCGTCGTCTTTGCCGTTTCCGCTGCTGTCATTGCCGTCGCGGGTTCGTACCTTTCCAGGATCGCCGACAGACTGGCCGACCGGACCCGCCTCGGGGAGGCCGTCGCCGGGGCGGTGCTCCTCGGCGCGACGACGTCGATCCCCGGCACGGTGACGTCGGTGGTGGCCGCCGCCGACGGCAACGTCGACCTCGCCGCCTCGAACGCGCTGGGCGGGATTGCGGCGCAGACCGCCTTCCTCGCCATTGCGGACATGGTCTACCGCCGCGCCAACCTGGAGCATGCCGCAGCTTCCGCCGCCAACCTCACACAGTCGACGCTCCTCATCCTGATGCTCGCGATCCCCCTCGTCGCCGTCCACACACCGGCGGTGACGGTGCTCGGCGTCCACCCGGCGACGGTGGTGCTGCTGTTCGCCTACGTCGCCGGCCTCAGGATGGCGGGGCGCGACCGGGACAATCCCATGTGGCAGCCGATCGTGACGCGCCACACCCGGCGGGACGAGCCGGAGGACGACGGCGACCACCGCCCGCTCTGGCAGCTCTTCGCCGTCTTCGCGGCGCTGGCGGCGACGATCGGCGGCGCGGGGATGATGGTGGCGCGGACCGGCATCGTCATCGCCGAGCGGACGGGCCTCGGCGAGACGGTGGTGGGCACGCTGCTGACAGCGACCGCGACGTCGCTGCCCGAGCTCGTCACCACGGTCGCCGCGGTGCGCCAGGGGGCGCTGCAGCTCGCGGTCGGCGGGATCATCGGCGGCAACGTCTTCGACGTCCTGTTCCTGTCGGCGGCCGATGTCGCCTACCGCGACGGGTCGATCTACCACGCGATCGGCGCGGGGAGCCTCTTCTGGGCCATGGTGGGCCTGGTGATGACGGCGGTTCTGCTGCTCGGCCTCATCCGCCGGGAAGAGCACGGCGTGGCCAACATCGGCTTCGAGAGCGCGTTGCTGCTTTTGATCTATGCCGGGGCGGTGGCGCTCATGGTACTGTAAGCCACATCTTTGACATTAAGACGGCTTTAGAACTTGACCGCGTTCACGCTGTACGCTCACGGTGGCGTGAACATTCCGATGGAGACTCCGAGCCGGGTCATCGGCTCCGCCGGCGCAGGAGGTGCCGCCGCCCACGTCTCCGTTCCGGCCAACGATCTCCGTCTTTTGAACATGTGAGAGGAACTGTCGCCGTCGTGCTTGCCTATTCTTGCTATTCTCGGTTCGTTTCGGGCCACACCTCCATGGACATCTTTGCGCCGGGTCTGTCGGACCTTGTGGAGGCGACGGCATGATCGGCAACGGGGCCCTGCACATCCGCCCGGGTGTGCTGCCGCGCACCGCGCTCGTGACCGGCGGGGCAGGGGTTCTCGGCTTCGCCGTCGCACGGCGGCTCGCCGCGGACGGCAACCGCGTCGCCATCATCGACATCGGCAAGGACACGCCCGAGCGCGCGGGCGAGCTGCCGGAGGGGATCGGCATCACCTGCGACGTCGCCAACACGGTGGAGCTGGTCGACGCCTACCGCCGCGTGCGCGACGAGATGGGCCCGGTGGGGATCGTCGTCCACTGCGCCGGGATCGCGCCGATCGCGCCGTTCCTCGACATGGACCTCGCCTCGTTCGCCAAGTCGTTCGAGGTCAACGTCGTGGGCGGGTTCACCGTCTTCCAGCTCGCCGCGCGCGACCTCGTCAACGAGGGCCTGTCGGGCCGCTTCATCATGATCGCGTCCATCGCCGGGATGCGCGCCGGGTTCGGCCGCACCGCGTACGGCACCTCCAAGGCCGCCGGCATCCACCTCATGAAGCAGCTCGCGCTGGAGCTTGGGCCGTACGGGATCACCGCCAACGCGGTCTCGCCCGGCCCGGTCGACACGCCGATGTCCCGCGATTCCCACACCGCCGAGATGCGTGCCGACTATGCCCGCACGATCCCGATGGCGCGGTACGGGGAGGAGGACGAGACCGCCAACGCCGTATCGTTCTTCGCCAGCCCCGACGCCGGCTACGTCAGCGGGCAGACCCTGTCCGTCGACGGCGGCTATCTCGCCTCGGGCACCGGCGTTCCGATCGCCCAATCCGCCGCAGCGGTCCGCCGCGCGCCGCCCCGGACCTGACCGCACCGGGGGCCGGCGACCCCCGGGCCGCCACGGACGGGCCCCTCGCACCGGAGGGTGATGCCGGCGGGTGAGCCGGGCCGACGCAAGCCCGAGGTCTGCGAGCCTGCGTACCTTTCCCCGGACTGTTGAGCCACCGGGGCGGGTGACATGTTGAAGTACTTCAACGCGGCGCTGACGAAGCTGGGCCGTGCCCAGCCCTTCGATCACCTCGCCGGGATGGCTCAGCTCGCCCTCGATTCCGGTCCCGTCGCCCTCGTCGATCTCGCCCCCGCGCCGACGGTCATCGGCTGCAGCGACGATGCGGTGTCGATCTGCGAGCAGGTGGTGCGCATGGCGTGCGACGTCGACACGGTGGAGGTCGGCGACCTCGATGGCGTCGGCCTGCCCCTCACCGGCGCCGCGCTGCCGTTCGAGCCGCCGTGGAACGCGGTCCTGGTGCTGCCCATGGTCGGCGGCGGGCGGCGCCTCGCCTTCCTCGTCTTCGTGCCGCCGTCGGGGCTGGAGGCGCGCCGGGTGGCGCATTTCGTGACGGCGGCCCGGCGCCAGGTGGCGGAGAACGCGCTGACCCAGCGCTACCGCTCCGACCTCAAGCGCTACATCATGATGTTCGACCACCTGGAGCGGACCGCCAACATCGGCGTCTGGGAGTGCGATCTCGTCTCCGGGGCGATGTTCTGGTCGGACGAGATGTTCCGCATCCACGACCGCTCGCCGGGCGAGCCGATGCCCAGCGTCAGCGACGCGCTGAACTACTTCATCGCCCCCTACAACAAGCAGCTCGAGAAGCTGCTCCTGTCGGCGGCCGTGACGTCCGACCCGCTCGACGTGACGATGCCGATCCGCACTGCCTCGGGCCGCAAGCGGACCGTGCGCGTCATCGCCCAGCGCCAGCACGCCGACGACGACGGGACGGACCGGCTCGCCGGTGTCCTGCAGGACGTCACCGCCGCGCACGAGGCCAACGAGCGGCTCTGGTGGACCGCGAACCACGACGCGCTGACGCGCCTTCCCAACCGGGCCCTGTTCGCCGACCGGTTCCGCACCGCGCTCGACCGGCGCCGGCGCACGAAGCACGACGTCTGCCTCGTGCTGGTGGACGTCGACGACTTCAAGCAGGTCAACGACACGCTGGGTCATGCCGCCGGCGACCGCCTCCTGTGCCTCGTCGCCGAGCGCCTCCGGAAGACGGTGCGCACCAACGACACCGTGGCGCGCACCGGCGGCGACGAGTTCTCCATCCTGCTGGAGGACCTCGAGTCACCCGGCGCGCTCGACGCGGTGCTGGAGCGGATCCGCTCCAACCTCGACATCCATCTCGGCTGGGACGAGCAGACGGTGCTGGTCAACCTCTCGGCCGGGGCGGCGGTGGCGCCGGAGCACGGCGACAACGAGCACGACCTGACGTGCGCGGCGGACCTCGCCCTCTACCGCATGAAGGAGCAGCGGCGGTCGGCCCTCGCGCTCTACGACCCGAGCTTCGGCCAGGCGCAGCAGGAGCGGGCGCAGCTCATGGTGGCGGCCCGCAAGGCCCTCCGGGACGGCGCGATCGTCCCGCACTATCAGCCGCAGGTCGACATCGCGAGCGGGCGCATCGTCGGGGTCGAGGCGCTGGCGCGGTGGATCGACGGGGACGAGGTGCGCACGGCGACGGAATTCTCCTGCGCCCTCGACGACCACGAGCTCGGCGCCCAGATCGGCCTTGCGGTGGTGGACCGGGCGATCGTCGAGATCGCGCAGATCAACCGCGGCAGGGAGCGCAAGCTCGCCCTCGCCGTCAACGCGTCCGCCGGCGAGCTGCTGCGCGACAGCTTCCTGAAGCGGATCGGCAGCCGCGTCGAGGCGGTCGGCCGCGACGCCGCGCCGATCACCATCGAGATCACGGAAGGCGTGGTCTTCGACGACCCGCACGGCCGCCTCGCGCAGGAGATCCACGAGGCCAACAGGAAGGGGATCAATTTCTCGCTGGACGACTTCGGCTCGGGCGTCGCCTCGCTCCTGCACATCTCGACGTTGCCGATTTCCGAGCTGAAGGTCGACCGCCGGTTCGTCATCAACGTCGAGCACGACCTCGCCAAGCAGAAGGTGCTGCGCGGCATCATCGAGGTGGCGCGCACGCTCGGCCTGCGGCTCATCGTGGAGGGGGCGGAGACGGCGGAGCAGGTCCGTCTCATCACCGAGCTCGGCGGCCGGTACATCCAGGGCCACTACTACTCCAGGGCGATCCCCTTCGAGGCGCTGCAGCGTCTGCTCGCCGAGGAGGACGCGGGGATGCCCCTCAGCGTGGCCGCCGGCTGAGCGCCAGGCCGCCGACGGAAAGGTTCGCCGTCCGAACGGGACGCCGGGCGTCCGGGGCGGCGAGACCTCGCAACTGCGGCGGGTCTTCGGTTAGTGTGCCGCCGAGCCGGCACGTTCGCCGGACGGAGCACGCCATGGACGAAATCGACCTCGACGCCCGTCACGCGGAAAAGATGCGCAAGAAGAAGGAAGCGCGCGACAAGATCCTCGCCTCCAAGACGATCGAGAAGGGTCTCCTCATCGTCCACACCGGCAAGGGCAAGGGGAAGTCGACCGCGGCGTTCGGGATGGTCATGCGGGGCGTCGGCCACGGCATGAAGGTGGGCGTCGTCCAGTTCATCAAGGGCCGCATCGAGACCGGCGAGAAGGCCGTGCTCGACCGCTTCGCCGACCTCGTCACCGTCAGGCGCATGGGCGAGGGGTTCACCTGGGAGACGCAGGACCGCCAGCGCGACATCGCCGCGGCGAAGGCCGCGTGGGAGATCGCCAAGGAGATGATCACGTCCGGCGAGTTCCGCATGGTGCTGCTGGACGAGCTGAATATCGTCCTGCGCTACGACTACATCGACCTCGCCGAGGTCGTGGCGTTCCTGCGGGACGAGAAGCCGGACGACGTCCACGTCATCATCACCGGCCGCAACGCGAAGGACGAGCTGATCGAGATCGCCGACCTCGTCACCGAGATGACGCAGGTGAAGCACCCCTTCCGGTCCGGCGTGAAGCCGCAACAGGGGATCGAGTTCTAGCGCGAGCGTGCCGCTCCGGGCGATTCGAGCGCGGGCATCGGCCGCACGAGGGTCTGTGCCGCACGCCGGGTTCGTCCGGCCGCGCGGGCAGCAGCGTGGGTCGGGGGTCGTCGGGGACGGCCGCGCCATCGGCGATTGCGACGACGGGACGGTCTCACGCGGCCCCGATCACCCGTTCAGACGGTCAGGGGCACTGCACCGGCTGGTTGTACTGGTTCACGCAGCGGGGCGTCGTCGCCGCGCCGAGCACGGCACCGCCCGCGCCGCCGATCACCGAACCGGCGACCACGCCACCGGCGCTCGCACCGGTCAGCGCCGCGACGCCCGCACCGGTCGCCGCGCCGAGAGCGCCGCCCACCAGCGCACGGTCACCCGTGTTGTTGGCATTGCACCCTGCCAGGCCGGCGGCCAGGGCCACCGCAATAAGGATCTTTTTCATGCTCCACTCCAAGCTGATCCGCCAGAATCCGAACGCCTTGCGGCACTCTCGAGTAATGTGCCGACGGATGAATGGGAAATGAAGCAAGCTGCAGGAAGGCAAGGCCCCACTCCTGCCATCATGATCCAGGGCACGGGCTCGGATGTCGGCAAATCGCTGCTGGTCGCGGGTCTGTGCCGCCATCTCAAACGGCAGGGCCTGATCGCTAAGCCCTTCAAATCACAGAACATGTCCAACAATGCCGCGGCCACGCCGGACGGCGGCGAGATCGGCCGGGCGCAAATGTTGCAGGCGCGGGCGGCCGGAATCGAGCCTTCAGTTCATCTTAACCCTGTGCTCTTGAAGCCACAGTCCGAAACAGGGGCCCAGGTGATCGTGCAGGGCCGGCTGATGCAAAGCACATCAGCGGCGAATTATGCGTCGGTCAAAGAAAAGCTTATGCCTGCCGTGCGCGAAAGCTTCGCGCGCATTGCCGATGACGCCGATATCGTCATCGTCGAGGGCGCCGGCAGTCCCGCCGAGATTAACCTGCGGGCGAATGACATCGCCAACATGGGGTTCGCGAGGGCGGAGAACGTGCCCGTCGTGCTGGCGGCGGACATCGCGCGGGGCGGGGTGATCGCCAACCTCGTCGGCACCGCGGCGGTGCTCGACCCGGCGGACCGGGCGATGGTGGCGGGCTATATCGTCAACAAGTTCAGGGGCGACGTGCGCCTCTTCGACGGCGGGGTGGTGGCGATTACCGAGCGGACGGGCTGGCGCTCCTTCGGCGTCGTGCCATGGTTCGCGGACGCCGACCGGCTGCCGGCCGAGGACACGCTCGGCCTGCCGACCGCCGCGCCGCGCGCGGGCCTCCGCGTGGTGATGCCGCGCACGCCGCATATTTCCAACTTCGACGATTGCGACCCGCTGCGGCTGGAGCCGGGCGTCTCCTTCACGCTCGCCTCCCTCGCCGAGCCGATGCCGGAGGCGGACCTCGTCGTGCTGCCGGGCTCGAAGTCGACCATCGCCGACGCGAAGGCGCTGGTCGCGGCGGGCTGGCACATCGACCTCGCGGCGCACGTCCGCCGCGGCGGGGCGGTGATCGGCCTGTGCGGCGGCTACCAGATCCTGGGCCGTGGCATCCGCGATCCGGCGGGCCACGAGGGGGCGCCGGGCGAGACGCCGGGGCTTGGGCTCCTCGACGTCGAGACGGAGATCAGGGCGCCCAAGGTGACGCGGCAGAGCGAGGGGGTCTGCGCCCTGCCGGGCCTCGAGGACGTGCCGGTGCGCGGCTACCAGATCCACATGGGCCGCACCGTCGGTCCCGACTGCGCGCGCCCGGTGGTGCGGCTCCCGGAGGGCGACGACGGGGCCTCGTCCGCCGACGGCCGGGTGATCGGCGCCTACCTGCACGGCCTTTTCGGCAGCGATGATTTCCGTCGGGCGGTGCTGGGCAGGTTCGGCGTCGCGTCCTCGCTCGCCTACGAGGAGGGGATCGATCGCACGCTCGACGCGCTCGCCGACCATGTGGCGGCGGCGGTGGACGTCGAGGCGCTGCTTGCCGTCGCCCGGCGGCGGGGATCAGAGGGCTAGGGCGAGGAGAGCGTACACCGCGCCGTGGATCAGCGCGGCGCGGCCGATGATCTCGACGCCGCGGCGGATGTCGCCGCGCCGCGCCTCGCGCCCTCCCGCGTTGAGTCGCACGCCGTCGACGCTGCGCACGCCGTACTGCCTCGGGCCGCCGAGCTCGACGCCCGTCGCCACCGCGAGCGCCGCCTCCGGCCAGCCGGCGTTGGGCGAGACGTGCGCCCGCGCGCCGGCCGTCACCGTCTCCCAGCGGCGGAACACACGCGGATGGGCGAGCGCCACCGTCACCGCGGCGAGGCGCGCGGGGATGAAGTTGACGGCGTCGTCGGTGCGGGCGGCGGCCCAGCCGAACGCCTCGTAACGGGGCGTGCGATGCCCGATCATCGAGTCGGCCGTGTTGATCGCCTTGTAGATGACGATGCCGGGGAGCCCGGCGACCGCGAACCAGAAGGCCGGGGCGACGACCCCGTCCGACCAGTTCTCGCCCAGCGATTCCAGCGCGGCGCGCGAGACGGCGCCCTCGTCCATCGCGCTGGTGTCGCGCCCGACGATCATCCCGACGGCCCGCCGGGCGTCGCTCAGCCCGTCGGCGCGGACGACGGCCCTCACGTGCTGGACCAGGCTGCGGTAGGCGATCAGCGTCGACCCGAGCGCCGCCTCGATGAGGAGACCGATCGGCCCGTCGGCGATCAGCGCGTCGATCACCACCGCGACCCCGCCGAACACCGTGACGAGCACGAGGAGGGCGAAGACACCGTCCGCGCGCCGCCCGCGGTTGAGGCGGCCGTCCAGCCGGTCGATGAGGTTGCCCATCCAGGTGACGGGGTGGCCGACGCGCGACCAGGCCCAGCCCGGCTCGCCGAGGATGGCGTCGAACGCGAGCGCGAAGGGGACGGGGCCGAAGCTCATGACGGGGTCCGGGTGGCGATGGATGCGTGCGTGACGGCTTCGAGGGCGGCGGCGAGACGGGGCAGCGCGGCGCCGGGGAGGCCGATGCGCAGCCAGCGCGGCGCGTGCTCGAAGCGGCGCGTCCAGATGCCGTGGCGGGCGAGCGCGCGGTGGAGGCCGGCGGCGTCACGGCATTCGACGAGGCGGAAGAGGTCGGTGCCGCCGATGACGGTGAGGCCCGCCGCGCCCAGCACCGCATCCAGCGCGGCCCGTTCGTCGGCGAGCTGGCGGCGCATGGTGGCGATCCACGCGGCGTCGGCCAGCGCGGCGGCGCCGATCTCGATCGCCGGCCCGCTGACGGCCCAGGAGCCGAGGGCTGCCGACAGGCGGCCCATGACGTCCGGCGCGCCGATGGCGAAGCCGAGCCGTACGCCCGGGAGGCCGAAGAACTTGCCGAAGCTCTTCAGCACCAGGGTCCCGGGCGCGCCTGCGATCGACGCCTCGGGGGCGAGGTCGCCGAACGCCTCGTCGACGATCAGCGCCACGCCGTCCGGGGCGTCACGCGTGGCGGCTGCCCGAAGCGTACCGGGGGCGTGGACGCGCCCGGTCGGATTGTTGGGGTTCACCACGACGGCGAGGCCCTCCGCCGGCAGCTCGTCCGCCTCGGCGGTCGCGGCGTGCGGGTGCCAGGCGGCGGCGTGCTCGGCATACGTCGGGCCGACGACGGTGACGCGTTCGGCGGGGACGAGGCGCGGCAGCCACTGGATGATGGCCTGCGTTCCGGGCGCTGCGACGATCCCCGCGCCGGGCGGCACGGCGTAGGCGGTGCGGGCGGCGGCGAGGAGGGCGTTGAGGCGACTGCGTTGCGGCAGCCGCGTCAGCGCCTCGGGCGGGATCGCGGCAGGGTAGGCGTGCGGGTTGATCCCGGTGGAAAGGTCGAGCCAGCCGTCCTCGGGAGGCGCGGCGAGGCGGGCGGCATCGGCGAGGTCACCGCCATGAGGCACCGCGCTCACGGTCGGCGACACGAATCGCTGCGTCGCCGCGGCAGGGGGCGGAGCCCCCCGGCACAGGGATCAGTTGGCGGGAGGCGGGACGGCGGCTGCCGCCTCGGGACCGAGCATGAGCGCATAGAGACCATAGTAGGCGATGAAGATGACGTTCATCGCCAGCATCCACAAGCCGGTCATGAAGTACGCCTCCGTCCAGCGGCTGCGGTCGGAGAGGACGAGGAACTCGCGCGCCTTCGTCGGCCCGCGGATCGTCAGCACCAGCAGCACGGCGATGATCATCAGGTGCCCGACCGCGTCGATCAGGCCGAAGATGTAGATCGCCAGCAGGAAGATCATGTTGAAGGCGAACGCCACCAGACGCGAGACGATGGAGGCGCTGGAGAGCAGGACGAACGTCAGGTTGAACTCGACGAAGCCGGCCAACATCACGAACAGCTCCGGCGGAAAGCCGAAGGTCAGGAAGGGCAGGTCGTCGAGCAGCGGGTAGAACCAGTTCGGGTAGGCGAACTTCTCCACCGCGCCCCACAGCAGCGAGATCCCGGTGGTGGCGAAGAGCGCGACGTAGCGCAGCGTCATCCACCCGTCGCCCTTCATGGTGCTGAAGAGCAGGAACACGGCGAGCCCCAGGAACAGGGGGTAGTCCATCATGTGGTAGTAGCCGTAGTCCTGCCCGGCCATGAAGTAGAGGCCGATCATGCCGATCGCGGCGAGCGGGACGGTGGGACGGAACCACACCACGGCGGCGATCGCGAGCTGGACCCATTTCACCAGCGGGTTCGCGGTCTTGAGTTCCGGCGTGAGGTACATCGCCTCGCTGAAGAGGCCGTAGAGGAAGAGCGCCAGGAACATCACCGAGACGCAGATGCGGATGATCCAGTAGGCTTGGTCCTCGGAGATCATCAGCCTGGAGAGCGGCGCCCGGAGGAAGCCGGTCCGGTAGAGCGTGCGGTCGACGACGAAGAAGACGTAAATCGCCACCGCCGAAGCGATGTACAGGATGACGAAGTTGCTCTGCAGGACCTGGCCGATGTCCCGCGGCGCCTGGGTCAGGTCGTAGGGGTAGAACCACTTGATGTGGGCCGAGGCCTCGGTGGCCGGCAGGATGACCGCGCAAAGTGCGGTGAGTAGAAGCAATCGGCAGCGCTGAAACATGAGTGTCGCCCGCTGAGTAATGTCCGTGAATCATTAGTCTTCGCGGCGTTCGTTTGCCACCCGCCAATGGGTGGGACGGCATCACCATGGCGCGCATCCGATCACAAAATTGAAACGCACCGTCTAGCGCCGCCGGCCGCCGCCGGCATCGGCCGGCGGGGCGTGCCCCGGGTCCGTCGGGCAACAGAACCTCTGGTTAGTATCGTCAGGCTCATGCGAAGAATCTCAAGAGATTAACGTGACCAATTCCGGCCTTAAAGTGTTCGAGTATGGTGTATTCGTTGCCGGGTGAGTCGAAATCGTGTTATATAGAAAACCTATTTCATAATGTTTATTTGAATGATCTTGCTTCGAGATCATTCGCGCATGGAGGATAAGCGATGGGGACTGGTTCTTCCCCGGCCGCGACCATTTCCGGCACGAACGGCAATGACACTCTGGCCGCACTCATGGATCTCGACCTCGTCGACGGGCGCGCCGGTGACGACCTGCTGACCAGCCTGTTCAACGGCACGGTCCTGCGGGGCGGCAGCGGCGACGACGTGCTCGAGACGGCCCTGTCGCTGAGCGGCTCGGCGGCGGCACCGGTCGTCGGCACGGCCGAGCAGGTCGGCGGCTCCGGCGACGATGCGCTGACGCTCGACCTCCTCGCCGAAAACGACCTCGGTGACGCCGAGGCCCGCGCCGACCTGACCGGCCAGAGTGGCGACGACGTCATCGACGCCGTGGTGACGGCGCAGGCCGACTTCCTCGCCGACGCGTATAGCGAGGTGACGGCGACGGGCGGCTCCGGGGCGGACGTCATCACGGTGGCCGCCCGGGTCGGGACCACGCTGGGCGTCATGACGGCGCGCACCTCGGTCAACAGCGGGTCCGGCGACGACATCATCGCCGTCACGGCGGAGGCGGCGGACGAGTTCATCTCGCCCGACGACGAGCTGCTCGAGAATATCGTCAAGAGCGGGTCCGGCGACGACGTCGTCACCGCGCTCGCCGACAGCAGCTTCGACGGTGGCAACAGCACCGCGCACAACAGCATCGCCACCGGCGATGGCGACGACATGGTCGACGCCGAGGCCGTCGTGGAGTCGAACTCGGCCGACCTCGCCTGGAACGAGATCGCCGGCGGGGCGGGAGGCGACGTGCTCACCGGCCGCGCCTTCACCAACTCCAACACGAGCTCTCCGGTGGGGCGCAACGACATTGCCGGCGGCGACGGCGCGGACGCGATCACCGGCCTGCTGTTCGGCAATTTCCAGAACGGCACCACGGCGCTCTACAACGTCCTGAAGGGCGGCGCCGGGGGCGACACGATCATCGGCGAGCTTCACGCGGGGGCGGAGTTCTCCACCGAAGGCGTCAACGAGATTTACGGCGGCGACGGGGACGACGACATCAAGGCGCTGGCGGTGGGCGCGGCCGTCTCCGACGAGGTCATGGTGTTCAACGACGTCGCCGGCGGGGCGGGCGACGACACCATCACCGCGACGGCCGACGCCAGCCCGCTGGAGCCGGCGAACACGGCCGGGCTGAGCGCGGCCAACGAGGTCCGCGGCGCGGACGGGGACGACGTTCTCACCGCGATCATCGCCGGCGACCCGGACGGCTCGAGCTTCGTCGCCGGCGGGAGCGGAAACGACACGATCGTGCTGGTCGGCGGCTCGGGCAACACCGCGCAGGGCGGCAGCGAGATGGACACGGTGACCGGCGGCGATGGCGCCGATTCCATCCTCGGCGGCTCGGGCAACGACGTGCTCGCCGGCGGCGGGGGCGACGACACGCTGATCGGCGGGAACGACGACGACCGCCTGGAGGGCGGCGAGGGCGACGATCTCCTCAACGGCAACAGCGGGGCGGACGTCCTCGCCTTCGCGGCGGCGGGCGGCGGGACCGACCGGATCGTCCAGTTCCGGGCGGCCGAGGACAGCCTCGATTTCGCGTCGGTGGCCGACCTCGGCGCGGCCGGGCTGGCGGACGATCTCGACGCGATCTCGACCCTGACAGACGGCGGCCCCGGCGGGGACGTGGTGGTCGAGTTCGACGCCGGGACGACGCTCGTCTTCCTCGGGCTCGGGACCGGCACCTTCACCAGCTTCGCCGATCTCGTCGACGATCCGATGGCGCAGCTGATGTCGACGTTCTGAGGGCCGCCTCGCGCCTGGCGGGCCGGGGCGCCGAGGCGCCGGAATCAAAATGCGGACGCGGTGTGAGCCGCGTCCGCATCGAGTGAACCGGGTGACGCGGCGGCGGGGCCGTCGCGCCAGGGGTCGGTCTTAGACCGAGTAGTACATGTCGAATTCGACCGGGTGCGGCGTCATCTCGTACCGCATGTTCTCTTCCATCTTCAGCTCGATGTAGGCGTCGATCTGATCGTCGTCGAACACGCCACCGGCCTTCAGGAAGTCACGGCCGGCGTCGAGCGAGGCGAGGGCCTCACGCAGCGAACCGCAGACGGTCGGGATGCCGGCGAGCTCCTCGGGCGGCAGGTCGTAGAGGTCCTTGTCCATCGGCTCGCCCGGATGGATGCGGTTCTTGATGCCGTCGAGGCCGGCCATGCACATCGCGGCGTAGGCGAGGTACGGGTTCGCGGACGGATCCGGGAAACGCACTTCGAGACGCTTGCCCTTCGGCGAGGACGAGATGGGGATGCGGCAGGAGGCCGAGCGGTTACGCGCCGAGTAGGCGAGCAGAACCGGCGCTTCGTAGCCCGGGACCAGACGCTTGTAGGAGTTGGTCGACGGGTTGGTGAAGGCGTTGAGGGCCTTGGCGTGCTTCAGGATGCCGCCGATGTAGAAGAGGCACTCTTCCGACAGGTCCGCGTACAGGTTGCCCGCGAACATCGGCTTGCCGTCCTTCCAGATGGACTGGTGGACGTGCATGCCGGTGCCGTTGTCGCCGAAGACGGGCTTCGGCATGAACGTGGCGGTCTTGCCGTAGGCGTTCGCGACCTGATGCACGACGTACTTATAGATCTGCATCGAGTCGGCGATCTTGGTCAGCGTGTCGAACTTGAGACCAAGCTCGTGCTGGGCCGCGGCCACCTCGTGGTGGTGCTTCTCGACGGCGACGCCCATCTCGGTCATGACCGAGAGCATCTCGGAGCGCATGTCCTGGCAGGAGTCGATCGGCGGGACGGGGAAGTAGCCGCCCTTGGTGCGCGGACGGTGGCCGAGGTTCCCGGTCTCGTACTCGGTGTCCATGTTGGACGGCAGCTCGGTGGAGTCGAGCTTGAAGCCGGTGTTGTACGGGTCGGCCTTGAAGCGGACGTCGTCGAACACGAAGAACTCGGCTTCCGGGCCCATGGTGATGGTGTCACCGAAGCCGCCGGACTTCACGTACGCCTCGGCCCGCTTGGCCGTGGAGCGGGGGTCGCGGTTGTAGCCTTCGCCGGTGCCAGGCTCGAGGATGTCGCAAACGACAGCCATCGTGGTCTGCGCAAAGAACGGGTCGATGTAGGCCGTCTCCGGATCCGGCATGAGGATCATGTCGGACTCGTTGATGGCCTTCCAGCCGGCGATGGACGAGCCATCGAACATCGTGCCGTCGGCGAACAGGTCCTCGTCGACGATGGAGGTGTCCATCGTGACGTGTTGCAGCTTGCCGCGCGGGTCGGTGAAGCGCAGGTCGACGAACTTTACGTCCTTGTCCTTGATATCCTTCAGGATTTCTTGCGCTGTGCTCATTCGCGTATGGCTCTCTCTCTTGCGCTTCTGTGGTTAGATGGCGTCCTCACCGATTTCACCGGTGCGGATGCGGATTGCGTCCTCGACGGGGAGGACGAAGATCTTGCCGTCGCCGATCCGGCCCGTCTGGGCAGCGTTGCGGATGGCGTCGACGGCGGCGGGAAGAAGGCTGTCGGGAACGATCAGCTCGATTTTCACTTTAGGCAGGAAATCGACGACGTACTCGGCACCGCGATAGAGTTCGGTATGCCCCTTCTGGCGGCCGAACCCGCGCGCCTCAAGCACCGTGATGCCCTGGAGCCCGACTTCTTGCAGCGCCTCCTTCACCTCGTCCAACTTGAACGGCTTAATAATGGCTTCGATCTTCTTCATGACACCCCGCTCAGCGGCGGACGGACGACCCGGCCCGCTGGACTGGCGCGATGATGCAGGGACCATGCCAAGCTCACCACTGCCGGATTGGCTCATTTCCAAGCATTTGCCGCGAAGGCAGGCAAATGTCCTGCTGATATTGCGAGCAAGCTGCTAAACGTTTGGGCATCAATGAGAATCTCTACCGATTTTGAGCTTCCAACGCCGACCGAAATGAGTGCGATCGACCGGGCCGCCGTGGCGGAGGGGATCCCATTCGAAACGTTGATGGAGCGCGCCGGAGGCGCCGTCGCCGACGTGGTCATTCGGCAGGCACCCGTCGGGGCGCCGATCCTGGTCCTCGCCGGACCCGGCAACAATGGCGGCGACGCGTTCGTGGCGGCGCGGCATCTCCTGGAGGCGGGGCATCCGGTCTCGCTTCTCGACCTGTCGGGCGGTCAGGGAACCGGCGCCGCGGCGGAGGCGCGCGCCGCCTATACAGGTCCGGAGGTCGGCGCGGAAGATGAATTCCTCGACCGTGCCGAAGTCATCGTCGACGGGCTCTTCGGAGGCGGGCTGGCGCGTGACGTGACGGGCGTCTTCGCCGACGTCATCGCCCGGCTGAACCGTCGGCACCGCGAGGTGGTCGCGATCGACATGCCGAGCGGCGTCGACGGCGCGACGGGCCTCGTCCGGGGCATCGCCATCGAGGCGCGGCGCACGGTGACCTTCCAGCGCCGCCGACCCGGGCACCTCCTCCTGCCGGGCCGCGACTTCTGCGGCGAAGTGACCGTGGCCGACCTCGGGATGTCGGACACGGCGGTCGGCTCGGCCCTGTGTCAAACCTTCGTCAACACGCCGGCCCTGTGGCGGGACGCGCGGCCGATGCTGGCGCTGGCCGGCCACAAGTACGACCGCGGCCATGCCGTCGTCGTCTCCGGGCCGATGACGGCGACCGGGGCAGCGCGCATGGCCGCCGGCGCGGCGCTGAGGACGGGGGCGGGGCTCGTCACCGTCGCCTCGCCGAGCGAGGCGCTCCTCGTCAACGCCAACCACCTGACGGCGGTGATGCTGGTGCGGGCCGACGGGGCGGAGGGGATCGCCGAGGCGCTTGCCGATCCGCGCCGCAACGTCGTCTGCCTCGGCCCGGGCCTGCCGGCGGACGACGAGACCCGCGCCAAGGTCAGGGCCGCGTGCGCCTCCGGGGCGTCCACCGTCATCGACGCGGGGGGCCTCAGCGCCTTCGCCGGCGACGCCGCCGGACTTGCCGCGGCGATCGGCCCGAAGGGGGCGGTGCTGACGCCGCACGCCGGCGAGTTTTCCCGCGTCTTCGGCAAGGGCCTCGTCGACGAGGCGGGGCGGCTCGAGGCGGCGCGGCGGGCGGCGGTCGATGTCGGCGCGGTCGTGGTCCTGAAGGGGCCCGACACGGTGATCGCGGCGCCCGACGGCCGGGCTGCGATCACCGAGAACGCCCCGCCGTGGCTCGCGACGGCCGGGGCGGGCGACGTCCTTGCCGGGATGATCACCGCGTTCATCGCCCAGGGCGTGCCTCTTTTCGAGGCAGCGGCCATGGGC
Organism: Acuticoccus sediminis; assembly: GCF_003258595.1. NCBI lineage: Bacteria > Pseudomonadati > Pseudomonadota > Alphaproteobacteria > Hyphomicrobiales > Amorphaceae > Acuticoccus > Acuticoccus sediminis. The sequence goes on from NZ_QHHQ01000003.1 coordinate 41,438, forward strand.
GTGTGGCTCCACGGTGACCTCGCCCAGCGGGTCGGCCCGGCGCTGATCGCGACCGATCTGATCGCCAACCTGAGAACTGCGCGCGCCGCGTTCGATCACGTTTGACCCGAGAGGCTGGAGGGCCTTAGAGGTGTGCGCGCGCGGGTGTGGCGGAACTGGTAGACGCACCAGATTTAGGTTCTGGCGCCGCAAGGTGTGGGGGTTCGAGTCCCTCCACCCGCACCATACGTCCGGCGCTGCCGGGTTCCCATCGTCTGCGCTACCGCCTCTTGTCTGCGCTACCGCGCTTCGCGCTGCTTGAGCGCGTGCTACCGCGGCACCCGTCTGCCCCACCGCGCCGGCCTGAGGCCGCGAGGCGTGATTCCGGAGTGCTCGCTGCCTCCCCCGTCCTGCGACGGAGCCGCCGCGATCGGCGGTCGGCCGCGACCAATGTCGGGGCGGCTGCGCGCGGGGGTCTTCATGTCGCGAATGCGACACTTAGATATGCGGGCGCCGGTGGGCGGACGGTGCGGGGTGCGCCGGACGGGTCGCCGTGGATGCCGCGAGGGGGGGCCAGTGAATTTCTTGAGCCGGCTGCAACCCTTGTTTTGCCCGTCATCGGGCCGCTTCATGGCGCGGCGGGGCGACAAAGCCTCTGCTGATCGCGTCGAACGCCATTGACAGCGCTCCCTCGCGGGGCGACATGGAGCGTCCTCCCCGACAACGAATATTGGTGCTGCGGAAAGTGAACCCGATGGAAGTGACGGAAACCCGTGCTGAGGGTCTCGCGCGGGAACTCAAAGTGACGGTTCCCGCAGCGACCCTCGACGCTCGTCTCAATGCCTACCTGGACGATCTGCGTCAGAAGGTCCGACTGAAGGGATTTCGCCCGGGCAAGGTGCCCATGGCGCACCTGAAGAAGATGTACGGCCGCTCGGCCATGGCCGAGGTCATCAACGACGTGATGACCGAGTCCGTGCGCGGCGCCGTCGAAGAGCGCTCCGAGAAGCCGGCCCTCCAGCCCGATGTCGACATCGACGAGACGTCGATGGCGGACGTGATGGACGGCAAGAGCGACCTCTCGTTCGCCGTCAAGTACGAGATCCTGCCGGAAATCGAGGTCAGCGGTCTCGACGAGATCACCGTCGAGAAGCCGGTCTACGAGGTCCCGGCCGAGGAGCTCGACGCCGAGCTCGCCAAGCTCGCCGAGAACTACAAGGACTACGAGGCCGTCGAGCGCGCCGCGCAGGACGATGACCGCCTGAAGATCGACTTCGTCGGCAAGATCGACGACGTGCCGTTCGAGGGCGGCTCGGCCGAGGGTATCGACATCGTGCTCGGCCAGGGCCGGTTCATCCCCGGCTTCGAGGAGCAGCTGACGGGCGCCACCGCCGGCCAGCCGGTCACCGTGACCGTGACGTTCCCCGAGGACTACGGCGCGGCCCACCTCGCCGGCAAGGAAGCGGTCTTCGACGTGACGGTGCAGGAAGTCGCCGCCCCGAAGGAGACGGTGCTCGACGACGCCTTCGCCGAGAAGCTCGGCATGGAGAACCTCGAGAAGCTGCGCGAGGCCCTCAAGGGCCAGATGCAGGGCTCCTACGACCAGGCGAGCCGCGCCAAGGTCAAGCGCGCGCTGCTCGACGCCCTCGACGAGAAGTTCAAGTTCACCCTGCCGCAGAAGCTGGTCGACACCGAGTTCGACTCGATCTGGCGCCAGGTCGAGCACGAGATGAAGGACAAGGGCGAGGAATTCGACGCCTCGCTCGCCGCGGACGCCGACGGTTCCGAGGCGAAGACCCGCGCCGACTACCAGACGATCGCCGAACGTCGCGTGCGCCTGGGCCTCCTCCTGTCGGAGGTCGGCCAGAAGGCCGAGGTGCAGGTGACCGACGAGGAGGTGCAGCGCGCGCTCCAGCAGCGCATGCAGCAGTTCCCCGGCCAGGAGCGGCAGGTTCTGGAGTACTACCAGAAGAACCCGCAGGCCGTCGCCAGCCTGCGCGCGCCGATCTTCGAGGACAAGGTCGTCGACTACATCCTCGAGCTCGCCACCGTGAACACCCTCCCGGTGTCCAAGGAAGAGCTCCTGAAGGGAATGGACGAGGACGAGCACGATCATGCGCATGATCACGACCATGATCACCACCATCACGACCATGATCATGATCACCACCATGATCACGATCACCACCACGATCACTAGGTCCGGCGCATGAAAGACCCTGTAGACTTCTATATGTCGACGCTCGTGCCGATGGTCGTCGAACAGACGAACCGCGGCGAGCGCGCGTACGACATCTTCTCGCGTCTGCTTTCGGAGCGCATCATCTTTATCACCGGTCCGATCGAGGACACGGTGGCGACCCTGGTGTGCGCCCAGCTCCTCTATCTGGAAGCGGACAACCCGAACAAAGAGATCTCGCTCTACATCAACTCCCCGGGCGGGATCGTGACGTCCGGCCTGGCGATCTACGACACGATGCAGTTCGTGCGGCCGACGATCTCGACGCTGTGCATCGGCCAGTCGGCCTCGATGGGCGCGCTGCTCCTGGCGGCGGGCGAGAACGGGATGCGCTTCGCGCTCCCCAACGCCCGCATCATGGTGCATCAGCCCTCGGGCGGCTTCCGCGGCACGGCGGCGGACATCCAGCTTCAGGCCAACGAGATCCTGTCGCTGAAGCGCCGGCTGAACGAGATCTACCGCAAGCACTCCGGCCAGGAGCTCGACAAGATCGAGAAGACCCTGGAGCGCGATCACTACATGACCCCGGATCTGGCCAAGGAATTCGGGATCATCGACCGCGTGATCGAGAGCCGTGCGGCGCTGGACGCTTGACCGGGGTGTTCAACCCGAGCGTGCGGACCCTTGCGGTCGGCGGCTTTGCCGGCTAGCTGGTATGAAGGCGGACTGATGGTCGCGGCTTGGGCCAGAAACGGCCCAAGACAGGCTTTCGGTTTTTATGTTTGGTAACGCATGGGACCGTTGACTATCCCGTGACGGGGGTTTGCATCGGGGTCGGCGCCGTCCCAATATGTCTGGCGAGGCGATCGGTTGTCCCCGGATCGCTCCAGTGGCGGCGACATCCCGACAGGTGCGGTCGATCGGGCGACGAAAGGGTGAGTTGATGAGCAAAGCGACCAGCGGCGACGGTAAGAACACCCTCTACTGCTCGTTCTGCGGCAAGAGCCAGCATGAGGTTCGCAAGCTCATCGCTGGACCGACCGTCTTCATCTGCGATGAGTGCGTAGAGTTGTGCATGGACATCATCCGCGAGGAGAACAAGTCCTCGCTGGTGAAGTCGCGCGACGGGATTCCGACCCCGCTCGAGATCCGCAAGGTGCTGGACGACTACGTGATCGGCCAGCAGGGCGCCAAGAAGGTCCTCTCCGTCGCGGTCCACAACCATTACAAGCGCCTGAGCCACGCGTCGAAGCAGAACGACGTCGAGCTGGCGAAGTCGAACATCCTGCTGATCGGCCCGACCGGCTGCGGCAAGACGCTGCTCGCGCAGACGCTCGCCCGCATCCTCGACGTGCCCTTCACCATGGCCGACGCGACGACTCTGACCGAAGCCGGCTACGTCGGCGAGGACGTCGAGAACATCATCCTGAAGCTCCTTCAGGCGGCGGACTACAACGTCGAGCGGGCGCAGCGCGGCATCGTCTACATCGACGAGGTCGACAAGATCTCCCGCAAGTCCGACAACCCGTCGATCACGCGCGACGTGTCCGGCGAGGGCGTGCAGCAGGCGCTGCTGAAGATCATGGAAGGCACCGTGGCGTCGGTGCCGCCGCAGGGTGGCCGCAAGCATCCCCAGCAGGAGTTCCTGCAGGTGGACACGACGAACATCCTGTTCATCTGCGGCGGCGCGTTCGCCGGCCTGGACAAGATCATCTCCGACCGCGGCCGCGGCACCTCCATCGGCTTCAACGCCCAGGTGTTCGCCCCGGAAGACCGCCGCACGGGCGAGCTCTTCCGCGAGGTGGAGCCGGAGGACCTGCTGAAGTTCGGCCTCATCCCCGAGTTCGTCGGCCGCCTGCCGGTCCTGGCGACCCTCGAGGACCTCGACGAGGCGGCGCTGGTGCAGATCCTCTCCGAGCCGAAGAACGCCCTGGTCAAGCAGTACCAGCGCCTCTTCGAGATGGAGGGCGTGGAGCTGACGTTCCACTCCGACGCGCTGAACGCGATCGCTCGCAAGGCCATCGAGCGCAAGACCGGCGCCCGCGGCCTTCGCTCGATCCTCGAGGCGATCCTCCTCGACACGATGTACGAGCTTCCCGGCCTCGACGGCGTGCGCGAGGTGGTGATCTCGGACGAGGTGATCGGCGGCACCGCGCGTCCGCTCTACATTTACGAGGACCGCGCGTCGGAGCCCTCGCGCACCTCCGCCTGAGCCGGAGCGCGGGACGGTAACCGTCGCGGAGACCCCCGGATGCGTCAGCGCAGCCATGCGCTGTCGCGACGCTTGTGCGCGTCAACGTAGGGGTGATCGGCGGAGTTGTTCGCGACCGGACGATGTGCTTTTCTGGTCGCCGCGGTGCTTCGAGTTGCGGCAATTTCGCGTAGTTCGCGACGTGTTCGTGGCAAATTTCGGTATGCAGTTGAGTAGGCGTGTCGCCGCTGTCAGTGTTGGGAGTACGGCGCTCTCAGGTATCGGTCAGCTTGCAGGTGAACGCCTAAGCGACGCCTTTGGCGCGACGAGGCCAGCCCGGGTCAAGCCTTGAAGTCGGCCCGTGTGAGGGCCACCTCGTCGCCAGTGATGCGATGGTGCATCCACGACGTTCGCCGGCGTACCACCTGACAATCACGTGGGTGGCTGACAGAATGAACAGACGCGTGCGGTGGACGGTGGCTCGACTCGTGCATGATGTGGCGAGCTCGGGCCAAGCTGAAAGGACAGTTCATGGCAAAGTCGGACGACAATCGCGACACCGGGCCGAACGTGGCCGCGGGCACATACCCGGTTCTGCCGCTGCGGGACATCGTTGTCTTCCCGCACATGGTCGTGCCGCTTTTCGTGGGTCGCGAGAAGTCCATCCGCGCGCTTGAGGAAGTCATGCGTGCGGACAATCAGATCCTCCTGGTAACCCAGCGCGAGGCCGGGGACGACGATCCCAAGCCCGAGCGCCTCTTCACCATCGGCACGCTCGCGACCGTGCTGCAGCTCCTCAAGCTGCCCGACGGCACCGTCAAGGTGCTCGTCGAGGGGACGGCGCGCGCCGAGATCGACAGTTTCACCGACCGCACCGAGTTCTTCGAAGCCGAGGCCGAGCTGGTCGCCGAGCCGCCGTACGACGAGACCGAGGCGCAGGCCCTCGCACGCTCGGTTGTGTCGGAGTTCGAAAATTACGTCAAGCTGAATAAAAAGATCTCTCCCGAGGTCATCTCCGCGGTCAGTCAGATCGAGGACCACGCGAAGCTCGCCGACACTGTCGCGTCGCACCTGGTCGTCAAGATCCCGGTCAAGCAGGAGATCCTGGGTACCGCGTCGGTGATCGAGCGCTTCGAGAAGGTGCTCGGGATCATGAACGGCGAGATCTCCGTCCTTCAGGTGGAGAAGCGGATCCGCTCGCGCGTCAAGCGCCAGATGGAGAAGACGCAGCGCGAGTACTATCTGAACGAGCAGATGCGCGCGATCCAGAAGGAGCTGGGCGACGGCGAGGACGGCAAGGACGAGCTGGCCGAGCTGGAAGAGCGCATCAAGACCACCAAGCTCTCGAAAGAGGCGCGGGAGAAGGCCGAGGCGGAGCTGAAGAAGCTGCGCCAGATGAGCCCGATGTCCGCCGAGGCGACGGTGGTGCGCAACTACCTCGACTGGCTGCTGTCGATCCCCTGGAAGAAGCCGTCCAAGGTCAAGAACGACCTGGATAATGCCCAGCAGATCCTCGATATCGACCACTTCGGCCTGGAGAAGGTGAAGGACCGCATCATCGAGTACCTGGCCGTGCAGGCCCGCGCGAACAAGCTGAAGGGGCCGATCCTGTGCCTCGTCGGCCCTCCGGGCGTCGGCAAGACCTCGCTGGCGAAGTCCATCGCGAAGGCCACGGGCCGTGAGTTCGTGCGCATCTCGCTGGGCGGCGTGCGCGACGAGGCCGAGATCCGCGGTCACCGCCGGACCTACATCGGCTCGCTGCCGGGCAAGATCGTCCAGTCGATGAAGAAGGCCAAGAAGTCCAACCCGCTCTTCCTGCTCGACGAGATCGACAAGATGGGCATGGACTTCCGCGGCGATCCCTCGTCGGCCCTGCTCGAGGTGCTGGATCCGGAGCAGAACGCCAACTTCATGGACCACTACCTGGAGGTCGAGTACGACCTCTCGTCGGTGATGTTCGTGACCACGGCGAACACGCTCAACATCCCCGGTCCGCTGATGGACCGCATGGAGGTGATCCGCATCGCCGGCTACACCGAGGACGAGAAGGTGGAGATCGCCCGTCGCCACCTGATCTCGAAGTCGGAGTCCGACCACGGCCTGAAGAAGGGCGAGTTCTCGATCGAGGACGAGGCCCTGCGCCAGCTCATCCGCCGCTACACGCGGGAGTCCGGTGTTCGTAATCTCGAGCGCGAGATCGCGACCCTGGCCCGCAAGGCGGTGAAGGAGATCCTGATCTCCAAGGGCAAGACGAAGTCGATCAACATCGACATCGAGAAGCTCGAGGAGTACCTCGGCCCGCCGCGGCACCGCTACGGCCAGGCGGAGATGGAGGATCAGGTCGGCGTCGCCACGGGTCTCGCGTGGACCGAGGTCGGGGGCGAGCTGCTCACGATCGAAGGCCTGATGATGCCGGGCAAGGGCAAGATGACCGTCACGGGCAACTTGCGCGACGTCATGAAGGAGTCGATCTCGGCTGCCGCGTCCTACGTCCGCTCGCGGGCGCTCGATGTGGGCGTCGCCCCGCCGATGTTCGACCGGCGCGACATCCACGTCCACGTGCCGGAAGGCGCGACGCCGAAGGACGGCCCGTCCGCCGGTATCGCGATGGCGACCGCCGTCGTGTCCGTGCTGACCGGCATCCCGATCCGCCGCGACGTGGCGATGACGGGCGAGATCACGCTGCGTGGTCGCGTCCTGCCCATCGGCGGCCTGAAGGAGAAGCTCCTCGCGGCGCTGCGCGGCGGGATCGCCACCGTTCTGATCCCGGAAGAGAACGCCAAGGACCTGGTGGACATTCCGGACAACGTGAAGAACGCGCTGGAGATCGTGCCGGTGTCGCGGATGGACGAGGTCCTGCAGCGCGCCCTGGTGCGCATGCCCGAGCCGATCGAGTGGACCGAGCCGGAGTACCCGGCGGAGACCGCAGGCAAGGGGAGCGCAGACGATGACGAGGCCACCTTTCGCGCCCACTGAGGCGTTGGCCAAGCGCAACACCTGACCTCCGGTCGGGTCACATGTGGAAAAGGCGGGGGAAACCCCGCCTTTTTTGCGTTGAAGGCTCGCCCAAACTCTGAAATGTCTGTCAGAGGCTGAGGGGCAGGACCGGTTGTCGCACGCGATGGCGACTCCCGGCCACGAGAGCCTTGCGACTGTCGTAGAATATCTCCGGCAAGACTTATTGTTGCTCGGTGATTACCATCGTTCCGCCCCGCTTGGCTTGGAGGCGAATCGATCGGGTTTCGCGAATCGCCAGCAGATCCGGCCTCCGCGATTCGCGAGCCGCCTCATGCGGCCAAACTTTGATTCGCGATTTCTTGGCTTTTGCGCGCCTAAAGCGACCCATCGCGCGTCAAACGGGCGCACCTTTCGCATTTTCGTAAGGTTTGAGGGTCAATTTCCCAGGGAAATAGGGCTCTTTTCATCGAAATCGTCTAGGCGTAGGGCGATAGTGATGACAGGGTAGCCCGGTCATCCGCAAAGGGAGAGACGGAATGAAGAAAGCCGAACTCGCCGCCGAGGTGGCGGAGCAAGCCAACATCGACGCCAAGGCCGCGGCCAAGGCGGTCGACGCCACCTTCAACGCCATCGTCAACGCAATGAAGGCCGGCGACGAAGTGCGCATCACCAACTTCGGTGTGTTCAGTGTGACGGACCGGCCCGAGTCTCAGGGGCGCAACCCCCAGACCAAGGAGCCGATCACGATCAAGGCGGCCAAGGTCCCGAAATTCAAGCCGGGCAAGCCGCTGAAGGACGCTCTGAACGAGGGTTGATGCTGCGACCGGCAAGGTCGCAGCCGGACCGACCGGACCCGGCAAGGGTCCGGCGGTCCAGCTCGCTCACGGCAGGCGCGGGAGCTCCAGCTCGGGCGCCGGCTCGTCCTCTTCGGCAATCGACGTCGTTCCCGACAGGAACGTGCCGAAGAGCTGCATTTCGGGGATATTGTCGCTCATCACCTTCACGATGATGAGGATCGGCACCGCCAGGATCACTCCGGCCACGCCCCAGATGAATCCCCACAGCGCGATCGAGAGCAGGATGGCGACCGGGTTCAACTCCAGTCGCTGTCCCAGGACGCTGGGCGTGATGAAGTGCCCCTCCAGCGTCGTCAGCGTGAAGTAGGCGAGGCCCGGCGCCAGCGCCCAGATCGGGTCGTTGTACGTCAGCAGCCCGATGAGCATCCCCGACCCCGTGCCGATCAGCGACCCGACGAACGGCAGGTAGTTGAGGAGGAAGGCCGCAAGACCCCACAGCGCGGGGCTCGGCATGTCGAGCAGGTACATCGTGATGGCGATGCTGACGCCGAAGCCGGCGTTGATGATCGTGATAGTCAGCAGGTACTTCGAGACGGTGGTGACGATATTGTTCACCACCAGCAGCGAGCGCTTCTTGTCCGACAGCTTCGGCGAGGCGTGGACGATCTTCTCGTAGATCAGGCGGTTGGTGACCAGCAGAAAGTAGGTGAGGGCGATCGCGACCACGAGCGTGGAGGCGATGTTGCCGATGTTCGAGGCTGCCCGGTTGAGGAGGCCCGGCTGGCGCACCACGACCTCGCGCACCATCGGGTCGGACGCGGCCTTGGTGATCTGCTCGACCTCCTTGCTGGCCTCGGTGATCGTCTCGAGGGGATTGCGGAACTCTTCCAGGCGAAGCTTGAGCTGACGACCGATGGTCGGGGCGTCGTCGATGAAGCTGGTGACGGGCTGCGCGAGCGTCAGCGCGGCAATGCCGAGCGCCATCGTCACGGCGGAGACGAGCAGGAACGCCGACAGTCCCGGCCAGATGCGGCGCTGAAGCCACAGGTTGATCGGCGTCAGGGTCAGGGAGATGACGAACGCGAGCACCACCGGCAGGACGAGGCTCTCGGCATAGTCGAAGGCGGCCAGGACGCTGAGGGTGGCGAGAATGATGAGCGGCGCCTTGACGCCCGATCCCACGTGAACCGGGACCTTCTTCGGGAATTGTTCCTCGTCGAGGCGGATTTGATCGTCGGCGGACAAGCGAGCGGCTCCTTCCGTGAGGGCAGCGGGTCGGGTAGGTCTACCCATCAACGCCGCAACCCTGAGCAACGTTCGTCTCAACCTGACGTGATCGGTAAAAAAAGGACCTGACTTTGGATGCATCATCGCGACTGACATCACTGAATCAGGATCCGGAGCGGCGCAAACCTGTCCCTCCAAGCAAACTTCCTTACCACGAGCGCCTCAGGGGGCGGGCCGCGCACAACCCGTTCCAGATCGGCTGGCGCGGCTGGTGGGACATCCTCCTTCGGGTCATTCAGCGGGTCAGCATCGACAATCTCGGGCTCATCACGGCGGGCGTGACGTTCTACGTCTTCCTGGCGCTGATCCCGGCGATGATCGCGGTTGTCTCCTTCTACGGCATCACGACCTCGTCGCTGACGCTGGAGACGCACGTCTCCTTCCTGCACGGCTACCTGCCGGATCAGGCGATCGAGTGGATCTCGCATGAGATCGGGCGCGTGTCGAAGGCGCAGGAGAACGGGCTCACCCTCACCTTCGTGCTCAGCTTCGGGCTGTCCCTGTGGTCCATGAACAATGCCGTGATCGCGCTCTTCGGGGCGATGAACATCGCTTACGGGGAGGTGGAGAAGCGCGGGACCATCGCGCTCTATCTGCGCGCCTTCGGCGTGACGCTGGCGGCGCTGATGGTGGGGATCGTCATGATCGGCGCCATCGTCGTCGTGCCGCTGGTGTTCGGCGCGGCGAACGGCGGGCTCGACTATGGCGGGCGGCGTGTCACCGCGCCGCTTCTCTTCGTGGCGGTGGCGATCGCCTCGGCGATGATCTACCGGCTGGGACCGAGCCGGCGGGCGGCTCGGTGGCGCTGGATCTCGGTCGGCGCGGTCACCGTGGCGGCGGGGTGGCTCGCGGCCTCGACGCTGCTCTCCTGGTACCTGTCGAACATCGCCAACTACGCGGCGATCTACGGCTCGCTCGGCACCGTGATCGCGCTCATGTTCTGGTTCTACATCTCCATCTACATCCTGCTCCTCGGGGCGGAGCTGGCGGCGGAGGTGGAGCACCAGACGATGGTGGACACCACCGTCGGTCCCGAGCAGCCCGTCGGCCGCCGCGGCGCGTACGTTGCCGACACCGTGGGCAGGGCGTCTAACGTCTAGTCACTGAGGGAAGGTTGCCGCGACATGGTTGCATAGGCGGTGATGCAACAAATCCCGTTCTTGCCCGTTTGCTCACCACAGACCCAAAGTAAGCGGAGAAAGTCATGAATTGGGATCAAATCTCTGGTCAGTGGAAGCAGATGGCCGGTCGCGTGCAGACCGAATGGGGTGAGCTCACCAACGACGACGTCAATCAGGTCGAGGGCGACCGGCTCCGCCTCGAGGGCATCATCCAGGAACGCTACGGCAAAACCAAGGAAGAAGCTCGGCAGGCGGTCGACGCGTGGCTCGACCGGCTCTAGATGAGATTATAACCAGATTAAGATCGTGAGGGGCAAAGTCCCCGAAGTTCTGATCAGTATCGATCCCGGGCATCGAGCATATTTGCTCGGTGCCCGATGAAACAGGGTTGTCGTGCATGAACGGGTCGGCTGACGCCGCCACAACTATTGCGATCGCTCAGCTCGGCACTGTAGCCGCGTTGGTGATTTTTGCGATTGTGGGGCGGGGCGTGACCGCTCGGTGTCTTGCACTGCTCGCGGGTTGCGTCCTGTTCCTGTCGAGCGACCTCGTGTGGCAGGTGGCGGGGTGGGCGAGCGACGTCCCCGCGTCCCTGCCGGCGAGCGTCGGAATCGCGGATTTCGCCACCGCAGCCACGGGAACCCAGCTCGCAGTCGCGATGGCGACCGCTGCTGCGGCGATCGGCGGCGTCGTGCTGGTGCTCGCCTACGCCGTGCGGCGCGTGGCCGGCGCGCATGACCGCACGGGCGTCAAGCCCGACCTGACGGCGACGCCGCAGGCGGCCGAGGCGCGCAACAAGCGGCTCATGGGCATCCTCCAGCGGGAGCACGAGAAGTTGCGTTCCGTGCGCGAGATGCACCGCTATCTCGAACTCGCCACACGCAATTCCCAGATTACCGTCCTCTTTCAGGATTTGGATTTACGCTACCAGTGGGTCGTCAATCCGCGCCCGTACCTGATTCCCGAGGACATCGTCGGCAAGTCGGACGAGGAGATCCTGCCCGAGCAGGTCCGTCCGCTGGTGATCGGCCACAAGACGCGCGCCCTCCAGACCGGCACCACACAGACATTTGAGATCGAGATCCCCGGCAACGACGAGCGGGCGTGGTTCCGCATGGACGTCGTGCCGATCTCCAACGATGACAACCGCCTGACGGGACTCGTCTGCACCGCGATCGACATCTCCCGCTCCAAGCGGCTCGACATGATGCGGACGGACCTGTCGCGGCGTCTGGCCGAGACGCTGCAGCGGTTCAATCTGGCGCTGCGGTCGGAAAAGATCATGGTGTTCAGCCAGGATACGGACCTGCGCTACACGTGGGCGAATTCCGACGAGACGCAGATCGGCTCCATCATCGGGCGGACCGACGACGAGGTCGTGCCCGAGCCGGACCGCGCGCAGATCATGGGCCTCAAGAAGCGCGTCATCGAGACGAAGCGGCCGGTGTCGGGCGAGATCGGCGTGGGCGAGGGGGCGGACCGGCGCTGGTACGACCTCCATATCGAGCCGAACCTCAAGCCCGACGGCACCGTGCTCGGCATCACCTGCGCGTCGATCGACATCACCCACCGCAAGCGCAACGAGGAGCAGATGCGCCTCGTGATGCGTGAGCTGACGCACCGCACCAAGAACCTCCTGACGGTGGTGATCGCGATCGCCCGGCAGACGAGCACGCAGTCGCCGACGGTGGAGGCGTTCGTGCCGGCGCTGATCGCCCGGCTGCGGGCGCTGTCGGCGGCGCAGGACCTGATCGTGGCGGACGAGTGGGCCGGCGTCGACATCGGCGACCTCGTCCGCGTCCTGGTGGGCCAGTTCATCCCGCCCCATTCCTCGCGCGTGACGATCTCCGGCCCGCCGGTGATCCTCTCGCCGGAGGCCTCGCAGAACCTCGGCCTCGCGATTCACGAGCTGGCGGCGAACGCGGTCCAGTATGGCGCGTTTGCCAATGCGAAGGGCTCGCTCGACGTGTCGTGGGCGGTGAAGACCGTCGACGAGAAGGAGGTGCTCTCCTTCACGTGGGCGGAGACCGGCGGCCCGGCGGTCAGCGAGCCGACGCGCCGCGGCTTCGGCATGACGGTGATCGAGCGCAACCTCTCCCGCGCGCTGCGGGCGGACGTGGACCTCGCGTTCACACCGGGCGGGCTCGTCGCGAACATGACCCTGCCGCTCGAGGGGATCGTGCCGTTCGCCAGTCCCGACCGGGCTCTCCTGGCCCAGGCGAGCTGAGGTCCAAAGGGCCCCGCGCGGAACGCCGCCGGGGGCCCGAAGTTCCGCCACCGCAACAATTTCATTTAACGTAGAGTCCTGTGATTCTACGCGTTTTCTGTCGATTTCTGCGGACATCGCGGAACGTCGTCCCCGACTCGCGGATTGATCTCACGAATGGTCACGCGGGACCCAAGGGTCGTTCGAGTGCGACCCGTGAGCCCCGTGTGCAATGCTGGAGATGCAAATGACAAAGGACGAAATCGACCTCGTCTGGCGAGAGATCAGTCGCATCGAGACCTGCATGATGGTGACCCAGGACGGGTCCTTGGTCCGCGCCCGCCCCATGGTGGGGGTCGCGGATCGCTCCGCCGGGACGATCTGGTTCGTGACGAGCCGGGCCGACCACAAGGACGACCAGCTCCGCCGGGATCCGCGCGTGTGTCTCTCCTATGTGGACACCGAGAGGAAGACTTACGTCTCGGTATCCGGAAAGGCGTCGCTGCTGTCCGACCGGCAGAAGATCGAGGAGCTCTGGACGCCGAACATCGAGGCCTGGTTCGACCGCGGTCCGGACGATCCGGCGGCGCTGCTGATCGCGGTGCGGCCGGAGGTCGCCGAGGTGTGGGACGACCCCAACGCCGAGCTGATCGGCGCACTGGAACTCCTCACGGCGTCCTCGGGCGCCGACGAGCCGGGCTTCCGCCCGGGCAACAAGATCAAGCTATGAGGGGAAGGGCGCGCTCGGTTCGGGCTCGCGAAGCCGGGCACGGGTGCGCAAGCGGCGTCCGTCGCGGGATCGTCGAGGTCGGCGATGAGGCGCCGGGCCGTCGACGATCTCGTGGCAGGTCAGAACTTGCGGGCGTCGACGACGGAACGGCTCTGGTGGTCGGGTCCGTAGTCGGCGCCTGACTGCAGCGACAGCAGCTCGGCGAGGCGCGTGCGGGCGCGGTTGACGCGGCTCTTCACCGTGCCGACGGCGCAGCCGCAGATCTCCGCCGCCTCGTCGTAGGAGAAGCCGGAGGCGCCGACCAGGATGAGCGCCTCACGCTGGTCCGCGGCGAGCTTGTCGAGCGCCTCGCGGAAATCCACCATGTCGAGGTGCCCGATCTGTTCGGGATGGGTGGAGAGGTTGGCGGCGAGCTTGCCGTCCGCGTCCTCCACCTCGCGGCGCTTCTTGCGAAAGTCCGAATAATAGACGTTGCGCAGGATGGTGAAGAGCCATGCCCGCATATTGGTGCCGGCCTCGAACATGTCGATCGAGGCCCAGGCCTTCATCAGCGCTTCCTGAACCAGATCGTCGGCCCGCTCGGCGTTGCCGCACAGGCTGACCGCGAACGCGCGCAGGTTCGGGATCTGGCGAATGAGCTCCTCTTTGACGCTCATTGCTGATCCGCGCTTTCGTCGTCGTTCGAAGGATGCGTCGCGTCGTCCGACTTGTCCGCGCTCACCTGGTCGAGTTTCATGAGAAGCTCGACCAGCTTGTCGGGGATTGGCTCGACCAACACGGAATCGTACAAAGTTCGCAACTGCTTTCCAATCAACGACTGCATCGCATCGTCCTGGGGGGTGCCCGGCCTATCGTCGTCAGTCATCGCGCACCGTCGGGCATTCCTTCACAATTCAATTTCCATCCTCCGGTTCCACGCCGCTGCCGCTTTGCCCGAAAACCAGCCATCCGGGCCTGGGATCGGAACAATCGTGCGGGGCGGACGTTAGAACGCATACCTTGTCGGAACGGTTTGGCGCTTCGTTCGTTCCATCAGTTCTAGACCGATCGAGGCACTTGCTGATTTGGTGCGTGTGGGGTCGCGCACGCAAGGTAGTGAGTCTAATCGGTTTAGGAATCGAACTCGTCAAGGAACGGTCATGTCGCTTGCCAGAACCATCGCGCCGCATATCCCTTATATGCGTCGCTTCGCCCGCTCGCTTACGGGCAGCCAACCCAGCGGGGACGCCTACGTCCAGGCCGCGCTCGAGGCTCTCATCGAAGATCCCTCGATGTTTGACGAGTCCATTCCGCCGCGCGTCGCGCTGTACCGGATCCTGATCCGCATCTGGGATTCGATCGACCTCAACCACGAGACCGCGCCGCGGACCGCAGTGTTCGAGAAGCGCCTCGACGCGATGGTGCCGCGCGCGCGGCAGGCCTTCCTGCTGACGACGGTGGAGGGCTTCTCGCTGCAGGAGGCCGCCGCGATCCTCGACACCGACATGAACGGCGTCCGCAAGCTCATCGACGAGGCGGGCCAGTCGATCGCCGAGCAGGTCGCGACCAGCGTCCTCATCATCGAGGACGAGCCGATGATCGCGATGGACCTCGAGGCGCTGGTGGAAGGGCTCGGCCACGAGGTCGCCGGCATCGCCCGCACGCACACCGAGGCGGTCGAGGCCGTCAAGGCGCGCCGCCCGGGCCTCGTGCTGGCGGACATCCAGCTCGCCGACGGCTCCTCCGGCCTCGACGCGGTGAACGAGATCCTGGCGTCGATGACGGTGCCGGTCATCTTCATCACCGCCTATCCGGAGCGGCTGCTGACGGGCGAGCGGCCCGAGCCGGCGTTCCTCATCACCAAGCCGTTCGAGACCGACACCGTGAAGGCCGTCGTCAGCCAGGCGCTCTTCTTCTCGACGGGCGAGACCGAGGCCGGCGGCGACAGCGCCAGCGTCCAGCCCTCGGCGGTCTGACGCCGGGCGCCGGTACGGGCCAACGCCAACGACATGACGAGTGGCCGCTGCCTCGCCCTGGCGGCGGCCGTTACAGCGCGTTGGCCCACTTCACGCAGGCGTCGATATCGAACTTCCGCTCCAGGCCGCTCGCGGTCATGGTGCGGACCTTGCCGAACACGTTCCGCTCCGGCCAGCCCCGGTCGTGCAGCCCGAAGAGCCAGCCGACGTTGGCGTACGAGTTCGCATCCCGGCCATCCAGGAAGTACTTGTTGTTGAGGTAGAGGGCGGTCGCGTAGGCCGTCTTCGGCGTGTTCGTGTACGCGATGATGCGCTTGCCCCAGTACATGCGCAGCGCGTTGTGGAGGTAGCCGGTGACGCGCATCTCCCGCATCGCGGCGTTCCAGTAGGGATCGTCGGTCTTCCCCTCCTCGAGCTGCCTGCGCGTGAAGGTCCTGTCACGGGGGTCGCCGGCATGGTGCTCCAGCGTCTCGCGGGCCCAGACGGGGAGTGCCTTATAGCTGTCGTACTCGGGAGAATAGTGGACGAAATTGATGGCAAGTTCGCGGCGGACCAGCATCTCCTCCACGTAGGACGCGCGGCTTTCGTCATGTCCCTTCACGTCCTGGACGGCGTGGTAGATCTCGAGCGGAGAAATCTGGCCGAAGTGCAAATAAGGGCTCATCACGGAAACGTGACGATTAATAATGTCTAAACGTTTGTCTCCGTAGTAAGGAAAATCGTCCTGCAGAAACGCCTTCAGATGCTTGCGTGCCTCTGAAATCCCACCTCTGATTTGGGTGACGGCGGGGACCGACATGTCGCATCCGAGGCCTTCGGCGAAGGCGGTGACGTCGGTCAGGTGCTGGTCGTCCTTCGATCCGAGGTCCTTCGCCTCGTGCTTCAGGCGCACGGTCTGTGGAAGATCGAGGAAAGCGGGGAGGGCGCGGTGCACCCTCGGACGGAACGTCCTTGCGGCAGTTTCCTGCTTGCCCGACGCCTCCTCGACGGGGACGATCGCGTCGCCCTCGACCATCTCGACGAGGCAGTCGCACTCGCGGGCGAGCGTGCGCCGCCACTCCACCAAATGCCGCAGATATCCTCGGTCCGTGACCACGACGGCGGCCTCGCGCGCGACCTTGACGGCCACCTCCGGCGGGCTGCCGAGGCGCAGTGAGAAGGCCGCGCCGCGCTTCTCCACGGCCGCGATCGTCTCCTTCAGGCCCTCGAGCATGAACGTATAGTGCCGGATGTTCGCATCCGGATAACCGGGATCGACGACGAAGAGGACGAGGAGGGGGAGCCCGCACTGGTTCGCCCAGTATGCTGCCCGTTCGAGCGCCGGATTGCCGTGCGCCCGCTGACTGTGCTGCATCCAGTAGAGGATAAGTTTCGCCTCTTTGCGAGGCGCACGGTCGTTCAACGCCGCCGAACGGCGGGCGTGCGCATCCATAAGTACCCCTGTCGCGCGCTTGCGTTGCGATTCGTTTAGGGGTATATGGAGAACATCAACATATATGGGAACCCAACTTCCCGTTTAACGTTGGTATGTCATCGGTGGAAAGTTAAATTTTCCACAAGAAGTGATGTCGAATGTCCGCGGACCGGTCTTGTGGCCAAGGTGCAACATAACCAACTGTGGACAACCACGGCGCAAGTCAGTGCCGCACGCAAAAGCCGCAGGGGCGGCAGAGGGCTTACGCCCACTGGAAGGAGAGCTCGGATGTCAGTGTTCGGTCGTACCGCAGTCGTGGCGTTGGTCTTCACTGGTTCCGTTGCGGCAGCAGCCTACGCTGCAAACAATGAAAAATTCTATAACGGCGTGACGTCGACCGTCGGCAATCTTGCCCGCCACGTCGAACTTGCCAGCAACGTGATGTCCGGCGACGCCCATATCGCCGATCCGACCGTCATGACCACCGCGAAGCGGAACACGGACCGCATCGAGTCGTCCTCGGTCGTGACCCATGTCGAGGTGGTCGGCGGCGGCAAGCGCCAGCGCATCGTGCTGCTCGACCCGGAAGGCCGGGAAGTCTTCACGCACGATCCCGAGGCGAACACCACGATCATCGCCAAGGACGTCGTGATCCCGTCTATCACCGTGCGTGACAGCAAGGACGACATCGCGGAGCTTCGCGTCGTGACCGCCGCCGCGCCGATCGAGGCGCCCGCCGAGCTGCGTCAGGCGCTGGCCGAAAACGCTGCCCGTCCGGACCTCTTCTACCGCGACGACCTCTAAGCGAGCCCGGACCGGAGCCGCACACGGCGGCTCCACCGAAATGAATTCGACCGCTGCGCCCCGCGCGGCGGTCTTTTCGTATGCGCGGCCGGCGACGTTCGCCCGGGTTGCCTGCGCCTGAAGGGTCTGCCCCTTTCGCGGATCCCGTCGCACTCGCCGCACCAGCCGCACCCGCTGCGCTCGGCCTAGGCCAGGGCGACCGTGCCGATGGCCATCGAGACCGCCGCCTGCGTCGGGTCGATGACCGGGACGCCCAGTCGCTCCTCCAGCGCCTTGCGGTGCGCGGCCATGCCGGCGCAGCCCATCACGATGGCGTTCGCGCCGTCCTTGTCGCGCAGCTCGGTGCCGACCTCCGTCATCCGGTCGAGCGTGGACGTGCCGGAGGCCGTCTCCGCCACGCTGAGGCCGAGGGCGCGCTCGCCCGCGAGGCGGTCCATCAGCCCCATCTGCCGCAGATAGCGGATGTGCCGCGGGATCGAGCGGTCCTTGATCGCCAGCACGCCGAACCGCTCCCCGCGCGACAGCGCCGTCAGCACGCCGCACTCGGCGATGCCGAACACCGGCCGGTCCGTCGCCTCGCGGCAGACGTGGATGCCGGGGTCGGAGTAGCAGGCGATGATGAACGCGGCGGCATCGTTGCGCTCGCGCACGAGCCGGGCGAGGGGGAGCGTGACGGACTCCACGTCCTCCTGCGTCTCGACCCCGAACGGACCTTCCGCGAGCGTCATGCAGGCGATCTCCGGCCCTTCCGCGAAGCGCAGCGGCTCCAGCGCGGCGTCGATGCCCCGCGTCACCGCGTCGTTGGAGTTGGGGTTCACCACCAGAATGCGTTGTTTAGCCCCAGCCACCTGATATCCTCCATGCGCGCTGCGGCACGAACCCTGCAGCATTCCATCGCGCGGTGCCAGTCTGCCCGCACTTAACTCAAGCCTTTAGAAGTCGGCTCCCAAGCTCCATGCCCACCTACGATCTCATCGTCCGCGGCGGCACCGTCGCAACCGCCGTCGACGTCATGCGCTGCGACATCGCCATCAAAGCCGGGAAGATCGCCGCCATCGGCGAGAACCTCGGCGACGCGAGCGAAGTCGTCGACGCCGGCGGCGCGCTCGTCACCCCCGGCGGCGTCGACAGCCACTGCCACATCGAACAGCTCTCCGCCATGGGCGTCGTCAACGCCGACACGTTCGAGACGGCGACCGGCTCCGCCGCCCTCGGCGGCACCACGACGGTGATCCCGTTCGCCTGCCAGCACAAGGGGATGGACATCGCCGAGGTCGCCCGCGACTACCACGCCCTCGCGAGGCGCGGCTCCATCACCGACTACGCGCTCCACCTCATCGTCACCGACCCGACGCCGGTGACGATGAACGAGCACCTTCCGGCGCTGGCCAAGGACGGCCACGGCTCGATCAAGGTCTTCATGACCTACGACGCGATGAAGATCGACGACGGCGAGATGCTCGACGTTCTCCTCAAGGCGCGCGAGCTCGGCACGATGGTCTGCGTCCATGCCGAGAACCACGGCATGATCAAGTGGATGGTGCAGCGCCTGCTGGACCGTGGCTACACCGCCCCGAAGTACCACGCGATCAGCCACCCGCGCGGGTCCGAGGCCGAGGCGTTCAACCGCCTCATCGCCATGTCCGAGCTGATCGACCAGCCGATCATGATCTTCCACGTCTCCACCGCCGAGGGTGCCGCGACCGTCAACGCCGCCCGCGCGCGCGGCGTGAAGGTGTGGGCCGAGACGTGCCCGCAATACCTCTTCCTCACCAAGGAGGACCTCGACAAGCCGGGGATGGAGGGCGCCAAATGGTGCTGCAGCCCGCCGCCGCGCGGCGAGGCCGACATCGAGGCGCTGTGGGCGGCGCTGGAGCGGGGCGACCTGCAGACCGTCACCTCCGACCACGCGCCGTTCTCGTTCGACGAGAAGGGCAAGCTGTCGGCCGGGCCGAACCCGACGTTCAAGCAGATCCCCAACGGCATGCCGGGCCTCCAGGTGCGCATGCCGCTGATGTTCGACGCCATCGTCTCCAGGGGCCGCATGGAGGTGACCGACTTCGTGCGGCTGATGTCCACCGCGCCGGCGCAGCTCTACAACCTCGCCGACCGCAAGGGTTCGATCGCCGTCGGCAAGGACGCCGACATTGTCGTCTGGGACACCGAGCGCGAGGTTACCCTCACCGACGAGATGATGGCCGACGCCACCGGCTACACCCCGTTCGTGGGTCGCACCCTGAAGGGCTGGCCGGCGACGGTGCTGCGCCGCGGCGAGGTCGTCGTGAAGGACGGCACGCTCACCGGCAAGCCCGGCAGCGGCGAGTTCCTGCCGCGTACGGGCGGCAGGGCGGCCGCGCCCCGCGGCAAGGTCGCGCCGGAATTCGACCCGGCCCAGAACTTCGGCGCCAAGCTGCTGTAGGGCGCCATGGCCTCCGGGCCTCCGGGCCGGAAGACCGGGAAGGGGATGCGCCCCGGGGCGCATCCCGGCGGTCAGGCGTCGGTGGTTTCGGCGGGGCCGTGGAGCGCGGGGTCGTACGCCTCGCGCGTCATCGAGAAGCGTTCGCCCAGCTTGGCGTAGTGATTGCCGAAGAGGCGCGCGACGGGGTTGTACGCGTCGACGTCCATGTAGAGCGTCTCCGGGTCGATGATGCCGGGCCGCGCGCGCACCCTGAGGACCTCGCCGATCAGGAGGTCCCGCTCCACCGACACGTTCACCATCATGAAGCGGCGGCATTCCAGCGCGACCGGCGCCTCGGCGATCGCCGGCACCGCGACGTCGCGCGAGGGCGCCGCCGTGAGCCCGGCATACGCCAGCTCGCCGACGTCGGGCGGGAAGTCGATGGCGCAGCGGTTCATCGCCTCCGCGATGTCCTCCGAGACGAGGTTGACCACGAACTCGCCCGTCCGCCGCACGTTGGCGGTGGTGTCCTTCATGGCGCCTTCCCGCGACTGCAGGCCCAGGACGACGAGCGGCGGGGCCTCGGAGAAGACGTTGAAGAATGAGAACGGGGCCGCGTTGACCGCGCCGTTCGGCGCGAGGCTCGTCACCAGCGCGATGGGGCGCGGGATGACGACGCTGCACAGGACCTTGTAGCAGTCCTTCTGCGAGAGGTCGGAGAGGGCGAGGTCGACCCCGCCCTCGAGCGTTCCGCCCGCGCTCATACCGACGGCGGCTCGACGCCGGTCTGGCTGGTGATCAGCCCGTAGTGCTCGATCCGGCGGTGGCGCTTGAAGTCGAAGATCGTCTCCTTGCCGAAGCGCGTCGCGTCGAGGTCGCAGGGGTGGACGATCAGCTCGTCGCCCTCGGTCTTCGTCTCGGCGACGACCTTGCCGTTCGGGTCGACGATCACGGTGCCGCCCATCAGGTGGTGCCCGTCCTCGTCACCGGCCTTCGCCACGGCGATGACCCAGGTCGAGTTCTGGTAGGCGCCCGCCTGCAGCGAGAGCTTGTGGTGGAACAGCCGGTCCTCGATGCCCTCGTCGGACTTCTGGCTGTTCACAGACGGCGTGTTGAAGCCGAGCATCACCATTTCGACGCCCTGGAGGCCCATCACGCGGTAGGTTTCGGGCCAGCGGCGGTCGTTGCAGATGCACATGCCCATGAGCCCGCCCAGCGCGTGCCACACGGGAAAGCCGAGGTCGCCCGGCTCGAAGTAGCGCTTCTCGAGGTGCTGGAACGCCCGCTTCTCGTCGAACTCGGAGTGACCTGGGAGGTGGATCTTGCGGTACTTGCCGACGATCGCGCCCGCCTTGTCGGTCAGGATCGAGGTGTTGAAGTGGTGTCCGTCCGGCGTCTTCTCGGCGTAGCCGAAGGAGATCGCGACGCCGAGTTCGCGGGCGCGGTCGAACAGCGGCTTCGTCGCCGCGTTCGGCATCACGCTCTCGAACCAGGTGTCGATCTCCGCCGGGTCGGTCATGTACCAGCGGGGGAAGAAGGTCGTCAGCGCGAGCTCGGGGAACACGACGAGATCGCAGCCCTTGGCCGCCGCATCGTCGAGCAGCGCGATCATGCGGGCCACGACCTCCTGCCGCCCTTCGGCTTTCTGGATGGGTCCGAGCTGTGCGGCTCCGACGGTGAGGGTACGCATGGAAGTCTCCTTAAGACGCGCGGGTCATCCTGCGACGCGGCGTTCGAGGCGGCTGAGAAGCCGCACCACCGGCCACAGGAGGACGAGGTAGAAGGCTGCCGCCAGCACCAGCGGCGAGGCATTGAAGGTAATAGACCGTGCCATGTCGGCTGAGTAGAGGAGCTCGGGCAGAGCCACCACGCTGGCGAGCGAGGTCAGCTTCACCACCTCGATCGTGTTCGAGAGGAGGTCCGGCAAAACGTTGCGCACCGCCTGCGGGATGATGACGTAGAGGTTCGTCTGGAACGCCGTCAGTCCTGTGGAGCGTGCCGCTTCCCGCTGCCCCGCGCCGATGCTCTCGATCCCGGCCCGGTAGATCTCGCCGTAGAAGGCCGAGTTGTTGAGGAGGAACGCCAGCGTCACCGACTGGAACGGCGTCAGGCTGATCCCCGCGAACGGGAGGCCGCTGTGGATGAAGATGAGGAGCACCAGCGGCGGCACGGCCCGGAAGAGGTCGACGTAGGGCACCATCATGATGCGCAGCCAGCGGCGGTGGCTGGTGGCGCACAGCGCCGCGACCAGCCCGGCGACGAGCCCCACCGGAACGACGATCGCGCACACCTTCAGCGTCATGACGAGCCCCTTCAGCAGGAGCGGGAACGTCTTCGTCATGATCGCGACGTTGAAGAACTGGTCGAGCAGCTGGTCCATCAGCGGCGCTCCGTCCTGGCTGGCCGGCCGATGACGGCGACGTCGCGCACGGGCGGAGCCGGCGTCGGCGCGCGCTTGGGTTCGGCGGGGTGCATCAGGCGCGCTTCCAGGCAAAGCGCGTCTCCAGCCAGCGGCCGAAGATCACGACGGGGATGAAGAGGACGAGGTAGGCGACCGCGCCCATCATCAGCGGCGTGGCGTTGCCGGCGAACGACGTCGCCGTCGTCGCCTGGTTGAGGATCTCCGGCACGCCGATCACGGTGCCGAGCGCGGTGTTCTTGGTGATGGCGATGGTGCGGTTGGTGAGCGGCGGGATGGTGATCCGCGCCGCCTGGGGCATCACCACCCAGACGAGGGTCTGCGTGAAGCCGAGGCCGGTGGAGCGCGCCGCCTCCCACTGGCCCTTCGGCGTCGCGGTGATGCCGGCCCAGAAGATCTCCTCCGCGAACGCCGCCAGCACGAACATCAGGACGAGCCAGAGCACCACGAAGTTCGGCAGCGAGACCCCGACGTTGGGGAGGCCGAAGTAGACGACGAGGATCAGCACCAGCGGCGGCAGCGCCCGCATCATGTCCACGAAGACGACGATGACGACGTTCAGCGCACGGATGCGGTAGGCGCGCACCAGGGCGAGGGCGAGGCCGAGGAGGATCCCGGTGATCACCACGAGGACGGCGCATTCGAGGGTCACGACGACGCCCTTGGCGATCGACGGCAGGTACTTCTCGATGACGGAGGATTTGAAGAACGTGTCGAGGAAGATCGACCAGCGGTCAGGGGGCATGGGTCCGGCCTGACGTCAGTTGAGGACGCGGGAGAGGAAGGCGCGGGTGCGCTCGTGCGTCGGCGCCCCGAAGATCTGGCTCGGCGGGCCCTGCTCGACGATCACCCCGCCGTCCATGAAGACGACACGGTCGGCGGCCTCCTGGGCGAAGCGCATCTCGTGGCTGACGACGAGCATCGTCATGCCGTCGGCCTTGAGGTCGCGCATCACGGCCAGCACCGAGCCGACCAGCTCGGGGTCGAGCGCGGAGGTCGGCTCGTCGAACAGCATCACCTCCGGCTTCAGGGCGAGGGCGCGGGCGATGGCGACGCGCTGCTGCTGCCCGCCGGAGAGGGCGTTGGGGTGGTGCCCGGCGCGATCGCCGAGGCCGACCCGGGCGAGCGCCGCGTCCGCCTCGGCCCGCGCCTGGTCGCGCGGCAACTTCAGCACCTTGCGCAGCGCCAGCATGACGTTCCCGCGCGCGGTCATGTGCGGGTAGAGGTTGAACGACTGGAACACCATGCCGATGCGCCGGCGCATCGCGTTGATGTCGACCTTGGGCGCCAGCAGCTCCTGGCCGGCGAAGCGGATGGAGCCGTCCGTCGGCTCCTCCAGGCGGTTGCAGCAGCGCAGCAGCGTCGACTTGCCGGAGCCGGAGGGGCCGATCACGAAGACCAGCTCCTGCGGGCGGACGGCGAGGTCGATCCCCTTCAGGACCTCGGTCGAGCCGAAGCGCTTGGTGAGGCCGCGCACATCGAGAATGGGCTGTTGGGTCGCCACCGGACTATCCCGTACTGACTGAAGAATGGCCGGGACGGGCCCGGCCACGGGAGCGCCCGTCGCCGGGCGCCGCGCATGATGCCCGCCAGCGGCGGGCGCTCACGCTCGTCAGGAGCACTGCAGCTCGTGCTCGGTCGCGTCGTAGTTCGGCATGTCTGGGATGCCGACGCCGGGATAGATCGTCGCCGTCGCCGAGTCCGCGGCCGGGGCGTAGCCGAACCACTTCTCGTGCAGCTCGGCGAGGGTGCCGCTCTTCTTCAGGCACTCGACCGCCATGTCGAGCTTGGCGCGCAGCTCCGTGTTGTCGAGCCGCAGCGGGATCGAGAACACCTTGCCGGTGGAATAGAGGTACGACAGCTCAAGCTGCGGGTTCTGCTTCACCGCCCAGGCGGAGTTGGTGTTGCCGGCGACGTTCGCGAACGCGCGGCCCGACATCACCGCCTGCAGCGCGTCGAGGTTGGTGCCGTAGGACTCCACCGTCCAGCCGATCTCGTCGGCGATGCCGCGCGCCCACTCGTCGTAGGCCGAGCCCTTGTTGACGGCGATCACCTTGTCCTTGAACTCCTTCAGGTCGGTGATCTTCGGCGCGCCCTTTTTCGTGACGAACTGGAAGTCGGTGTTGAGGTAGGGCTCGGTGAAGAGCATGTTCTCGGCGCGCTCAGGCGTCACCGTCGTCGGCGCGAGCACGAAGTCGTAGGTGCCTGCCTGCAGACCGGGCAGAAGGCCGGACCACTGGGTCACGTCGATGTCGACTTCGGTGCCGAGCTCCTCGCCCAGCGCCTTGCCGAGGTCCATGTTGAAGCCCTCGGTCTTGCCGTCGAGCGTCGGGAAGGCGTGCGGCGCGAACGTGCCGTCGACGCCGGTCTTGAGGCTCTGGGCCGACGCCGCGACCGGCGCGGCGGCGAGGCCGGCCGCGAGCAGCGTGGCCATCAGGGCAGTTTTCATCGTCTTTCTCCTCTCCCGTGGGCCCCGGCGACGTGCGCGCCAGGGGGCCGCGCGGTGAGGGCGGCAGCGTCAGGCACGAGGTCCGGAACCGGTCCGCCCACGCTGATGCATTTTGCGTGCCGATGGAATGCCAAGAGGGCGCCGAGCCGCGTGCAATCCGCGATCCGGCGGAGACACCATTGGGAGATGCAGGGAGGGGGAGGCGGCGCCGCGGGGCTCGGGCTTCACCAAGGAACAGGCGGAGGGATCCGCCGTGCCTGTGGCGGCGCGGCGGGACCGTGGGTCCGGTGCGGGGAGGCTCAGGGGGTTGCCGGCTACCCGGCGAGATAGGCGGCCAGCGCCGCGGGGTAGAGCTTGTGCTCCTCGACGAGGACGCGCTGGGCGAGCGTGTCCGGGGTGTCGTCCGGCCGGACCGGGACGCGCGCCTGGGCGAGCGCCGGCCCGTCGTCGAGCTCCGGCGTGACGAGGTGGACGGTGACGCCATGCTCGGCGACGCCGTCGGCGAGCGCCCGGGCGTGGGTGTCGAGGCCGCGGTAGGCCGGCAGCAGCGACGGGTGGATGTTCAGCATCCGGCCCTCCCACCGCTCCACGAAGGGGCGGCCGAGGATGCGCATGAAGCCGGCGAGGCAGATGAGCTGTGCGCCCGCCTCGTGCACCTTCGCCTCGAGCGCGCTGTCGAAGGCGTCGCGGCTGTCGTAGTCGCGCCGCGCGACGGCGGCGGTGGCGATCCCCTTCGCCCGCGCGAGGTCGAGGCCCTTGGCGTCCACCTTGTCGGAGAGGACGAGGACGATGCGGGCCGGGTAGGCCGGATCCTCCGCCGCCTCGGCGAGCGCGGCGAAGTTGCTGCCCCGCCCCGACAGGAAGACGGCGATGGGAACGCGGCCGTCCGCGTCCCTCACGAAATCAGGCATTGCGGTCCGTCGCCCTCGCGCTCGACCACGGTGCCGACCCGCACGGCCGTCTCGCCGGCGGCCTCGAGATCGGCGACGACGGCGTCCGCGGCCTCGGCGGCGACCGCCATGACGAGGCCGGTGCCGCAGTTGAAGGTCGCTTCCATCTCCGCCGGCGAGAGGTCGCCCTGCTCGGAAAGGAATGCCATCAGCTTGCTCGGCGGAAGGAGGTCGCGCTCGATCGCCGCGCACTGGTCGTCGGCCAGCATGCGCGGCACGTTGCCGGTGATGCCGCCGCCGGTGATGTGGGCGATGCCGTGGACCGGATGCGCCGCGACGGCGGCCAGCACGGGCTTCACGTAGATGCGGGTCGGCGTCATCAGCGCCTCGCCGAGGGTGACGTCCTCGAACGGGGCGGAGAGGTCCCAGTTGCGGTCGGCCGCGAGCCGGCGGATCAGCGAGTAGCCGTTGGAGTGCGCGCCGGAGGAGGCGAGGGCGATGAGCGCGTCCCCCACCGCCACGTCCTTCGGCAGCACGCGGTTGCGCGGCACGGCGCCGACCACGAAGCCGGCGAGGTCGTAGTCGCCCCGGGCGTAGTGGCCCGGCATCTCCGCCGTCTCCCCGCCGACGAGGGCGCAGCCGGCCTGGCGGCAACCCTCGGCGATGCCCTCGACGACCTCCGCCGCGGCGGCGACCTCGAGCTTGCCGGTGGCGTAGTAGTCGAGGAAGAGGAGCGGCTCGGCGCCCTGGGCGAGCACGTCGTTGACGCACATCGCGACGAGGTCGATGCCGACCCCGCGGTGCATGCCGAGCTCCACCGCGAGGCGGAGCTTGGTGCCGACACCGTCGGTCGATGCGACGAGCAGCGAGTCGGCGTGGCCGGCGGCTGCAAGGTCGAACAGCCCGGCGAATCCGCCGAGCGAAGGTGTGCATCCGGGCCGGGCCGTCGAAGCGGCGGCCGGCTTGATGCGCTCGACGAGCGAATCGCCGGCCTCGACGTTCACGCCGGCGGCGGCGTAGCGTGCGCGGGGGTCTTCCATCGATGCCTTCCGAAATCTCGCCTGCGACCTGCCACGGTTCGGGGTCGAGGGAAAGGGCGAACGGGCCAAGTGCCGCACAGGTTGTCAACAGGCAATCTGCAAAACCATGTTGAAAGCGGTGAGGCGACATGGCGGCGGCCCCCGGATCGGCGGGGCCTCGCTAGGGTGGCGTCGGCCGGGGCGGTTCCGCCGGGACGGACATGCCGACAAGGACGACGGGTCACGTTGGGGCTTTGATGGAACAGCTAGCGCTCGACCTTAACAACGGGGAAGTACCGCCCGCGACGATCGTCACGCCGTGCAACGCGGCGGCCTTCGCGCTCGTCGACGAGTGGCCGCGCTGGTCGCATCCGGTGGCGCTCGTGCGCGGCGGCGAGGGGACGGGCAAGTCGCACCTCGCCCGCGCCTTCGCCGAGCGGACGGGGGCGGCGCACCTCGCCGGGGAGGCTCTGAGGGCGGGGGACGTGCTGCAGCTCGCGCGCGGGCCCGTGGTGGTCGACGACGCGGACCGGGCGGACGAGCGGGCGCTCTTCCATCTCATCAACGCCGTGCGGGCCGCCGGGACGACGCTTCTCCTCACCGCGCGTTCGCGGGCCGGGATCGCGCTGCCGGACCTCGCCTCGCGCCTCAACGCCACGCCCGAGACGGTGCTGCAGCCGCCAGACGACATCCTGCTGCGGCGTGTCCTGGTGGAGGCGTTCCTCGCCCGCCAGCTCCCGGCCGACCCGGCCGTGGTGACCTTCCTCATGGCGCGTGTCGAGCGTACACTGCACGCCGCGGTGCAAATGGTGGAGCGGATCGACAAGGCCGGGCTCGCCGAGCAGAGGGGACCCACGCGGCCACTTGCTGCACGAGTCTTGAAAACAGGCGGTTCAATCCCCGACGACATTGTGCCATAGCCCCGGCAGCAGCCAAACCGGCGAGGGCGAACATGGCGATCTCTGACACCGAGGAGGCGTCGCGCACGTCCTCCAAGGCGGGCGCGGTGGCGGCGAACGCCTCCATGCCGGACAAGTCCGACCCGAGGCCCGCGGGGCAGGCTCACGGACATGGACACG
Organism: Acuticoccus sediminis; assembly: GCF_003258595.1. Classification (NCBI taxonomy): domain Bacteria; kingdom Pseudomonadati; phylum Pseudomonadota; class Alphaproteobacteria; order Hyphomicrobiales; family Amorphaceae; genus Acuticoccus; species Acuticoccus sediminis. The sequence goes on from NZ_QHHQ01000003.1 coordinate 69,313, forward strand.
GACATGGGCACGTGCGGCCGCACACCCACAACGTCGACGAGGAGCTGAGGGCGAGCCCCGATCGCTTCACCAACCGCGAGCTGTCCTGGCTCGGCTTCAACGAGCGCGTGCTCGAGGAAGCGGCGAACACCAGCCACCCGCTGCTCGAGCGGCTGCGCTTCCTGTCGATCTCGGCCAACAATCTCGACGAGTTCCTGATGGTGCGCGTCGCCGGCCTCATCGCCCAGCAGCGCGCCGGGGTCGACGCGGTCAGCGACGACGGCCTCACCCCGGGCGGCCAGCTGGCGCGCATCAACGAGCGCGTCGCCAACCTTCAGGCCGAGCAGCAGCGCCAGTTCAACGAGCTCAAGACCGAGCTCGTCAGGGAGGGGATCGAGATCGTCGGGCCGGACGACCTCACCGAGCGCGAGCGCGATGACCTCGAGAAGACCTTCCTGACGCATATCTTCCCGGTTCTGACGCCGCTCGCGATCGACCCGGCGCACCCGTTCCCATTCATCCCCAACCTCAACCTCTCGCTCGCGCTTGTGCTGAGGGCGCCGGAGGGCGAGGCGCGCGTCGCGCTGGTGCGCATCCCGGCCCAGGTGGAGCGGTTCATCCGCGTCTCCTCGGGCGAGGGCGAGCGGTTCATAATGCTCTCCAACGTGATCCGGCTGCATCTGCACCGGCTCTTCCCGTCGCACGAGATCCTCTCCACCGGCTCCTTCCGGGTCATCCGCGACAGCGACCTCGAAATCGAGGAAGAGGCGGAAGACCTGGTGCGCACCTTCGAAAGCGCGCTGAAGCGGCGGCGCCGGGGGTCGGTGATCCGCCTCGAGATCGAGGCCTCGATGCCGGACGACCTGCGCGCCTTCGTCTGCGAGCGGCTCGGCGTCGACGACAACGCGGCGATGATCATCGACGGCACGCTGGCGCTGAAGGACCTGTCCCAGCTCGTCTCGCTGGAGCGGCCGGACCTCAAGTTCCAGCCCTATACGCCGCGCTTCCCCGAGCGCGTGCGCGACGCGGGCGGGGACGTCTTCGCCGCGATCCGCACCAAGGACATGGTGATCCACCATCCGTACGAGTCCTTCGACGTGGTGGTGCAGTTCGTCAGCCAGGCGGCGGCCGACCCGGACGTGGTCGCGATCAAGCAGACGCTCTACCGCACCTCCAACAACTCGCCGATCGTCGCCGCGCTGATCGCCGCCGCGGAGGCGGGCAAGTCCGTCACCGCGCTGGTCGAGATCAAGGCGCGCTTCGACGAGGAGGCCAACATCCGCTGGGCGCGCGACCTGGAACGGGCGGGCGTGCAGGTCGTCTTCGGCTTCCTGGAGCTGAAGACGCACGCCAAGCTGTCCCTGGTGGTGCGGCGCGAGGGCGGCAAGCTCGCCACCTACACCCACATCGGCACCGGCAACTACCACCCGATCACGGCGAAGATCTACACGGACCTCTCCTTCTTCACCGCCAACCCGGAGATCGGGCAGGACGCGGCGCGGATCTTCAACTTCGTCACCGGCTACGCCGAGCCGGCGGAACTCAACCGCCTCGCGGTCTCGCCGATCACGCTGCGCCGGCGAATCCTCGACCATATCGACGCCGAGATCGCCCATGCCCGGGCCGGTCGTCCGGGCACGATCTGGATGAAGATGAACTCGCTCGTCGACGCCAAGGTGATCGACAAGCTCTACGACGCGTCCGCGGCGGGCGTGGAGGTCGATCTGGTGGTGCGCGGCATATGCTGTCTGCGGCCGGGCGTCCCGGGCCTCTCCGAGAATGTGAGGGTGAAATCGATCGTGGGTCGATTTCTCGAACACTCTCGGATCTTTTGCTTCGGCAATGGCTCGGCGCTGCCGTCGCGTGATGCGGTGGTTTACATCGGGTCCGCGGACATGATGCCCCGCAACCTCGATCGACGTGTGGAAACCCTGGCACCGATCGACAACGACACCGTGCATCAGCAGATTCTCGATCAAATTATGGTAGCGTCCCTGCGCGACAACGAGCAGAGCTGGATGATCAATCCCGACGGAAGCCACAGCCGCGTCACGGTCGAGGACGACGAGGAGCGTGTGAACGCACATAAGTACTTCATGACCAATCCATCGCTGTCCGGCCGGGGCAAGGCGGGCGAATTGCAGAAGCCCAAGGCGCTCGCGCCGTTCCTGGATTGATCGGTGCCGGAGCTCACCCGAGCCCGCGAGATCCCGCGGGGCACGCGTCTGGGCGATGGGATTGCCGTCATCGACGTCGGTTCCAACTCGGTCCGCCTGGTCATCTACGAACGGGCGTCCCGGGCGCCGACCGTTCTGTTCAACGAGAAGGTGCTCGCCGCCCTCGGTGAAGGTCTCGTCGACAACGGCCGCCTGACGGAGGAGGCGATGGGACGGGCGCTCATCGCCATCCGCCGCTTCATGGCGGTGGTCCGTGCCGCGGAGGTCGACAACGTCACCATCGTGGCGACGGCGGCGGCGCGCGTCGCCTCCAACGGGGCGGCCTTCATCCGCGACATCGAGGCGATCGCCGGCGTGCCGGTCCGGGTGCTGCAGGGCGTCGAGGAGGCGCAGATGGCGGCGGCCGGCGTCCTGTGCGGCTTCTGGCGGCCCGACGGCGTCGTCGGCGACCTCGGCGGCGGCTCGCTGGAGCTGATCGACCTGTCGCCGAAGGGCGTCGGCGAGGGGGACAGCTACCCGCTCGGCACGCTCCGGCTGCGCGGCGACGCGAAGTCGTCGCTGGCGCGGGGCGGCGAGATCGCGCGGGACATCCTCGCCCGGTCCGAGCCGCTCCGGGCCTGTCAGGGGCGCAACTTCTACGCCGTCGGCGGGACATGGCGATCCCTGGTCCGCCTGCACATGGCGGTGACGAGCTACCCGATCTCGATCATGCACCAGTATGCGGTCGAGGCGGACGAGATGGCCGACTTCTGCGACGAGGTGCTGAAGCACGGCGTCGACACCATGGACAAGAGCGGCGTCATCTCGAAGGGCCGCCGCGGGCTCGTCCCCTGGGGCGCGGTGGTGATGCGAGCGCTCATCGCGCTCGGCCGGCCGCGGACCATCGTCGCCTCGTCGCTGGGCGTGAGGGAGGGCCTCATCTACGAGGCGCTGACGGAGGAGGAGCGCTCGCCCGATCCGCTGATCCTGGCGGCGGAGGAGCTGGCGATCCTGCGCAACCGCTCGCCGCAGCAGTCGGCCGAGCTGGTGGAGTTCTCCAGGGCGTGCCTGGAGGCGATGGGCCTCGACGAGACGCAGTCGGACGAGCGGCTGCGCGTCGCCGCATGCCTGATGTCGGACATTTCCTGGCGCTCGCACCCGGACTATCGCGCCGATCAGGCGATCGCGGTCGTCTCCAACGTCGCCCTCTACGGCGTGGACCACCACGGGCGCGGCTTCCTGGCCCAGGTGCTGATCGACCGCTATGGCGGGCCGGAGCATCCGCAGACCAGTCCGGGCGCGGCGATGCTGTGCTCGGGCAAGATGCTGGAGCGGGCGGAGGTGATCGCCGCCATCCTGCGGGTCGCCTACGTGCTCGCGCCGGGAATTCCGGGCGTTCTGCCGAAGGCCTCCATCGTGCAGGAGGAGGGTAACCTCATCCTGCGTCTTCCGGCGGACATGGCGGTGTTCGACGGGGAGAGGCCGCTCCGCCGCATGCGCCAGCTCGCCCGTCTCGTGGGGCTCGACGGGCGCATCCAGTCGGGCTGAGCCGCCACGGCGGCGCGGTGGAGCATCGCGCCCCAAGGGCTTGATCGGCGGCGCGTTTGGGCGTCGTCTACTCGTGCCAGCGGGTGCGGGGGGCGACATTGGGCGGCATGTTCGAGGCCACCAAGGCACAGTTCGAGTTGCCGGAGGGCGTGATCTACCTCGACGGCAATTCCCTCGGCCCCCTGCCGAAGGGCGCCGCCGGCCGCGTCGCGCGGACGATGACCGAGGAGTGGGGCAAGCGCCTCATCCGCGGCTGGAACGACGCGGGGTGGATGGCCGCGCCCGAGCGGATCGGCGACCGCATCGCCCCGCTGGTCGGCGCCCCGGCCGGCTCCGTCACCATGGGCGACACGCTCTCCATCAAGATGTTCCAGGCGCTTGCCGCCGCGCTCGGTCTCGCGCCGGAGGGGCGGCGGGTGGTGCTGTCGGACGAGGGCAACTTCCCCACCGACCTCTACATGGCCGACGGGCTTCTCGCCGCGCTCGGCCGGGGCCACGAGCTGAAGGTCGTCGCGCCCGAGGCGGTCGAGGACGCCATCGACGAGAGCGTCGCGGTGCTGATGCTGACCGAGGTGGACTACCGCACCGGCCGCCTGCACGACATGGCGCGCCTCACCGCGAAGGCGCACGCCGCCGGGGCGCTCGCGGTATGGGACCTCGCCCATTCCGCCGGCGCGCTCCCCATCGACCTCGAAGGGGCGGGGGCGGATTTCGCGGCGGGCTGCACCTACAAGTACCTCAACGGCGGCCCGGGCGCGCCGGCGTTCATCTACGTGGCGCCCAGGTGGGCGGATGTGGCGCGGCCGATCCTCTCCGGATGGCTCGGCCACGAGGCGCCGTTCGCCTTCGACCTCGACTACCGCCCCGCGCCCGGCGTCGCGCGGATGCGGGTCGGGACGCCGCCGATCATCGCCCTCGCATCCCTCGACGCGGCGCTCGACGTCTGGGACGGCATCTCCCTTGCCGAGGTGCGCCGCGCGTCGCTCGCCCTCTCCGAGCGCTTCATCGCCGAGGTGGAGGCGCGCTGCCCGATGCTGACGCTCGCCTCGCCGCGCGACGGGGCGGAGCGCGGCAGCCAGGTCTCATTTCGCCATCCGGAGGGCTACGCGATCATGCAGGCGCTCATCGCGCGCGGCCTCATCGGCGACTTCCGCGCCCCCGATGCCCTGCGCTTCGGCTTCACGCCCCTCTACATCGACGAGGGCGACGTGATGGCGGCCGTCGCCATCCTGGAGGAGGTCATGGCCGGGAGGCTGTGGGACCGGCCCGAGTACCGCAAGAGGGCGCGCGTCACATGACGGACCCCTACGATCCGTCCGCCGAGGGGGCGGAGATGTCGTTCCGGGACCGCATGTCCTACGGCGACTATCTCCACCTCGACGCCGTCCTCGACGCGCAGGCCCCGCTCTCGGACGCGCACGACGAGCTCCTCTTCATCGTCCAGCACCAGACCAGCGAGCTCTGGATGAAGCTCGCCGTGCACGAGATCCGCTCGGCGATGGCGGCGCTCAGGACCGGCGAGGCCCGGCCGGCCTTCAAGATGCTGACGCGCGTTGCGCGCATCTTCGAGCAGCTCAACTCGGCCTGGGACGTGCTGCGGACGATGACGCCGAGCGAGTACACCGAGTTTCGCGGCGCGCTCGGCCAGTCGTCGGGCTTCCAGTCCTACCAGTACCGGGCCATCGAGTTCCTGCTCGGCAACCGCAACGAGGCGATGCTGCGCCCGCACGCGCACCGGCCCGAGATCGCAAGGCGGCTGGAGGAGATCCTCGCCGCGCCGAGCCTCTACGACGAGGCGATCGGCCTCCTCGCCCGCAGCGGTTTCGACATCGGCCCCGACGCCGGGCGAACGGACTACCGCGCCCCGCGCACGCCCAACGATGCCGTGCTGGAGGCCTGGCGCAGCATCTATGCGGCGCCCGGCGCGCACTGGGAACTCTACGAACTCGCAGAGAAGCTCGTCGACCTGGAGGACTACTTCCGCCGCTGGCGCTTCAACCACGTCACGACGGTGGAGCGCATCATCGGGCTGAAGCGCGGGACCGGCGGGACGGGCGGCGTTCCGTACCTGCGCAAGATGCTTGAGGTGGTGCTCTTCCCCGAGCTCTGGGACGTCCGCACGCGCCTCTGATGCAGCGCCGCGCGTTTCGCGTATCGCACTTTGGCGGAAGGCGCGGTAGAGCCTCCTGGGCGATGCGCGTCGCCCGACGCAACCGCCTGCCCGCCGGTACGTGACCGTCCGGCCAGGCTTCAGAAACGCTCTAGGAGATCCCCCATGCGCTTCGTCTCATATGTTCGGCTCGGCCGGCCCTCGTTCGGTGCTCTCGTGGATGGCGGCATCGTGGATCTCGCCCGCCACATGCCCGGCATCGACACGCTGCGCGAGGCGATCGCGGAGGACCTCCTCGCCGATGCCGCACGCGAAGTGGTCGGCCGCGCGCCAGAGTTCGCGATGTCGGACGTGATGCTGCTGCCGGTGATCCCGGATCCGGCGAAGATCCTGTGCGTCGGCGTCAACTACGTCGCGCACCGCGAGGAGACGGGCCGCAAGGAAGTCGGCTACCCGACCTACTTCACCCGCTTCGCCGACACGCTGGTCTCCCACGGCGCGCCGATCATCAAACCGGCGGTCTCCGACAAGCTGGACTACGAGGGCGAGCTGGCGCTGGTGATCGGCCGCGGCGGCCGCAACATTAAGCCGGAGAACGCGCTCGACCACGTCGCCGGCTACGCCCCGTTCATGGACGGCTCGGTGCGCGACTTCCAGCGCCACACCGGCCAGTTCACGCCGGGCAAGAACTTCCCCGCGACCGGCGGCTTCGGCCCCGCGCTGGTGACGCCGGACGAGCTCGGCGACGTGACCTCGCTGCCGATCGAGACGCGCGTCAACGGCGAGGTGCTGCAGAAGGCCTCCCTGTCCGACCTCATCTTCTCGATCCCGGACGTGATCGCCTACGCCTCGACCTTCACCCCGCTGCAGCCGGGCGACGTGATCGCGACCGGAACGCCCGGCGGCGTCGGCGAGCGGCGCGACCCGCCGATCTGGCTGAAGTGCGGCGACGTGGTCGAGGTCGACGTCGGCGCGGCCGGCACGCTGGTCAACCGCATCGTCGCGGAAGTCTGAGACGCGGGTGTCTCCCGCGGCCGGCGCACGGCGCCGGCCGCGGTGGCGGCCATAGGCTGCCATGCGGTTGTTTCTTCACGGCCGATTGAAGCAATGTAGACGCAAATCAGAAGCCCGCCGGGCAACGGCGGGCGTGGAGGAGCGTCTATGGCTGCCATTGCCGAGGTCGTGTCGACCTATCATCGCGTCCCGCTGCCGGTCGTCCTTTCGGACAGCCGCCACGGCACGATCGAAGCGTTCGAACTGTGTCTTGTGCGGGTCGTGGATGCCGACGGGGCGGAGGGGACCGGGTACACCGTTACCGTCGGACGCAACGGGCGCGCCATCATGGCGACCCTCGCCGAGATCGCCGAGATCGTCGCCGGCGCGGACGCGGATCTCATCGAGGCGCTCTGGACCCGGATCTGGTGGGCGCTGCACTACGGCGGGCGCGGCGGGCCGACGGTGTTCGCCATGTCCGCCTTCGACATGGCGCTCTGGGACCTCAAGGCGCGCCGGGTGAACCTGCCGCTCTGGCGGCTCCTCGGCGGCTACGAACCGGCCGTGCCGTGCTACGCTGGCGGCGTCGACCTCGACTTCACGCTCGACGCGCTGCTCGCCCAGACCGACCGGAACCTCGAACGCGGCTTCCGCGCCATCAAGATGAAGGTGGGACGGCCGCGCCTGTCGGAGGACGTGGCGCGCGTCGCGGCGATGCGCGAGCATCTCGGGCCGGACTTCCCGCTGATGGCGGACGCGAACATGGCCTGGACGGCGGACGTCGCGATCCGTGCCGCGCGCGCTCTGGAGCCATCGCGTCTGGTGTGGCTCGAGGAGCCGACGATCCCGGACGACTATGCCGGGCACGCGCGGGTGATCGCCGAGGGCGGGGTGCCGGTCGCCTCGGGCGAGAATCTGCGCACCATCCGCGACTTCCGCGCTCTTATCACGGCGGGTGGCGTCAGCTATCCGGAGCCGGACGTCACCAACTGCGGCGGCATCACGCCCTTCATGAAGATCGCCCACCTCGCCGAGGCGTTCAATCTTCCGGTCACGTCGCACGGCGCGCACGACGTGACGGTGCACCTTCTCGCGGCGCTGCCCAACCGCTCCTTCCTCGAGGTCCACGGCTTCGGGCTGGAGCGGTACATCGACGAGCCGCTCCAGGTCCGCGACGGCGTGGCGACGGCGCCGGAGCGTCCCGGCCACGGCATCGCCTTCGACCGCGACGCCCTGGCGAAGCTCGGCTGACGTCAGCCCGGGCGGCGGTCCGGTCGCCGCTCCACGTACGGCGGTTCTCCCGCGGCGGAGGCTCGCGTCGCCGTGCCGGATGCCGCCGCGCCTGTTGCCCGGGCCCGTAAGCGGGACCGGGCAGGGGCCGGCGGTGCGCTCGATTTCGAGGCGCGCACCATCCGCCGAATCCGAAATCTCCAGCCGCAGCACTTTCGCATGGATCACCGCGTACCCATTTAATTTGAATTGCAACTCAAATTAAGATGGATTACCGGCGACGCATGCCTCGTGAAGACCGCTCGCCCCGATCGCTATTCGGGATCCGCTTTTCCCTGCTCGCCCGGCGCTGGCGCCGCGCGCTCGACGCGCATCTGGCGAGCGCCGGGCTGACCGCGGCAACCTGGGTACCGCTCGTCCATCTCAGCGAGTCCGGCGGCGGCATCACGCAGAAGGAGCTTGCCGTCCTCGTGGGCGTCGACGGGTCGAGCCTCGTGCGTGTGATCGACATCCTCGCCCGCGAGGGACTGATCGAGCGTCGCCGCGACGAGAGCGACGGCCGTGCCCGCCTGATCCATCTGACCCCCGGGGGCGAGCAGCGGGTGGCCGAAATCTACCGCCAGCTCGCCGAGGCGGAGCGGGAGATGCTGGCCGATCTCACCGATGACGACCTCACCAAGATGCTGGGACACTTCGAAATGATCGAGCGCCGCCTGTCCGGCCTGGAAGATGCACGCCGGGACGAGGACGCGCGATGAGCGAGACCGCACCGTCGCCGCCGACCCACCTGCCAGCGCGCCGCCTCGACGCCGCGCGCCACCTGCTGCAGCCGCGTCACCTGCGCGGCAGCTTCGCGCTGCAGCGGCAGCCGTCCATGCGCAACGCCATGCTGGCGGGTGCGCAGGCCGCCGTCACCGTCGCGATCGCGCTCCCGCTGGCGTACCTCTCACCGTGGCCGCACCTGATCGGTTATGCGTCGCTGGGCGCGCTGGTGGCGCTCTTCGGCCGGTTCTCGCCGGAGCGGCGCCGGAACGGCATCGTCTTCATCTGCGCGGTCTGCCAGACGCTCGCCGTCCTCGTCATGTCCACCGCCGTCTGGGCCGGCTTGCCCGAGACGGGGCAGCTCGTCCTTCTGGCGCTCTCGTGCGGCGTGTTCTTCTTCGTCGCCGTGACCGCGCAGGTCGGTCCGCCGGGCGCGCTGATCTTCGTCTTCGCGGTCGGGGCGTCGATGCACGACGTGGGGAGCTTTCAGGTGGTGCTGGAGCGGACCGCCGCAGTGGCGGTTGTTGCGACGCTCGCCTGGGCGATCTGCGCGGCCACAGAGGCGCTGCGACACCACCCGACCGCGGAGCGGCCGCTGCCGGTCGACCCCGTGCCGCCCGTCGCCGACCGGTTCGTGGCGGCGCTCAGGATCTCGGCCGGCGCCGGTCTCGCCGTGTTCGCGTGCCACGCCATCGGCGCGCCCCATCCCGCCTGGGCGGCGATGGGTGCCCATGCCGTGATGCAGGGCGCGCACCTTCACATCAACATGCATCGCGCGCTGCAGCGCATGACCGGCACGGTCCTCGGCGCGCTGATCGCCTGGGCAGTCCTCAGCCAGGCGCCGTCGCTCTGGGTCGTGGTCGCCGCGCTGGTGCTGCTCCAGTTCCTGACCGAGGTGATCATCGGCTCGAACTACGGCCTCGGTCAGATCCTCGTCACGCCGATGGCGCTGCTGATGACCCACCTCGCCGCGCCCCACATCGCGGGCGCCGAGATGGCACCGGAACGGGTGCTCGACACTGTCCTCGGCGCCTCCATCGGCATGGTCGTCGCCGTGCTGCTGTCGTCGCTGGAAGACAGGCACCGCCTCGCCCGGCACGTCCTCGCGACCTGACGCCGGCTGGCGCGCCGGCGCGCCGCGGTGCGACGTCGGGCCGGGCCACGATGCAGATCCGGGCCGGGCCCACTCACGTCCGCCGCGACAGGCGCCGTGCTCGGACGCGCCGCGCCTGTCGCGGACGTAACGGTCCGGCGCCTGTGGAGATCTGCGGTGGGGTGGGGGACAGGGACCCGGGCGGGTCTGGAGGATGCCTCAGCGCATCCAGTGGATGCCGCACTCGGTCTTGCCGGAGCCGTCCCAGCGGCCGGCGCGGGCGTCGTCACCCATGGCGGGGCGCTTGGTGCAGGGCGCGCAGCCGATCGAGGGATAGCCTTCCGCCACCAGCGGGTGACGCGGCAGATCGCGATCCTCGATGTAGGCGTCGACGTCCTCCTGGGTCCAGCTCGCGATCGGGTTGAGCTTGATGTGCGTGCCGTCCGCCTCGATGACGGGCAGCCCGCGCCGGGAGAAGGTCTGGTGCCGACGCCGCCCGGTGATCCACGCGTCGTAGGGTTTCAGGGCCCGGGCGAGCGGGTGCACCTTGCGGATGGCGCAGCAGGCGTCCGGATCGCTCCGGTGGAGCGTTCCGTCCGGGTCGTCCCGCGCGAGGGCAAGCGGCTCCGGATAGAGGTCGATCACGTTGGTGAGGCCGAGCCTGCGCGTGAGCTCGTCACGATAGCGCAGCGTCTCGTCGAAGTGCTTGCCGGTCTGCAGGAACAGGACCGGCAGATCCGGCTTCACCTCGGCGACGATCGACAGCAGCGTGACCGAGTCGGCCCCGAACGAAGAGACCAGCGCCATCCGGTCGGGGAAGAAATGATAAGCCATGGTCGCGATGAGCTCGGCCGGGGGAAGCTCGCCGTAGCGGGCATCGAGGTCCGCAGCGCGAGCCTCGACCGAGCGGAGGGGAATGTCGAGCATGGCGCTCTCCTGGAAAGTCCGAAAGGCGGTGGGCCGCTAGCCCACGAACGCCTTTTCGACGACGTATCGTCCGGGTTGGGAGTTCGACCCTTCCTCGAGCCCAGCCTCCTCGCACAGCGTGCGGGTGTCGTTGAGCATCGCGGTCGAGCCGCAGATCATCACGCGGTCGTACTCGGGCGACCACGGCGTCGTTTTGGTGGCTTCGAACAGCTCGCCGGAGCGGATGAGGTCCGTACAGCGGCCTTCGAGCGTGTTCGGCCCGGGCTCCTCGCGCGTCACCGTCGCGACGTGCGCCAGCCGGTCGCCGACGATCTCCGACAGCATCTCGTCGCGGCGGATCTGGTCGACGATGTCGATCCCGTACTGCAGCTCCGCCATCTGCCGGCACGTCTGCACCAGGATGACCCGTTCGAAGCGCTCGTAGGTCTCCGGGTCACGCGCGATCGAGGTGAACGGCGCGATGCCGGTGCCCGACGAGACGAGCCAAAGGTTCCGCCCCGGCAGCAGCGCGTCGTGAACGAGGGTCCCCGTCGCCTTCGGCTTCAGGAGGATCTCGTCCCCCGGCTTGATGTGCTGCAGACGCGAGGTCAGCGGACCGTTCGGCACCTTGATGGAGTAGAACTCCAGCTCGTCCGCCCAGTTGGGCGAGGCGATTGAGTAGGCCCGCAGCAGCGGCTTGCCGTCCGCCATCAGCCCCAACATCGCGAACTCGCCGGAGCGGAACCGGAAGGAGGACGGACGGGTGGTTTTGAAGGCGAAAAGATCGGGGGTGTAGTGGTGTGTCGAAAGGACGGTTTCCGTCGGGATCGCTGCCATTCTTAATTTTCCGTGTTACTGACCGTGTCGCGCGGCCCAGATACCGTGTTCTGGTCCACGGCTGCCACGTCTTGGCATATAAAGCTCGCGCACGGTTAGTGACATGGCATTGGCCCATGCCGATTCGCCTTGTCTGGTGACCGCTGCGTCATCGACTGCGACCGCATCGAACCCGGACTGGAAGGCGTGACGGGCCTGGTCGGGGACCAGGGGGCCGACGGCCACGAGGCGTCCCCGGTAGCCCATCGCCCTGAGGCGATTGGCCGTGGAGTAGCCCCGCCCGTCGGCGTATCCGCCGAATCGGATGGTGACGACGGGCTCGGCGGGGATCGTGTCGGGCACATCCTCGCCGGCGATCTCGAGGCCCAGCTCGACGGTGTCGTGGTGGGCGAAGCCGCCCTCGGCATCAAGCAGCCACATGGAGGGGCTCCTCGTAGACGGCAGCCTTGAAAACGGCCTTGCCGATTCTGGTGTAGGTGTCGCTGAAGCTCTCGCCGCCGGCGCGGTGGGCGCGCCAGGTGGCGATGATCCGGTCGACCACGGCCGGCACTTCCTCGGCGGAGAAGCCGGGACCCAGGATCTCGCCCACGGCGGCGTGCTCGTCGGCGCGCCCGCCCAGGGTGATCTGGTAGCTCTCCTTCTCGGCCTTGTTGAGGCCGAGGATGCCGATGTTGGCGGCGTGGTGGTGGCCGCACGCGTTGATGCAGCCGGAGATGTTGATCGTCGGGCCGCTCGGGTCCTCGCCGTTGGAGCGCGCCTCGGCCTCCCAGGCCGAGAGCTGCTCGGAGAGGGCCTGCGCCACCGGGATGGAGCGGGCGGTCGCGAGCGCGCAGTAGTCGAGGCCCGGGCAGGCGATGATGTCGCTCGAGAGGCCCACGTTGGCCGTCGCGAGTCCCGCCTCGACCAGCGTGTCGTACACGGCGCGCAGGTCCGTCTTGGCGACGAACGGCAGCACGACGTTCTGCCGGTGCGTGATCCGCAGCTCGGAGTGCGAGAAGCGGTCGGCGATGTCGGCCAGGACGCGCATGTCCTCGCCCGTGGCGTCGCCCGGGATCGCGCCCTCGGCCTTGAACGAGACGGAGACCGCCGCGTAGCCCGGCACCTTGTGCGCCATCACGTTCTGGCCGAGCCACTCGGCGTACGCGCCCGATCCCTCGACCACCGGGTCGGCGAGCGGGGCCACCTGGCCGAGGTCGAAGTGCGCGGCGATGCGGTCGTATTCCTCGCCCGCCACGTCGAAGGCGGAGAGGTCACGCCCGTCGCGGTCCTCGTAGACCTCGCGGCGGTACTCCTCGAGGCCGAGCTCGGCGACCAGGATCTTGATCCGCGCCTTGTACTTGTTGTCGCGCCGGCCGTAGAGGTTGTAGACGCGCAACATCGAGTCGAGCGTCGGCAGGAGACGCTCGAACGGCACGTTCTCCTCGAAGAGCTGCGCGACGCGCGGCGTGCGGCCCTGGCCGCCGCCGACCCACACGTCGTAGGTCGGGCGTTCGCTGCCCGATGTCGGCTTCGCGACGAGGCCGATGTCGTGGAACTTCATCGCCGCGCGGTCCTCGGCGGCGCCGATCACGGCGATCTTGAACTTGCGCGGCAGGAACGCGAACTCGGGGTGCGCGCTCGACCACTGGCGCAGCAGCTCGCACGTCGCCCGCGGGTCGACCGTCTCGTCCCCGGCGACACCCGCGTAGGCGTCGGTCGTGACGTTGCGGATGCAGTTGCCGGAGGTCTGCAGCGCGTGCATCCCGGCGTCGGCCAGAATGTCGAGCATGTCCGGCACGTCCTTCAGCTGCGTCCAGTTGAACTGCAGGTTCTGGCGCGTCGTGAAGTGGCCGTAGCCCCGGTCGTAGTTGTCGGCGAGGTGCGCGAGGGTGCGCATCTGGTTCGCCGACAGGACGCCGTAGGGGATGGCGATCCGCAGCATGTAGGCGTGAAGCTGCAGGTAAAGGCCGTTCTTCAGCCGCAGCGGCTTGAACTCGTCTTCGGAGAGCTGGCCGGCGAGACGGCGCGCCACCTGGTCGCGGAACTCGGCCGCGCGGGCGGCGACGAACGCCTGATCGTATCCGTCGTATTGGTACATGATTCCTCTCAGGCCGCCTGGCGTGCGGTCGGGAGCGCGAAGGAGGGGCCGGCGAGACGCCGACGCTCGCGAAGCAGGACCGGCTCGCTCGACTCCGGGTCGAGGGCGACGAGGTAGGCGCCGACCACGCGGTTGGCGTCCTCTTCGTCGCGGCCGGTCTCCTCGAGGTCGGCCCGGGCGTCGGGACCGGCGCGCTCGGCCTCGGCGATCTCCGTCGACCAGCCGCCGCCCGTCCAGAAGACGATGGCGCCGGTCAGGATCTCGTTCGCCGTCAGAACCGAGGGTCCCGCAAGCCGCTTCTCTTTCGCCATCACGCCACCTCCACTCGTCCCCGCGTTCGGATCGCGGTGGCGGTGCGGACCGGCTGTCCGGTCGACGACACGCGCCGTTTGCGTCCCCAAAGATGTCGTTGTCCCTCGCGAGGGGCAATATCGGGGATGAAATAAGACAGGGCGCTATGGTAGCATCGCGCAAACGGGAAAATTTCCCGCCGCCGGCACTTGGGGGACGACATAGCGCCATGGACGATCTGGATCGTAGAATCCTCTCCATCCTGCAGAAGGACGCGACACTGCCCGTTGAGCGTGTGGCCGCGATGGTCCACTCGTCCAAGTCGCCGGTCTGGAACCGAATCCGGAAATTGCGCGAGGCCGGGATCATCGACCGGCAGGTCGCGATCCTCGACGCCGAGAAGGTCGGCCGCGCGGAGGTCTTCTTCGTCATGGTCAAGACGTCGAGCCACTCGCGCGCCTGGCTGGAACGCTTCGCGGCCGCCATCGCCGACATGGGCGAGGTTCAGGAGGCGCACCGCCTGGCGGGGGAGATCGACTACCTCCTCAAGGTCCGCGTGACGGACACCCGCGCGTTCGACTCCTTCTATAAGCGGCTGGTGGCCGAGGTGGAGCTCTTCAGCGTTACATCGCTCCTCTCCATGGAGACGCTCAAGGAGACGACGGAGATTCCGCTGACGGAGGAGGACGTCGACACCCCGGAGTAGGCGGGGGCGCCGTCACGGCAGGGCGGGCGTGTGGCTTTGCGGAACTAGGCAGCCACGCGCCCGGTCGATTAGTTGCTCCATAACATTAGGAGGCAACATGGTCCGCAGCATCACCCTCACCGCGCTCGCGCTGGCATTCACCATCGCCGGCGCCGCCGCGCAGCAGTCGCTGGACGCGAAGATGGAGAAGGAGCAAGCCGCCCAGGACCGTGCGATGGGCGTCGAATCGATCGGCGCCGAGGCCGCCGACGACGAGACCGTCGACGATCAGGTCGCCCCCGCCCAGGACGGCATGAGCCGAGAGCTCAGCGAGATGGAGCGGAGCGAGGAAACGGACGGCTGCGAAGGCGGCAACGACGACGCCGGCTGCCCGGGCGCCGACCTCGACTGACCACGTCACCGCCGGTACGGCCCGGCTTCGCGTCGCCGAGGCTGTGCCGGCAGCCCCCGGTTTGCGCAAGGGACTCCCGGATCGGCGCAGGCGGGACTGCTGCGACCGTGTCCGAGATGGCGTGAGCCTCCGGCGGGCTCGGGTCCCACCAACGATCAGTCCCGCCTGATCGTCGAAGCCGCCGTCGCGATTGCCCCCTGGCAGCGGGCGGGGCCCGGCGCAAGGGCAAGCGGCTTCGCCGGCCTTCGGCCCCTTGCCCCGGGCCCCGCCCGCCGCCTTTCCGGGGGCGCGACGGCGGCTCCGACGATCAGGCTCCCGCCCCGGATTGCGTGGGCGGAGCCTTGATTGCCGGCAGAGGGCTTGGCCGGGTGAATTGCAGGGCTGCGGCGTTGGCGCCGGGCGGTCAGATCGCGATGGAGAGGCCGCTCCAGCGCTGGCCGTTCTGGTCCGCCGCGTGGGTGGCGCCGGTCTCCGCGTCGGGCCGCGTCTGCCAACCGACGCGGATCTGGTTCCGGCCGGACTGCTTGGCGGTATAGAGCGCGGCGTCGGCGGTCTTGAACCAGGCTGAGACGGTGCCGAGCGCGGCGTTCAGCGGCGCGACGCCGAAGCTGGCGCTGACGGCGATGCCCTCGTGTTCCGGCACGGCGAGCGTGCCGATCGCCCGGCGCGTCCGCTCCAGCACCGGCAGCGCCATGTTCAGCGTGTACTGCGGCAGCGCGATCGCGAACTCCTCCCCGCCGAGACGGCACAGGATCGCGTCCGGGCCGAGGACGCGGCGCATGGCCTGTGCGGCGAGCCGCAGCACGAGGTCGCCCGCGGCATGGCCGAACCCGTCGTTGATGCGCTTGAAGTGGTCGAGGTCGACGATCGACAGCACCGCCGGCGTCTCGTGCTCCGCGAACTCGTGCAGGAGCAGGCCGAGCGCGGCGGTGAACGGCTGGCGGCGGGTGAGGCCGGTCAGGTCGTCGGTGTCGGCACGTTCGCTGAGGTGCAACTCGCTGAGGATGCAGCGCGCGAACTGGGCGAGAATCGCGAGGTCGCGCTCGGCGAAGTCGCGCGGCACGATGTCGAACGCGACGACCGCGCCGCAGCCGTGCTGCGGCGAGACGAACGGGGCGGCGATGACCGCCCGCACCGGCGTCTCGGCCGGTGTGCCGTCGACCGAGTGGGGGCCGAGGGTGTCGCAGACCGCGACGGGCCGTCCTTCGCCGATCGCGCTGTCCACCACCGCGGCGATCCGTTGTGCGTTCGGGCCGAGCTGCGTGGGTGTGCTCGTCGGGAACACGACCGCCGCGTACGGCACGTCGAGGACGAGGCGGATCGCGTCGATGATGGGGGCGCTGACGCGCTGGTCCGTCGCGCGGTCGCGCGCGTTGGGGGTGGGTGACGTGCCGAATGGGGTCACCATCGTCCTATCGATCAACATCCACCCCTGTCACTCGAAGTGCCGGCTCTGCCCGGGCCAATCCCTCCCGGCACCAAAACGTTAACGAAACGAATAAAATCAAGTCTCGACACGCTATAGCCCAAAACGCTGTGCCCCGCAGCTTACAATTAAGGCATCTTTAATACGAAGATTAGCACCCGCCGGATGACGGATGCAACTTTTGATTGCGGATTTTTCGGGTGTGGTGGAATCCGCCGGGAGGGACGCGGCCTCAGGGCTTGCGCGGCCTGCGGCAATAAAGCTCCAGCCGGTGCCTGACCACCTCGTACCCGAGCTCCTTGGCGATCTCCTGCTGAAGCCGCTCGATCTTCTCCGACTGGAACTCGATGACGTCGCCGGTCTCTATGTCGATGATGTGGTCGTGGTGTGGCAGGTCCGCCGTCTCGAACCGGGCGGGCGTGCCCTCGAAGACGTGCCTGTGGATGATGCCCTGCGCCTCGAGCGCGGCGAGGGTGCGGTAGACTGTCGCCAGCGACACCGTCTCCTCGATGTCCCGCGCGCGGCGGTGCAGCTCGCTGGCGTCCGGATGGTCGCCGGCCTCGGACAGGACCTTCAAAATGGCCGCGCGCTGGCGCGTAATGCGCACACCGTCCGCCCGCAGGGCCTGCTCCAACCGATCTGCCGATGCATCATCCATGACGCGCCAATTTAAAGGCTCCGGCCGCCTCGGGCAAAGCGTTACGGTCCGGGCGGCGCAATCTGTTGATGGACGCGGCGCGAGCGATCTTGCCAAAGCCTTCAAGGATCGGTCACACCAGAGTCGGCGCGAACAAGGCGAGGACTACGAATGAAGGGAGAGTTCGTGGATCTCACCCGTCCGGCGGACGTTGCCATGCGCCAGGACGGGATCGTCGCCCTTGCCCGCGAGCATGGCCGCGTCACCGTCGACGACCTCGCCGCGCACTTCGACGTCACCCCCCAGACCATCCGCCGGGACCTCAACGAGCTGGCCGCGCGCCAGATCCTGCAGCGGGTCCATGGTGGCGCCGTGTTCTCGACCGGCGTCGCCAACCTCGAGTACGAGAAGCGGCGGCAGGTGGCGGCGGGGGAGAAGGCCGCCATCGGCCGGGCGGCGGCGGCGCTCATCCCGGACGGCGCCTCGCTCTTCGTCAATATCGGCACCACGACGGAGGCGGTCTCCGAGGCGCTCCTGTCGCACGACGCGTTAATGGTGATCACCAACAACATCAACGTCGCCAACCGGATGCGGCTCCACCCCAAGTTCGAGGTGGTGATCGCCGGCGGGGTGGTGCGCGGATCGGACGGCGGCATCGTCGGGGAGGCGGCGAGCGACTTCATCCGCCAGTTCAAGGTCGACTACGCCGTCATCGGCGCCTCGGCGATCGACGCCGACGGCGCGCTGCTCGACTACGATTTCCGCGAGGTGCGCGTCGCGCAGGCGATCATCGCCAACGCCCGGCACGTGATCCTCGTCAGCGACGCCTCGAAGTACGAGCGGGCGGCGCCCGTTCGGATCGGGCACATCAGCCAGGTGGCGACCTTCGTCACCGACCGCGCCCCGCCCGCGCTCGCCTCGGTGTGCCACGCCCACGACGTCCGCCTGATCGAGACCGGCAAGGCCTGAGGCCCCGTTCCCCTCCGCCCGCCCCGGGCCGGGGAGGGGGCCAGTCCGTCATCACCGCATTCGGGATGCCCCTCGCCGTCGTCCGGCGGGGGTATGAGTCGTCGCGGGCCGGCGTATGCGCCTGATCGAACGGCGGTCATGTTCATTTGACATTCGGTTTGCTTTCACTTACCCCGATCAAAGGGGAGAGAACGCTCGTGGATCAACACGACACCTTCGACATCCTGGTCATCGGCGGCGGCATCAATGGCTGCGGCATCGCGCGCGACATGATCGGGCGCGGCTACTCCGTCATGCTGGCCGAGAAGGTGGACTTCGCCTCCGGCACCTCCTCCTGGTCGACGAAGCTGATCCACGGCGGTCTGCGCTATCTCGAACACTACGAGTTTCGCCTCGTGCGCGAGGCGCTGATCGAGCGCGAAGTGCTCTGGGCGATGGCCCCGCACATCATTCGCCCGCTCCGGTTCGTGCTGCCGCATCACGAGGGGCTCCGCCCGACGTGGATGCTGCGCCTCGGCCTCTTCGCCTACGACCACCTCGGTGGCCGCAAGCTCCTGCCGCCGACGCGCACGCTCGACCTCGCCCACGACGAGGCCGGTGCGCCGCTGAAGCCCGAGTTCGTCAAGGGTTTCGAGTATTCGGACTGCTGGGTGGACGACGCTCGCTTCGTCGTCCTCAACGCGCGCGACGCGGCCGACCGCGGCGCCGTCATCCGCACCCGCACCGAGGTCACCGAGGCCCGCCCGGACGGCGACGCCTGGCGCGTCACGCTGCGCGGGGCCGACGGGGCGACGCGCGAGTTGCGGGCCCGTTGCCTCGTCAATGCCGCCGGCCCCTGGGTGGACCATGTCCTAGGCGAGACGTTCGGGCGGAACGACGCTCACAACGTCCGGCTCGTCCAGGGCAGCCACATCGTCGTGAAGAAGCTCTACGACCACGACAAGGCGTACATCTTCCAGAACGCCGACGGGCGGATCATCTTCGCGATCCCGTACGAGGGCGCCTTCACGCTCATCGGCACCACCGACCGGGACTTCGAGGGCGACCCGCGCGACGCGAAGATCACCGACGAGGAAGTCGGCTACCTGGTCGAGGCGGCGAGCGAGTACTTCCGGACGCCGGTCGAGCGCGAGGACATCGTCTGGACCTACTCCGGCGTGCGCCCGCTCTTCGACGACGGGGCGTCCAAGGCGCAGGAGGCGACGCGGGACTATGTGCTGCGGACCGAGGGCGGGCACGGCAAGCCGGCGCTCCTCAACGTCTTCGGCGGCAAGCTGACGACCTACCGCCGCCTCGCCGAGTCGGCGGCCGAGCGGATCGCGACGATGATCGGCGCGAAGGGCGGCAGCTGGACCGCGAGGGCGCCTCTTCCGGGCGGCGAGATGCCAATCAGCGTCGCCCAGTCGTTCGCCAACCGGCTCTGTTCGACGTATCCTTGGCTCGATCCGTCGCTCGCGGCGCGGCTGTCGCGGCTTTATGGCGTGCGCGCGCAGGACATTCTGCGCGGAGCCGAAAGCGCCGACGATCTCGGCCGCTCGTTCGGGGCCGGGCTCACGGAGCGCGAAGTGCGCCATCTGGTCGACACCGAATGGGCGATCACGGCCGAAGACATCCTGTGGCGTCGGACCAAGCTGGGGCTCTTCGTGACGAAGGACGAGGCGAGCGCCCTCGACAGCTACCTCAAGGATGTGACGGGGCACGCCGCGCACGCCGCCTGATTGACGATCGCGGCCACAGCGCCGCAACACTGGGGGCCGGGTACAACCGGCGATAGCGGCGACGCCGCGGAACGGCGAAGCGGCAGTGCCGCGGCGCTACGACAGGGCCAAGGCACGGCGAAGCGGTCGCCGCGTGCACGAACGAAGCGGCGCGAGCCGCAAACGAAAAGCGGTCCGAAGCCGCGAACAATAATCGGCGGCGATACGTTGCCGAACCGGCGGCGGAAAGCCGCCAAGACGGGTGAAGCGGCCGCAAGCCGCAGGGGAGACGACGGCACCGGGTGCCGCAGAGGGGAGTGGCGATGCTGGAATTGCGCGGCGTCAGCAAGCGCGTGGGCGAGGCGACGCACCTGGCGGACATTTCGCTCGCCCTGCAGCCCGGCTCGCTCAACGTCCTGCTCGGCCCGACCCTGTCCGGCAAGACCAGCCTCATGCGCCTCATGGCCGGGCTCGACCGCCCGACCTCCGGAACGATCCACTTCGATGACGCGGACGTCACCGGTGTCCCGGTCCAGAAGCGCGACGTCGCGATGGTCTACCAGCAGTTCATCAACTACCCGGCGATGACGGTGTACGAGAACATCGCCTCGCCGATGCGGATCGCCCGCAGGTCGAAGGCCGAGATCGAGACGACGGTCGCCCGCGTCGCCGGTCTCCTGAAGCTGACGCCCTACCTCGACCGCCTGCCGCTGCAGCTCTCGGGCGGCCAGCAGCAGCGCACGGCGCTGGCCCGGGCGCTCGCCAAGAACGCGCGCCTCGTGCTGCTCGACGAACCGCTCGCCAACCTCGACTACAAGCTGCGCGAGGAACTGCGGGCGGAGCTGCCGAAGATCTTCGCCGAATCGGGCGCGATCTTCGTCTACGCCACGGCCGAGCCGGAGGAGGCGCTGCTCCTCGGCGGCAACACCGCGACCCTCAAGGAGGGGCGGATCACCCAGTTCGGCCCGACGGTCGACGTCTACCGCCGTCCCAACACGCTCGACACCGCGCGGACCTTCTCGGACCCGCCGCTGAACGCGGTCGAGGTGAGGAAATCCGGCGGGATCTTCCTGCACGAGAGCGGCTTCGACCTCGCAGTGCCGCCGGACTTCGCGGGCCTTGCCGACGGGACCTACGCCATCGGCGTCCGACCGCACCACCTTCAGCCGCACGCCGAGGCGGGGATGCTGACGCTTCCCGCCACCGTGCGCGTCACCGAGATCACCGGATCGGAGAGCTTCGTGCACATGACGTGCCTGGGCGAGCCGTTCGTCATGCTGGCGCACGGCATCCACGACTACCGGGCGGGCGACGACCTCACGGTCTCGTTCGCGCCCCGGCATCTCCTCGTGTTCGACATGAACGGCGACGCCGTCATGGGCGACGGCGGACGGATGGCGGCCTGACCATGGCGGAAATCACCCTCGACCACATCCGCCACGCCTACGGTCCGACGAAGAGCCGCGACGACTACGCGCTGAAGGAGCTGGACCACGTCTGGACCGACGGCGGCGCCTTCGCGCTGCTGGGGCCGTCCGGCTGCGGCAAGACCACGCTGCTGAACATCATCTCCGGCCTCCTCACGCCGTCCGAGGGGCGGGTGCTGTTCGACGGGCGCGACGTGACGATGCTCCCGCCGGAGGCGCGCAACATCGCCCAGGTGTTCCAGTTCCCGGTTGTCTACGACACCATGACCGTGGCCGAGAACCTCGCCTTCCCGCTGAAGAACCGCGGTGTGCCGAAGGCGAAGATCAACGAGCGCGTCTCCCGCATCATCGACATGCTCGGCCTTGCCGAACATGCGGGCAAGCGCGCCGCGAGCCTCACCGCGGACCTCAAGCAGAAGATCTCGCTCGGCCGCGGCATGGTGCGCGAGAACGTCGCCGCGATCCTCTTCGACGAGCCGCTGACGGTGATCGACCCGCACCTCAAGTGGCAGCTCCGCTCGCAGCTCAAGACGCTGCACCGCGAGTTCGGACACACCATGGTCTACGTCACCCACGACCAGACCGAGGCGCTGACCTTCGCCGACAAGGTCGTCGTCATGACCGGCGGCGAGGTCGTGCAGGTCGGCACGCCCCAGGACCTCTTCGAGCGCCCGGCGCACACCTTCGTCGGCTACTTCATCGGCTCTCCCGGGATGAACGTCCTCCCGGTGGCGATCGACGGGGAGAAGGCGATCCTCGACAGCGGGGAGATCCGCCTGCCGGGCGCGGTGACGCCGCCGCCAGGGGCGGCCACCAGCATCGGCGTCCGTCCCGAGTTCGTCGCCGTCGGCGACGAGGGGCTGCCGTTCGCCGTCACGAGGGTCGACGACATCGGCCGGGAGAAGATCGTCCACGGCATCCTCGCCGGGCATCACGTGGCGGCGATCCTTCCCGAGGGGGCCAACGTGCCGGCGCACCCGCGGGCCTCGTTCCGGCCCGAGGGCATCAACGTCTACGCCGACGACTGGCGCATCGAGGTGGCCCGATGACCAAGACCGAGAACAACAAGGCCTGGTTCCTCGTCCTGCCGGTGCTCCTCCTGGTGGCGATGAACGCGATCATCCCGCTGATGACGGTGGTGAACTACTCCCTCCAGGAGAGCTTCATCGCCGGCTTCTGGGACTGGGTCGGCACCCGCCACTACGAGGACGTGCTGCACTCCGAGCGCTTCCACGCCGCGCTGATCCGCCAGTTCGCGTTCACCTTCATCATCCTCGCCATCGAGGTTCCGCTGGGGGTCGCCGTCGCGCTGGCGATGCCGCGCAAGGGCGCCTGGGCGTCGGTCTGCCTCGTCCTCATGGCGCTGCCGCTGCTGATTCCGTGGAACGTGGTCGGCGCGATCTGGAACATCTTCGCGCTGCCCGAGATCGGACTTCTCGGCTGGGGCCTCAACTCGCTGGGCTTCAACTACAACTACACCAACCAGCCGGTGTCGGCCTGGTTCACCGTCATCCTGATGGACGTCTGGCACTGGACCTCTCTCGTCGTGCTCCTCGCCTACGCCGGACTGCAGTCCATCGACGAGGCGTACTACCGCGCGGCGAAGATCGACGGGGCCTCGCGCTGGGCCGTGTTCCGCTACATCCAGCTGCCGAAAATGAAGACCGTGCTGATCATCGCGATCCTGCTGCGCTTCATCGACTCGTTCATGATCTACACGGAGCCCTTCGTCCTGACCGGCGGCGGCCCCGGCAACGCGACGACGTTCCTCTCGATCGACCTCGTGAAGGCGGCGGTTGGCGAGTTCAACCTCGGCATCGCGGCGGCCATGTCCATCATCTACTTCCTGATGACGCTGCTCGTCTGCTGGCTCTTCTTCACCCTGATGACCAAGGACAAGGAGGCCGGCCAATGACCGCGCAGGACGCCTCCAGCCTGCCCGCCGCGCACGCGGCAGCCGCGCCCGCGGTCGCCGAGGCCCGTCCGGCGCGCCGGATCGGCCTGCGCTGGCTGGTACCGACGCTCTACATCCTCTTCCTGATGCTGCCGATCTACTGGCTCATCAACATGAGCTTCAAGACGACGAACGAGATCCTCGGCGGCTTCAGCCCGTATCCGAAGAACTTCACCGTCGACTCCTACGTCGAGATCCTGACGAACCCGGCCTGGTACATGGGCTACGTCAACTCGATGATCTACGTGGTCATGAACACGGTGATCTCGGTCACGGTGGCTCTGCCGGCGGCCTA
Source organism: Acuticoccus sediminis (assembly GCF_003258595.1). Taxonomy (NCBI): domain Bacteria; kingdom Pseudomonadati; phylum Pseudomonadota; class Alphaproteobacteria; order Hyphomicrobiales; family Amorphaceae; genus Acuticoccus; species Acuticoccus sediminis. The sequence continues at coordinate 92,797 of NZ_QHHQ01000003.1, forward strand.
CGCGTTCTCGCGCTACCGCTTCATGGGCGACAAGCACCTCTTCTTCTGGCTGCTGACCAACCGCATGGCGCCGCCCGCCGTCTTCGTTCTGCCGTTCGTCGAGCTCTACTCCTCTATGGGCCTTTTCGACACGCACTGGGCCGTGGCGCTGGCCCACTGCCTCTTCAACGTGCCGCTCGCGGTGTGGATCCTGGAGGGGTTCATGTCGGGCGTGCCGAAGGAGATCGACGAGACGGCCTACATCGACGGCTATTCGTTCCCGAAGTTCTTCGTGAAGATCTTCATGCCGCTGATCGCGAGCGGCATCGGCGTCACCGCGTTCTTCTGCTTCATGTTCTCCTGGGTGGAGATGCTGCTCGCGAAGAACCTGACGACGGTCTACGCCAAGCCCATCGCCGCGGTGATGACGCGCACCGCGTCGACCTCGGGCTACGAGCTGGGGCTGCTCGCGGCGGCGGGCGTCCTCACCATCATCCCCGGCGCGATCGTCATCTATTTCGTGCGAAACTACATTGCCAAGGGCTTCGCCCTGGGGAGGGTTTGATGCTGCGACGCGCGCTCCTCGCGGCGGGCTTCGTCCTCGTCGCCGCACCGGCGCTGGCGCAGGCCGCCGAGCCGACCATCGCCGAGCGCCTCGGGCTCGGCTGGATGGCCTGGACGTGGCAGACGGCGGTCTTCTTCGCCTCCATCGCCGCCGCGCTCCTCCTGATGACGGGGTGGGAGCTGGTGCGCCCCGGCGGGCACCCGCGCGACGGGGCGCTCGGCCTGCGCACCACTCGCGGCGACAGGCTGTTCATTTCGCTCCTCGCCGCCGCCTACATCCACCTCGGCTGGCTCGCCGTCGCCACCGGACCGCTGTGGATCGCCTCGATCATCGCGGTGGTCGTGGCGATCGTCGTGTTCCTCGTGGTGTGAGATGGCCGGCTCAGGCGCGCTTGCAGTCGATCGTCGAGCCACCCTTGTGGTCGTGGAAGGTCAGCGAGCGCTTGGTCGTGTTGAAGACCGAGTAGTGGCCGCCCTTGGTCGTGAAGAGGCCGTAGTCGGCGTTGCCGCCGGTCTCGATCCACGCGATCGATTCGCTCTTGCCGTCGACGTCGACGCTGCGGGAGGACAGGGCGAGCCTGGTGTCGCCGCACTTCCAGTCGCCGACAAATGCGTCGCGGCCGAGGTCGGCCTTGTTGCTCAAACAGCCGGCGAGGCCGACCGCGACCAGCGCGGCGCAAACGCCGAAGACCCGAAACACCATACGTATCCTGACCTTGCGTGGGCTTGGCGCGCAGGGACCGGCGCCCGAGCGGTTGCATCCATATCAGCAGCCGCGGGGCAATAACACGTCCAACGAGAACGAAGGGAGACGAAGCGCATGAGAAATCCCGTGAGAACACTCCTATTGACGACGGTGGGGGCGGTGGCGCTCTCCGCGGCGACGCCGGCACTCGCCGACACCGCCGCCGCCGAGCGGTGGATCGACTCGACGTTCAAGCGGTCGGTCCTCTCCAGGGATGAACAGATGCAGGAGATGCAGTGGTTCATCGACGCCGCCGAGCCCTACCGCGGCATGGAGATCAACGTCCTCTCCGAGACGATCCCGACCCACAGCTGGGAGTCGGAGGTCCTCACCAAGGCGTTCGAGGAGATCACCGGCATCAAGGTGAACCACCAGCTCCTCGGCGAGGGCGAGGTGGTGCAGGCGGTCCAGACGCAGATGCAGACGAACCGCAACCTCTACGACGCCTACATCAACGACAGCGACCTGATCGGCACCCACTCGCGCCTGCAGGCGGCCGTCAACCTGTCCGACTGGATGAGCGGCGACGGCAAGGACGTCACCAGCCCCTCGCTCGACCTCGAGGACTTCATCGGCAAGGATTTCACCACGGGTCCGGACGGCAAGCTGTGGCAGCTTCCCGACCAGCAGTTCGCTAACCTCTACTGGTTCCGCAAGGACTGGTTCGACAATCCTGACTATCAGGCGAAGTTCAAGGCCAAGTACGGCTACGACCTCGGCGTGCCGGTGAACTGGTCGGCCTATGAGGACATTGCCGAGTTCTTCTCCAACGACGTCAAGGAGATCGACGGCGTCCGCGTCTATGGCCACATGGACTACGGCAAGCGCGCGCCGGACCTCGGCTGGCGCATGACCGACGCGTGGCTCTCCATGGCCGGCGAGGGCGACCCGGGCCTGCCGAACGGGCGCCCGGTCGACGAGTGGGGCATCCGCATGGACGAGGGGTCGTGCAACCCGGTCGGCGCCTCGGTCTCGCGCGGCGGCGGCACGAACTCGCCGGCGGCGGTCTACGCCATCGCCAAGTGGGATGAGTGGCTGCGGGCCTATGCGCCCCCGTCGGCGGCGTCCTACGACTTCTACCAGTCGCTTCCGGCGCTCAACCAGGGCAACGTCGCGCAGCAGATCTTCTGGTACACCGCCTTCACCGCCGACATGGTCAAGCCGAAGTCGGAAGGGAACCAGACGGTGGACGACGAGGGCATGCCGCTCTGGCGCATGGCGCCGTCGCCGCACGGCCCGTACTGGTCCGAGGGCATGAAGGTCGGCTACCAGGACGTCGGCTCGTGGACCTTCCTGAAGTCCACCCCGGAAGATCGCCGCAAGGCCGCCTGGCTCTACGCCCAGTTCGTGACGTCGAAGACCGTCGACACGGAGAAGAGCCACGTCGGCCTCACCTTCGTGCGCGACTCCACGGTGAACCACGAGTCCTTCACCGAGCGCGCCCCGGCGCTGGGCGGCCTCGTCGAGTTCTACCGCTCGCCCGACCGGACGCGATGGACCCCGACGGGCGTCAACGTGCCCGACTACCCGAAGCTGGCCCAGCTCTGGTGGCAGTACATCGGTGACGTGAACGCCGGCAACTACACCCCGCAGGTCGCCATGGACCGCCTCGCCGGCGAGATGGACCAGATCATGGCCCGCATGCAGCAGGCCGACGAGAAGGCCAACGTCTACGGCGGCTGCGGTCCGCGCCTCAACGAGGAGCGCGACCCGCAGTACTGGCTCGACCAGCCGGGCGCGCCCAAGCCCAAGCTCGAGAACGAGAAGCCGAAGGGCGAGACGATCGCCTACGAGGAGATCATCAAGCAGTGGCAGTGAGCCGCTGACATCCCGGCCCTCCGGCTTCGACGACCTCCAGCGGGGCGCCCTTGCGGCGCCCCGTTTTCATTTGTGCCGCCGTTTGTTGCACTCTGCCGTCAGACCGCTGGTCCGGTTCGGGCGATCACCCGATCGGGATCAGGGTTGAGACTGGCCCGCCGACGCGCTGGGCCATAGTCTGAAGGGGAGACGGCAATGAGCGAGCGGATGGGGATGGGCTGGGGACGGGCGATCATGCGATGCCTGCTCGGCGCGTTCCTCGCGGCGTTCGTCGGCTCGGTCGTGAGCGCGCTCGTCCTCGTGCTCGGGCTGATGCTCGCCCGGGCGACCCAGGCGCCGTCCGAGAGCTGGCCGACCTTCGTGCAGCTTGCCGCCGCGTTCTGGATCTACGTGCGGTTCGCCGCGGTGATCGTCGGCCTGCCGGCGCTCGTCGTGGGAATTCCGATCTGGTTCGGCCTCGACCGCTTCGGGCTGCGGCCGCGCCGCGGGCTGATCGCCGGGGCGGTCTTCGGCCTCGTCTTCGGCGTCCCGTTCGTGCACCTCTTCACGCCGATCTGCGTCGTCGTCGGGGCGATTGCCGGCTGGGGCAGCGTCAAGCTCGTCAACAGGTGGCTTCCGGCGGAGATGGACGCGCCGTGAGCCCGATGCGCGCCGCCGGACCGGTCCGTGCAGCGCAGCGGGCCGCGGACGACGACGGGCGGGGGAGAGGGGGCCGATGGCCGGGCAGTTCGTCGAGGGGCTGGTGGTGTCCGGCGTTCCCGTCGGCCATGCGTTTGCGCCGCTCCGCGGCATCGGCGGGACGCTGGCGGGGTTCCGGAGCGTCCGGCTCGTTGACCGGTGGGTGCCCGGACCCGCGGAGCGGCCGGTGCGCTAGTCGCGCAGCCAGCCGTCCAGGAAGACCACGCCCTCGCAGCCGGCGAAGCGGGCGAGGCGGGTAAGCTCCGCCTCCAGCGCCCGCGCCCTCGCGGCGCCGAATCGCACGCCCGGCTCCGGCCACACCCCGGTCACCTCGAGCGCGCCGGAGGTTCCGCGCGTCATGTCGATCCGACCGACGAAGCGGTCCCCCTCAAGGATCGGAAACACGTAGTAGCCGTAGCGGCGCTTCGGCTTCGGCACGTAGATCTCGATCCGGTAGTGGAAGTCGAACAGGGCCTCCGTGCGGCGGCGGTCGCGCACCATGGGGTCGAAGGGGCTGACGATGCGAAGCCGCGCGGTCGGACCGGCGGTCTCCAGCGGGGCGCCGTCGGCAAAGGCGTAGGCCGGGCGCACGGTGCCGTCCGCGAGGGTGATCCCGATGCGGCGCAGCCGGCCGGCGTTGCGCGACAGCCAGCCCTCCGCCTCGGCGGTGGTGATCAGCTCGAAGAAGTCGGCGAGCTGGCGGGGCGTGGCGAAGCCGAGCCGCTCCAGCGCCGCCTCGGCTGCCCAGTCGACGATCTCCTCGTCGGTGACCTCGTGGGCGTGGATATCCGGCGGAACGACGCGTTCGGTGAGGTCGTAGACCTTCTGGAACGCCTCGCGGTGGCAGACGGAGAGCTGCCCGGTGCGCCAGAGGAACTCGAGCGCGACCTTGCTGGGCTGCCAGTTCCACCACCCGGCGGAGGACTTCTCCTCCTCGAAGTCGCGCGACAGGGTGGGGCCGTTGTCGCGGATGTGGGCGAGGACCTCGTCGCACTGGCTGAGGTCGCGGCCGTGCCGGTCGCCCCAGCGCTCGCGCAGGGCCGCCTCGGCGGTGCGGAAGCGGCGCCGCCAGTACGGCCAGAACGCCATCGGAATGAGGCTGGCGTCGTGCGTCCACCCCTCGAACAGCAGCCGCTGGTCGAGGAGGCGGGTCAGCGTGCCGGGACGGTAACGATGGTGGCGGGCGTAGAGGATCATGTGATGCGCCCGCGCGACGGTGGACACCGAATCCACCTGCACGAAGCCGATCTGGCGGATCGTATCGCTCACGGTCGCGGGGTCGGCGGGGCCGGTCGGCGGTGCGGCCAGCCGGTGGCGCGTCAGGAAGACGTGCCGGGCCTCGGCATTGCTGAGGATGAGCTCGGGCGCCGCCGCGCGTGGGGCGCGCGGTCGGGTCGGGCTGGGGAGGGGGGAAGGATCGCGCTCGGTCACACCGGGGAGAGAGCGCGAGCCTCCTCGAAGGTCAACTCCATCGTCGCCCTGCCGTCGAAATAGACGAAGGCGAGCGATGAGCGCTTGGAGACCATCGCCGCCGGGAGCGGGTCGTAGCGGAACGAGCCGCCGCCGAGATGGGGCGTCAGCGAAGCCATGTCCGCCGAGGTGCCGAGCGCGACGCGCAGCAGCTTCAGCTCCGCCCCGTCGGCCCGGCGGCCGACGAAGGGGATCCCGGCGAGGCGCAGGAAGCTCGTCGGGTCGCCGGTGTGCCGGAAGCCCTCGACGAAGGCCGTTTCGACGAGGTCGAGGTCCGGCTCGTGCGGGGCGTGTTCGTGGACGTCGCCGCCGTGGGGGTCGTGCGGCGTCTGCCACTGCACGGTGCCGCGGTTGTGGCCGTGTGCATGGGAATGGGAATGGGAATGGGAATGCGCCTCGGCGTGGGCATGCGCGTGGCCGCCGGCGGGGCGGACGGCGTACGGGTTGTAGGGCTCGTCGTGGCCGCGGTGCATGGGGTCAGGCCTTCTCGTAGTCGATGGGCTTGTCGATGATGGACCGGTGCTTGCCGAGCGTGCCGTGGGCGCACATCGACCCGAGCGCCTCGACCGCGACGCGCACGCCCATCAGCGCGGTGATGTCGGACGTGTCGTAGGGCGGCGAGACCTCGACGACCTCGAGGCCGCAGATCCCGGGAGCGCAGACGAGGCCGAGGATCTTCAGCGCCTCGCGCGGCAGGAAGCCGCCGGGCTCGGGCCAGCCGGTGCCGGGAACGAAGCCGCAGTCGAGGCTGTCGACGTCGAAGGAGATGTAGACCGCGTCCGCGTCCTTCCAGGCGAGCTCCAGCGCGATCTCGGCCGTCTTCTCGAGGCCGTACTCCTCGATGTCCTCGATGGTCAGCACGTTCGTCTGGCGCCGGAATGCCTCCTTCGCGCCGGGGCGGGGGACCTGCCAGCCGCCGATCCCGAGTTGCACGAGGTTCACCGCCGGCACGTTCGGAAGGTTCGTCGCCCAGAACCAGGGCGTCGTGTGCATCCGCTCGTCGAGATCCTTCTCCTGGATGTCGATGTGACGGTCGAAGTGGATGATGCCGATGCGCTTGGAGGTGTTCTCCGCGATGCCGCGCACGCAGGGAAAGCCGATCGAGTGGTCCCCGCCGAGGATGATCGGCAGCGCGCCCGAGGCGAAGACATGGCCGACGCCGCGGCTGATCTGGTCGAACGACTTTTCGAGGTTGCCGGGGATCGTGAAGACGTCGCCCGCGTCGCACAGGGTCATCTGCTCGCGCAGGTCGACGCCGAGCTCGTAGTTGTAGGTCGTGTAGAGCGCGGAGATGCGGCGGATCCCCTGCGGCCCGAAGCGGGTTCCTGGCCGGTAGGTGGTGCCGGAATCGAACGGGACGCCGAGCACCGCGGCGTCGTACTTGGCGACGTCCCTGATGTTCTCCACGTAGGGCGCCTTCAGGAAGGTGTTGATGCCGGCGAAGTGCGGCAGCTCGCCCCGCGCGAAGGTCGGGATCGTCCGGTCTTCCAAAGAGGGCGCCCCGGGCAGCCCCATCTCCAGCGCCCACTTCTGCTCGCGCGCCCAGGCGCTGCCGGGCAGCTTGTCCTCCGCCTCGAGCGCCTTCCAGCCGCGCGTCTCGCGGGCGTTGAAGTCCGGATGGTGCGCCCGCGCCGGCGCCGGCCGGCTACGGGCGCCGGCCTTCCGGGACAGGCGGACGGGTTGGTCGTTCATGAGAGACGTCCTTCACGTTCGTGTCCGTCACGAGGGTGAGATGCGGCGCCGCGGGAGCGGGCGCCTCCACCGGGACGGGAGTCTTGAGGGGAATGTCGTAGGTGATCGTCGCGCCGTAGGCGTGCGGGTGCTGCGGGTCGTGACGGATCTTGTCGAAGACGAGGACGCGGGTGCCGAGCTCGAAGGCTTCCTTGATGTCGTGGGTGACCATGAAGACGGTCATCCCCGTCTCTCGCCAGAGCTCGGTCAGGAGCTCCTGCATCTCGCGTCGGGTGCCGGGGTCGAGCGCGCCGAAAGGCTCGTCGAGGAGCAGGATCTTCGGCCGGCGCAGCAGGGCCTGGCCGAGCGCCAGACGCTGCTGCATGCCGCCGGAGAGCTGCGCCGGCCAGCGCCCTGCCGCGTGGGTGAGGCCGAGGCGCTGCATCATCGCCCCCGCTTTCTCGCGCGCGGCGCGGCGTCGGGCACCGAAGAGGCGGGCGAACGGGCCGCCGGTCTCGATCTCGAATGGCAGCGTCAGGTTTTCCATCACCGTGAGGTGCGGGAAGACCGAGCACTTCTGGAACACGATGCCCCGGTCCGGGTCCGGCTCGGCGGCGATCGGCGCGCCTTCGATGAGGACGGCACCAGCGGTCGGCCGCTCCTGACCGAGGAGGATGCGCAGGAACGTCGACTTGCCGCAGCCCGACGCGCCGACGATCGTCACCATCGCGCCTTCGGCGACGTCCATCGAGACGCGCTCCAGGATCGGAAATTCGCCATAGGTGACGCCGAGCCGGCGCACCTCAACGAAACTCATAGGCCGTCCCCCGTCAGATGCGCCCAGGGGAACAGCCGGCGTGACAGGATGGCAAGCACCCTGTCGATCACGTACGCGAGCACGGTGATCCACACGACGTACGGGATGATGACGTCCATCGCGAGGTAGCGGCGGACGAGGAAGATGCGGTAGCCGAGCCCCTCCGTCGCCGCGATCGCCTCCGCCGAGACGAGGAAGATCCAGGCCGGGACCAGCCCCATCCGCACCGCCCGGATCAGGTGGGGCCACATCTGCGGCAGCACCACGCGCATGGTGAGCTGCAGCGAACTGGCGCCGAGCGTCTGGGCGCGGATGATCTCCTCGCGCGGCAGGTCGAGGATCGCCTGGGCGACGGCGCGGATCATCAGTGGCGCGGTGCCCACCACGATGAGCCCCACCTTCGCCGCCTCGCCGAGCCCCAGCACGATGAAGAGGATCGGCAGCACCGTGATCGGCGGGATCAGCGAGAACGCCGCCACGAAGGGCGAGAAGAACGCCCTTCCCAGCGGCAGGATGCCGATGACCGCGCCGATCACCACAGCCAGCAGCGCGGCGATCGCCATGCCGTAGAAGAGGCGTTCCAGGCTCGCCGCGGTATCGACCCACAGGAGGTAGTCGCCGGAGCGCTTGTCCGCCTCGAAGGCCATGCGGACGAAGGCCTCCGCCATGGCCGAGAGCGACGGCAGGAGCTTGTCCGCCGGGTTCTCGGCGCGGCGGATCCCACTGCCGACGGCGTAGGCGCCGATCGCCAGCGCGAACGGGATCGCGCCGATGAGGATGGCGACGACGCGGCCGGGCTTCCGGTTGATGAGGCGCATGGGCCGGCGGCCGCCCGGGAATCCGGCCTAGAGCTCCTGGTCCGCCGCCATCTGCATGAAGGTGCTGTCAAAGCGCAGCTTCACGTTGTTCTCGTCGCCGGTGACGGACCCGTCCGGATATTCGATGCCGACGAAGTCCGCGCTCGGCGCGCCGGTGCCGAGGATGCCGTGGTCGAAGAGGAACGAGGCGACGAAGGTCATCGTCTCCGGCAGCCCTTCGCCGCCGACGAAGTCGACCGCTTCCTCGGCCATGTAGAACATCGCGGTGGAGTCGAGCTGGCTCTTGTAGCCGGCGATGTCGGTGCCGGAGGCGGTCGCCATCGCGGTCAGGGCGTCGATGTCGTCCGCCTCCATCAGCGCCATCGCCTCGTACCAGGCGCCGACGAGCGCCTTCCCGAAGTCGGGGTTGTCCTTCAGCGTCTCGGTGTTGACGACCATCATGTCGATGATCTCGCCGGGGATCTGCGAGGAATCGAAGACCTCGTGGGAATCCGGCATGCCGAGGATCTCCGACAGCAGCGGGTTCCAGGTCACGACCGCCGTGACGTCGGGCGTCGTGTAGGCGGCGACCATGTCGGCGTCGGAGGTGTTGACGACCGTGATGTCGCGTTCGGAGAGCTCCACCGTCTCGAGGGCGCGGGCGAGCAGGTAGTGCGAGACCGACAGCTCCACGAGGTTGACGCGCTCGCCCTTGATGTCGGCGAGCTGGTCCTTGCCCTTCAGGATGATGCCGTCGTTGCCGTCCGAGTAGTCGCCGACGATGAGCGCGGTCGTGTCGACGCCGCCGCCCGCGGGGATGGAGAGGGCGTCCATGTTGGTCATGCTGCAGCCGTCGTACTGGCCGGCGGTGTACTGGTTGATGGACTCGACGTAGTCGTTGATCTGCACCGCCTCGATGGTGATGCCGTACTTGTCGGCCCACTTCTTTAGGATGCCGGAGTCCTGCATGTACCCCCACGGCATCCAGCCGACATAGATGGACCAGCAGACGGAGAAGTCCTTCTTCTCCTCGGCGCTGGCGGGCTGGACGATGGTCGTGGCGCCCAGAAACGCGCCCAGTGCGATGCTGGCGAGCGCTGCGCGGGCCGCGGTCAACTTCCTCATCACCTTCTCCTCCTCATGCCGGCAGGTGCCGGATTGCCGAACCGGCAGCGTGCCGGATCCCGAATATGCGCGTGAGAAGGACCGGGAGACGGACCCGCTCTGCGCGGAACCGTGCGGCGTTCTCCCGGGATTTTGGCCCGCCGTGTAACCCCACCACCGGTGGAGCATGCGTCTCTCGGACCAGTCACGCTTCCCGAGGGAAGCGCCGGAACCCTAGACGCACCGCACGACCTGACAAAAGCAAAGCCTATGCCAGATTGCCGAGGCTCGACGGCGAAGAGCCGGCGCGGGTCGGCCGGACGCGATGGCCCGCTCCGTCGGAGAGGGGCCGGGCCTACCCGCGCAGGCGGGCGAGGCGGCGGCGCAGGCGGTCGCGGCCGCGCGAGAGGCGAAGCTTCACCGTCGCGACCGATCGGCCCGAGGCGGCCGCCGCGTCCGCGAGAGTGAAGCCCTCCAGGTGGCAACGCTCGATGGCCTGCCGCTCCTCGTGCGGGAGCGTGCGGACCACGGCGCGCACCGCGGCCGCGGTCTCGCCCGCGCCGATCGCGTCGGGTGCGGCGAGCTCCTCGCTGATCGGCAGCGTCGGGACGGCGCTGGCGGCCCGGGCGGCGTCGATCTTGCGGTGGGCGAGCGTCGTGATCCACGCGGTCCCGCGTGTGCTGCCGTCGAACCGCCGGGCGGCGTTCCAGACCTCCAGCATGGTGTCCTGGGCGATGTCCTCGGCGGCGACGGGATCGTCGAGCAGGCGCGCGGCGAACCTCTCGAGACGCGGCGCCATCGTCGTGTAGAGACGATGGAACGCCCGCACGTCCCCGCCCGCGACCGCGCGGATGAGGCGTGCCACCGGGTCGCGCGCCGGCGGCGGGGGGTGCTCGGTGGAGCGGGCGCCCATCTCGACTGGCCGACCCGCGCGAGGACGATCGGCGCGCGGCTGACCGGGACGGGGCCGCTCGAGATGGACGAGAGTGGCAACGGCCATGGTCGCGATCTCCCGTTGTGCTGGGGCAGCGCGCCGGCTGCCGCACAACAGGTGGGTCGTCCAAAAGCGCAAAACCGTGCCGGCGAGCACAGACGCCGACGGGAAAGCGCCCGTGCCCTTTGGATGTCGACTTCGGCACCCGCTGCGAGCGCCGCATCGCCCGCCCCGAGGGCGCGGCGCCAGTCCTGGTGGAGATGATTTGCGAGGGCTTCTTGGCGGACCCGCCCGGTGCCCCGGCGGGCTCCTGAACGGGTATGTCCGAGCGGGAGCAGGGCTCGCGAAACGTCAGGCCCCGCGGTCGGGGCGGGGCCTGGGATCCGGCGTCAGTCCTTGGTGAGCGCCTTCTCGATCTCGTCGATCGGGTGGTTGGTCAGCTCCTTGGCGACGTCGAAGACGATCTTCTCCTCGACTTCCTTGTGGAGCGCCTTGCGCAGCTCGCCGAGGACCACCGGCGGGGCGGCGATGATCAGCTTGTCGTACCGGCCCTTGTGGGCCGCCTTGTAGAGCCTGTCGGCGATCTCCCGGGCGAACCGCTCCTTTTCGAGGCGGTGCCAGTCGGTCTCCTCGACCGCGCTCTTGTGGCCAGGGCCGTTGTCGTGACGGCGGCCGGGGCTGTCGGTGCCCTGTTCGCGGGTGGGCGGGTTCTCCTGCACCATCTCGCGCACGACGGTGAGGTTGGGGAACCCCTCGTCGATGCCGTTCTTCAGGAAGAGGGCCTTTTCGCCGTCACCCACCAGAACCCAGGCTTCGGCTGGAATCGTTCGCATGTTGGCCTCCCGATAGTCTTCGAGAGATCAATGTGTGTCCGGAGCGCTCGTTCCAAGGGCCAGCGACTGTGTACGCTTTGTCACATCGAGCCAGTTGCGGTAGCAGATCGCGTCGACGAGATCGGCCGAATAGCCCGCCTCGATCATCACGTCGACGAGACGCGGGAGGCCGGCGACGTCGCTGATTGCGGCCGGAATCACCGCGCCGTCGAAGTCGGAGCCGAGCGCCACGCCGCGCGGGCCGAGCTTTTCCAGCATGTGGTCGAGATGGCGCCGCATCGCGTCGAGCGGGGTGTTCGGGTCGCGCCGGCCGTCGTCGCGCAGGAAGAAGGTGGCGAAGTTCAGTCCGGCGACGCCCTCGGTGTCGCGGATCGCGTCCATCTGTGCGTCGGTCAGGTTGCGGGAGGACGGGGAAAGGACGTGCGCGTTGGAATGCGTCGCCACGATCGGCGCGTCGGACACGCGCACCACGTCCCAGAAGCCCTTCTCGTTGAGGTGGCTGCAGTCGACCATCACACCGAGCTGGTTGCACGCCTTGACGAGGGCGACGCCGCGGTCGGTCAGCCCTTCGCCGATGTCGGGCGTCGAGGGGAAGCGGAAGGGGACGCCGTAGCCGAAGACGGTCGGTCGGCTCCAGACGAGGCCGAGGGAGCGTACGCCGGCGGCGTACAGCGTCTCCAGCTCGTCGAGGTCGGGGCCGATCGCCTCGGCGCCCTCCATGTGGAGCATCATCGCGAAGGCGCCCGCATCGTTCGCCGCCTGCACCTCGTCGGCCGAACGGCAGATCCGGACCGAGCCCTTGGACGCCCGCTCGATCCGGAAGGCGATGGCGAGCTGGGCGAGGGTGACGTGAAGCGCACGCTCCTGCGAAAGGCCCACCATAGGCGCCTCGACGCTGCCTTGCGGCTCGGCCGGCTTGGGCCGCTGCTCGTCCATGACGAAGGTGGCGAAGATGCCGCCGGCAAGACCGCCCTGGCGCGCCCGCACGAGGTCGAGGTGCCCCTCGGCGTTGAGGCCGAGGAAACGCTCGCCGGTCCGATCGCGGCGCCACAGGCGCAAGAGCACGTCGTTGTGCCCGTCGAAGATGCGTTGGTTCATAGGCTTCCTGCGCGATCCGGACAGTCTCACGCCAAGGCTGGAGATCGTCAACGGGCCGCTTCGATGGCTTTGTAGGCATCCATCGCCGCCGGGCTGAGGCCCGAGACGTAGGACTGGACGAAGGGGGCGACGGCCTCGCGCCAGGGAGCCTGGTCGACCTCGACGAGCTGGGCGCGCTGGCCGATGGCGCGTGTCATCGCGCTGTCCTGCTCCTCTTCGGCCAGCTTGTTGAAGTAGGCGGCCGCCTGCTGGGCGGAGGACTCGAAGAGCTTCTGGTCCTCCTCCGGGAGGCTCTCCCAGAAGTTGCGATCGAAGTAGACGACGCCGATCGCCCAAATGTGCGCCGTTTCGCTGAGGACCGGTGCCACTTCGAAGAGCTTCAGCGCCTCGTATCCGGACTTGGTGAGGTCCATCGCCTCGACGACGCCGGTGCCGAGCGCGGTGTATGTCTCGGTGATCGGCAGAGCGGTCGGGTTGGCGCCCAGCGAGCGCCACAGCGCGATGTGCAGGTCGCTCTCCAGTACGCGCATGGTCAGGCCCTTCACGTCCTCCGGCTTGGTGAGCGGGCGGTCCGACAGGAGGTGGCGGGCGCCGAAGATGATGAACGCCGGCGTCTCGAAACCCTGCTCCCGGTAGGCGGCGCGAAGCTGCTTGCCGAGCGGGCCCTTCATCGCCGACATGATCTGGTCGCGGCCGGAGAAGACGAACGGGAGGTCGAGCACCGCGCCCTCGGGGACCCAGGTGGTGAGGTTGGCCACCGTCGACAGGGCGCCGGTGATGGAGCCGAGGCGTACGCCTTCGGCCTCTTCCTTCTCGCCGCCGAGCGCGCCGTTGGTGACGATGTTGAACTTGTAGACGCCCGGGCGGCCGCTCTCGACGAGGGCGGCGAAGCGCTCCCAGAATTTGCTCTGGGGCTTTTCCGGACCGTACTGCGAGGTGACGGTGAGGGTGTCCTGGGCGTTCGCGGGCGCTGCGAGACAGGCCGCGACCAGGAGTGCGGCGATCAAACGGATCATGCGGATCATGGAGCGTGCTCCTTCAGTCAAACCAATCCGGCGAGCCCGGAAGTGAGGGCCGGCAGGGCGATCAGGACGCCGAGGCCAGCGATCAGGGCGATCAGATAGGGCAGGACGGCGAGATAGACGCCCTTCATTTGTGTCACATCCTTCACCACCAGCACCAGGATGCCGACCGGCGGGGTCAGTCCCCCGAGGAGGAGCGCGACCGTGAGGACGACGGTGGCGTGGATCATGTCGCCACCGACCGCCGGCACCAGGACCGGCATGAGGAGGAGAATCGCCGCGCCCACGTCGAGCACGGTGCCGATGAGGAGGGCGATGCCCGTCGCGGCGACGAGCGCGACCCAGACCGGACCGTCGGGGAGGAATGTGGCGGCGTCTAGGCCGCTGGTGGCGAATATGAAGCCGACGGGGGCGGCCGCACCGATGAGGAGCGCGACGCGGCCGGACTGCCGCGCCGCATCGCGGAGCGCGGCGAGGAGCGGGCCGGCGCCGGCCCGTACGGCGAAGAGGGCGGACATCGCGACCGCGAGGAGCCCCGCCTCGACGGACGTCACGAGCCCCAGCCGCAGGCCGCCCAGCACCGCCACCGCGATCGCCAGCGGTGGCAGCAGACCCCACAGGACGTGCGGGGTAGCCGGCTGTCCGGAGGGCTGCGGGGAACCGGAGACCGGGGTCGCGCCGGCGGCCGGTGACGGAGCGGAGCCGTCGGCCCGTGCCGGACTCGGGATCAAGGAGGACGGGGCGCCGACGGGGGTGATGCGGACGGCGAACCAGAGCGTCGCGGCGAGGACGACGCCCGCGCCGAGCCCGGCGACCCAGAGGGCGCCGACGGACTGGTCGGTGGACGCTGCCGCGAGGAGGAGCGCGATCGACGGCGGCAGGATGTTGGGCAGCACCGCCGAGGCGGCGGTGATCGCCGCGGCCCGCGCGGCCGGATAGCCCGCGGCGACCATCGCCGGGACGAGGAGGCGGGCGCCGAGCGCGGCGTCGGCGATGGACGAGCCCGACACGCCGCCGAAGAGGGCGCTGGCGAACACGTTCGCCTCGCCGAGCGCGCTGCGGCGGCGGCGCGCGAACCAGCCTGCCGCGGCAACGAGTCGCTCGCCGATCCCGCCCGCCAGCATCAGCGCGGCGGAAAGGATGAAGAGCGGGATGGCGAGGAGCACGTAGGGCGACAGGCCGCGCATCAGGTTCTGCGCCAGCGCCGCCTCGGAGAGGTGCCCCGGCGCGACCGCGACGCCGGCGACCAGCGCGAGCGCCACCGGCACCCGCGCCCAGAGCGCAACGGCGAAGACGGCGACACCTGCGAGCGGTCCCTGCGGCGGGATCGGCACCAGGCTGATGGCGACCCCCACCGCGATACCCGCCACCGCCGAGGGCCGGCGCAGCGCCGCCACGAGGGCCAGCACCGCGAACCCCGCGCCGACCACGTAGCGCCAGGCGCGCGGGATCGCGAGTACCGGCTCGACCCCGCCGACACGCCCCGCCGCGTCCGCGAGGCCGGCGGCGAGCGTCGCCGCGGCAAAGCCCGCGATCAGCGCGGCGAGGCCGGCGCGCGGGCCGCTCTCGTCGCTGGCGAGGAGGGTCGGGAGGGTGGCGAAGGCGAGCGCGCCGAAGGCCCAGCCGGCGACCAGCGCGGCGCCGACGACCGGCAGGTCGAAGACCCGCGCGGCGACGTTGAGCGACAGCGCCGCCACGAGCACCGCCAGCAGCAGCGTCGCCGCCACGTCCGCCGCCGCCTCGACGCCGCCGGGGATCCTCGCAGCGCCGGCGCGCATCGTGCGCCTCTCGCGGTCCTGGTCGCTCTCGGGCACGCCGGTCAGGCTGGGGTCAGCCGCCTCACGTTCTGTCCGTCGGAGACGAGCGCCTCGCTCGCCATCCCGATGAAGAGCCCATGCTCCACCACTCCGGGGATGCCGGCGAGGGTGCGCGCGGTCGCCTCCGGGTCGGCGATGGTCCCGAAGGGGAGGTCGAGGATGAAGTTGCCGTTGTCGGTCTTCAGCACCTCGCCGCGGGCCTCGCGCAGCTGCGGCTCGACGCCGAGGCGCGACCGGATGAGGTGGGCCGTCGAGGCCCAGCCGAACGGCACGATCTCGACCGGCAGCGGAAAGGCGCCGAGCTGCTCCACCACCTTCGATTCGTCGATGATCACGACGAAGCGCCTGGCGAGCGCCTCCACGATCTTCTCGCGCAGGAGCGAGGCGCCGCCGCCCTTGATGAGGCTCAGCCTGGGGTCCGCCTCATCGGCCCCGTCGATGGCGAGGTCGAGCTCGGCAGGCGCGTCGGGGCCCATCATGTCGATGATGGCGATGCCGGCGCGCCGGGCGGCGTCCTCCGAGGCGCGCGAGGTCGCCGCCGCGGGAGGGAGATCGAGGCCGTCCGCCACGCGCCGCCCCAGCGCCTCGATAAACAGCGCCGCCGTCGATCCTGTGCCGAGGCCGAGCCGCATGCCCGGCTCCACAAGTTCCGCCGCAGCTTCGGCTACGCGCCGCTTCGCATCGCTCATCGTGTTCCCTGACCGGAGTTGATCCCGTATCGATGTTGGCCTTATTCACCGGGCCAGTACATCCGGGATCGACCGAGGTCTATATCCCGGCGTGTGATCTAGTATGGAGCGTCCGCTTGGACAACGACACGCGAGCAGGGGATCCCGAACCGATCAAACGGGTGGTGATCCACATCGGATCGACGAAGACCGGCAGCTCGGCGCTGCAGACGGCCCTTTTCAAGCGCCGTGGCGAGCTCGCCGGGCAGGGCGTCCACTACTCCCAGCTCGGCGTTCACTTCAACCACGAGGGCGTGCCCTCCGGCGCTCACCATCTCCTGTCCGCGGCCGTGCATCCCGGCGCGTGGCGCATGCACCAGGCGGACCTGCCGGAGGACCGCGAGGCCTACTTCCGCGACACCGTCGCGCAGATCAAGACCGACGCCACCGCCGAGAAGGCGCACACCATCGTCCTCTCCAGCGAGTACTGGTGGGGCTCCTTCCCGCTGCCGATGTACCGCACCATCGCCGCCGCCTTCGCCCCGGCGACGTTCGAGGTCGTCGCCTTCATCCGCCGCCAGGACGAGTGGGCGATGTCGTCCTACCTGCAGGCGGTGAAGTCGGGCGAGACGCGCGACTTCCGCGAGTGGGCGGAGCGGGCGCTCTTCAAGGTCGGCTCCGGCCTCAACTATTTCCGGGTGATCAACCGCTGGGCCTACATGCTGCAGGCCAAGGCGGTGCACGTGCTGCGCTATCAGGACGTGAAGTCCAACGTGTTCGCCGCATTCTGCGACACCATCGGCGCCGACGTCGACCGCACGATCCCCGTGGCGCGGGTCAACCCGTCGCCGTCGGCCGAGGGCGTTCAACTCCTGCTGGAGATCAACCGCTCGGGCCGGACCGACGAGGAGAAGCGCGCGGCGCGCGCCGAGGTCATGGGCTCCCACCGTGCCAGCGGCTCGCTCGCGATGCTGCTGACGCCGGAGGAGCGCGAGGCGACGTTCAAAGCATCGCGCGAATCGGACGCTCTGATTGTTCGTCGCTTCCTTCGCAGCGAGCTGCCGCTGTTCGATCTCGATGATCTCGAGAAGACAGAAGCCGCGGCTCCCGCGCCCTGAACCAGTCCGCCAGGGCGCTCGGGTTGCCGTGGCGCTCCGGCACGTCCGGCGCCCATAGGGCGTCCATGTCGAGGGCGAGCAGCGCGTCGTTGAGCGCGACGGGATCATCGCGCAGGTAGGCGTCCAGCACCGTCCCGCGCGGATAGTCCTTCACCCGCTCTCCCTGCGCGCCGAGGTTCAGCGCAGCCGTCGGCAGATGCAGCGCCATCGGCACCGACAGGGTGAACACGTACGTCTCCGGCCAGATCGAGGAGAAGAGCGCGAGGTCGGGCTGGATGTTGCGAATCAGCCGGATCGCCTCGGCCTCACCGGCATAGCGGCCGTGGACGGTGACCTTCCTGCCGGTCTTGATCTCCTTCACCGCCGTGTAGCCGACCACGTCGATGTGGATCGGCAGGTCGCGGTGCTCGATGTCCTTGATCATCGCGTGGAGCAGGTAGGCGCCCTTGTGCGGGCCGATGGCGCCCAAAATGACGATGCGCCGCACACCGTCACCACGCGACGGCTTCTCGAGCGGCTCGGCCTCGTCGAGGTCCGGCTCCGGATGGGGATGGATCTTCACCTTGGAGACGTCGGTGAGGCGCCGCGCGCGCAGGGCTGCCGCCTCGGACGGGGCGCTCACCATGTCGGCATGGGACAGGTAGTCGCGGAACCGGGCGCGCCAGTCGTCGATCCGCACCCACTCGAACGCGGTGCTGGACGAGGCGAGGCAGGAGACGCAGCGCGAGGCGTCGGTCTCGCCGCAATAACGGTCCTCGGCGTCGAGGAAGGTGAGGCGCGGGCAGAGCGGCTGATGGTCGTGCCAGACATGCCAGTAGGGCTTGCCCGAGCGCATGAGCGTCGTCATCAGCTGGCCGATCGCCTCAGACGACAGGCCCGCGAAGGTGTTCATGTGGATGAGCTCGGGGTCGAGCACCTCGATGATCCGGTCGAGCAGCGCGTTGTGGCGCTCGATGTTCAGTTCCTCGAGGTTGGGAAGATACGGCAGCGCCTGCTCGTTGAAGGCGGAAATGCGCACGAAGCCCTGCACCTGCGTCTGCACCACGATCGCGCGGTCGGCGACGGCCTTCTGCCCGGCTGCGACCATCGCGTAGTAGGTGTTGCGCAGGTAGGTCTCGATGCCGCCGCCCCGGGTGTGGGTGAAGAAGACGATCGAGATCGGGCCCAGCGCCTCGCGCAGGCGCGCGATGTCGAACAGGATCCGGGAGGGGAGCAGCGGGTCGGCCGAGACGTGCCGCGCGATGCGGCCGGCATACTCGGGGTGCTTCTGGGCCAGCAGCTCCTGCGCCTTTTCCGAGCGGGTGGACTGCGTCGGCCCGAACGAGGCGGAGCCGAAGTGGCGCACGTAGATGCCCGTCGCCATGACGTTGCGCCAGCCGTCCTTGATGGCGCGCATGCAGAAGTCGCATTCCTCGCCGTAGCCGAGGCCGAAGGTCTCCGCGTCGAACAGGCCGAGGCTGTGGATGGCGCTGCGGCGGACCGCCATGCAGAAGCCGATGCCGGTCGGCACGTCGACGATGGTCTTGCCGTTCGCCTCCCGGGCGAGGCGGTCGAGCGTCGCCGAATCGACCTCCAGCTCGTAGGAGTTGTCGACCACGCTCATCGGATAGCTGGCGATGGTGGCGTTGTTGGAGAGCGGCGTCACGGTCGCGATGCGCGGGTCGTCGCGCAGCGGCTCCATCAGCCGGTCGAGCCAGCCGTCGTGGACGTAGGTATCGGCATTGAGGAGCACCACGTCGCGGTGCTCGTTGTGGGCCATGCCGCGGTTCACGGTGCCCACGAAGCCGAGGTTCTCCTCGTTGACGAGGAGGCGGATGAGGCCCTTCTCCTCCAGCATCCGGAGGAAGGCGCTGACTTCGGGCTGCGGCGAGCAGTCGTCGATGACGAGGCACTCGCACGGCGTCTCGTTCTCGGCGGCGAGCACCGACCAGATGGTCGCCGAGACGTGCTCCAGACTTTTGTAGACCGGGATGACGACGTTGACGGCGTGGGCCGTCGGCGGGTCGATGACGCGGGCGGGGAGGTCGTCCCAGTCGCTGTCGGCCTTGAGCCGCGGGACGAGGAGCGCCTGGTCCGGCTGCTGCAGCGCGACGCGGCGGGCGCGGGAGACCGACGCCGTGCGGCCTTCGTTGCGGCCGTGGGTCAGCCAGTGCCGGTAGGGGTTGATGCGGGCCTCGGCGACGTCGCCGTACGTCTCGAGATAGTCGCGCGTCGAGAACAGTTCGGACGGGTCGCGCCCCTCCTTCCATCCCTTCAGGATGTAGTGCCGCGCCGGTCCGAAGACCATGTTGCGCAGCTCGGGGTACGTGTCGAGATAGAACTGGTTGTCGAAGTGGCGGATGATGTCGGCGCGCTCGGCCATGAACCGCTTCGAGTTCATGGTCCACTGGACGTGCCAGACGACCGACTGGGGATGGCGCGCCAGTCCGGTGATCGTGGACCAACGCATCATGAACGGTAGTTTCAACGCGTGGTCCTCATCCCCGCAACCCCGCATGCGCGGCGGTGACGTTGCGACTGGACGCGGTGACCCCAACAACAGGTCTGGCAGGCATTGGGCTTGCGAGCGATGCGCACCGATTTACTCCGACAGGATATCGGAGGCTTACGGCGCCGCATCAGGTCGATCAACCCTCGTCCGGTGATCGGGGGTTCGTCATACGAGGCGCTGCGGCGGCTCCGCGAGTGGGCGGTCGACCCCGGCGGCCACAGCACCCTTAGGGGTGTAGATCGGCGGTCGCTCGCTGTATCTCTCGGCTCCCGGCCACAATTCCTCGTCCACCAGCTCCCGTACCACGGACTTCAACTCGTGGATGACGGCGCGCGTCGTCTGCGACACCGGGCGCTGGGAGGAGGTGGCGAGGATCAGGGTGCGCGACAGGGACGGGTCCCTCAGGCTGCGCACAAGTAGGTGATCGTCGGGCGACACGGCGCCGCGGGGCAGGATCGTCGCGACGTTGTCCTTGCGGACCATCGCCTTGATGGCCTCCACCGAATCGACCTCGGCGGCTACCGAGAGCGCGGTGTGCGCCTGCGCCGCCGTGCGCTCCACGAGGAGGCGCAGGCCATGGCTGCGGCGCGGCAGCACGAGCCGGCAGGTCGCGATCTCGCCGAGCGTGATGGGCCCCAGTTCGCGGTCGGAGCTGGCGGCGGCCGAGACGAAGACCAGCTCCTCGCGCAGCAGCGGCTCGGTCAGGAAGTGCTGCGTGCGGGTCGCGTCGTGGAGGATCGCGACGTCCAGCAGGCCGTTGGAGAGCCACTCGTTCACGTAGCCGGAGAATCCCTCCGTGAACTCGAGGTCGAGCTCGGGGTGCGTCCGTGCGACGCGGCGCAGCAGCGGCGGCGCAAGATAGCGGATCACCGTCGGGGTGGAGCCGATGAGGAGCGTTCCCTTGGCGACGCCCACCGTGTCGCGCACGTTCTGCTCGGCATGGCGCACCGCCTCCAGGATCTCGCTGGTGTGGGCGTAGAGCTGCTTGCCGGCCTCGGTGAGCTTCACGCCCCGCCCGTTGCGGAAGAAGAGCGGCGTGCCGAGCGCCTCCTCGAGGTTGGCGATCTGTCGGCTGACGGCGGGTTGTGCCACCGAAAGTGCGGCGGCCGCGCGCGAGACGCTGCCCGCGTCGGCGACACGCTTGAAATAGCGAAGTTGCTTGATTTCCATTGGCGGACCCTCGCGTACCGGTCGGCGGCGCCGGCGAGGCCGCCCGTTTGCGTGTTGACGTTCTCCTCGATCACAGGTCCGGGCCACATTGCGGGGCGTGCGCGCGCCAGCGGTGTCGGGGCGCCGCCGCAACGTGGATCGTCGAACCGTCGGTCATGTCAGGCAGGTCATCACCGTGACGCCGGCACAGGCGGTCGGCCTGTGGGCGAGGGACGCCGCCGGGCCGTGCCCGCAGCGTCCTTGCGCATCATCGCATAGCTGACACTAAGGTCCGTGGATGGTGCGAGCGTTGCGTCCCCGTCGCCGGGTCGATGGCGCGGGCGCCGCGTCATGGGCGGCGACGTCGCCTCAGGCGCCGTAGCGGTCCCACAGCATGTGCTGGTAGGCGGCGCCGACCAGCGAATCGGCGCTCGGCGCGGACGCGAGCCCCAGCCGCCGCAGCAGGGACGGGCGGGACGTCGACACCGACTTGATGCGGATCTTCTCGCCGAAGCGTGACTTGAGCGTGGTGCGGATCTCGCCTAGCCCGTCGACGAGGCCGAGACCCACCGCCGCATGACCCGACCAGAAGCGACCGGTGAAAAGGTCAGGGTCGTCACCGAGCCGGTCGCCCCGCCGGTCCTTGATGGCGGCGACGAAGGCCTCGTGCACGTCGCTCTGAACCGCGTGGAGGATTGCGACGTCCGCGTCACGCTGCGGCTTGAAGGGGTCCAGGATCGCCTTGTTCTCGCCGATCGTGTAGACGCGCCGCTCCACGCCGATCCGGGACAGCAGCTCCGGAAACCCGAACGTCGCCGTCACCACGCCGATGGAGCCGACGATGGAGCTGGCGTCGGCGATGATCTCGTCCGCCGCGCAGGCCAGCCAGTAGCCGCCGGAGGCCGCGACGTCCTCCACGAAGGCGATGGTCGGCTTCTCGTGCTTCTCGGCGAGCGCCCGGATGCGCTGGACGATCAGCGAGGACTGCACCGGCGAGCCGCCCGGCGAATTGATCACGAGCGCCACGGCCGGTCCCCTCATCGCGAAGGCCTTGTCGAGCGCGCTCTCCACCCCGGCGAGGGAGAGGCCGGGCCGGAGCGAGGTTCCCTGCCCGATGACGCCGTGGAGGCGCACGACCGGGACGACGGGTTTCTTCGAGCGGGGCCAAAAGCGCATCACACCACCTTCATCGATCAACGGGCGCCGGCCCGGCGGACCGGGTGGCCCGATCCGGAGGCCGGCGGACCGGATACGTGGGGTCGGGGAGGGGAACGCGCCAGCCGCCCGGCTTCGCCCCGACCTTGCCGGCATGTCCGAATGGGGCGGCGACTATCCGTTTGCCATCGGGCGCGGCCGCCCGCGCGGGCGTATTGCACGGTGCGTTGGAAAGGGACGCGTCATGCGCATCGAGATCAACGTCTCCCCGGCCGGCGAAGCGGCCGGCGCGGTGTCCGGGCAGAAGCTGGACCCGGAGCCGGACTTTCTGGCCGCCTATTTCACGGAGGGCCACGACGCTCACGAGGTGGCGAAGGCGCTCGGCCGCCTGAAACCGCGCGCGCTCCACGGCGGGACATCGTGCCGCGGCGTGATGAGCGCGGCGGGAATGAGCGCGGACGGCCCGGCGCTCGGCACCTTCGCTGTCTACGACCGCGCGGGCGACTACGGGACGAGCCTTGTCGCCAAGGGGAGCGACGCGCGCGCGAGCGCCCGCCGCGCGATCGCCGAGGCGCTGTCCCACGCCGGGCGGCGCGGGGAGATGCCGGACCTCGTCTGGCTGACATCCTCGCCCGGCGACGAGGAGGCGATCATCCACGGCATCCAGGACGAGGTCGGCCCGCATGTCCCGATCATCGGCGGGAGCGCGGCCGACGACACCCTCGCCGGCCGCTGGCGCGTCATCTCCGCCGCCGGCGCTCTGACGGACGGGATCGTGGTGTCGGTGCTGTTTCCGTCCCGTCCGCTGGCGTCGGTGTTCCACTCCGGCTACGCGCCGACCGGGGAGCGGGCGCGCGCGACGGCGACGGACGGGCGCCGCGTCCTCGCGCTCGACGGGCGTCCGGCGGCGGACGTCTACGCGGAATGGACCTCCAATCCGGCGCTGGCGGCTCGGGGCGGCGTTCCGTGCAGCATCCTCGGCGAGGCGGCGCTGACGCCATTCGGCCGCAGCATCGGCCACGTGGCGGACGTTCCCTACTACCTCCTCGCGCACCCGACCGCGGTGCATCCGGACGGCTCGATCGAGCTCTTCGCCACCGTCGCTCCGGGGGAGGAGCTCGTCATGATGCGCGGCTCGCTGGACAGCCTCGCCGGCCGGGCGCGGCGGGTGGCCCGGCAGTCGCTGGAGCTCGCGCGGCAGCGCGAGGCGCCGGCGGGGGCGCTGGTGGTCTACTCCGGCGGCTGCATGATGGCGGTGTCGCACCGGATGGACGAGGTCGCGGCCGGCGTCAGCGCCGCGCTCGGCGGCGCGCCCTTCCTCGGCATCTTCACCTTCGGCGAGCAGGGCCGCGTCAGCGACGGCAGCAACCGCCATGGCAACCTGATGATCTCCTGCGTCAGCTTCGGCGTCTGACCCACCGGACGCGGGAGCGCCGCGCGGGAGCGGCGGCCGACAATCTCCGCGCCAGTCGCCTGTGATGGACTGATGCGTCAGACGGAGACGACGGCGATGACCGACGACGAAGCGCTGCGCGAGGCGCTTCTCGAGATCAACCACCTGCGCGCCCGCGAGGCAGCCGCCTTGCGGGAGGCGAACGCGCTCCTGCGCGGCGTCCAGCGGATGAACACCGCCCCGACGCCCGGGAGGGCGCTGGTGGAGCTGCTGCACTCGATCGCTGCCACCATGGCATGCGACTGCGTGGCCGTCGTCCACGACCGCAGCGGCGACGCGATCTTCCACCCGGTCGTCGGCGGCGACCTCGGCCGCGCACTGGCGCGTGCGGGGGCGCAGTTCACAAGGACGTCGCGCCTCGTCCTCGACCTCGCCCTCACCACCTGGTGGAACGCCTCGGTCGGCCCCTACCGCAGCCTCGCGCTGGTACCGATCGTCGTCTCGGGCGAGGCGGCGGCCATCGCCTGCTTCTCGATGACGCCGGGCAGCTTCACCAGAGGCGACATCGCGCTCCTCAACCGGCTCAGCGAGCTCGCCGCGCAGGCGCTGTCGACCCACGACCTCGCCGAGCGCAACGCGCTCCTCGCCGCGGTGATCGACGGTGCGCCGATCGCGGTCAGCATCGCCGACACCTCCCGTCCCGGCAGCCCGGTCATCTACGTCAACGACGCCCACTGCCGGATGACGGGCACCCCGCGCTCGGACGTGATCGGCAAGTCGTGCGAGGCGATCTCGCAGGGGCTCGATGGCACGCCCGACCGGGAGCGGCTGCGCGCCGCGATCGCCGCGCGGGCGATCGGGCGCTTCGAGACCGTCAGCGTGCGGCATGACGGGACGCGCTTCGACAGCGACCTCACCGTCTACCCTGTGGCGCTGCAGGGGCGGCGCAGCTACCTCGTCGCCAGCCAGATGGACACCACCGAACGCCGCGCCGCCGAACGCGAACGCGACCAGGTGCGGCACCGAATGATCGCGGCGCTGTCGGAAGCATCGGAGGGCTTCCTCATCCTGGACGCCGACGGGACGGTCGTGCTCGCCAACCCGTCGTGGCGCTCGCTGTTCGCGGGCGCCCCGTGCGGCTGGCAGGAGGGCCGGCGCTTCGTCGACATCTGGGCCGAGCGGCTGCTCGTCTCCGGCGTCGGGCACAAGGAGGCCGCGAGCCAAGCCGAGGCGCGGCTCGCGGCGATGCGGAGCGGGCGGCGCGACCACGAGGAGACGCTGCCGGACGGGCGCGTCGTCCTCCTCTCGGAGACCTCGTTCGGGGGCAGCCAGTGCGTCTCCGTCGCGACGGACGTCACGCGCCTTCAGGCCTCCCGGCGGGAGCTGGCGCTGCGGGCGGCGGCGATCGAGGCGGCGCAGGACGGCATCGCGATCATCGACGAGGGCGGGCGCTACCTCTACATGAACTCGGCCCATCTCGACATGTTCGGCTACGCCGCGCACGAGGTGATTGGCCACTCCTGGACCGGTCTCTACGCAGAGGACGTCGTCGACCGGCTGCGCCAGACGGTGCTGCCGGCGCTGGCGCGCGGCGGAAGCTGGCGCGGCGAGCTGATCGGCCGGCACAAGTCGGGCGGCCCGGTCGAGCAGGAGGTGTCGCTCACCATGCTGAGCGGATCCGGCCTCGTCTGCCTCACCCGCGACATCGGCATGCGCAAGCGGCAGGACGCGGAGAACATGCGCCTGCGCGAGCAGCTCAACGCGGCCCAGCGGCAGGAGGCGATCGGCGTCATCGCCGCCGGCGTCGCGCACGACTTCAACAACGTCATCGCCGCGATCAGCGGCTCGGCCCTGCTGCTTGCCGAGAACGAGGAGATCGCCGAGCGCGACCGGGCGCACGCGAGGCGGATCCTCAAGGCGAGCGAGCGGGCGGGCAACCTCGTCGGGCGGCTGCTCGACTTCGGCAAGCGGCGCGCCTGCGCCAGGCGGATCGACGCCACCGCCGTGCTGGCGGAGGCGTCGGACCTCATCGCCGCGTCGGCCACCGGGCGCATCGACGTGCAGCTCGACCTGCCCGACGAGACGGTTCCCATCGTCATCGACGGGACGGACCTTCTGCAGGTCGTGCTCAACTTCGTCATCAACGCGCGCGACGCGATCGAGGGGGGGCGCGGGTCGATCGCGGTGGAGCTGATGGCGGAGGCCGATCCGGGCGGCTTCGGCGACATCATCATCGGCCGCCTCGGCGCCGGCCCCTACGCGGCCGTGAGCGTGACCGACACCGGCTCGGGGATCGCCCGCGACCGCTTCCGCGCGATCTTCGATCCGTACGTCTCGACGAAGGGCAAGGACGGGACCGGGCTCGGCCTCGCGGTCGTGGCCGAGCTGGCGCGCGACGCGAACGGGCTGATCGCCATGACGTCCACGCTCGGCGAGGGGACGCGCTTCACCCTCCTGCTGCCGCGTGCCGACGCACCGCGGTCCCGGCCGTGCGAGCGCGAGCCGGCGGTGCCGTCGACGGACCTCACGCTGTCCGGCCGCCTGCTGCTGGTCGTCGACGACGATCCCGACGCGGGGGAGACAACGGCGGCCATGCTGGAACGTCTCGGCGCCGAGGTCGCCCAGTGCTGCGATCCGGAGGACGCGCTGGAGGCCGTGCGGGACGATCCCGGCGCCTGGGACGCGCTGGTGACGGACTACGAGATGCCGAAGCTCGACGGGCATTCCCTCGCGGCATCGGTCCACGCCCTGAGGCCCGACCTGCCGTGCGTGTGCGTCACCGGGCGGCGCGACGTTTCCGTCGCCGGTACGCCGTTCGCCGCGGTGCTCACCAAGCCGGTCGGTTCGACCGAACTCGCGGCCGCCATCGTCGCCGCCGTCATGCGAAAGGAAAAGGTGCTGCAATGAAGGTGCTCGTCGCCGACGATCACGAGCTCGTCCGGGACATGCTGGCCGCGTTCCTGGAGCGGGAGGGGGACTTCGACCTCACCACCTGTTCCGACTACGGGAGCGCGGCGGAGGCGATCCGGGGACAGGGGCCGTTCGATCTGGTGCTGCTCGACTATCAGATGCCCGGGATGCGCGGGCTCGACAGCCTGGCCGAGGCGATGTCCCTCAACGCTCCGCTCCCGGTGGCGCTGATGTCCGGCACCGCCGACAAGCGCATCGCCGAGTGCGCCCTAAAGGCGGGCGCGGCGGGGTTCGTGCCGAAGTCGATGCCGGCAAGGTCGCTGGTCCATGCGGTGCGCTTCATGCTGGCGGGGGAGCAATATGCGCCGATCGCCTTCATGACCGCGCCCGAGGTGGAGGACGCCGCCCATCCGCTGGCCCAAAAGCTGTCGCCGCGCGAGCTCGAGGTGCTGGAGGGGCTCTGCAACGGCCAGGCGAACAAGGAGATCGCCCGCGACCTCGGCCTCGCCGAAGTCACCGTGAAGCTCCATGTGCGCACCCTCGGCCGCAAGCTCGGCGCCCGCAACCGCACCCACGCGGCGATGATCGCCAAGGAGGCGGGGATGTTCTAGGCACCGCGCGCCCCCGAGAGGGAGCCGTGGACCGGCGCGGTGCGTGACGGAACGGGGCCGCCGTCATGCGGCGGCACGGGAGAGCGCGGTCGGGACGGACGGGCCTGTGACGTCGAGCGAGAGGGCCTCGATCACGGGCTTCTCGAACTCCTGCGCCGCCGCGAACCGGAACGCGTCGCAGTCGGCGGCGATGACGATGACGTCGGACGCATCGACGACCTCCTCTGCGGTCGGCCGCACCATGCGGGGCAGCGTGAAGGCGAGGGTGCGCTGGGCGGTGCTCCTGTGGTGCAGCGTGGTCGCGAGCGCGGCGTACGGGACGATCGCGCCGCCGTCGCCGGTGTGGACCGCGACGTCGACGCCAGCCTCCCGGAGCTCGGCGATCAGCGTCAGGACAGGGCTGTCGCAGGCCGTGGCGCCGAGGTTCAGCGGCAGGCCGAGGATGCCGACCCGCCGGGGCCGCCATGCCATCGCGAGCTGCGCCACCCGCAGCGCCTCGAGCTCCTGGTTGGCGGCGAGCGCCGCCGCTAGTAGCGGCAGGTCCTCGTCCGCGACCTGGACCCGGCGGTAGCCCGCCGTGGTGACGTCGACCTCCGGCGGATGGAGGACCGGGAGGATCCCGGGTCCCGCGCGCTCCGGCAACCGGTCCGCGGCGACGGGGCCGTCCATGATCATCCAGGGGTCGGCATCGTCCGTCCCGGGGATGTGCCAGACGACGTCGACGTGCTTGATCATCTCGGCGACGGCGATGGAGGTCAGCGTCGGCGTCCGCTCGGCCGAGGCGAAGACGCGCATCACCAGGTTGCGCGAACGCGAGTCGATCGCGCCGATCACCGTCTTGGGCGGGGCGTTGAAGTCGACGACCCCGAAGCCCGGGCGCTGGAAGGCGGGGACGAAGGCGGCCCCGAAGTCGGTGCCGAGGCTGAGCCCCGAGACCGCCTCGATCCGCGGGATCAGCATCTTGAGCGTCGTCCCCGGCGGCACGCACGTGCGCATGACGACCACGTGGTAGTCGTCGCGCAGCCTCAGCCCGAGACCGATGGC
This sequence comes from Acuticoccus sediminis, assembly GCF_003258595.1. Lineage (NCBI taxonomy): Bacteria > Pseudomonadati > Pseudomonadota > Alphaproteobacteria > Hyphomicrobiales > Amorphaceae > Acuticoccus > Acuticoccus sediminis. The sequence goes on from NZ_QHHQ01000003.1 coordinate 120,683, forward strand.
GTCGGCGAGCGCCATCAGCGGCTCGAGGTCCGGCGTGCCGTCAGGGCTGGCGTCGAGGTCGAGGGAAATGAGGGAGAGGTCCGAATTCGCCACCGCGTCCGCCACCGAGGTGCTGGCGACCAGCCGGTTGCCGCGCAGGCTCCCCTCGATCAGCGGGTAGAGGCCGGCTTCGTCGACCGGCGAGCGCCCCGCGTTGAGCGTCGTCACGCGGGCGGGGTCGGGGTCCACGGCGTGGACGCGATGCCCGGCGCCGGCAAGGCATGCCGCCGCGACGGTGCCGACGCGGCCGAGGCCCAGCACGGCAACGGATGGTAGTCCCCAGAGGATCGCCTGCGAGACATCGGTCACTCTCGGGAGGCTCGTCATCATCGTCATGGTGCGTCTCCTTCGTGTTGCTTTGTGACTTGTGATTTAGCCGCCCGGCTCAGCGCCTCATCTGTCGCGAAGCTTAGCTGCCATGCATCTGTCGCGCGTCAGACTGGTCGAACGGATAGGGGCGGGCCGAAAGATCGGGCCGTTCGCAAAAAAGACGTGTCGCGGGGGTTCGCGCGGCGGCCGGCATGACGATATGAAGAGCGATCCCGACCCTCGCCCATGTGCCCGTTTCGAACCGTTTGGACGCCTGTGACTGCCGAAATCGCCGTCGCCCCGATGATGGACTGGACCGACCGGCATTGCCGCGTGGTCCATCGTCGCCTGAACCCCGCGCTGCGCCTCTTCACCGAGATGGTGACGGCGAAGGCGGTGATTCACGGCGACCGCGAGCGGCTGCTCGGGTTCGACGCGGAGGAGCACCCGCTGGTGCTCCAGCTCGGCGGCGCGGACCCGAAGGAGCTGGCCGAGGCGTCGCGCATCGCGGCGGAGTGGGGTTACGACGAGGTGAACCTCAACGTCGGCTGTCCGTCGGACCGGGTGCAGGGCGGCAGCTTCGGGGCCTGCCTGATGCGCGAGCCGGGCCTCGTCGGGGAGTGCCTGGCGGCCATGGGCGACGGCGGCATCCCGGTCAGCGTGAAGTGCCGCCTCGGCGTGGACGACCAGGACACCGAGACGGCGCTCGACGCCGTGGCGGACGCGGCCGTGGCGGCCGGGGTCTCCGCGATCTGGGTGCATGCCCGCAAGGCGTGGCTTCAGGGCCTGTCGCCGGCACAGAACCGGGACGTGCCGCCGCTCGACTATGACCGTGTCCACCGCCTCCACGCCCGGCTCGACACCTTCGTCGGGATCAACGGCGGCATCGTCGACGCCGATGGCGTGCGCGCGCAGGCGGCGGCGGTCGACGGCGTCATGATCGGCCGCGCGGCGTACCAGCGTCCGGGCCTCCTCGCCGAGCTCGCTGGGCGCGGCAGCTTCGCCGAGCGCTTCGCGGTCGCGCGCTCCATGGAGGAGTATGCGCGGGCGTGGTGCGACGCGGGCGGCCGCCTCGCCCCGGTGCTGAAGCCGCTCCTCGGGCTGTTCCACGGCGAGCCTGGCGCCCGCGCCTTCCGCCGGACCCTGTCGGAAGAGGGACACCGCCAGGAAGCGACCCCCGCCGTCCTCGCCGCGGCGCTCGACCGGCTGGAGGGCGAGGCCGCCCGCACCGCGGAGCGGGCCGCGCAGTATGCCGCCGAGACGTGCGCGGAGGGCGTCTGGACGGCCCCCGCCCATGCCGCTCCCGCGCATGTTGCGGATGCGCGTGACGCAGGCGCCTCCGCGCCGGCCGCGCGCGAGACCGGGCGAGGCTCGCACACCGCCCCGCTGGCGGCCGAATGATCCTTCCGCACATGGACTTCACCTTGGACTGCGAGCGAATGGCGACCCGGCGGCACGTTCCATGATCCCCTGGCACCCGGCGCTGCTGACGGTCATCGGCTTCTACTCCCGCCTTCCGGTACCCGTCGCCGGCGGCATGACGCTGGCACGGTGCGTGTGGCTGCTGCCGGCGGCCGCCGTCGCCATCGCACTCCCCGCCGCGCTCGCCGGATGGGGCGCCGACTGGCTCGGCCTTTCGGCGCTGGCGGCGGCGTTCGTCGCCACGCTCGTCCTCGCAATCGTGACCGGCGCACTGCACGAGGACGGTCTCGCCGACTGTGCGGACGGCTTCTGGGGCGGCGCGACGATCACGCGCCGGCTGGAGATCATGCGCGACAGCCGGATCGGGACCTACGGCGTCCTGGCGCTGGTCGGGGCGGTCGGGCTGAAGGCGGCGCTGCTTGCCGACCTCGTCGCGGCGCTGGGCGGATGGGCGTTCGTCGTGTTCGTCGCGGCGGCGGTCGCGGCGCGCGCCGTCGCGCTCTTTCCCTGGGTCGGGCTGCCCAACGCACGGGCCGGCGGGCTCGCTGCCGCCGCCGGACGGCCCACCGGCAAGGACTTCCGCATCGCTGTTCTGATGGCGCTCGGGATTACCGTGGTCCTGACCGTGTGGATCTCCCCGCTCGGCACGATCATCGCCGCGGTCGCGGCGGCGGCGAGTGCAATGGGGGTCGCGACCATTGCCGATCGCAAGATCGGAGGGCACACGGGCGATGTCATCGGTGCCGCAGTCGTCCTCGCTGACCTTTCATATTTGGCCGGTTTTACTATTTCTGTGGGATGATAAGCAGCGAGACAGGGCGATGATCGCGTGGGTTCGGCGGTGGAGCGTCATCGGGGCCGCATTGACGTTCGGCACCGCCGCCATGGCGCAGACGCCCGACGTCGTCTCGATCGACAACTCCGGTCCCATGACCGTGAAGCTGGTGATCATCATCGCCGTGTTCGCGGTCCTGCTCTTCGCCGCGCGCCATGTGAGGATCGGTGAGGTCCTGCGCACCGCGGCGATCTGGATCAGCATCTTCGTCCTCGTCATCGTCGGCTACACCTACCGCTACCAGCTCGAGCTCGTCGGGCGGGACGTCATGAGCGTCCTGATGCCGGGGACGCCCATCGCGCGCGGCGAGAGCGTGACGGTGCACCGCGCCTTCCGCGGCCAGTTCGTGCTGGACGGCTACGTCGACGACACGCCGGTCACCTTCCTGTTCGACACCGGCGCCAGCACGGTGGTCCTGTCGGCCGCCGACGCGAGGCGCGCCGGCTTCAATGCGGAGCGGCTCGACTACCGCATCCCGGTCATGACGGCGAAGGGCATGACGACGGTCGCCCCGGTGCGGCTCGACTCGCTGACGATCGGCAACATCAGCGTCGACAACGTGCAGGCCGCGGTGGCCCGGCCGGGCGACCTTGACTCAAGCCTCCTCGGCATGACCTTTCTCAACCGGCTCGACGGCTATGAAGTCCGCCGTGATCGCCTTGTTCTGAACCCGTAAAGTCTCTTGTGACCGATCGATCCCCGTTTGAAGACTTCCGCGCTCTCGCGCGGGCCGACCGCCCCGACACCGCTGCCGCCGTCGCCGCGACCCGTGCCCGGGAGGCGCAGCTCACCAAGCCCGCCGGCTCGCTCGGCCGGCTGGAGGCGATCTCCGAGTGGCTCGCCTCCGTGACCGGCCGCGCGCCGCCCGCCGTCGACCGCCCGCGCGTGGTGGTCTTCGCCGCGAGCCACGGCGTCGCCGACCGCGGCGTGTCGGCCTTCCCGTCCTCGGTGAACGCCCAGATGCTCGCCAACTTCCGTGAGGGAAAGGCGGCGATCAACCAGATCTGCGGCGCCTACGGCATCGGCCTGTCGGTGTTCGACCTCGCCGTGGACGTTCCGACCGGCGACATCGCCGAGGTCGACGCCTTCGCGTCCGAGCGGGACACCGCCGCGACGCTCGCCTTCGGGCTGGAGGCGATCGCCAACAATGTCGACCTTCTCGGCCTCGGTGAGATGGGGATCGGCAACACCACCGTCGCGGCGGCGCTATGCGCGGCCATCCTCGGCGGCAGCGGGGCGGACTGGGCCGGGCCCGGCACGGGCGTCACCGGCTCCGCGCTCGCGCGGAAGGCCGAGGTGATCGATCTCGCCGTGGCGCGCGTCGCCGGCGAGACGGATCCCTTCATCCTGCTGCAGCGGATCGGCGGGCGCGAGATCGCGGCGATGGCCGGCGCCATCCTCGCCGCGCGCTCGCAGGGCGTGCCGGTCGTGGTCGACGGCTACGTCGCGACGTCCGCCGCCGTCGTGGTCCACGCGATGAACCCGGCCGCCATCGACCACTGCATCTTCGCCCACCGCTCGGCCGAGCCGGCGCACGCCCGCGCGATGGCGGCACTCGGGGTGGAGCCGCTCCTCGACCTCGGCATGCGCCTCGGCGAGGGCACGGGCGCCGCGCTTGCGATGGGCCTCATCAAGGCGGCGGCGGCGTGTCACTCCGGCATGGCGACATTCGCGGAGGCGGGTGTCGACGGACCGGCCTGATGGCCCGGCCGCCGGCCCCGACGGCGCGGCGGCCGACGGCGCCGCGCGGGCCCCGCAAGCGGCGCCCGGCAGGCGGGGAGGCGGGCCTTCAGGACCTCCTCTTGCGCATGAAGGCCTGCCGCGTGTGCGTGGAGGCGCCGCTCGGCGGCCCGTTGCCGCAGCACCCGCGGCCGATCTTCCAGATCTCGCCCAGCGCGCGCATCGCCGTCTGCAGCCAGGCGCCCGGTAACCGCGCCCACATCGCGGGCCGGCCCTTCTTCGACCCGTCCGGCGTGCGGCTGAGGTCCTGGATGGGCCTCGACGAGGCGACCTTCTACGACGCGGCCCGCGTCGCCATCATCCCGATGGGCTTCTGCTTCCCAGGCTATGACAGGAACGGCGGGGACCTGCCGCCCCGGCGCGAATGCCGCGCCACCTGGCACGACGCGCTGTTCGAGAAGCTGCCGCAGCTCGAGCTGCTCCTGTGCATCGGCCGCTATTCGCTCGCCTACCACCTGCCCGAAACGAAGCGGATGTCGCTCACCGAGATCGTCGCCGCCTGGCGGGAGATCGCCGCGCGGACGGCGCCGCGCACGGTGATGGCGCTGCCGCACCCGTCGTGGCGCAACAATGCGTGGCTGCGGAGGAACGCCTGGTTCGAGGCGGAGCACCTGCCGGAGTTGCGGCAGCGGATCCGGACGATCCTTTCCCGCACCGAGGATGCCGCCTGACCACCGGCCACAGACCCCGGCGTTGCTTGCGGCGGCAAGTCGCCTTCTGTTCTTAACTAATAAGTAATAGTAAGTGTCCTCAAGGACTTGCCGACTGGAAAAGCAAGCGTCGTGCGCCTATCATGATCGATACACCGATGCTCTGAGGTTGATGTAATGAAGTCCGAGGCCGCTCGGTTACTCACAGGCATGATACTTTCGGTCGGCCTGACCGGGACGGCGTTCGCGCAGAACCAGGACCTGCCGCCCGCCGCGGCCGAGACGCGGGACACCGGCCGCATCTTCCTCGACGGCCGCGTCGCCGAGGTCTACGTCGACAACGTGAAGACGATCGCCGTGATGCCAGAGGCACCGCAGTCCAACTGCCCGTCCACCGAGTACGTCTACGAGCGCGACCGGCCGAAGTGGCTGTACGAGACCGGCCGCCTCCTGGTGGCGGCGGAGGAGGGGGCGGACATCCGCATCTCCTTCACCTGCTACGGCGGCCTTCAGAGCATCAACGCGATCCAGTTCCTCTCCCCGTCGACGCGCCGCGTGACCTCCGGCACGCCGCAGCAGTCCCGTCTGGTGCCGACGGCGGCGGACCAGCGGAACGGCCTGCCCCCGTCCCGCAACCCCGACACGCGGCAGGAGACGCGCTCCCCCGGCACCGCGGCGGCGGCCGTGAGCGACGCGCGGGGCGCGCCGCTGCCGACCGGCGGCGTCGGCGCGGCGGGCGGGTTCGCACCGCCTCCGCCGCCGAGCGCCGCCAACGCGGTCAACCAGCGCGTCGCCCCGCTGCCGCGGTAGCGACGGCACCGCCTCGAAGGGGCGGCGTAGACCGGACGCGGCCTAGAACGCCTTGAAGGTGATGATGGTCTTGGTGTCCAGAATGCCGGGAACGGCGTGGACCTTCTCGTTCACGAAGTGGCCGATGTCCGTGTCCCGGTCGACATAGAACTTCACGATCAGGTCGTAGTCGCCGGCGGTCGAATAGATCTCCGAGGCGATCTCGGCGTCGGCCAAGGCGTTGGCGACCTCGTACGATCGGCCGAGCTGGCACTTGATGAGGATGAAGAACGGCGTCATGGGCTCCTCCCGCCCGGCTTTGATGCGGTAAACGTCGCGGGCGGACAACCCCATAGGGTGTTGGCGTCGATGGGGAAACTCCTTAGATGTTGGTTGTCCAAGGGGGCGCCTTCGGGCTGAGAGGCATGTTGCCGACCCCTAGAACCTGCTCCGGGTCATGCCGGCGAAGGGATTGGAGACCACGTGACGCACCCGACTTCAGCACGAATCGCAGCCCTCGGGCCTGAGACCGGCGGCCCGCCGCCGCTCGCCGGTGCCCTGTTCGACCCGACGGACGTCGCCGCGGCGCTCGGGCGGCTGGCGATGGCCCGACCGCGCATCCACGCCCTCGTCGCCCCCGTCGCGCAGCCGCTGGTCGCCAACGTCGCGGCGGCGCTGGGGATCGACATCTCGATGACCATCGACGCCGACGAGGTGCGCCCGATGGCCGCGGGCTCCGGCGCGATCTGCGTCAACCTCGGCATGCTGGATTCGGCGCGGCGGGCGGGGATCCTTGCGGCGGTGCGGACCGGCCAGCCGTTCGTCCTCGACCCGGTGAAGGTCGACCGCGTGCCGGCGCGCCTCGCGTTCGCGCGCGAGCTCCTCGCCTACAAGCCGAGGGTGGTGAAGGGGAACGCGGCGGAGATGGCGGCGCTCGGGCCGGTCCCGGACGGAACCGTCGCGGTCACCACCGGCGCGGTCGACCGGCTTTCGGTTCGCGGTCCGATGGGCGACCGGACCGTCTACCTCGCCAACGGGACATCGAAGCTGGACCGCGTCATCGCGACCGGGTGCACCGCGGGGATGCTGATCACCTCCATCGTCGCGATCGAGAGCGACCCCATGCTGGCGGCCGTCGCCGGCCTCAGCCTGATGAACGTCTCCGGCGAGATCGTCGCGTCCAGCAACCCGGGGCCGGGTTCGTTCGCTGTCGCGCTGGTCGACGCCATCGGGACGGCGGACGCGCAGGAGATCGCTGGGCGCATCCGGGTCGCCAAGCCGCCGCTCGATCCGCGCCTTTACCTCGTCCTCGGGCCCGGCGAGCCTGACCCGCTCAGGCTGGTCCGCGCTGCGACGGCGGGCGGCGTGACGCTCGTCCAGTGGCGCGACAAGTCCGGCTCGACGGCCGAGCAGGTGGAGGCGGTCCGCGCGCTGGTTGCGGCGTCGCCCGTGCCGGTGCTCGTCAACGACCGCGCCGACGTGGCGCGGGCCGCTGGCGCCGCCGGCGTCCATGTCGGCCACGGCGACCTCTCGGCGGCCGAGGCGCGGGAGATCGTCGGCCCGGCGGCCATCGTCGGCCTGACGATCCATTCGTTGGACGAGGCGGTCGCGGCCGACAATGCGCCCATCGACTACGCGTCCGTCGGCGGCGTCTTCGAAACGCACAGCAAGGTGAATCCCGACCCGCCCATCGGCATCGATGGTTTCAGGGCGATCGCCGGGCGGCTGCGGCAGCGCCGGCCGGCGCTTCCCATCGTGGCGATCGCCGGGATCACCGAGGAGCGGGCCGAGGCGCTCGCCGCCGCCGGGGCCGACGGCATCGCCGTCATCAGCGCCATCACCAGCTCCGGGGAGCCGGGCCGGGCCGCGGAAGCCCTGCGGCAGGCCTTTGCCCGCGGACAGGCCAGGGAGACCGCATCATGATCGCCCTCACCATCGCCGGCTCGGATTCGGGCGGCGGCGCCGGGATCCAGGCGGATCTGAAGACCTTCGCGGCGCTCGGCGTCTACGGCGCCAGTGTCATCACCGCGCTGACGGCGCAGAACACGATGGGCGTGCAGGGGGTCTATCCGATCCCGGCGGACTTCGTGGCGCAGCAGCTCACCTCGGTGATGTCCGACCTCGACGTGCGCGCGATCAAGATCGGCATGCTCGCCGACGTCGCGGTCATCGACAGGCTGGCGGATATGCTGGCGGCCGTCCCCGTCCCCGTGGTGCTGGACCCGGTGATGGTGGCCGCGTCCGGGGACCGTCTCGTCCCGGTGGAGGCGGTGGCGGCGCTGCGTGACCGGCTGTTCGGTGTCGCCACCATCGTGACGCCGAACGTGCCGGAGGCCGCGGTGCTCCTCGGCACCGCGGAGGCGACCGACGAGGCCGGGATGCGGGCGCAGGCCATGGCGCTCGCCGACCGCGGTCCGGCGATCCTCCTCAAGGGGGGGCATCTGGACGGACGGGAGAGCGTCGACGTCCTGTGCATCGACGGCGCGTGCGAGCGGCTGACCTCGCCGCGCGTCGCGACGCGCAACACGCACGGCACCGGCTGCACGCTCTCTTCGGCGATCGCGGCGCACCTGGCTCAGGGCGCGCCGCTGCGCGAGGCGGTGGCGGGCGCGAAGGCGTACATCTCCGGAGCGATCGCGGCGGCCGACGAGCTCACCATCGGCCGCGGCCACGGCCCGGTGCACCACTTCCACGCCCTCTGGCGCCACGAGGTCTGACGCTCGGCGCCGTCCCGGCCGCCCAACTCCGGAAGCCGCGCGCTCCGGACCTCAACCTTCCCGATGGCGCGCCGACGGGCACGGCCCTGTTCCCTGGTGAAGCCGGAGCGCCCTGCGGCGTGGCCCGGCCGGTCGCGCCTACTGGGCCGCGGCGGCGAGGCGCCCGTCGAGGCGGCGGGCGAGACGGTCCATCATGCGGGTGAGTTCGGCGTGGCCGGTGGCGTCGAGCTTCGGACCGGGGGCGCGGGTGGCGGCGGAGGAGATGATGCCGCGGCGCCGCAGGATCTCCTTGCGCACGGCGAGGCCGAAGCCGGGCTGCTGCTCATGGCGCACGAGCGGCAGGTACAGGTCGAAGACGTCCTCGGCGCCGTCCTGGTCGCCGGCGTGGAAGCGCTTGACCACCTCGACCAGCATCTCGGGGTAGGCGAAGCCGGTCATGGCGCCGTCGGCGCCGCGGGCGAGCTCCTGCGGCAGGTAGAGGCCGCCGTTGCCGCAGAGGATGGAGACGCGCCGCGCACCGCGCTTTTCGCTGCTCTCGCGGACGGCGGAGAGCTTCGGCAGGCCCGGCCAGTCCTCGTGCTTCAGCATGACGACGGAGGGCACTGCCTCGACGATGGAGACGAATGCGCCGGCGGAGATCGGCATCGATGTCGTCAGGGGGAAGTCCTGATAGACGATCGGCACGTCCTTCAGCGCCTTGGCGATCGTCTCGAACAGCGAGACGAGGTTGCTCTCGGTCTTCGAGGCGGCGTTGGGGGCGATCATCACGCCGGCGGCGCCGTTGTCCATCGCCACGTTGGCGAGGGCGTACATGTTGTCGAGGCCGGGGTTGGAGACGCCGACGACGACGGGGACGCGCCCGTTCACGCGCTTGAGGACCCGGGTCAGAACCGCCTCGGACTCGGCGGTGGTGAGCTTGGGGGCCTCGCCCATCATGCCGAGGATCGTGATGCCGTCGACGCCGCTCGCGAGGTAGAAGTCGGTGAGCCGGTCGATGCTGGCGTGGTCGATCGCGCCGTCATCGGTGAAGGGGGTTGCGGAAATGATGAAGACGCCCCGGGCGTCCTCCGTCAAACGTTGCGCCACCGATCACTCCTCGCCGTCATGTCAGCTATATCCTGCAGCTATCATGGCCGCCGTGGACGCTCCAGACCAGCACATTCCCACGGTCCGTGATTTGTGGCGCCGCCCGCTGCGGCGGATCGGCGCCGGAGCGAGGGTGCATCATTTTTCATCTGGAACAAAAAGAGAACATGTGCTTTCTGAGGACATGTCTCGTCGCTCGCTCCCCTATGTCGACCGTCAGTCCGTCGTCGCCCGGCTCGGCCAGTGCCGGCAGGCGATGATCGAGTTGCGTGCCGGTTCGCCGCCGCGTTCGCTGGCCCGCGCCTCGGCGGACCAGATGATCTCCAATATCGACGAGCTCGTCTGGATCCTGACCGGCGAGCGGGACCTCTTCGTCACGAAGGGCCATGGCACCAACCTTGGCCGCTAGCGCCGGGTGGCGGGCTAGCGGCCCGGGAATTGCCGCGGCCGCCGCAGGCGCCCGGCTTGCGGCCGGGACCGCGCGCCGCCGTCGACCGATCCCATGCGGGCACAACGCTCCGCTACTCGGCGGCCTCCTGCCCGGAGGGATCGCCGTCGGACATGCGTCGCCTCATGTCGGGACCGTCCTCGCGGCGGGCGTCGTCGCGGCGTTCGGGGGTCGTCGTCGGCTCGCCGCTCTCGGTGACGCCGCCGTCGTAGGTGTTCTGCGTCCCGCCGTTGTCGTTGATGGTGTTGGCGACATAGGCGAGGCGGGTGCGCGGCAAGGCGCCGGGCTCGGGCATATCGCGCAGGTAGGCCAGCAGCCGCTCGCGCATGCGGCAGTGGAGGTCCCACGCCGCGGTCGGGTTGTCGGCGATGCAGTAGAAGCGAACCGACATCGCGATCTCGTCGTGGTCGATCACCTGAACCTTCGGGTCCTCGCCCTCGGACCAGTCGGGGTCGTCGCCGGCCATCTTCGCGAACACCTGGCGCAGGTTGTCGACGTCGGTCCGGTGGTCGAGCTTGAGGAGGATGGGCAGGATCATCTTCGGCTCCTCCATCGTCCAGTTCTCGAAAGGGTTGGAGACGAAGTGCTTCACGGGGACGATGAACCGCTTCAGGTCCCAGGTCCGCAGGCGCACGTAGGTGTAGTTGATCTGCTCCACATAGGCCCAGTGGTCGTCGTAGTAGACCGCGTCGCCGATGCGGATCGGCTTGGCGAGCGCGAGCTGCAGCGAGGCAAAGATGTTGCCCAGCACCGTCTGCGCGGCAAGGCCGAAGATCGCGGTCGCGACACCGGCGGAGACCAGCAGCGACAGCCCGAACGAGGAGAATACCCGCAGTGACGAGAAGGCGACGGCGAGCCCCACCACGACGACGAACATCACGCCGATGCGCTTGGCGGCGGAAAGGTTCGTGTACCAGCGCCGCGCGCTGGTGTTCTCCGGGTTGTCGATGGTGGAGAGATAGCGGTTGGAGGTGAAGTCGATGACCGTGTCGAGCGTGCGCGACACGCCGAAGACGATCGCCGCGATGATGACGATCCAGAACAGGACCGAGAGCGTCGTGTCCGTAGCGGACGAGAATTCGAAGATCGAGGAGACGGTGACCTGCAGGACGATGCCGATGGCGAGCAGCGCCGTCGGCAGCCGTCCCCGGCAGATCGCGGCGCGCACGCCGGCGAACGGGACACGGTTCGACACGAGGGTCATGATCCGCCAGATGGCCCAGGCGACGAGGAACGTGAACGCGGCGATGACCGGGATCGTGATCAGCTCCCACCACAGGATGCCCCAGATGGTCTCCTGCCGCAGCACATCGGGGAGGGCCTTCTCGAAGGCGGTCGGGCCGTAGCGGGCGTAGAGCTCGGGGATGTGCTCGACCGTCTGGCGCGAGAACACCCAGACCGGCTCGGCCCCGGCGGCGTTGACGCGGTTGAGGCGGACGGTGACCGGCCACTCCGGCAGGTCGAGGACGCCGATCTGGATGCTGCGGCGGGCGACGCCCACCATCGGCTCGCGCTCGGACCCCGTCGTGTCCATGCCGTCCGGCCGGTCCGGCAGGGCGTTGAAGTCTATGGGGATCTTTCGCTTCAGGACGAACGACAGCTCTTCCGCGAGGCGAGGGCCGAGCCGATGCTGCTCCCCCTCGGGCACGAACTCGAGGTCGAGGACGTGGGCCGCGGTGACGTAGTCCGTCCGGTCGGTGGCGCTGACGAACGCCTCCATCGCCGAGCGCGGCGTGCTGAGGTCGACGTTGCGCGGCGCGGGATCGAGGCCGGCGTTCAGGGTCTCGACCTCGAAGGTGGGTTCGCCCTCGTCCTGCGCCGCAGCGCCTCCGGTGCAGGTGACAGCGACCAGTATGGCGGCCAGGATCCGTCGCAACATTCGCGCCCTCGTCGTCTCATGTCCCATCGAATGGCCGGCGAGGAGGGGCGCCGCCGCTCGGGGCGCCGCCGGTCGGAGCGCGTGGCGACGCGCATCCGCAACCGCTGCCGGCAACATGAGGGCAACCGGCCCGGATCTGGATTGGTTCCAAGTTTTTGTATTTGGGCAATCGAGCGGCGGACGGATGGCGACGTAAGGACGATCGCCGCGTCGATCTGACGGGAATGAGGCACAAAAAAGGGCGCCGAAGCGCCCTTTCTCGTCACGATCGCGGAATGAGGCCGGTCAGACCTTCGCCTCCTGGCGCGCTGCCTTCCTGGCCGAATCGACCACGTGCTCGGCGCGCTCGGCGATGGTGTCGCTCCCCTCGCTGGGCAGGAGCCCCTCGTCCTTGGCGGTATTCTCGGCCGCCGAGAGGGAGGCTTCGGCGATGCGCTCGGCACGCTCGGCCTGTGACATCGCGTAGTCGTAGGCCTCGTCGCGCAGGTTGTCGCGGTAGGGGCCCACATACTCGTTCTCGACGCGGGTCGAGGGCAGCATCGCGCCGATGGCGGCACCGATGCCGACGCCGATGGCGGCGGCGAGGAGCGGCTCCTCGTGGATGAAGTCCATGGCGCCGCGGCGGGCCCGGCGGCCATAGTAGCGGGCCTGGTCGGCCGCGTCGTAGGCCGCGTCACGCGCCGAGTAGTAGGCGCTGGAGGCCGCGTCCGAGATGGCGTAGGCGCCGGACTTCAGCTGCGCGTTGGCGTAGTGCAGGCCGTGCAGGGCCTCGTCACGGGCGAAGCGCGCGTGGTCGTACAGCGTGTCGAGCACGGAGGTCGCGGTGTCGCCCGCGGCGTAGGCGCCGGCCTTCATCTGGTCCGAGGCATAGCGCAGGCCGTGGCGGGCCTCGTCGGCCGCGAACTTCGCCTGGTCGTAGATGGCCGAGGCGGCATCCTTGGTGGTGTCGGACACCCGGTAGGCGCCGGCCTTGAGCTGCCCGGCGGCATACTCGGCGCCGTGCTTGGCCTCGTCGGCGGCATAGCGCGCCTGGTCATACACCGAGTGCCCGGCCGAGGCGGCCTTGGCCTTGGCCGAATAGGCGCCGGCCTTCAGCTGCGAGACGGCGTACTCCGCGCCGTGCCGGGCCTCGTCCGCCGCATAGCGGGCGTGGTCGTAGGCGGTGACGCTGGCCGAATTCGCCGCATCGCGCGCCGAGTAGGCGCCGGCCTTGAGCTGGGCCACGGCATACTCGATGCCGTGCCGCGCCTCGTCCGCGGAGAAGCGCGCGTGGTCGTACGCGGTCTTGCCAGCGGCCCGGGCGTCGTCACGCAACGCGTACGCGCCGGACTTCAGCTGCGACATGGCGTAGTCCGCCCCGAGGCGCGCCTCGTCGGCCGCGTATCGCGCGCGGTCGTAGGCATGACGGGTGGCGGCGCGCACGTCCGACGGTCCGGACGGATAACGGGGCGACTTCGGCTTGTTCTGGCTCATGAGGAGCCATGCGAGGCCGACACCCGTCAGCGCGATCGGCAGGGGGTTCTCTTTGATTTGACGACCGAGATTGCTCACGAATTCGCCTCCTTGGCCGCCTGCTGTCGTGAACGAGCGGGCGACACTGTCCAGAATGTGGGCGGTCGAGAGCTTGGCGCGCAGGGCGTCCAGGGTCTCCTCGACCTCATAGCGCTTGGCTTCCACCTCGCGCTCGATTTGCGTTGTGCTGCGGCTCATCGGATCTGTTCCCTCGCCAGTTCGGCGTCGCGCCGGACTTGCAGGGTCGTCCGGTCCGGTGCCAGATTTTCGACGTTCAGATCTGTGGTCCCAGAGCGGACGAGGAACGCACCGACGGCGGCGAACACGGCGCCGACGATGAGCGAAGCCCATCCTGTATTGGCAACGACGATGTCCGCCGAAGAGTTCTCCGCCGCGGACGATCCCAGCGCGGTGATGAGGTTCGCGACCGCCACCACCAGCGCCTGCGTCAGGACGATGAGCGAGACCAGCAGGACGATGGCCCCGGCGGCGATCTTGCCGACCCCCATCTGGAGCTGGTTGATCTTGTCCTGCATCTCCGAGCGGATCAGCTCGCCTTCCTTGCGGAAGAGCTCCGATACGTCACGGAAAAGCTTGGTCAGGAGGTCCGGAAGCGAGCGCGTGTGCGCCAGGGCCTCGGCCATGGCGCTCGGCTCGTCCGGACGGTGGGATTGATAGGTCATCGCGGGCGCCTCACTTGGGGGACGAGTTGGCGGGGGCCACCGGCGAGGCAGGACTGTAGCTCGGCGCGGGCCGGTATCCGGTCACCGGCGCCGGAGCCGCGACGGTATCGGCCCCCTCGGCCGGGCCGGTGGCGCGCAGGAAGCGGCCGACGGCCAGACCGGCGAGCACCGCACCGCCGACGAAGGCGGCCGGGTTGCGGCGGGCGAAGCCCTGCACCGAGCCCATAACGTCGTCGATGGAGGTGTGCGAGACCGTGTTGGCGATGTCCTCGAGGCTCGACGCCGCCTGCGAGACGAGGCGGGCGGCGATGTCCTGATCGCGCTGGTTCAGCTCGTCCGAGGCGCGGCGGATGGCCGTCGCGAAGTCGGTCAGCCCGCCGGCAGCCGCGGCACGGCCGCGCTCGGCATAGGAATACGCGGTCCGCTGCGCCTCGTCGGCGGCCTCTTCGGCACTGCTCTTCAGCGTTTCGGACGCCTCGTGCAGCTTATCCTGCGCGGCATGCGTCTCCCGTTTGATATCGTCTTTGGTCGACATGCGATATTCTCCTCGCTGTGCGTGCTTTTCGCCAAGAGAGACTGAGTTATGCCGGAACTATGTTACGCGAGACCCAGCAGGCTCAAGATAAAGAGGACGACAACGACCAAGCCGACAAGATAGATTAAGCTGTGCACCGGCTCTCTCCTGATTCATTTGTTTTAGCAGCACTGTTCGTACCAGAACGTCCACCCGGCGCCGCCGGTTCCGAACGGTAAACTCCGTGCCATCAGCCAGCGGAGACACCAACCGAAGGCGAGAGCGCTGGCCACTGCTCTTGTTTCTGGAAGACCTGAACATACTAGATCGTTCCATGACGAGATGGTCATGGAAAGGCCCGCGCGAAAGGTCTGATCGTGCGAGAAGCGGCAATTTGCCGGTTGTTTCGCGGCCGCCCAGTCCCCCGGCGCTCGACGATGCCTCCGGACCGGCGATGGCGCCGGCCCGCGCGGCGCTATTCGGCGGCGAACTGCGTCTGGTGCAGCCGGCTGTAAAGGCCCCCGCGCGAGATGAGCTCGGCATGGCGACCCTCCTCGGCCACCCCGTCCGGCGTCACCACGACGATCTTGTCCGCGCCGCGGATGGTGGCGAGGCGGTGGGCGATGACGAGTGTGGTGCGCCCCTCCGAGAGGGCGGCGAGGGAGGCCTGGATCTGCCGCTCGGTCTCGGAGTCGAGCGCCGACGTCGCCTCGTCGAGGACCAGGATCGGCGGGTCCTTCAGGAAGATCCGCGCGATCGCGAGGCGCTGCTTCTGCCCGCCGGAGAGCTTCACGCCGCGCTCGCCGATCACCGTGTCGAGCCCGTCCGGCAGCGAGGCGACGAGATCCTCGATCCGCGCCGCGCGCACGGCGGCGACGATGTCCTCCTCGCTGGCGTCGAGGCGACCGTAGGCGACGTTCTGGCGGATGGTGCCGGCGAACAGGAAGACGTCCTGCTGCACGATGCCGATCTGCCGGCGCAGCGAGGCGATCGTCATGTCGCGGATGTCCATCCCGTCGATCATGATGCGGCCCTGCTGCGGCTCGTAGAAGCGCGGCAGGAGCGAGCAGATCGTGGTCTTGCCCGCGCCGGACGGGCCGACGAACGCGACCGTCTCGCCCGCCCGGATCGAAAGGTCGATCCCCTTCAGCACGGGCAGCCCGGTGGCGTAGGCGAAATGGACGTTCTCGTAGGTGATGTCGCCCTTCAGCGCCTGCGCCTCCACGGCCTTCGGCCGGTCGACGATGTCCGGCTCGATCGCCAGCAGGTCGAGGTAGGAGCGGAAGCCGGCGATGCCCTTCGGGTACATCTCGAGGATCCGGTTGATCTTCTCGATCGGGCCGAAAAAGATCGTGATCAGCAGGAGGAACGAGACGAACCCGCCCGCCGTCAGCTCGCCCTTCAGGACGAACCACGTCCCCGTCACCATGACGACGAGCTGGATGAGGCGCAGCCCCAGGTAGGAGAGGGCCGAGTTCGCCGCCATCAGCCGGTAGGCCTGGAGCTTGGTGGTGCGGTACCTGGCGTTGTCCTCGGCGAAGAGGGCGGTCTCGTGCGCCTCGTTGGCGAAGGCCTGGACGACGCGCATCCCGCCGATGTTCTCCTCCAGTCGCGCGTTGAAGGCGCCGACGCGGCGGAAGAGGGCGCGGAAGTTGGTCGTCATGCGCGTGCCGACCCACATCGTCAGCCAGCCGATGACCGGCACGATCGCCCCGACGATCAGCGCCAGCTCCGCGTTGATCGTCAGCATCAGCAGGAAGGCGCCGAAGAAGGTCATGATCGCGAGGAAGACCTCCTCCGGCCCGTGGTGGGCGAGCTCGCCCACCTCCTCGAGGTCCTTCGTGACGCGCGCCGTGAGGTGGCCGGTCTTGGCGCTGTCGTAGAAGGAGAAGGAGAGCTTCTGGAGGTGGTCGAAGGCGCGGCGGCGCATCTCGGTCTCGATGTTGATGCCGAGCATGTGCCCCCAGTACGTCACGACCGCCATCATGACCGAGTTCATGACGTAGATCGCGAGGAGGGCGGCGGCCGCCGTGACGATCAGCGACCAGTTTCCCGCCGGGAGGAGATGGTCGATGAAGACCTTGATCGCCATCGGAAAGGCGAGCTCCAGCAGGCCGCACAGCACCGCACACCCGAAGTCGAGCGCAAAGAGACCTTTGAACGGCGCATAGTATGAGAAGAATTTGCGCAGGAGCATGGGGGAACCCGATCGCTGGCCCGAGCGTCGGGCGGTCATGTTCGTGTAGGCCCCATGACCGCGGCGGGCAACGCATCCAGGCGGGTCCGTTCATCCGCGGATCGCCTTTGAGTAGCGCAGGGAGGACGTGACGTTGATCCGGACAGGACGATGCAACTGTGGCGCGGTGCGCCTGACGGTCGAGGGCGAGCCGAGCGAGGTGGGCCTGTGCCACTGCCGCACCTGCCAGCGCGAGACCGGCGGCCCCTACATGGCCTATGCCGTCTTCGGGCGCGACACGCTGAGGGTGGAGGGCGAGACGGCGTCCTGGATCGAGACGACGGACCACCGCCATTTCTGCCCCGTTTGCGGCGCTCCGCTCTTCGCCACCATGGACGGCGACCCCACCGTCGAGGTGCGCCTCGGCTGCCTCGACGACACCGGCGGGCTCGATCCGAAGTTCGAGATCTGGGTCGGTCGACGCCTCCCGTGGGTCGCGCCGATCCCCGGCGCGAGCCAGCACGAGGGGAACTTGCCGTAAGTATTACTTGCGCGTTGGCTTAGGCATCTGGCATCGAGCGGAAAAATCCACGCGGGGGAGGATCCGCCCTATGCTCCAGAGCCATCTGGAAATCCTGGACGACGAGTTCCGCAAACTCGTCCTGGGCAATTGCGCGCTCGACAAGCTCTGGACCGGCGGTCGCTGGCTCGAGGGGCCGGCCTACTTCGCCGCGCATCGTTCGCTCGTGTTCTCCGACATCCCGAACAACCGGATGCTGCGCTTCGACGAGGCGACGGAGACGGTCGGCGTGTTCCGCACGCCGTCGATGCACGCCAACGGCAACACCCGCGACCGCGATGGGCGCCTCGTCAGCTGCGAGCACTCCGGGCGGCGCGTCACCCGCACCGAGCACGACGGCACCATCACGATTCTCGCCGACCGCTACGACGGCAAGCGCTTCAACTCGCCCAACGACGTCGTCGTCCACGAGGACGGCTCGGTCTGGTTCACCGATCCGACCTACGGGATCGACAAGGACTACGAGGGCGGGCGCGCGCCGGAGGAGATCGGCGGCAGCCACGTCTACCGCATCGATACCGCGACGGGCGCGGTGGCGGCCGTCGCGACGGACTTCGTGAAGCCGAACGGTCTCGCCTTCTCGCCGGACTACTCGATCCTCTACATCGCCGACACCGGCGTCAGCCACGTCAAGGACGGGCCGCGCCACATCCGCCGGTTCTCGGTGACGGACGGCAAGCTCTCCGGCGGCGAGATCTTCGCCACCTGCGAGTACGGCCTGTTCGACGGCTTCCGGCTGGACGAGCGCGGCAATCTCTGGTCCAGCGCCGGCGACGGGGTTCACTGCTACAACCCGGCCGGCACGCTGATCGGCAAGATCAAGGTGCCGGAAGTGGTCGCCAACGTCTGCTGGGGCACGCAGAAGCGCAACCGGCTCTATATCTGCGGCACCACATCGCTCTATGCGACCTACCTCGCCACCAACGGCATGCCGTACCCCGGCTGAGCCGCAGGCCCGCGTGACCCGCCGCCCGGACGGAACCCGGTCCGGGCGGCCCGACTGCTAGCTGCCGCTGGGCGTCCTGAACCCGGACCAGCGGTCCTTGGCCGCCACATAGTGCTCCTCGGGATCGTAGGCGGGGACGCCAAGGCCGAGCGCCGCCGGGTCCAGCTCGCCGATCTGCCGCAGCACCTGGAAGGCCGCGGCGTCGCGCTGGCGTTCCGCTCCGGCCCGCAGGATCTCGAGGCGGATGAGATCGCGCTGCGCGTCGAGGACGTCCACCGTGGTGCGCTGCCCGACGCGCAGCTCCTCGAGCAGCCCGTTTACCGCCCGCCGCGCGACGCCGATGGAGGCGTCCGCCGCCGCGACCGACTGGCGGGACGACTGGTAGGCGCTCCACGCGGAGGCGATGTCCGAACGCGTCCGGTTGCGCGCCAGGTCGACGTCCATCCGCGCGCCGCTGAGCGATTCCTTCGCCCGCCGCACCCGGGCCGCGACCGCGCCGCCCTGGTAGAGCGGCATGCTGAAATTGAGCCGCACCTCGGCCGATTCGGTGTGGTCGGCGGACGAGTCGCCCGCGTCGAGCCCGACGCGCCCGCTGACGCTCACGGACGGCAGGCTCTCGCCCTCGAGCGCGCGAACCTCGAAGTTCGCAGCGTCCACCGCGTGGAGGGCCTGGGCGATGTCGGGATTGCGCGCCAGCCCGGTCCGCACCGCGTCGGACATGCTCGCGGGCATCAGCTTCGTGACGTCGATGTCGAGCCGCAGCGTGCCGGGGTCGGTGTTGCTGTACTCGCGGAACCGGGCCTCGGCGGCGCGGGCGGCGGCGGCCTCGTCGAACAGCAGCGTCTGCGCCTCGCCGAGGCGGGCGATGGCCTGGTCGATGTCGGTGCGGGTGCCCTCGCCGTAGCGCAGCCGCGCCTCGGCGGCGGCGACCTGCTCGTGCAGGAAGGCGACTTCCTGCTCGCGCAGCGCTTCGCCCCGCCGGAAGCGCCGCACGTCGAGGAATGCGTTCGCGGTCGCGAGGATCACGTCCTGCTGCGTCGCCTTGAGCCGCTCCCGCTCGGCATGGACGCCGGCTGTCGCCGACCGCGTCGCGTTGCGGGTTCGGAAGCCGCGGAAGAGGGGCTGCGTCACCTCCAGCGATACGGAGGCTGACAGCTCGTCGTCCGTCAGGCTGCCGGATCCCGACAGGGTCGGCACGTTGATGTCCCGTTCCGACTGCAGCCCCGCGCTGGCGCCGAGCGTCAAGGTTGGCCGGCCCGAGGAGCGGGCGATTGCAACGTCCTCGTCCGCGGCGCGCACGTCGGCGCGGGCGCGGTTGATGATCGAGTTGGTGAGGTAGGCCTCGCGGAAGGCGTCCGACAGGCGGTCGCTCTCGGGCGTCGCGTCGGGGAGGGGGCCGCGGTAGCGCGTGTCGGTCAGTGGATCGTCGCGCACCGGCGTGTCGTAGCGCACGCGCGGCTGGTCGATGTCGTCCGGCATCGGGTGGACGGTCACGACGGTGCGCGCCTCGGTCAGCTCGGCCGAGGCGTCGGGCGGGGTGATGAGGGGCGTTTCGTGAAGCGACTGCGGGGCGACGAAGAACTGCGCGGTCGACGCACCGGGGGCGGCCACCCGGCGGCTGAGGTCGGCGTGCTCGATGGCGCGGAACGCGTCGCCCGGGCCGGGACCGGCGGCGCGGGGCCCGCAGGACCCCAGGCCGATTGCGACGATCAAAAGAAGAATGACACGCATGGAGCCGCCTCTGAAAAACGGCTCATTGATGAATTGTTAGGGTTAATGACTCGCTAATCCGCCCAGTCCGGGCCGCAGGTCCGGCCCTTGTCCTCAGCTTTCGGTGAAGGTCATGCTGGCGGCGTTGAAGAGCGGCTCCAGCAGGTAGTCGAGCACGCTGCGCGCCTTCGTCTCGATGAAGACCTCGGCCGGCATGCCGGGGACGAGGGCCGTCCCGTGCAGCTTGTCCCGCTCAGACTGGGGCAGCATAATGCGAGCGCTGAAGTAGGCCTGGCCGGTGGCCTCGTCGACGCTGCGTTCGGCCGAAACGCTGCTCACGGCGCCGTCGAGGCGCGGGGTGGTGCGCGACGGGAGGCCGGTCAGCATCACGTCCGCCACCTGGCCGACGTGGATCTCGTCGACGTTGATCGGCGCGATCCTCGCCTCCACCACGAGGGTATCGCTCTGCGGCACGATCTTCATGAGCGTCGCGCCGGGCGCGATCACGCCGCCGACGGTGCTCACCTGGCTTTCGTGGACGATGCCGGCGACCGGCGCGCGGATCGCGATCCGCGAAAGCTCGTCGTCGGCGGCGATGTTGCGCTCCGCGACCGTCGCGATCTCCGTCTGAAGCTCGGAGATTTCGGAGAGGACGCTGCGCTGGAACTCCTTCTCGACCTGCAGGACCTGCATCCGGATCTCGGCGATGCGGCCGCGCGAGGCGGCGATCCGGGCGACGAGCTCGCCTTCCTCGCCGGTGAGGCGGGCGGCTTCGCGGCGTCGCTCGGTGACGCGGGCGCGGGGCACGAGGTCCCGCTCGAGGAGCTGGGTGAGGTCGGCGAGCTCCGCCTCGATGAGGGCGATCTCGTCGCGCTTGGCCTTTGCCTGCGCGTCCATGCCGTCGATCTGCTGCTCGAGCTGGGCGATCTGCTCGGAGAGTTGCGCCGTCTGCCCCTCCAGCGTCGCCTGCCGCGCGCGGAAGACCGAGCGCTGGCCGTCGAGGATCTCGGCGACGGCGGGCTGGCCGGCGCGATCCGCGAGGTCGGGGCCGAAGCTGACCTCGTCCGCGTGGTCGCGCTCCGCCTCCAGCCGGTCCATCCGGGCGTTGAGGGCGGTGAGCTGGGCGGCGACCAGATCGCGTCCGGCGCGGGGCTGGGTGTCGTCGAGCTCGACGAGGAGGTCGCCGGCCTGGACCACGTCGCCGCTCTGCACGTGGATCGCCGCGACGATGCCGCCCTCGCGGTGCTGGATCTCCTTGACGCGCGAGTCCACCGCGATGACGGCCTGTGCGACCACCGCGCCTGAGACGCTCGCCATCGCGGCCCATCCGCCGAAGCCCAGAACCAGTGCGGCGGCCGTGATGAAGCCGAGCCGCAGGTAGTGCCCCGTGGAGCGGGCGAAGACGGGCGCGTTCGGGTCCTCGTCCAGCACGACGCTCATTCGGCGGCCTCGGGTTTCGCTTCGTTGACGACGCGGATCGGCGGCTGCGGGTCCACCCGCCGCGTGACGCGCGCCAGCACGTCGTCGCGCGGGCCGAGGTCCTTCGTCCGCCCTTCGCCCAGCATCAGGAGCTGGTCGCAGCCCGCGACGGCCGATGGCCGGTGGGCGATGATGACGGCGATACCGCCGCGCCGCCTGACGGCGAGGACCGCGTTCAGCAGCGCCTCGTCGCCCTCGGCGTCGAGGTTGGAGTTGGGCTCGTCCAGCACGACGAGGAACGGTTTGCGATAGAGCGCGCGGGCGAGGGCGACGCGCTGGCGCTGCCCCCCGGAAAGGACGGCGCCCTGCTCGCCGATCGGCGTGTTGTAGCCGTCGGGCAGCGACAGGATCAGCTCGTGCACCCCGGCCTCCCTGCCGGCGGCGACCACGTCCTCCGGATCGAAGTCGGGGTCGAACCGGGCGATGTTGTCGGCGACCGTCCCGGGGAAGAGCTCGACGTCCTGCGGCAGGTAGCCGATGTGGTCGCCGAGCGTGGCCGGCGGGTACTGGTCGATGGGGGCACCGTCGAGCGTCACCGAGCCGCGCACGGCCGGCCACACGCCGACGAGGGCGCGTGCGAGGGTCGATTTCCCCGATCCGGACTTGCCGATGACGCCGAGCGACTGTCCCGCGTTGAGGCGGAACGCGACGTCGCGGAGGATGGGCTGCTGCGTGCCGGGCGCGATGACGGTGACACCCTGCGCCGCGACCTCGCGCCTCGGCGACGGGAGGGCCATGCGGTTCTTGTCCCCGGTCGCGGCGATGGTGGCGCTCAGCCGCTTGTAGGCCTGCCGCGCGTTGAGGAACTGCCGCCAGTTCGACACCGCCGCCTCGACCGGCTGTAGCGCGCGGCTCATGATGATGGACGCCGCGATCATCGACCCGGCGGTGATCGCGTGGTGGATGGCGAGGTAGGCGCCGAGCCCCAGGATCGCCGACTGGAGGCCGAGGCGGATGACCTTGGTGATGACGCTGGACGTGGCGACGATCTCGGCGGCTCGCCCGTTGGCGCGCAGGTAGCTCCGGTTGGCGCCGCGCCACACGCTGCCGAGGCCGGCGAGCATGCCCATCCCGCGGACGACCTCGGCGTTGCGCCGCGTCGCCTCGGCGAACTGCGTGCGCCGCGCACCGAGCTGGTTGGTGCGCTGCACCGCGCTGCGGGCCGAGCGGTCGGTGACGATCGCGATGGCGAGGAGGACACCCGCACCCGCCGTCGCCAGGAGACCGAGCGCCGGGTGGATCATGAAGACGACCGCCAGGTAGATCGGCATCCACGGCACGTCGAAGAGGGCGGTCATCCCGGCCGAGGAGAAGAACTGCCGCAGCACGTCGACGTCACGGATCGGCTGCACGTGCTCGCCGGTCGGCCCGAGCTTCATCGGCGCGTCGATGTACGAGGCGAAGGCCGTCGGGGTCAGGTCCTCGTCGATATCGTGGCCGACCCGGATGAGGATGCGCTGCCGCACGAGGTCCAGCACCGCCATGAAGACGTAGAGGACGAGCACGATCACCGACAGCGCCACCAGTGTCGGCACCGAGCCGGACGCGATCACCCGATCGTATATCTGCAGCATGTAGACCGGGCCGGTCAGCATCAACAGGTTGACGAGACAGGAGAAAAACGCGACGCCGGTCAACGCGGACCGTGCTTTCCTCATGATGCGAGCGCTCAACTTAGCGTTCGACATTCCGGCTACATCTCCCAGGTCACGGGGTGGTCGACACGACCTTTACCACCGAAACACCGCTTCGACACGATTCGGTCGCATCCGAGATGAATCGGTCCCATCCGGGATGAATACGTCCAATGGGCGGCGAATCGGTGGACGGGACGAATGCGACCGATCCGGGTCCAGCCGGTCCCGTACGCGCCGGGGATCGGGCCGGGACGGGGATTTAGCGGACGTTGACGCCCATGACCCGCGCCGCTTCCAGGCGCGGCGGGGGGAAGACGAACATGTCGCTCCGCCCGATCTCGGCCTTGATGCGCCGGACGACCTCCGCCGCGCCGACTTCCATGCCGGCGGGGTTGTAGAAGCTGCCCTTGAGCTGCGTGGCGCGGGCGAGGGCCTTCACGAAGGTTTTGACGTATTCCTTGTCGGGCTTCTGCGGATTGCTCCAGAAGGTGTCGAGCGGCTGCTGGTCGGTCAGGTCGGGCAGGTTGTAGACGGCGCTACCCATCGCCTTCGTCGGCGCCCCCGCGCGCAGCGCGTAGAGGCCGACGGTGGAGTTGACCAGGACCACGCCGGCCGCGTTGTCGAGCATGTCCTGCAGCGATCCGGCGGCGATCATCCGGATGCGGCCGGTCAGGTCGTGGTCGCGCTTGATGCGCTTGAGCGTGTGGCGCCAGTTCTCCAGCCCGCTGTCCAGCGGGTGGATCTTGACGAGGACCGACGTCTCCTTGGGCGCATGCCGGGCGAACGAGGCGAACACCTCGTCGATGAAGGCGCTGAGGCGGCGATAGGGGGAGTTGTCGCGGATCTGGTAGTCCACCTCGAGCTGGAGCGGCACGAGGAAGTAGGGCTTGTTGTGCTTCAGGATCCGCTGGAGCTGGCGCGGGGCGCGGTTACGGGCGATCTGCCGCCGCAAGAGCTGCGGAACCCATGCGGCGTACTCGCGGACCGGGCTCGTCGGCTTGTCGTCGTCGAAGTGCCAGTAGCCGGGCGAGCCCAGCAGCCGGGCGAAGTTGTAGGCGACGTCGTGGAACGCCTCGTTGGTGAAGAGGTGCCGGTAGCGGATCACGTCGTCGATCGTCGGTGCGTCGGAGGCGATCCGCTCGATGTGGCCCCGGTCCGTCGGGAAGCGGGAGTAGACGCCCATGCCGCCCGGCTCCAGCGTCAGCCAGTCCGGACGCAGGTAGCCGTTCTCGATGGCGTAGGGGATGACGCCGACCTCCTCCGCCACGCGCGCCGCGACGCGGTGGTAGGGCAGGCGGTCGGCGAAATAGATGATGTCGGTGATCGCATTGTCTGCGATCAGCTTGCGCAGGAACGGCTCGAACTCGTCGATCCGCCCGCGGAAGGAGATGCCGTGGCCGCGCGCGAACAGCCAGTCTCCGGCGTGCAGCAGCACCCGCGTCACGGGGACGTCGGCCTCCTCGAAATGGCGGACGAGGACGGAGAAGAAGCTGGTGGGCGGACCCTCGAGGAGCAGAACCCGCCGCGCAGAGGCTGGCGACATGAGCGGATCGGACCTCGAACGACAGTGACACGCCGATTTCCAACGCGAGGCGTCGGCGCAATGCAAGGCCGTTCAATACAAATATTCTATGTTTCAGGTATCGCGGTGCTGCCAGACGGGAGTTATGTCAATTTTGCCGATCTCCGGTAGAGTGATATCAACTCTCGATTGAGGGGCGAGGTCCGCACGGGACATGCGGGGCAGCGTCCGCGAATCAACGGCCGCGGCCGGAACCGGTTCCGGCCGCGTTACCCATCCCGTCACCGACCTCTCGGGCCGCCCGGCCTGCCCGTTCGCCGCGCCGTCCGGAATCCATTGGTTCAGAACGTTGAAATGCCGTGCGGATCCGGCGGCGTGATCGTGGGCGAGCGTCACATGCCGGTGATCTTGCCGCTTTAACCCGAGCGCTCGTCGGCGCCGCTGGCCCGCACCTGTGGCGGATCGAGACCGCCGGCCGCAGTCTGGAGGACGTCGGCGCCGGGAATGCCTTCCCGGACTGATCCGGGGGCGAGGTGGGGGGCCGGCACCACCCTTCGCCCGGCAAGCTGGCACGTCAGCGCGGCCCCGCGAGACCGGGCACCTGCGGCGGCTATCTGCTGCGCTGGCAGTCGAAGCTTGTCCGGCTCGAGAGGCTGCCGGTCTGTTCGTTGGCCGTGACCTTGGCGCTGTAGAGGGTGCCTTCCGCCACTTCGAAGGCGCCGAAGCCCCAGGGCACGCCGCCACGCAGCGTCTCCTTCGTGCCGTCGGCCACGAAGAGCGGCCCTTGGGGGCGGTACTCGACCCGCCAGCGCCCGGTGATCTCGAACGGGTCCTTCCCGGCAGGGGAGGTCTCCGTTCCTTCCGCGGTCAGCACGCCGTCGGCGTCGGCGATCATCGAGAAATGCTGGTCGATTCCGTGGCTCTTGAAGCCGTCCGGCGTGAATTCGGACAGTGACAGCTCACAGACCCAGCGGCCGATGAACCGGTCCTGCGTGGCGAACGCCCCGGTCACCGAACCCAGAAAAGCGACTGCGACGACTGCAAGCCTCATTGCTAAACCCTCAGACGAAACAACGGCTTGCAGTGTTGCAGATCGCCGCCCGCACCTCAATCTGAGATTGCGTAGTGGCGGTGCCGATTTGACCCGTGCGCCGCTTATGCTGCGCGCGGGTAGTCCGTATAGCCAGTGGCGCCCGGAGTATAGAAGGTATCCGGGTTCGGCGCGTTCAGATCGGCCCCTTTGAGAAATCGCTGCGGCAGGTCCGGATTGGAGATGTAGGGGCGCCCGAACGCCACCAGCTCGCCCTTGCCCGCGGCGAGGTCGACCTCGGCCCGGTCCGCGTCATAGCCGCCGGAGAGGACCACCGTGCCGCCGAAGGCGTCGCGCATCGCGGTCTTGATGCTCTCCGGAACCTCCGGCGCGCCCATGGCGGAGTGGTCGACCACGTGGAGGTAGGCGAGGCCGAGCGCGCCGAGTTCGCGGGCAAGCGCGACGAACTGCTCGTCGATGCCCTCGAACGCGCCGAGGCCGTTGAAGGCGCCGTAGGGGGAGAGGCGGATGCCGACGCGCTGCGCGCCGATGGCCTCGACCGTCCGGCGGGCGACCTCGATGGCGAAGCGGTTGCGCGCTTCGGGCGTCCCGCCCCAGCCGTCGGTGCGCTGATTGGTGATGGGATTGATGAACTGGTCGATCAGGTAGCCGTTCGCGCCGTGCAGCTCGACACCGTCGAGACCCGCCGCGAGCGCGTTGCGGCTCGCCGATACGAACTCGTCGATGGCCTGGTGGATCTCCGCCTCGGTCATCGCGTGCGGCACCGGATGGGCCTTGGCGCCCTCCGCGTCGGTGTACATCTCGCCGGGAGCGGCGATGGCGGACGGGGCGACGACCTTGCCGCCTTCGGGGAGGTTGAGGGGATGGCCGATGCGGCCGGTGTGCATGATCTGGGCGAAGATCCTGGCGTCACCGTCGTGGACCGCCTCGGCGACCTTGCGCCAGCCTTCGATCTGCGCCGGGCTGAAAAGTCCCGGAATTCGAGGGTAGCCGAGGCCGTTGGGGCTCGGCGCGGTGCCTTCCGTGATGAGGAGGCCGGCGCCGGCGGCGCGCGCGCCGTAGTACTCGGCCATTAGGTCGTTCGGCACGTTGCCGACCGCCCGGGAGCGCGTCATCGGCGCCATCACGACACGGTTCTGAAGCGTCAGGTCGCCGAGCTCGAACGGCGAGAACAGGTGCGGATAGGATGGCATCTGCGGATCTTTCATGAGCAATCGGTAAGGTCGATGCGGCGCTGAGTTGGGGGCCGGGTGTAATGATTGCAATAGCACTCAGTGCATAGGCACCTATGCCGCCTGTTCAAACAGACTGCGCGTGTCTCCAGAGAGTTGTGTGACACCGCAATCCGGCGTTAGTTGAATTCCAATGAGCGGGGGATGTGGCTGTGGCCGATACACCAAGAAAATTGCGTAGCCGCGAGTGGTTCGACGATCCGTCCGACCCTTCGGCAACGGCACTCTATCTGGAGCGCTATCTCAACTGGGGCCTGACGCAGGAGGAGCTGCAGTCCGGCAAGCCGATCATCGGCATCGCGCAGACCGGGTCGGACCTGTCGCCCTGCAACCGCCCGCACATCGAGCACGCCAAGCGCATCCGCGAGGGCATCCGCGAGGCCGGCGGCATCGCCCTGGAATTCCCCGTCCATCCGATCCAGGAGACCGGCAAGCGGCCGACCGCGGCGCTTGACCGAAACCTTGCCTATCTCGGCCTCGTCGAGATCCTGTTCGGCTACCCGCTCGACGGTGTCGTGCTGACGGTCGGGTGCGACAAGACGATGCCCGCCTGCATGATGGCGGCGGCGACAGTCGACATCCCGGCGATCGCCTTCTCGGCGGGTCCGATGCTGAACGGCTGGTACAACGGCCAGCGGACCGGCGCGGGCACCATCGTCTGGCACGCGCGCAAGCTGATGGCCGCCGGCGAGATCGACTACAAGGGCTTCATCGACCTCGTCGCCTCCGCCTCGCCGTCGCCCGGCTACTGCAACACCATGGGCACGGCGACGACGATGAACTCGCTCGCCGAGGCGCTGGGGATGACGCTCCCCGGCCAGGCCGCCATCCCCGCGCCCCACAAGGAGCGCGGCGCGATGGCCTACGAGACCGGCAAGCGCATCGTCGACATGGTGAAGGAGGACCTGAAGCCCTCCGACATCCTGACGAAGAAGGCGTTCGAGAACGCCATCGTCATCAACTCGGCCATCGGCGGCTCCTCCAACGCGCCGATCCACATCAACGCCATCGCCAGGCACATCGGCGTCGACCTCGACCTCGACGACTGGGAGCGCTGCGGGCTCGACGTCCCGCTGCTCGTCAACATGCAGCCGGCGGGCGAGTATCTCGGCGAGGACTACCACCACGCGGGCGGCGTGCCGGCGGTGGCGGCAGAACTGATGCGCCACGGCAAGCTGCACGAGGACGTCATCACCGCCAACGGCAAGACCGCGGGCGAGAACTGGAAGGCGGCGCCCAACCGCTGGCCGGATGTCATCCGCACGTTCGACACCGCTCTCAAGGAGCATGCCGGCTTCCGCGTGATGAAGGGCAACCTCTTCGACGCGGCGGTGATGAAGCTCTCGGTGATCTCGCCGGACTTCCGCGAACGGTACCTCTCGAACCCCGACGATCCGGACGCCTTCGAGGGCCGCGCGATCGTGTTCGACGGGCCCGAGCACTACCACCACGCGATCGACGATCCCTCGCTCAATATCGACGAGCACTGCGTCCTCTTCATCCGCGGCACGGGGCCGATCGGCTATCCGGGCGGCGCCGAGGTCGTGAACATGCGTGCGCCGGACTACCTTCTGAAGAAGGGCGTCCAGGAACTTCCGTGTGTCGGTGACGGGCGCCAGTCGGGGACGTCCGGCACGCCGTCGATCCTCAACGCCTCGCCGGAAGCGGCGGCGGGCGGCGGTCTCGCCCTCCTGAAGATGAACGACCGTGTTCGGATCGACCTCAAGAAGGGGCGTGCCGACATCCTCATCTCCGACGAGGAGCTGGCGGCGCGGCGCAAGGCGCTGGAGGAGGCCGGGGGCTACAAGTACCCGGAGAACCAGACGCCGTGGCAGGAGCTGCAGCGCGGCTGCGTCGATCAGTTCTCGGCCGGCATGGTGCTGAAACCGGCGGTCAAGTATCGCAAGATCGCCCGTACCTTCATGCCGCGCCACTCGCACTGAGCCGATGCGCCACGCGGTCTGCGCGCCCGTCGGGGGCGTTTCGTGCTGATCGGGGTCGACTGGGGGACGACGAGCCTGCGGGCCTACCTCATCGGCGACGACGGGTGGCCCGTCGACCGGGTGGAGGGCAGGCAGGGCCTCCTCAACGTCACCGACGGTGACTTCGAGGGCGTGCTGCAGCGGGCCGTCTCCGGGTGGCTCGCCGACGCGCCGGCCGGCACGCCGATCCTGCTGTCCGGCATGGTCGGCTCGCGTCAGGGCTGGGTCGAGGCGCCTTACGTTTCCGTCCCGGCGACGGCGGCCGCGCTCGCGGCGAACTGCGCCGAGATCGCGACGTCGTCGATGGGGCGGGTGCGGATCGTTCCGGGCGTGCTGCTCGACGATGCGGCGAGCGGGCGCGCCGACGTTATGCGCGGCGAAGAGACCGAGATCATGGGCGCGCTCGCGGCGCTCGGTCTCTCCGACGGCACCTTCGTGCTGCCGGGGACCCACTCCAAATGGGTGACGGTCTCGGCCGGCGTCATCACCGACTTCTCGACCTACATGACCGGCGAGATCTTCGCCGCGATGCGCGACCACACCATCCTTTCGCGCATGATGAAGAGCGAGGGCGACGACGCGGCGGCCTACGCCGACGGCGTCGGCACCGGCCTTGCCCTGTCCGGGCCGGGCGAACTCCTGTCCGCGCTCTTCGGCGTGCGCGTTCGGGGGCTGCTGGGGCGGCTGTCAGAGGCCTCCTCGGCGAGCTTCCTCTCCGGACTGCTGATCGGCGCGGAGATCGCCTCGGCGGCGGCCGGGCGAGCGGAGGTCGTCATCGTCGCCGCACCGGGTCTCGCCGAGCGCTACAGGAGCGCGCTGGCGACGGCGGGGATCGCCAACCGCCTCGCCCCGCCGGACACGGCCGCGCAGGGCCTCGCACGGATCGCCGCGCAGCTCCCGTAGCTCCGGCTGCCGCATCGCCTTGGCTGTGCGGCGCGCCGCGAGGCGGGACATTCGTGGGCCGGGAAGCGCCGGCGGCCTCGCCGGACTCTTCCGGGAAGCCCCGGCTCGAGCCCGGTCCGGAGCGTCAGGGCCGCGCGGTCAGGCCAGCGCCGCGAGGTCGGGGAGGGGGCGCGCCGTGACCGGGTCCGCGGCGAACTGCGCCTCGATCGCGGCGGCGATCGCCAGGATCTTCCGGTCGGCGCCGCGCGGGCCGATGACCTGCAGGCCGAAGGGCATCCCGTGACCGTCCTTGCCCGCGGGGATCGCGGCGGCGCAGGCAAAGCCCATCGTCGGGATGTAGCTGAGGGCGAGCCAGCGCATGTACGTCGGCATCGCCTCCCCGTCGATCTCCTCCACGAAGAGCTGGCTGTGCGGGAACGGGGACACCGACGCGGCCGGCGCGATCAGCGCGTCGTAGCGTTCGAAGAAGGCGACGAACCGGCGATAGAGTGCCGCCTGCTCGCGCTGCGCCCAGGCGACGTCCGCCGTGGTGAAGGTGAGGCCGCGCTCGGTGTTGTCGATGACGTTGCGGTCGAGCTGGTCGCGGTGCTTCTGCACGCGCTCGTGGTGCGCCACCAGGAAGGCGATGCCGCGGGTGATCTCGAAGATCTCGTGCGCGGGACCGAAGTCGGGTGTCGCCGTCTCCACATTGAGGCCGGCCGACGCCAGCGACCCAACGCGCGCGTCGAACACGCCGCGGATCTCCTTCGCCACCGGGGCGAGGTCGAAGTCCACCGACGTCGCGAGGCGCACGCTCGAGAGGTCGGCCGCCGGGATGGCCGCTTCGATCCCGTCCGCCGCATGGGAGTACGGGTCGCGCGGGTCGTAGCCGGCCTGGGCCGACATCAGGAGGACCGAATCGGCCACCGTCCGTCCCATCGGGCCGTTGACGCCCCAGGGCGAGAGGTAGGCCGCCATCTCCGGCGCCGGGACGAGGCCCATCGAGGGGCGGAAGCCGGTGATGCCGCAGAAGCTCGCCGGCGTGCGCAGGCTGCCGCCGTAGTCCGAGCCGGTCGCGACCGGCACCATGCCGACCGCGAGCGCTGCCGCCGAGCCGCCCGAGGAGCCGGCCGACGTCTTCGTCGGGTCGAACGGGTTGCCGGTGGGGCCGAACAGGCGGTTGGTCGTGTTGGCGCCGGCGGCGAACTCGGGAAGGTTCGTCTTGGCGAACACGACGGCGCCCTCGGCCCGCAGCCGCGCGACGCCCGGCTCGTCCTCCGCCGCCACGTTGTCGGCGTAGAGGAGCGAGCCGTGCGAGGTCACCATGCCCTTGACGTCGCGGTTGTCCTTGATGGCCGTCGGCAGGCCGTGCAGCCGGCCCAGCGGGCGGCCGTCCATCACCGCCTGCTCGGCGGCCTTCGCCCCGTTCATCGCCGCGTCCGCGTCGAGCGCGACGATTGCGTTGAGCGTCGGGTTCAGCCTGGCGATGCGCGCGAGGCAGCTCTCCATCAGTTCCACCGGCGACAGCGCCTTCGCACCGATGAGGCGGCGCGCTTCGGTGGCATCGAGGTCGGCTGGCTCGCTCATGAACGTCCTCCTGAAACGGGCCGCGATCTTTAGCGCCTCGGACACAAAACAAAACCCTCGACGTGCCCCGGAGTCGGATTTGCAGGGGAACGCTTTGCGCTGGACCCCGACCGGCGGGCGGCCCATGCTCGCCATGAAACGAGAGGCGCCATGACTTCCGAGACGACCCCCGAGACGAGCGAACTCATCGCCGGACTGAAACCCTGGATCGAGACCGAGAGCCCCACCTCCGACCCCGCCCGGGTCAACGCCATGATGGACCTCGCGACCGCCGAGCTGTCCGCCGCCGGTGCCAGCGTGACGCGGATTCCTGGCCGCGACGGCCGGGGCGACCACCTCTCCGCCGCGATGCCCTGGGGTGGTGACGGGCCCGGTGTCCTGGTGCTGTGCCATCTCGACACGGTCCACCCGGTCGGCACGCTCGCCCAGCTTCCGTACCGCCAGGACGGCGACCGCCTCTACGGCCCCGGCACCGCGGATATGAAGGGCGGCGCCTACATCGCCCTGAAGGCGGCGGCCGCGGTCGGCAAGGACGGGACGGGACGGCTGCCGGTGCGCTTCGTCTTCACCGCCGACGAGGAGACCGGCAGCAAGACCTCCCGCACCCTTATCGAGGAGAGCGCGAAGAACGCCAGATACGTGCTGGTGACCGAGGCCGGACGCGACGGCGGCAAGGTGGTGACTTCGCGCAAGGGCGTCGGCATCTACGAGCTGACGGCGACGGGCCGCGCCGCGCACGCCGGTACCAGCCACGCCGACGGGCGCAGCGCCGTCGTGGAGATGGCCCGGCAGATCCTCGCCATCGAGGCGCTGACGGACCGTGAGCGCGGCATCACGCTCAACGTCGGGCAGGTGCACGGCGGTACCGTCACAAATACGGTGCCGGAGCGCTGCGTCGCCAACATCGACCTGCGCGTCACCGAGGACCGCGACTTCGCCGGCATCGACGCCGCCCTCCACGCGCTGGCGCCGCACGACCCCGACGTGACGCTCTCCCTGACCGGCGGTCCGAACCGGCCGGCCTACACCAAGGGTCCGGGGATCGCGGCGCTGCACGAGCACGCCGCCCGCCTTGCCGCCGAGCTCGGCTTCCCGCTGGAGGATCTGCACACCGGCGGCGGCAGCGACGGTAGCTTCGTCGCCAACCACGTGCCGACACTGGACGGTCTGGGTGTCGAGGGCGCCGCCGCACACACCATCAACGAGCACCTTTACGTGTCGTCGATGGTGCCGCGCATGATGCTGCTGCGGCGTCTGATGGAGACCTTGAGCTAGCCGGACGGGGCCGACGCGGCCGCCCGGCCGCCGGGGAGCCTCGGGACCGGAGGCCGCCTCAGGAGAAGAGGCGGCGCGGGGCTGTGCGCAGGCGCGGCTCGTAGGCGCCGTCCGCGTCCCGGACGGACTTCGCGGGCGTCTGCGCGAACCGCTCGGCGAAGGCGCGGGCCTGGCTCTCGCGGTCCGCGAGGGGGGCCTCGCCGGTGCGCCGATCCGGGGCCGTGGCGCCGCGCCTGGCCGCCTCGTTGGCGCGGCGGCGCTCGGCGATGCGCGCCTCGATCATCTCCACCGTCAGGCGGCGCGGCGGCTCGGGCTTTGCAGGCACGGCCGGGGCCGGCGCGGCCGCGGCGGGCTCGACGACGCTGCCGGGCAGGGCCTGTCGCGCCGGCTGTTGTACCGGGTCCGGCTGGCGGTGTCCGCGGGTCGCGGCTTCCAGCTCGGCGCGGTCGAGGCGGGCCTCGAGCATGGTGACACGTCGGACCACCTCGACCACCGCGTCCTGCAGGCGCGTCACCTCGGACTTCTTGGCGACGTTCGCCACCTCGGCGATCAGCGTGCCGAGCGAGCGCGCGATGCCCGTCTCCGACTGCACCACGACGGGTGCCGGCGCGGGGGCGGCCTCGACCGGCGCGGGTTCCACGCTCGGGGCGGCGGCCCCGACGGACGCGTCGACGGTCTGGCGAAGCTGGTCGAGCCAGGTCTCCGGCGCCGGTGCGGCCACCGGAGCCGCTATCGGGGCGGCGGCGGCGAGCGGGACGAGGGGCTTGTTGCGGATCTCCTCGAGCGCCCGGGCCAGGACGTAGAAGTTGGCGAGCGTCGAGTCGGCAGTGATCGGAACCTCCGCGGCCGCCTCGGCCGCAGCGGCCGTGACCGGCGCCTCCTGCGCCGTGGCCGACTGGACGGGGGCCGGCTGGGCGTGGGCCGTTTCCGTAGGCGGCGATTGCAACTGTGCAGATTGCATCGGGGCCGACTGTGCCGGAGCGGCTTGCGCCGGGGCCGCCTGTGCCGGGGCGGATTGGGTCCGGGCCGGCGGCAGCGGCGCCGCCTTGGCCGGTGCGGGCGGCTCCTCCCGGAGTTCCGCGGCGGTGCGGACCGGAGGGAGGGTGCGCTTGGCGCGATAGGAGGCGGGGGCCTGCTCCATCAGCGGCCGCTGCGGCCGCCCGATGCGTCCGGCCGGGAGGTCGAGGTCGGGTTCGCGAAGCGAGGCGACGGCCCGGTCGTAGTCCGACGAGTGCGACTCTTTCTCGGCCCAGCGCGGCGCACCCCAGGCATCGGGTTCGCCCAACGCGGTCGACAAGCGCTGATCGGCCTCATTCCTTGTCTTCAGCATAGACACCTTCCTCGACTCTCGGCCGCATGCCGAATCGGCCCCGTCGAAGCGCCGTTAACGGAATTGGACGCAGGGATGGTGGTCCGTGCAACGTGCAATCACGGGCTTTGCACAGAACCCATCGCCGCTCCGTTCAAACGGTGGAAAACGGCCGAAAGACTGGGGATTTGTATGCCATGCGCGGGCACTGCGCGGCAAATATCCCTATAGTCGGTCGATCGCCTTCCCGCCGGCGTGGCGCCATGATCAAGGTCACAAGTCGCTTGCGCATGGCTTGCTTTGCGAATCGGGCGCAAGCTGTTTAGCTCTTGCAGGCCCTCGCGCGAGCGTCGCGGGTCCATCAACGGAGATCGAATGGCACTGACCCCGGCCCGGCACCGCAGCCTCTCGCGCTACGAGAAGATCGTGTGCGGGGTCGACGAAGCGGGACGGGGGCCTTGGGCCGGACCCGTGGTCGTGGCCGCCGTGATCCTCCCGCGGGACATGAAGATCGAGGGGGTCGCCGACTCCAAGATCCTCTCCCACAAGGTCCGCACCGAGCTGTTCGACTATATTGCCGCGGAGGCGATGGTCTCGACCGTCGTCGTCAGCGCGCGCCGGGTGGACGAGATGAACATCCGCGCCGCCACGCTCTGGGGCATGCGCAAGGCCGTGGCGACGCTCCCCGTCCGCCCGTCCGTGGCGCTGATCGACGGGCGGGACATGCCGGACGGCCTGTGCGTCCCCGGGCGGCCGCTCGTCGGCGGTGACGGGCGCTCCTCGGCGATCGCGGCCGCGTCCATCGTCGCCAAGGTGACGCGCGACCGGCTGATGATCCACCTCGCCAAGACCTTCCCGCGCTACGGGTTCGAACGTCACAAGGGCTACGGCACGCCCGAGCACCGGGAGGCGCTGGCGACCTTCGGCCCGTCGATCCACCACCGCCGCAGCTTCGCCCCGGTGCGCGCCTGCTTCGCCCCGGAGGCGATGGACGGCCTGCCGGACGTCGCCGACGTGATCGACGACGCGCTGGACGGGCCGGTCGACATCGCCCTCGCCGGTCCTCTGGACGGCCCCGTCGACGACACGGGCGGCTATGCGGCGGCGCACCCGGCCGAGCCCGCGCCGCCGCGCCGCGGCAGGGGGCGGCGCGGGTCGGCGTCGGCGGTCTCGTCGCGGGCGGGCTAAGCCCCTGCCATCACGCATCTTCCGGCATGACCGCGCCGCACGATTTTTCCCGCCGCCCCGCTGACGGCGGGTCAACTGCGCGGTAAAACAGCGTTCATGACTGAATCGTTGACGCACAGCTCCCATTGGGGTGCCTTCTCGGTGACCCCCGAGGCCGATGGCCGGCTCGAGATCACGCCCCACAAGGGAGATCCCGATCCGTCGCCCATCCTGCAGAATCTCACCGACGCGCTGCGCCATCCCGCCCGCGTCGCTCGCCCGATGGTGCGCCGCGGCTGGCTGACCGACGGTCCCGGCCCGACGACCCGGCGTGGTCACGACGAGTTCGTCGCCGTCCCCTGGGACGACGTGATCGACCGTCTGGCTGCGGAGCTGAAGCGCGTCGAGTCCGAGTTCGGCGCGGAGGCCGTCTTCGGCGGCTCCTACGGCTGGTCGAGCGCAGGGCGCTTCCATCACGCCCAGAGCCAGGTGCACCGGTTCCTGAACAAGACGATCGGCGGCTACGTGAAGTCGGTCGGCACCTACAGCTCGGCCGCGGCCCACGCGATGCTGCCGCACATCTTCGGCTCCGTCATGGACGTGGCGCGCCACAACGTGACATGGGACCAGATCGTCGAGCACACCGAGCTGGTGCTCGCCTTCGGCGGCCTCGCGGTGAAGAACTCGGCCATCGCGCAGGGCGGCATCAGCCAGCACATCGAGCGCCTGTCGATGGGCGCCGCGGCGAAACGCGGTGCGCGGTTCGTCCTCATCTCGCCGCTGCGCAGCGACATGCCGCCGGACGCCAATGCCGAGTGGCTCCCGATCCAGCCCGGCACCGACACGGCGCTTCTCCTGGCGATGATGTACGTCCTCGACAGCGAGGGCCTCGCCGACATGGACTTCGTCGACCGCTACACCGTCGGGTTTGACACGTTCGCGGCGTACATGCGCGGCACCAGCGACGGCCAGCCAAAGGACCCGCACTGGGCGGCGCCGATCACCGGCATCCCGGCCGACACGATCGCGCAGCTCGCGCGTGACGCCGCCAGGGCGCGCACCCTGGTGACCAACTCCCACTCGCTCCAGCGCTCCGAGCACGGCGAGCAGCCGCTGTGGGCCTCGGCGGTGCTGGCGGCCATGCTCGGCGACATCGGCCTGCCGGGCGGCGGATACCACTATTCGCTCGGCTCCCTCGGCCACACGGGCCGCGCGCCGGCCGCCGTGCCGCTGCCGACCCTGCCGCAGGGGGACAACGGCGTCGCCAACTACATTCCGGTCGCCCGCATCACCGACATGCTGGAGAACCCGGGCGTCGAGTACGACTACAATGGCAACCGCCTGACCTACCCGGACATCAAGCTGATGTACTGGGCCGGCGGCAACCCGTTCCACCATCACCAGGACCTTGAGCGGCTCGCCAGGGCGCTGGGCAAGCTGGACACCTTCGTGGTGCACGACTTCGCCTTCACCTCCGCCGCGCGGCACGCCGACATCGTGTTGCCGGCGACCATGAGCCTGGAGCGCGAGGACCTCGGCGCTGGCGGCACCGACTCGCTCATCGTCGCCATGCGCAAGCTGGCCGAGCCCTACGGCGAGGCGCGGGACGACTACTCGATCTTCGCCGGGATCGCAGAGCGCATGGGGCGCGGCGAGAACTTCACCGAGGGGCGCACCGCCGAACAGTGGCTCGAGCACCTCTACGAGCGCACCCGCGAGGCGCTGATCGCGCGTGGCGACCCGGCCCCGACGCTGGCCGAGCTGCGCGAGGCGGGCGACCTCGCGATCCCGATGGTACCCGACGATGGCGCCCTGATGGCCCGCTTCCGCGAGGATCCGGAGGCGAACCCGCTCGCGACCCCGTCCGGCAAGATCGAGATCTACAGCGAGACCGTCGCGGCGATGGGCTACGACGACTGCCCGGGCCACCCGACCTGGCTGGAGCGCTTCGAGGCTCCGCGGGGCGACGCGCCGCTTTGGCTCATCGCCAACCAGCCGGCGACGCGCCTGCACAGCCAGCTCGACTACGGTGCGCACTCGCGTGCCGGCAAGCGCGACGGGCGCGAAGTGGCGCGCCTCCATCCCGAGGACGCGGCGGCGCGCGGGATCTCGGTGGACGACGTCGTCGTCGTGACGAGCCCGCGCGGCGCCTGCCTGGCGACCGCCGACATCAGCGAGGACGTCCTGAAGGGCTGCGTGAACCTTGCGACCGGCGCCTGGTACGATCCGGTCGACATCGGCGGGCAGATCGTCTGCGTCCACGGCAACCCCAACGCCGTGACGCTCGACCGCGGCACGTCCAGGCTCGGCCAGGGCTGCACGGGCCAGCTCTCCTGCGTTGAGGTCGCTCGCTGGACCGGCCAGGTCCCCTCCGTGCGCGTCCACCGCGCACCGGATGCCGTGTCCGACGTCGCCTGATCGATCGCGCGGTCCATATTCGGGGGCCGCGCGATTTCGCAAGACGTGAATTAGCCCCGCCGCGTTGCACTTATCTGCGCGGCGGGACATTCTCGCGGGCGCATCTCCCCGGCTTCGGAGCCATCAGCCTATGCCCGCCAAGATCTCCCGCCACGACTATGCCGCGATGTTCGGCCCGACGGTCGGCGACAAGGTCCGCCTCGCCGACACCGAGCTCTTCATCGAGGTCGAGACGGACCACACGATCTACGGCGAGGAGGTGAAGTTCGGCGGCGGCAAGGTGATCCGCGACGGCATGGGCCAGTCGCAGGCGACGCGAGAGCAGGGCGCCGTGGACACCGTGATCACCAACGCGCTGATCCTCGACTGGTGGGGCGTGGTGAAGGCCGACGTCGGCCTCAGGGACGGCAACATCGTCGCCATCGGCAAGGCCGGCAATCCGGACACGCAGCCCGGCGTCAACATCGTCGTCGGCCCGGGCACCGAGGCGATCTCCGGCGAGGGCAAGATCCTCACCGCCGGCATCATCGACAGCCACATCCACTTCATCTGCCCGCAGCAGATCGACGAGGCGCTCGCCTCCGGCATCACCACGATGATCGGCGGCGGCACCGGCCCCGCGACCGGTACCAAGGCGACCACCTGCACCCCCGGGCCCTGGCACATCGCGCGGATGATCCAGGCCGCCGACGCCTTCCCGATGAACCTCGCGTTCGCCGGCAAGGGCAACGCCTCGCTTCCCGGTCCGCTCGTCGAGCAGATCCGGGCCGGCGCCATGGCGCTGAAGCTGCACGAGGACTGGGGCACGACGCCGTCGGCCATCGACACCTGCCTCACCGTCGCGGACGAGATGGACGTGCAGGTGATGCTGCACACCGACACGCTGAACGAGTCCGGCTTCGTCGAGGACACGATCGCCGCCTTCAAGGGCCGCACGATCCACGCCTTCCACACCGAGGGCGCCGGCGGCGGCCACGCCCCGGACATCATCAAGGTGGCGAGCCTTCCCAACGTCATCCCGTCGTCGACCAACCCGACGCGGCCCTACACCGTGAACACCGTCGAGGAGCACCTCGACATGCTCATGGTGTGCCACCACCTCGACGAGTCGATCCCCGAGGACATCGCCTTCGCTGAAAGCCGCATCCGCAAGGAGACCATCGCCGCGGAGGACATCCTCCACGACATGGGCGCGCTCTCCATCATCGCCTCGGACAGCCAGGCCATGGGCCGTGTCGGCGAGGTGCTGACCCGCACGCTGCAGACCGCGCACAAGATGCGCGTGCAGCGCGGCCGGCTTGCCGAGGAAAGCGGCCAGAACGACAACTTCCGCGCCCGCCGCTACATCGCCAAGGTGACGATCAATCCGGCGATCGCGCACGGCATCTCCGCCTATACGGGCTCGGTCGAGGTGGGCAAGCGGGCGGACCTCGTCCTCTGGTCGCCGGCCTTCTTCGGCGTGAAGCCGGACATGGTGCTGATCGGCGGCACCATCACCGCGGCGCAGATGGGCGACCCCAACGCCTCCATCCCGACGCCGCAACCGGTCCACATGCGCCCGCAGTTCGGTGCCTTCGGGCGCTCCATGACGGCCTCGTCGGTGACGTTCGTGTCCCGCGCCGCCGCGGACCAGGACTTCGGCACCTACAAGGAGAACCTCGTCGTCGAGAACACGCGCGGCATCGGCAAGGCGGACATGAAGCTCAACGACGCGCTGCCGAAGATCGAGGTCGATCCCGAGACCTACCGCGTGACCGCCGACGGGGAGCACCTGACGTGCGAGCCCGCCAAGGTCCTGCCGCTGGCGCAGCGCTATTTCATGTACTGAGCCGCGGCCGCCGGAACTCGGCCCGGCCGTCCTCGTGCGGCGCTCAGTCGTCCCGGGCGCAGGCGTCGGCGGTGTCGTCGTGCGCCTTCGTGAAGCTCGTGGCGGTGATGTCGCTCAGCGTAGCGCGCATGGGGCCGTCCATCACCCGGTCCCGCATCGCCTCGACGGTCTGCGGCGGGAGGATGTCCCGGCAGGTGAGGGGGGCGAACTGAAGATCGGAGTAGGTCTCGACGAGGCTCGTGCCCTCGAGCGTCCACCGGCCGTCGCCGGTGCCGCCGATGGTGCAGGTCCGCGCGCCGAGGTGGACGCTGGTCGACAGGATCGCCTCGAGCGTGCCGTCGGGGTGGTAGGTCGTCGTGCTGTCGGCGGTGATGTCGGGGGTCGAGACGTGGCAGGTCCAGCGGCCCACGAGGTCGATGTCGCCCGCCGAAGCCTCCGCCGCGGTGATGGCGAGGACGAGTGCGGCAAGGATGGACGAGCGCATGGGACGGAACTCTGGCATTATCGACACGAGAGCGGACATGGGTAAGTCGTTCTGACGTCAGGGCTGCGCTTCGCGGCTCCTCGCGTCAAGCCGCAGCCGTCCGCTGGTTCGTCCCGTGCCGGGCGGACGCGGTCCAACCCCGCGAATCCTGCCGGCTCGCTCGTTCGTTCTGATGCGACTGGAGGGATGCGACATGATCAACGATCCACGCGATCGCCCGACACCGAAGACCGATGACAAAATCATTCCCGGACAAGACGAGACGACCGCCGACTACGACGAGGCCGAGCTCGACGAGGCCATCGAGGAAAGCTTTCCGGCAAGCGACCCGCTCCCGCCGCCGACACGCGCCGGCGACTGACGGCCAGGGAGGGCGCCCGGCATGATCCGCGCCCATACCCGCCTGGAACCGGGCGAGGGCGGTCCGCCCTCGCTGATGGTGCGCCTCGGCTACGACGACCGCTTCCGCCGCCGCCTCGTGGTGGACACCGTGGAGGGGGAGCGTGTGCTCTTCGACCTCGCCGAGGCGACCCGCCTTCGTGACGGCGACCGCCTCGCCCTGGAGGATGGCCGCGTGCTCGGCGTCCAGGCGGAGCGGGAGGACGTGGTCGACATCACCGCCCCCGACGCCGCGACCCTGACACGCCTCGCCTGGCACCTCGGCAACCGCCATACGCCGACGGCGGTGCTGGGAACCGCCCTGCGGATCCGCCGCGACCATGTGCTGGAGGCGATGGTTGAGCGGCTCGGCGGTAAAGTGACCCCGATCCGCGCCCCCTTCGACCCGGAGGTCGGCGCCTACCACGACGGCGGCGGCCACGGGCATCACCAGATCGACGACCAGCATCATGGTCACGACCATGACCATGACCATGACCACGAGCACGGTGCCGGGCATCACCACGGCCACCACGACCATGACCTCTGAGCCCGTCGCCGCCGCGCCGGACGAGCTGGCGCTGCTCCTGACCTGGTTTTCGCCCGCCTGTCCCATCGGCGCCTTCTCCTACTCCCACGGCCTCGAGACGCTGTTCGAGAATGGCGGGCTCGATAACGCCGCAGCGACGAGGGCCGCGGTCGAGACCGCGCTGCGGGACGGGGCGGGGCGAACCGACGCGATCCTGATCGCCCACGCCTGGCGGGCCGCCCGCGCGCGAGACGGCCGCACGTTGGACGACCTCTCCGACCTCGGCCTCGCACTCAGCCCCTCCGCCGAGCGGCGGGAGGAGACGCTGCGGCAGGGCAACGCCTTCGCCGGCCTCTTCGACACCGTCTGGCCGGGGGCGCTCGGCCTGTCGGACAGGGACCGGCCGCTCCCCGTCGTCGTCGGCGCGGCGGGCGGTCTCCACGGCGTGCCGCTGCGGCCGTTGCTGATCGCGGCGCTCCACGCCTTTGCCGCCAACCTCGTCTCGGCCGCGGTGCGCCTCGTGCCGCTGGGGCAGACCGACGGGCAGCGTGTTACCGCGGCGCTGCTTCCCGTCACGATCGAGGTGGCGGTCGCGGCCGAGACGGCGGTGCTCGACGACATCACCGCGACCGCCATCGGCCTCGACGTGTGCGCCATGGCCCACGAGACGCAACACGTGCGCCTGTTCCGCTCTTGAACGTCGCGCATGGCCTTGCGCCCCACGGCGCCGGGTGCAACAGATTCGCTTTCTTCTCGAAAGGATGAGCTATGTCGGCGACGGCACACGGGCCGCTTCGTGTTGGAATCGGGGGGCCGGTCGGCTCCGGCAAGACGATGCTGATGGAACGGCTGTGCAAGGCGCTGCGTGACCGGATCGACATCGTCGCGATCACCAACGACATCTACACCAAGGAAGACGCGCTGATCCTTTCCCGCGCCGAGGCGCTGGCCGAGGAGCGCATCATGGGCGTGGAGACCGGCGGCTGTCCGCACACCGCCATCCGCGAGGACGCGTCCATCAACCTCGCCGCCATCAAGGAGATGCGCGAGCGCTTCCCCAAGGTGGACCTGGTGCTGGTCGAATCGGGCGGCGACAATCTCGCGGCGACCTTCTCGCCCGAGCTCGCCGACCTCACCATCTACGTGATCGACGTGGCGGGCGGGGAGAAGATCCCGCGCAAGGGTGGTCCCGGCATCACCCGCTCGGACCTGCTGATCATCAACAAGACCGACCTCGCCCCGTTCGTCGGCGCCTCGCTCGACGTCATGCGCGACGACGCCAAGCGCATGCGCGGCGACCGGCCCTTCCTGATGACCAACCTGCGGGCCGGCGACGGTGTGGACGACGTGATCGCCTTCCTCCGCGACAAGGGCGGGCTGGCGCTCTAGGCACGGGGCGGGAACGGTGGCGGCGGCCGGCCCGGAGAGGGTTGCGGCGGCGGCCCGTGGATGATCCGATCACCGGAGGCCGACATCTCGAAGGGGGTGCACGGCGGCCGCGGTGTCGCTTATTTCTGGCGGTATGTTGCAGCGAGACGATGGGACGAATGGTGCGATTCTCAGGACAGGCGTGCGCGCCCGAAGGAAGCGTCGGTTGAGCTTCGATCCGCGATACGGCGAGGCGGTGCCGGTTGGAAACGCGATCACGCGCATCACGGCCAACAACCCGGGGTCCTTCACCGGCGCCGGGACCAACACCTACCTGATCGGCGAGGAGCGGCTCATGCTGCTCGATCCGGGCCCGGACCTTCCCGAGCATCTGGCGCTGATCGGGAAGGCGATCCGCGGCCGGCCCGTCTCGCACATCCTGGTGACGCACTCCCACCGCGATCACATCGAGGGCCTGCAGGCGGTGCGCGACATGACGGGCGCACCGGTGGTCGCCGAGGGACCGGCGCGCCTGTCGCGCACGCTCCACCCCAGCGAGGTGGACCCTCGCCCAGGCTACGCCGACCGGCTCTTTCCCATCGACCACGTGGTGAGCGACGGCGAGACGATCTCCAACGGCGAGGTCTCGGTGACGGCGGTGACGACGCCCGGTCACGCCCCGGACCACGTCGCCTTCGCCTATGGCGACGACTTCTTCAGCGGCGACCACGTCATGGGCTGGTCGACGACCGTGGTTTCGCCGCCCGAAGGCTCGATGCGCGCCTACGTCGCCTCGCTGGAGAAGATCATGCCGATGGGCCACACCCGGTACCTGCCGGGCCATGGCGACATGATCGACGAGCCGGCGCGGACCGTCTCCGGCATCCGCAGCCACCGCCTGATGCGCGAGCGCGCCATCCTGCAGCGCCTCCAGGCCGGCGACCGCGCCATCTCCGACATCGTGGCGAACCTCTATTCCGGCATCGACCGCAGCCTCTACGACGCGGCGGCCATGTCCGTGCTGGCGCATCTGGAGATGCTGTACGAGCAGGGGCGGGTGTTCGCGGAAGGCTACGGCAAGTCGGCGCGCTGGCGTCCCTCCGGCGTCTGAGAGGGGCTGTGACGGTTCCACGACTTCTGGTCACCGGGTTCGGTTCGTTCCCGGGAATGCCGCAGAACCCGACCGAGCGGCTCGCGGCGGCGCTGGCCGCGACCCCGCCGGCGGGGGTGACGGTCCGGCGGCTCGACACGCACTGGACGGTGGTGGAGACGTTGCCGCCGGTCGCGCGGACGTTCGACGCCGTGATCATGTTCGGGGTCGCCGGCCGCGAGACGATGATCCGCTACGAGCGGATCGCGACGCCGTTCACCGGTCCCAGGGTGGACGCCGACAACCGGATGCCGCCGGCGCTCCTGCGCTCCCGCTTCACCGAGTTCGACGTGCCGGAGCTCGTGCGCGACGCGCGGACGGCGGGCTTCCCCGTCCGCCTCAGCCACAGCGCGGGGACGTACGTTTGCAACGCGGGGTATGGGGCGGCTCTGGCGGGCAATCCGCTGTCGCTCTTCGTCCATGTCCCGCCGACGACGCGGCGCGGCCCGCTCAGCGACGCCGGGCTGGAGCGCCACGCGCGCTGGCTGATCGGGCTCGTGCAGGAGAGCCTGCGATCCGGACGCCCGTCCTTCGGCGCCTGAACTGACGTTCGGGCGCCAAGGGACCGTGCTCGCCCGGTCCGCCTAGCTGGAGCGGGGCTGGTAGGGATGATCCTCCCGCCAGCGACGCATCATCTCGAGGAAATCGTCGGGGAGGTCGTCCGGCAGGTCGATCTGCAGCGTGACGAGGAGATCGCCGCGTCCGCCCGACTTGGTCGGCAGGCCGAGACCGCGCAGGCGCAGCGTCTTGCCGCCCGACGAACCCGCCGGGACGGTGATGTTGACCGAGCCACCGAGCGTCGGCGCACGCACCTTGGCGCCCAGTGCCGCGTCGTACAGCGTCACCGGCAGGTCGAGGCGCAGGTTCTGCCCCTCGCGCTGGAACACCGGGTGAGCGGCGATGCGCAGGGTCAGGATCGCGTCGCCGGGCTGACCGCCGGTCGGGCTCTCGTGCCCGAGGCCGCGCAGGCGGATCTGCTGGTCCTGCTCGGCTCCGGCGGGAATGCGCACGTCCACCGTCCGCCCGGTGGGGAGGGAAACGCGCAGCTTCTCGTCGCTGGCAAGGTCCTCCAGGGTCACGGTCACCACGACGTCGAGGTCCTGGCCGCGCTCCGGGGCGCCGCCGCCGAAGCCGCCGGCACGCTCGCCGCCGCCGGCCCGGCCGCCGCCCGCCATGAACTCGCGCAGGATCTCGTCGACGCCGGCCCCGCCGTCGCCCGAGGTGAAGCGCCACGTACGGTTCTGCCCGCCACCGCCCCCGCCGCCGCCCGCGCCTGTGTTCTGCGAGCCGCCGCGGCCGAAGCCGGAGAACCCGCCGAAGCCCGAGAACGGGTCGCCGGACGCGCCGCC
This sequence comes from Acuticoccus sediminis, assembly GCF_003258595.1. Taxonomy (NCBI): domain Bacteria; kingdom Pseudomonadati; phylum Pseudomonadota; class Alphaproteobacteria; order Hyphomicrobiales; family Amorphaceae; genus Acuticoccus; species Acuticoccus sediminis. The sequence continues at coordinate 165,345 of NZ_QHHQ01000003.1, forward strand.
GGTCCCGAAGCCGGCGTGAAAGCGCGGCTGGCCGGCCGCGTCGATCTCGCCCCGGTCGAACTTCGCCCGCTTCTCCTTGTCGCCCACGATCTCGTAGGCGGAGTTCACTTCGGAGAAACGCTCCTGTGCCTTTGGATCGTTGGAATTGGTGTCAGGATGGTACCGCTTGGCGAGCCGACGGAACGCGGATTTAATCTCGCTCTCCGAGGCTGACTTCGATACGCCAAGCACGGTATAGGGGTCGCGCGCCATCACTGGTCCAATCTTAGCGGCGCCGGACGTCCGGCACCTCTCCATTCGTTATAGGTGCTGTCATGAAGACACCCATATGTAGTGCGGCTTCGTCGTGAGCGCGAGCCTTACCGATGCCGCGATTGCGGCAGGAACAACGCCAGATCCCTTCGAACTGTTCACACAGTGGCTCGAAGAGGCCTGGAAGAGCGAGCCCAACGACGCCAACGCGATGACGCTGGCGACGGTGGACGCGGGCGGGCTTCCCGACGCACGGATCGTGCTGCTGAAGGGCCACGACGCCGACGGTTTCGTGTTCTATACCAACCGCGAGAGTGCGAAGGGGCTGGAACTTCGCGAAAATCCGAAGGCGGCCCTGCTCTTCCACTGGAAAACGCTGGGCCGGCAGGTTCGCGTCCGCGGGGCGGTGAGCCTGGTGTCGGACGCCGAATCGGACGCCTACTACGCCACGCGCCCGCTTCTCAGCCGGATCGGCGCCTGGGCGTCGGACCAGTCGCGCCCCGCCGAAAACCGCAAGCTGCTCGAAAAGCGCGTGGCCGAGCGGGAGGCGGAATTCGGGGAAGAACCGCCCCGGCCGCCGCACTGGGGCGGCTATCGCATCACGCCGGAGGCGATCGAGTTCTGGCAGGCCGGCGAATTCCGCCTGCATGACCGCTTCGTGTACCGCCGCGACGGTGCCGGCTACACGGTACAGCGCCTTTTCCCTTAAGCGCAGGCGGCGGCACGGAGCCATCCGTGCCGCGATAACCGCATCACTGGTATGCGCTGACGTCGGTCCGGCCGGACGGTCCGGCGCGGCCGTCCGCTGCGCCCGGGCCGGGGTGCGGCTGGGCCGGTCGTTGCGGCGCCTCAGTGGACCGCGCTGCTCGGCTTCATCGAGCGGTACATGTTGCTGCCGTCGCGGGCGAAGCCGTTGGCGCTCGCGACCGCCGCGGAGATCTGGCTGAGGTCGTCGGTGATCCCGTGTACCGACTGCGCCGCCTGGTTCATGCCGGCGGCGATCTCGCGCGCGGCGCTGCTCTGCTCCTCGACAGCGCTGCCGGCGACGGTCACGCTCTCCTCCACCTCCCGGATCGCCGACGAGATACCCTTCAGCACGCTCACCACGTCGCCGGCGACGTTCTGCACGCGGTCGATGTCGGAGCCGATCTGGTTGGTCGACTTCTCCACCTGGTCGGCGAGCGACTTCACCTCGGCCGCGACGACCGCGAAGCCCTTGCCCGCCTCGCCCGCGCGCGCGGCCTCGATCGTCGCGTTGAGGGCGAGCAGATTGATCTGCCCGGCGACCTTGGAGATGATCTCCACGATCGACGTCATCGAGCTGGCTGCCTCGGAGAGTTCTGAGATGTGCCGGTCCGCGGTCTGCGCCTGGGTGTTCACGTGGCCGACCGCGGTGCGCGACTTCACCATCGCGTCGGCGATGCGCCGCGAGGTGTGCTCGAAGTCCTGCACGGCGTCCGCGACCTGCCGCACCATCTGCGAGGTCTGCGTCGCCACGCTCGAGGCGGAGGCGGAGCGGTCGTTGGCGCTCGAGACGGCGTTGACGATTTCTCCCAGCTTGCTGTCCACCTCGGAGGCGACCTTCGCCGACTCGGTGCGCAGCGTGACCTTCTCGGTGATGTCGGTGGCGATCTTCACCACCTTCGTCACCCGCCCGTTGAGGTCGACGACGGGCGTGTAGCTCGCTTCCAGGAAGATCGACGAGCCGTCCTTGCGGACGCGCTCGAACTCGCCCGCCTGGACCTTGTTCGCGGCGAGCTCGCGCCAGAACGTGCTGTACTCGCTCTCCGACATGATGCGGCTCGGGGCGAAGATGCGGTGTTCCTTGCCGATGATATCGTCCCGCCGGTAGCCCATCGCCTTGCAGAAGACGTCGTTCGCGTCGACGATGTGGCCCTTCTGATCGAACTCGATCACCGCGTAGGAGCGCGTGATGGCGTCGACCCGCGCGGCGCGCCCGGCCTCGGCCTGGTAGGCGGCCGTCATGTCGGTCGCCATGACGACGTGCTTGGCGTTGTCCTTGTTGCCTTCCAGCCCGTACCAGCGGATGTTCACCTGCCGCACGTCGCCGTTCTTGTGCGTCATCATGCCGAGGCGGATGGCGAAGTGGTTGCGCCTGACCTGGCCGACCATCTCCTTCTGGATCTCGCCGGGATTGTTGCCGACGGGCGTGAAGAGGTCGAAGAACGGCTTGCCGATGGGTGAGTAGCCGAGCAACGTCGTGACGTTCTCGTTCGAGCCGATGATGCGGTACGATGCGTCCAGCAGCAGCTGAACGTTTGCCCCGGCCAATCCATCAAGGAGCAGCCGCCGGCCGTTGGACGACAGCGACTGAGTGAAAAAGCCCTTGGACATACAGAGTTCGCCTCCTACCCGCTGGCCGGGAGAGTGCACCCCTTGCCTGACGCGGACCTTGTCTCGCCCGGCGGCGGGAAAGGGTGGCCGGCTTCGGTGGAGGCGCTCTGGTCAGCGCAGCGTCGCGGTGTCGATCTCCACTTTCGAGGATGCCGCGCGCATCTGGCCGAGATCCAGCTTCAGGTTGGCGATGCGCGCGTAGGCGTGGCGGATGCGGTCGGCGAACTCCGGCGACCGGCGGGCGTGCTCGGCGAGGGCGGCGATGATCCGGTCGATCACCTCGTAGCCCTGGCCGGAGGCGAGGGAGAGGAGGGCGATGTCGCCGCCCGCCTCGACCATCATCGTCACCGCCTCGACGAGGTTCCACTTGGCCGAGACCGCGTCCATAGCGAGGTCGTCCGACACGACGACGCCGCCGTAGCAGAGCGTTCCGCGCAGGAAGCCGTCGATGGCGTCGCCCGAGAGCGAGGCGGGGAGGCCGTCGTCGGTGAGCCCGGCGAGTGTGAGGTGGCCCGCCATGATCATGTCCGCCTCGTTGGTGGCGATCATGTCGCGGAAGGGCTCCATCTCCTCCGGCGTCCAGGTGGCCGTCAGGTCGATGGCGCCGTCGTGGCTGTCGTTGGTGGAGGAGCCGTGGCCGGGGAAGTGCTTCAGCGCGGTTCCGACGCCAGCGGAACGATGGGCCTCGGCGAAGGCGGTGGCGTAGCGCGTCACGGTGCCCGGATCGGCGCCGTAGCTGCGGCCGAAGCGGGCGATGACGGGATTGTCGGGGTTCACCGCGAGGTCGACGACGGGGCCGAAATTGGCGGTGAAGCCGAGGTCGGCGAGGGAGCGGGCCATCGCCTTGTAGGTCTCGAGGGCGGCGGCGGTGGAGCCGGTGGCGACGTCGGCGGCCGAGGGCGTGTCGGGCGCGCCTTCCGAGGGCTTCAAGCGCATCACGAGGCCGCCTTCCTGGTCGACGGCGATGATCGGCGGCAGGTCCGGGTTGGACCGCGCGAAGAGCTGGTTGACGGCGCGGATGTCGCCGGCGGAGCGGATGTTGTGGCGAAACGTGAGGACGCCGCCGATCCGCGACCGGGCGATGGCCTGGCTCGCCGCGCGCACGCCCGCGTCGTTCGGCGTGGTGCCGCCGTAGCTGACGACGAGGAGCTGGCCGATCATCGCCTCGATCGGCACCGAGCGCAGGTCCGGCGGAAGGCGGAACCAGGTCAGCTCGGGATCGGGCGGCGTGCAGGTGGAGGCGAAGAGGTCGCCCATCTTCGGCTTGGGCCGGGGGAGGCCCTGCCAGCCGGCCGGCCGCGTGATGAGACCGTCGATGGCCGCGTCGGTGTTGCCGGGGGCGGTCGGCTGGGCGGACACGGGCGCGGCGCTCAGTCCGGCCACGAGCGCACCGGCCAGCAGGCACCTGAGCGCACGGACGGACCCGTTCATGGCTGCGTGGCCGCGCGGGACGGTAAAACGCATTGGGTCCGCTCCCTGTCGACACGTCGGACGGCAGACGATCGCTGCATCTTGCGGGACGGGTCTACCCTCGAACGACCACCTTCAACACCTCGGCGTGTTCAACATCCCGCGAACACGGCATTCCGCGAGGTTGGTATTCCGCGAGCGTGGCGTGCCGAGGGCGCAGCTGCCCCGGCTCCCCGACGCCCTGGCTCCCCGGCGTTAAGCGTCCGGCGCAGTGATGCGGTCGCCCGCGAGGCCGCAGTATCCGGTCCACGCCGGCGACCGGGGAGGGGTATCGGCTTCCATCGGAAATTGCAACGCGGCGGGCGGGCGCACATTCCCGTGATGCCGCAGAGTTCTAGCCGTATAAAATATGAGCATGCCTAACGTTGACAGACGGCACACAAGTTCGGCAGGCTGGCTAAAAATAGGACGGAAAAAACATCCAGTTCTGCTGGGAGGAAAGCCGTGAAGTTGTCGTCGCTTATCGTCGGCGCGGCCTCCGTGGCCGTGCTTGGCGTCGCCGCCCAAGCTGAAACCGTAACCATCGCCACCGTCAACAACGGTGACATGATCCGCATGCAACATCTTGCGGACCACTTCACCAAGGACCATCCTGACATCCAGCTCGAGTGGGTGACGCTCGAGGAGAACACGCTGCGCCAGCGCGTCTCCACCGACATCGCCACCGACGGCGGCCAGTTCGACGTGATGACCATCGGCACCTACGAGGTCCCGATCTGGGCCGAGAAGGGCTGGCTCGTGGCGCTCGACGACCTTCCCGACAGCTACGACGTCGACGACATCCTGCCCGCCATCCGGGGCGGCCTCTCGGTCGACGGGACGCTGTACGCCGCGCCGTTCTACGGCGAGTCCTCCATGGTGATGTACCGCAAGGACCTCTTCGAGGCGGCCGGCCTCGAGATGCCCGACGCGCCCACCTGGGACTTCATCGCCGACGCCGCGCGCAAGATCACCGACAAGGACAAGGAGATCTACGGCATCTGCCTGCGCGGCAAGGCCGGGTGGGGCGAGAACATGGCCTTCATCTCGGCCATGGCGAACTCCTTCGGCGCGCGCTGGTTCGACATGGACTGGAAGGCCCAGTTCGATCAGCCGGAGTGGAAGGAGGCGCTCACCTTCTACCTCGACCTGATGAACGACGCCGGCCCTCCGGGCGCGTCCTCCAACGGCTTCAACGAGAACCTCGCCCTGTTCCAGTCCGGCAAGTGCGGCATGTGGATCGACGCGACCGTCGCCGCCTCGTTCGTGACGAACCCGGACGAGTCGACCGTCGCCGACAAGGTCGGCTTCGCGCTGGCGCCGGACAAGGGGCTCGGCAAGCGCTCCAACTGGCTGTGGGCGTGGTCGCTGGCGATCCCGAAGTCCTCCGACGCGCAGGACGCGGCGAAGGCGTTCATCGCCTGGGCGACGTCCAAGGACTACCTCGAGCTCGTCGCCTCCGAGGAGGGCTGGGCGAACGTTCCGCCGGGCACCCGCACCTCGCTCTACGAGAACGAGAAGTACCTCGAAGCGGCACCGTTCGCGAAGATGACGCTGGAGTCGATCAAGGCCGCCGACCCGAACCACCCGGCCGTCGAGGACGTGCCCTACGTGGGCGTGCAGTTCGTCGCGATCCCAGAGTTCCAGGGCATCGGCACCGCGGTCGGGCAGCAGTTCTCCGCCGCCCTCGCCGGCACGACCTCGGCCGACGCGGCGCTCGCCAACGCCCAGTCCCTGACCGAGCGGCAGATGCGCCGGGCCGGCTACCCGAAGTGATCCCGGATCGCCGAATGCCGCAAAGAAGCATTCGGTGAGCCACTGGGGCGGGCGTTGCGGCGCCCGCCCTTTTTCTCCCCATCAGAGCGCGCGCCATGGCCACGACACACACACGAGCCGCCGCGAAGATCATGATGTCGCCCGCCGTCATCCTGCTGCTCGGCTGGATGATCGTCCCCCTGGCGATGACCATCTATTTCTCGACGCTCTCCTACAGCCTCTACAATCCGGGTGACACGCCCTTCGTGGGCTGGGGGAACTACCAGTACTTCGTGACCGGGCCGTCCTTCTGGCCGGCGATGATCAACACGCTGTGGATGGTCGGCGGCGTGCTCCTCATCACCATCATCGGCGGCGTCCTGCTGGCGCTCCTGCTGGACCAGCCGTTCTTCGGCCAGGGGATCGTGCGGATCCTCGTGATCGCCCCGTTCTTCGTCATGCCCACGGTCTCGGCGCTGGTGTGGAAGAACATGTTCATGAACCCGGTGAACGGGCTCTTCGCCTACATCGCCAAGGTGTTCGGCTTCGCGCCGGTGGATTTCCTGTCGGAGATCCCGCTCCTGTCCATCATCATCATCGTGGCCTGGCAGTGGCTGCCGTTCGCGACCCTGATCCTCCTGACCGCGCTCCAGTCGCTGGACACCGAGCAGATGGAGGCGGCGGAGATGGACGGCGCCCCGGCGGTCTCGAAGTTCTTCTCCATCATCCTGCCGCACCTGTCGCGCGCGATCACGGTCGTGGTCCTCATCCAGACCATCTTCCTCCTCGGCATCTTCGCGGAGATCTTCGTCACCACGAACGGCGGGCCGGGCAACGCCACCACGAACCTCACCTACCTCGTCTACCTCGAAGCCATCGTCGGACAGGACATCGGCTCGGGGTCCGCGGGCGGCATCATCGCCGTCGTCCTCGCCAACATCGTCGCGATCTTCCTGATGCGGATGATCGGCAAGAATCTGGACATCTGACATGGCCAGAGCGATCTCCACCCGCCGCAAGTGGATCGTCACCGTCATCGCCTGGGCGATCGGCCTCGCGATCTTCTTCCCGGTCCTCTGGACCATCCTGACGAGCTTCAAGACCGAGGGGGAGGCGATCGCCTCGCCGCCCTCGTTCCTGTTCTTCGACTGGACGCTCGAGAACTACCAGACGGTGCAGGAGCGGTCGGACTACCTGCGCCACTTCTGGAACTCGGTGGTCCTGTCGCTCGGCTCGACCCTGTGCGGTCTCATCATCGCCGTGCCGGCGGCGTGGTCGATGGCGTTCGTGCCGGGACGGTTCACCAAGGACATCCTGATGTGGATGCTCTCCACCAAGATGCTGCCGGCGGTGGGCGTGCTGATGCCGATCTACCTGCTCTGCCTCAACGCCGGGCTGCTCGACACCAAGGTGGCGCTCATCTTCGTGCTGATGATGATCAACCTGCCGATCATCGTGTGGATGCTCTTCACCTACTTCCGGGAGATCCCCGGCGACATCCTGGAGGCGGCACGCATGGACGGGGCCACCATGCGCTCGGAGATCATCCACGTGCTGGTGCCGATGGCGGTGCCGGGGATCGCTTCCACCCTGCTGCTCAACATCATCCTCGCCTGGAACGAGGCGTTCTGGACGCTGAACCTCACGACGGTGAACGCCGCGCCGCTGACCCAGTTCATCGCCAGCTACTCCTCTCCGGAGGGCCTCTTCTACGCCAAGCTCTCCGCCGCTTCGACGATGGCGATCGCCCCGATCCTCATCCTCGGCTGGTTCAGCCAGAAGCAGCTCGTGCGCGGCCTCACCTTCGGCGCGGTCAAGTAAGGGTCATCGGCATGGGACAGATCATCCTGAAAGACGTCACCAAGTCGTTCGGCGGCGTCGAGGTCATCAAGCCGCTCAATCTGGAGATCGAAGACGGCGAGTTCGTCGTCTTCGTCGGGCCGTCCGGCTGCGGCAAGTCCACGCTGCTGCGCCTCATCGCGGGGCTGGAGGACGTGACCTCCGGGCAGATCCTGATCGACGGGCAGGACGCCACCGCGACGCCGCCCGCGAGGCGCAAGCTGGCGATGGTCTTCCAGTCCTACGCGCTCTACCCGCACATGACCGTCGCCAAGAACATCGCCTTCCCGCTGCGGATGGCGAAGATGGACCGCAAGACCATCGACGCGAAGGTCAGGCAGGCGGCGGCGACGCTGAACCTCACCGACTACCTGCACCGCCGGCCCGGCCAGCTCTCCGGCGGCCAGCGCCAGCGCGTCGCCATCGGCCGCGCGATCGTGCGCGAGCCGGCGGCCTTCCTGTTCGACGAGCCGCTCTCCAACCTCGACGCGGCGCTGCGCGTCAACATGCGCCTCGAGATCAGCCAGCTCCACAACGACCTCGAGACGACGATGATCTACGTCACCCACGACCAGGTCGAGGCGATGACGATGGCCGACAAGATCGTCGTCCTCTCCGCGGGGCAGATCGAGCAGGTGGGCTCGCCGCTGGACCTCTACCGCAACCCGCGCAACAAGTTCGTCGCGGGCTTCATCGGCTCGCCCAAGATGAACTTCATCGACGGCGCCGAGGCCGCACGGCACGACGCCGACACCATCGGCATCCGGCCCGAACACATCACGCTGTCGACCGGGGAGGGCGCGTGGCCCGGCACGGTCAGCGTCTCCGAACATCTCGGCTCGGACACGTTCTTGCACGTGAAGGTCGACGGGATCGGCACGGTGACGGCGCGCTCGGACGGCGAGTTCGGCGTCCACCACGGCGACCGCGTCTACCTGAGCCCGGCGCCGGACAAGATCTACCGGTTCGACGCGGCGGGCCACGCCATCTGAGACGGAGGGGACGATGCGGCTGGCCGGCAGGAACGCGCTCATCACCGGGGCCGCCCGCGGCATCGGCCGTGCGTTCGCCGAGGCCTACGCCCGCGAGGGCGCGCAGGTCGCGATCTGCGACGTCGACTGGCAGGGCGCGAAGACGACCGCGGACGAGATCGCCGGGACGATCCCGATCTACCTCGACGTGACGGACCAGGCGTCCATCGACGCCGCCGTCGGCATGGTCGCCGCCGAGCTCGGCAGCGTGGACATCCTCGTCAACAACGCGGCGCTGTTCGACCTCGCCCCCATCGTCGACATCACCCGCCGGAGCTACGACACGCTGTTCGCCATCAACGTGAGCGGCGTACTCTTCACGATGCAGGCCGTGGCGCGGCAGATGATCGCCCAGGGCCGCGGCGGCAAGATCATCAACATGGCGAGCCAGGCCGGACGGCGCGGCGAGCCGCTGGTCGCGGTCTACTGCGCCACCAAGGCGGCGGTGATCTCCCTCACCCAGTCCGCCGGGCTCGACCTCATCAAGTACGGGATCAACGTCAACGCCATCGCCCCCGGCGTGGTGGACGGCGCCCACTGGGACGGGGTCGACGCCAAGTTCGCGGCCGCCGAGGGCCTGCCGCGCGGCGAGAAGAAGCGCCGCGTCGGCGCCTCGGTTCCCTATGGGCGGATGGGCGTCGCGGAGGATCTCACCGGCATGGCGATCTTCCTCGCCACCGCCGAGGCCGACTACATCGTCGCCCAGACCTACAACGTCGACGGCGGCAACTGGATGAGCTAGACCCCCGCGCGGCCGATGCTGCACGCTATGCGTGTCCCGATCCACGACGAGCCCCGAGCGATCCGATGATCCGACTGTCCAACGCCACGCTGTCCCAGATCCAGACCGCGGCGACGCCGCGCTACGACAGGGCCGCGCTGAAGCCGGGCATCGTCCACTTCGGCATCGGCAACTTCCACCGCGCCCACCAGGCCGTCTACCTCGACCGCCTGTTCAACCTCGGCCGCGACCACGACTTCGCGCTCGTCGGTGCCGGCGTCATGGCGGGCGACCAGAGGATGCGCGAGGCGCTCGCCGGACAGGACTACCTCACCACCGTCGTGGAGCAGTCCGCCGCCAGGAGCGAGGCCCGCATCACCGGCGGCATGATCGATTTCCTCCCCGTCGGCGACGCGACGGCGATCATCGCCCGCCTCACCGACCCCGCGATCCGCATCGTGTCGCTGACGGTGACGGAGGGCGGGTACTTCATCGATTCGAGCGGCGTCTTCGACCCGACGCATCCGGAGATCCGCCACGACGGCAAGCATCCTCTGGCGCCGCGTACGGTCTTCGGCCTCATCGCCGCCGCACTGTCGGCCCGCCGGGCGAGCGACACGCCGCCGTTCACGGTGATGTGCTGCGACAACATCCCCCACAACGGCTCGGTGACGCGCAGCGCCGTCGTCGGCGTCGCCAATCTCTACGATCCCGATCTCGCCAACTGGATCGCCAGCGAGGTCGCCTTTCCCAACGCGATGGTGGACCGGATCACCCCGGCGACGGGCGAGCGCGAGCGGCGGCTGTGCGCGGACGACTTCGGCATCGAGGACGCGTGGCCGGTGTTCTGCGAGGACTTCACGCAGTGGGTGCTGGAGGACAACTTCCCCTCCGGCCGCCCGGCGCTGGAGGAGGTCGGCGTCGAGTTCGTCGCCGACGTCACGCCCTACGAGCTGATGAAGATCCGCATCCTCAACGGCGGGCACGCTGTGATCGCCTATCCGGCCGGTCTCCTCGGCATCACCTACGTCCATGACGCGATGGGGCATCCGCTCATCGCCGGCTTCCTGGAGAAGGTCACCCGGGACGAGATCATACCCACCGTCCCGCCGGTACCGGACACGAGCCTCAACGAGTACGCCGAGCTGATCGTCACCCGCTGCGCCAACCCGAAGATCGGCGACACCGTGCGGCGTCTCTGCCTCGACGGATCGAACCGTCAGCCGAAGTTCATCGTGCCGACGCTCGCGGACCGCATCGCGGCAGGCCAGCCGATCACCGGGCTCGCGCTGGAGTCCGCCCTGTGGTGCCGCTACTGCGCCGGGACCACCGACGCGGGCGAGACGATCGCCCCGAACGATCCCAACTGGGAGAAGCTCCAGCCGGTCGCGCAGGAGGCGCAGTCGAACCCCAACGCCTGGCTCGGGCAGGCGGATATCTACGGCGCGCTCGGCAATGCTCCGATCCTGCGCGAACGCTTCGCCGCGGCGCTGGAGTCGCTGAAGTCGGACGGCGTGGAGACGACCCTCCAGCGCTATATCGCCGGCGAACTCTGACGCGGCGCCGCGCGCGGGCGGCAGCGCAAACGGAAAAAGCGCCGGCGGGGTCACCGCCGGCGCTTCGTCTTTCGTCGCCCGTCAGGGACTGCACGTCGCCTACTGTGCGGGGACGGCGGCCATTCCGGGTGCCTCGGGCGAGGGCGGAGTGCCGGAAATGTCCGGCCAGGCCGACTTGTCGAGGTCGAGGTCGGGATAGTCGGCGGGGTTCAGCACCGGCTCGTCGACGCCGGCCTGCACCTGCGCGGTGAAGTCCCGCACCATCTTCAGCCCGATCGGGAAGAGCATCAGCACCGCCATCAGGTTGACCAGCGCCAGAACGCCCATCAGCGGATCGGAGAAGAAGAACACCGAGGTCGCGCCCTCGGCGGAGGCGCCGATGAAGACGAGCGCGATCACGGCGATGCGCAGGATCGTCTGGCCCATGACGCCCTCGGTGAAGACCGCCAGCGCCGTCTCGCCGAGGTAGTAGTTGTAGATGATCGACGAGAACGCGAAGAGCAGGACCGCGAAGGCGAGGAAGTAGCTCGCCCACGAGCCGAAGTGGCTGGAGAGCGCCTGCTGCGTCAGCACCACGCCGTCGATGTCTGCGCCGGGCTGGTAGACGTCGCTGAGCAGGATCATGAACGCCGTGCACGAGCAGATCACCATGGTGTCGATGAACACCGAGAGGGCCTGCACCACGCCCTGGCTCACCGGGTGCTTCACGTACGCGATGGCCGCCACGTTCGGCGCCGAGCCGAGGCCCGCCTCGTTGGAGAAGAGGCCGCGCCGAAGACCCTGCGCGATCGCCGCGCCCACGCCGCCGGAGACCACCGAGGTGATGCCGAACGCGTTGGAGAAGATGCTGACGATGACGCCCGGCAGCGACGGCAGGTTCATGATGATGACGACGAGCGCGAGGCCGATGTAGCCGAAGGCCATCACCGGCACGACCACGTCGGCGACCTTGGCGATGCGGTGGATGCCGCCGAACACCACGAGGCCGGTGAGGACTGCGAAGGCGATGCCGCTGTAGAGGCGCGAGAGGCCGAAGCTCTCCTTCAGCGCGCCGGCGACGGTGTTGCCCTGGAAGGCGTTGAAGCCGAACGCGAAGGCGGCGATCAGGCAGATGGCGTAGAGGATCGCCAGCCACCGGAAGTTGGCGCCGAGGCCGTGGATGATGTACTGCGCCGGCCCGCCACGGTAGCTGCCATCGGCCTCCGTTCGCTTGAAGAGCTGGGCGAGGGAGCACTCGAAGAGGCTCGTCGCCATGCCGACGAGGGCGATCGCCCACATCCAGAACACCGCGCCCGGACCGCCGAGCGTGATCGCGACGGCGACGCCCGCGATGTTGCCGCCGCCGACGCGCCCGCCGACCGACACGAGGAGCGCCTCGCGCGAGGAGATATGCTCGCCCTCGCCGGGCGCGGACTTGGTGAGGACTCCGAACATCCGGCCGAAGAAGCGGAGCTGAACGAAGCGCGACGCCAGCGTGAAGAAGCCGCCGAGGACGACCAGGAAGGGGATCAGCGACCACCCCCAGGTGAAGTCACCGATGGCGTCGAAGAACGAACGTATGATGTCCATGAGGGCCTCGTGCAGTGGCAATGGACCGCGAGAGATTCGCGGCACGCACGCGAGATCCGACCGACCCGGCCGGAACACGGGTGCGCCATGATGTCACTCTCAGCCGAGAAGCCTGTCAATAAATTAGTCATGCCGCTTATGGCGCCATGACATCAACCTTAACCGAAGCGTTCCCGCCAGGTCGGGAAACGGTCGCCGGGGCGGGGTGTTGCCTCGTAGACGGCACGGGCGATGGCGCGCGCAAGACACTGCGTCGCCGCGGCGTGGAGGGCGATCGTCTCTTGCATCGATGCAGCCGCGGGGGCGCGTCCGGTGCTGGCGGCGAACACGGTGTCGCCGTCCATGATCGTGTGCGCCGGCCAGACCGCGAGGGCGATCCCGTCGTGCGCGGCGACCGCCATCCGATGCGCCTCGCCGCGCGTCATCGTCGCGTCGGTCGCCACCATGGCGATGGTGGTGTTGCCGCGCATGACCGCGCCGAGCTTGGTGTCGACGCTCGAGAAGTCCGCCTCGGCCGGGGCGGTGAGGCCGCCGAATTCGCCGTTCACCTCGAAAGGCGCGGCGCGAAACCATGGGCCGTTGGCGGCCACCGCGGCACCGACCGCATTGGCGATCACCATCGCCCCGACCGTCGCCTCGCCGACCCGCATCGACGCCGTGCCGAAGCCGCCCTTGAGGCCCGCCGTCATCGCGTTGCAGCCGCCCCCGACGGTGCCGACGGTCATGTCGGGCGCGGCGAGGGCGGCCTCGACGCTGGCGGCGCCGAGCGCACGGAAGTCCGCCCTCGGCCCCGACAGGTCGAAGACGACGGCCGCCGGCACGATCGGCACCCGGTGCGGGCCGATGGCGAAGCCGCGGCCGTGGTCGGCGAGGGCGGTCATGACGCCGTCCGCCGAGGCGAGGCCGAACGCCGACCCGCCGGAGAGGCAGATCGCATCCACCCCGGGGCCGAGACGCGAGGGGTGGAGCGCCTCGGTCTCGCGCGAGCCGGGCGCGCCGCCATGGACTGCGACGCCTGCGACGGCGGGTTCGTCGAAGACCGCAGTGGTGACGCCGCTGCGCCGCTCGTGGTCCGTGGCATGGCCCAGGCGCAGGCCCGGCACGTCGAGAATATGGTTCATGCCGGGAGTTTAGCGGCGACGCCCTCCCGGTCGAGTGGGGCTCCGGCTATGGCCGGGCCCGGAGCCGGGCAGGGTAGGGCCGGTTCACGGGGTCGCCGAGATCGAGAAATTGAGGAGCTGCGGCAGCGCGTCGGGCTTCAGCAGCGCCCCGCCGACGATCTGGGCCGCGTTCACGGAGGCCGGCGGCGCGAGATTGACCGCCAGGGTGCCCGGATTCGCGAGGAAGCGCCGCACGGCGTCCGTCACCTGCGCCTGAAGGGCGGGGACACCGACGAGGGCGAGGAGGCTGTCGACCGTCGCCACGGCGTCGCTGCGCACCTTCTCGACCGTGTCCCCGGAGCGCTCCACCGTGCGGGTGACGAGGCGCTGCACGAGGCCGCCGTCGCGGAAGGCGAGCGTCAGGGACTCGAGGCGCACGTCGGTGAGGAGCGGCAGCATCTGCGGCAGCGCGCCGGCATTGTCGCGGATCGCGGCGATCCGCTCGGCGCTGAGGCCCTCGGCCGCGCCGGAGACGACGAGGGCGCCCACGCCGTCCGCCGCCAGCGAGGCCTCGCGTACCGCGAGCGTGCCTTCGCCGGCGCTCCAGAGACCCTCGAGCGCGCCGCTGATCGTCAGCGTGTCGTAGCCGAGGTCGGTGAGGTAGGTGCCGGCGGTGCCCTGGAAGAAGGCCGCGTCGACCCTGGCGGCCTGGAAGGCGACACGCCCGCTCCAGGGGCCGCCTTCGTCGGCGCGCGTCACCTCGATCCGCCCCACCTCGAGGGCCCGGCCCGCGGCGGGGCGCGCGGCGACGTCCTGCGCCAGAAGGCTCTCGAAGTCGCCCAGCACGGTTTCGAGCCAGGAGCCGCCGCCGTCCCGCATCGGCAGGTGGGGCCTGGCGAGCGTCAGCATCCCGGCGGTCGAGTGCGAGGCCGCGTCGGCGGTGTTGGTCATGCGCATGTCGCGGTACTGGATCGCCTCGGCCCGCAGGCCGTTGTCGGCGTCGATCAGGCCGTCGACGATCACCACGGTGCCGATCTCAAGCCGCTCGTTGCGCGCGGAGGCGCTGAGGCCGGTGAGGACGGTGCCGCGGTCGGCGCGCTGGGCGGCGGCGAAGGCGACGTCGTCGAACCCGCCCGATTCGACGATGCGCAGGAACCCGTCCGCCACGGCGTTGCCCGTCGGCTCGAACGCGGCGGCCGGCGTGGCGAGGAGGGCGAGGAGGAGCGGCAGCAGTCGGCGCATGGGTCTTCCTTCGGCACAGCGTTCCTCCGGTAGCGGATGCACGCCCGTCCTTCAAATGACGACTGCGGTACGTGGATGGCGCTTGAATTCGCGCAGGTTGCGCTTGCCGGCGCGCGGGCAAGGTGGTGGGAGAGGGGGAGGCGATCGATGGAGGGCAAGGCGATGGCACGAACGCTGGCGGTGATTCTGGCGGCCGGCAAGGGCACGCGGATGCGCTCCGGGACGCCCAAGGTGCTGCACAAGGTCGGCGGCCTGCCGATGGTCGACCACGTCCTCGCCGCGGCGAAGTCGGCCGGCGTCGAGCGGGCCGCGCTGGTGGTCGGGGCCGGGGCCTCCTGGGCCACGGACCGCGCCTCGGACGCCCTCTCCCTGCACGTCCAGACGGAGCAGATGGGCACCGCGCACGCCGTCCTCGCCGCGCGGGAGGCGTTCACCGACGACATCGACGCGATCGTCGTCCTCTTCGGCGACAACCCGCTGGTGACGGCGGCGACCATCGACCGGATGGTCGACCGCGTTCTCGGCGGTGCCGACCTTGCCGTGCTCGCCTTCAGAACCGACGCGCCGACCGGCTACGGCCGCCTGCTGCTGGACGCCAACGGCCACGTCCGCGCGATCCGCGAGGAGCGCGACGCGACCGAGGAGGAGCGGGCGATCACGCTGTGCAACTCCGGGGTCATGGCCATCCGCGCCGGCGCGCCGCTCGATGCGCTGCAGGCGATCGAGGCGAACAATGCCAAGGGCGAGTACTACCTGACCGACCTCGTCGCCATCGGCGCCGAGCGGGGCTTCAACATGGTGTGGGAGGAGGCGCCGGTCGCCGAGGTCATGGGCGTCAACGACCGTGCGCAGCTCGCGGACGCGGAGGCCGTCTTCCAGCAGCGTGCCCGCAGCAGGGCGCTGGAGACGGCGACGCTGATCGCGCCGGAGACCGTCTTCTTCAGCCACGACACCGTGGTCGGCGAGGACGTCACGATCGAGCCGAACGTCGTCTTCGGCACGGGGGTCGCGATCGGCGACGGGGCGAGGATCTATGCCTTCACCCACCTCGTCGACACCGTGGTCTCGCCGGGCGCCGCGATCGGCCCGTTCGCCCGCTCGCGCGGCGGCACGAACGTCGGCCCCGGCGCGAAGATCGGCAACTTCGTGGAGCTGAAGAACGCCGCGCTGGCGACGGGGGTGAAGATCAGCCACCTCTCCTACATCGGCGATGCCGGCGTGGGGGCGGAGGCCAACATCGGCGCCGGTACGATCACCTGCAACTACGACGGCGTGAACAAGCACCGCACCGAGATCGGCGCGGGCGCCTTCATCGGCTCCAACAGCGCGCTGGTGGCGCCGGTCTCGATCGGCGAGGGGGCATTCGTCGCCTCCGGCTCGGTGATCGTCGAGGACGTGCCGGCCGACGCGCTCGCGATCGCGCGGGGACGGCAGGCGACGAAGCCGGACCGATCGCCGCTGAAACCCAAGCCGTAGGGGGCGCGGACGCACCCGGAACGCATTTTCGGAACTTCGACCTCACCGCGCCGGTTCATCTCCCGAGGGTGACGTTACGGATCGCGGCTGCGAAGGAGGCGGAGATGACGATCAGGGAGCAGATCATCCATCAGCTTCAGAGGGTGTTCGGGGCCGAGGCACGCGACCCCGACCCCGCCCACATGAACCGGATGGAACGCGCCGAGGCGCAAAGTGCGATGCTGAAGTCCGGCAAGGGCATGGAATCGGAGTTTGCCGACCTGACCGAATCGGCCCGCCAGTACGCCCGCGAGGCGAGCCAGCACGGCCAGGAGCCGATGGAATCGGAGTTCGTCGACGACAGCGAGGGCGCGCACGCGCTCGCGCAGGCCGCCAGCGAGCATGATGGCAGCCATCTCGAGAGCGACATCGTCGACGACAACTTCGACGCCGAGGAGGAGGCCGAGCTCGCCTCGCCCGGCTCGATGCCGATCCCCCGCAGCGAGCTCGTCGATCATACCGAAGGCGCCAGGATGGCCGCCATCCGCGCGTCGCAGCGGCGCGAGGAGAATGACGACGAGCTCGACTACGACAAGGCCTGATTTTCGAGCACCTTTGCCGACGCAGGCTGCGTTTCTGTAACTCCATGTGAAGTGCAATTGGTCTCACCTGCGCTAGAGCAGTTCGGGCCGTCGAGGTGCTGATTCGCTGGTCGTGTGCGGTCCGGGCGTGCCCCGGACGGACCAGAGGGCGGCGCGTCTCCGGGCGGCACCGACTGTTCGAGGCATGCGTACGGGAAGGCGGAGACCACTATGTGCGGTATTGTGGGCGTGATCGGAGCCAGGCAGGCGGCTCCGTTGATTCTCGATGCGCTGAAACGGCTGGAATACCGGGGCTACGACTCGGCAGGCATCGCCGCCGTCGCCGGTGACGGGACGATGGACCGGGTGCGTGCCGCCGGCAAGCTGCGCAACCTGGAGCAGCGGCTCGATTCCCATCCGCTCGACGGCGGCACCGGCATCGGCCACACCCGCTGGGCGACCCACGGCGCGCCGACCGACGCCAACGCACACCCGCACGTCGCCTCGCCGGTGGCGGTGGTCCACAACGGCATCATCGAGAACTACCGCGCGCTCCGCCAGAAGCTGCAGGCGGAGGGTGCCGTCCTGACCTCGGAGACGGACACCGAGACGATCGCCCACATCCTCGCGCACGAGCTGGCGCAGGGGGCCGACCTGAAGAGCGCGATCGAGGCGACCCTGTCGCAGCTCGAGGGGGCATATGCGCTCGCCTTCTCGTTTGCCGGTCAGCCGCAGTTGCTGGCGGCGGCGCGCTTCGGCAGCCCCCTCGCCATCGGTCTCGCCTCGGACATGAAGATGATCGGCTCCGACGCCATCGCGCTGGCGCCCTTCTGCGACGAGATCGTCTACCTGGAAGACGGCGACTTCGCGATCCTCACCCAGTCGAGGCTCGACATCTACGACCGCGACGGCCACCCGGTGGAGCGCGAGGCGGTCCCGGTGCCGATGCAAGTCTCGCTCGCCGAGAAGGGCAACTACCGCCACTTCATGGCCAAGGAGATCCACGAGCAGCCGGAAGTGATCGCGCGGACCCTCAGCCACTACATCGACGTCGGGTCGGGTACGCTGCGCGACGGCGCGGTGCCGATCGACTTCTCCCAGATCCGCCGCCTGTCGATCGCGGCCTGCGGCACCGCGTACTACGCGGGGCTCGTCTCGCGGTACTGGTTCGAGCGGCTGGCGCGCCTGCCGGTCGACCTCGACGTCGCGTCCGAGTACCGCTACCGCGCGCAGGCCTTCCCGGCCGACGAGCTGGCGCTCTTCATCTCCCAGTCGGGGGAGACGGCCGACACGCTGGCCGGGCTGCGGGCGGCGAAGGCCGGCGGGCAGCAGCTCGCCACCGTCGTCAACGTGCCGACCTCGACGATGGCGCGCGAGGCGGACATCGTCCTGCCGACCCTCGCCGGACCCGAGATCGGCGTCGCCTCCACCAAGGCGTTCACCTGCCAGCTCGCGACGCTGGCGTGCCTGGCGGTGAAGGCGGGCATCGACCGCGGCACGCTGTCGCCCCTCGATGCGGAAGGGTTCCTGTCGGCGCTCGTCGAGCTGCCGCGCCTCGTGGCCGAGGCGGTAACGCTGGAGCACTCGATCGAACGTGTCGCGAAGCTTGTGGCGCCGGCGTCATCCGCGCTCTTCCTCGGCCGGGGGACGTCGTTCGCGGTGGCGATGGAAGGGGCGCTGAAGCTCAAGGAACTGAGCTACATCCACGCCGAGGCCTACGCTGCCGGTGAATTAAAGCACGGGCCTATCGCTCTGGTGGACGAAGAGCTCCCGGTCATCGTCATCGCGCCGTTCGACGACCTCTTCGCCAAGACCGTCTCCAACATGCAGGAGGTGCATGCGCGCGGCGGGCGCATCATCGCGGTGACGGACGCCCGCGGGGCGCATGCGATCGGCGACACGGCGGAGGAACTCATCGTCCTGCCGGACGTTCCGGCCTTCGTGGCCCCCGTGGTGGCGACCATCCCGCTGCAGCTGCTGGCGTATCACGCGGCGATCATCAACGGCACCGACGTCGATCAGCCCCGCAACCTCGCCAAGTCTGTGACGGTCGAGTAAGTATGCCAAGTTGAGGTGCGCTGCGCGTGTGCGAGGTGCGCACGGGTGCGTTCCTCCGCGACGTCAGGCGTGCGGTTGGCGGCCCCGAGTGCTGTGGGGTACGAGATGGACGAAGAACAGGGTGAAGTCCGGGTCGGGCGGCGGCGCAGCCTCGTCAACAGGTTGCGCAACTATCTGATCACCGGCGTGATCGTTGCCGCGCCGCTGACGATCACCGTCTACCTCGTCACCTACATCATCAGCGTCGTCGACGGCGTGGTGAAGCCGTGGATCCCGCCGGCGTGGAATCCGGAAACCTATGTGCCGTTTCCGCTCCCGGGCATCGGCCTCGTGGTGGCGATCGTCGGCCTGGCGCTGCTCGGCTTCCTGGCGGCGAACATCTTCGGCCGGACGATCCTGGCGCTGGGCGAGGCGATTCTCGCCAGGATGCCCCTCATCCGCAACGTCTACGCGGCGCTGAAGCAGATCTTCGAGACGGCACTGTCGGAGCGCAGCCACACCTTCCGACGGGCCGGACTGGTGGAGTACCCGCGCCGCGGCCTCTGGGCCGTCGTCTTCATCGCGACGGACGTGAAGGGCGAGATCAGCCAGAAGCTGGGCGACGACGACGACGCGATCTCGGTCTTCCTGCCGACGACGCCGAACCCGACATCCGGCTTCCTTCTTTTCGTGCCGCGCAAGGACGTGCTGGTGCTCGACATGAGCGTCGAGGACGCGGCAAAGCTCGTCATCTCGGCCGGCCTGATCACGCCGCGCTGGGCGCCCAAGGCGCAGGTCGAGCCGATGCGCTCGCCGCCGAGGTACGGCCCCAGGCACCCCCATGTCGCGGGCGAATCGGTCGAGGTACCGATCCTCGGCACCCTCGCCGAGGAGGACCGCAAGCACGCGGCGGAGAGCGCCGCGCGCGCCGGCGCCGAGCGGGCGGACGACACCGAGACGGTGAAATCGGAGTAGCGCGCGGCCCGGAACGGGCTTGCCACCGCGCGCGGAGCGGTTAGGAACTCGGGCGCAGTACCCTAATGGGATCATCCATGGCCGAGCTTTCCCCGAAGGACCGCCTGTCTCCGACAGACCCGAGGTCCTCGTTCCAATCCATGATTCTGGCGCTCCAGGCGTACTGGGCGGAGCGGGGCTGCGCTATCCTGCAGCCCTACGACATGGAAGTCGGCGCCGGCACCTTCCACCCGGCGACGACCCTGCGCGCGCTCGGTCCGCGGCCGTGGCGGGCGGCCTACGTGCAGCCCTCGCGCCGTCCGGGCGACGGGCGCTACGGCGAGAACCCGAACCGCCTGCAGCACTACTACCAGTTCCAGGTCATCCTGAAGCCGAGCCCGAAGGACCTTCAGGCGCTCTACCTCGGCTCGCTGGAGGCGATCGGCATCGATCTCCACCGCCACGACGTCCGGTTCGTCGAGGACGACTGGGAGAGCCCGACGCTCGGGGCCTGGGGGCTCGGCTGGGAGTGCTGGTGCGACGGCATGGAAGTGTCGCAGTTCACCTACTTCCAGCAGGTCTGCGGCATCGACTGCCGCCCGGTCTCCGGCGAGCTGACCTACGGCCTGGAGCGCCTCGCCATGTACGTGCAGGGCGTCGAGAACGTCTACGATCTCACCTACGTCGCCGAGAGCGAGGCGGGGCCGCGCGTCTCCTACGGCGAGATCTTCCTGCAGGCCGAGCGGGAGTACTCGGCGCACAATTTCGAGTTCGCCGACACCGAGATGCTGTTGCGCCACTTCCGCGACGCGGAGGCGGAGTGCCATGCGCTGCTCGCCGCAGGCGCGCCGAAGGTCGAGGGCGAGCGGCACACCCAGGTGCTGCCCGCCTACGACCAGACCATCAAGGCGAGCCACATCTTCAACCTGCTCGACGCGCGCGGCGTGATCTCCGTGACGGAGCGGCAGGGCTATATCGGCCGCGTCCGCGCGCTCGCGAAGGCGTGCGGCGAGGCCTACCTCGCGACCGACGGCGGCGGCTTCGGCTACCGCGCCGAGAGCGAGACCGAGGCGGCCTAAGCCCCCGAACGGGCACGGCAATGCGCGGGCGGGGCTGGCCTCGCCCGCGAAACGCCTCGTTAAGTCACGCGTGGTTAGGTGGGTCTGCCCACGGACTCACCTGATGCCCACGCGCCACCGACGTCGATCCCGCTTCACCTTCTTCATCTTCCCGCTGGTGCTCGTCGCCGTCGCGGTCTACTTCGGCTGGCAGTCCGGCCGGGGCGACTACGGCGAGGAGGCGCGGGTCGAACTGCGGGACGAGCGGGCCAATCTCGAGCTCGAGCTCGCCAATCTGGTGGAGCAGCGCGAACACCTTCAGGACCGGGTGCGTCGCCTGCGCGTCGACGCCCTCGACGCGGACCTGCTCGACGAGCGTGCCCGGGCGCAGCTCAACATGGCGCACCCGAACGAGATCGTGATTCTCAACGTCGCCAAGGACGCCCAGCCGGAGACCGGCAAGACGGACCTCATTCTCGGCGCGCACAACAACTGACCGGCCCCCACGCGCAGAACCGGTTCGCGCGCGGCGACAAAGTCGTTCGTCAGGATGCCCCGCCAGGAAATAATGTTAGCCCGCTCCGGAGCGGGCGTGTCCTCGGCGCACCATTCACGGCCGGATCGATCGAACATTGGAATTCATCGTCGCTCGGCCATCGTCATGGTCGATGGCACGGTCAGGCGGCGCGGCCGGCGGAGGCCGCGCGGTCCCATGGCGGGATGCCAAAAATTACCACAAAACATCGCGAGAATTTCGCTGAAGTTCGACTGTGGAAGTGTGTGGCGATGCTTGATTGCGCCGGTGCAGATCTGCCGCGCATGCGCCGGGCTTGCGGGACGATCTGTCGAGAACGCATAGCTGGTTGCACCGATACGGCGCGCGCGCGGCCGATCACCCGGGATCCCGCTGCGATCGGCCGTTTCGCAACGGGTTTGCGCGCGGACAAATCGGCTCGCCTGCTTTTCGTTGGCCGAGCCGTGGTCTAGGTTCACATCAAAAGCGGGACGTCAGGAGGGGCCTTATGGCCGTCGAAGCCAAAGCAAGAGAATCGGACGAGGCTGGCCAGACCGAAACTGCGTTCACGGCGGACGACTATCTTCGCGCCTACGAGGATATGCTGCTGATCCGCCGGTTCGAGGAAAAGGCCGGCCAGCTCTACGGCATGGGCCTGATCGGCGGCTTCTGCCACCTCTACATCGGTCAGGAAGCGGTCGTCGTCGGCGCGCAGATGGCGATGAAGGAAGGTGACCAGGTCATCACCGGCTATCGCGACCACGGCCACATGCTGGCGACCGGCATGGACCCGAAGGGCGTGATGGCCGAGCTCACCGGCCGCGCGTCGGGCTACTCCAAGGGTAAGGGTGGCTCGATGCACATGTTCTCGGTCGAGAAGAACTTCTACGGCGGCCACGGCATCGTCGGCGCGCAGGTGTCGCTCGGCACCGGCATCGGCTTCGCCAACCGCTACCGCCAGAACGGCGCGGTGGCGCTCACCTATTTCGGTGACGGCGCGGCCAACCAGGGCCAGGTCTACGAGAGCTTCAACATGGCCAAGCTCTGGTCGATCCCGGTCATCTACATGATCGAGAACAACAAGTACGGCATGGGCACCTCCATCGAGCGCGCCTCGTCGACGACGGACCTGTCCCAGCGCGGCCGCTCGTTCGACATCCCGGGCGAGCAGGTGGACGGCATGCACGTCGAGGCGGTGCGCGACGCGGTCGCCAAGGCGCTCGACCACGCGCGCTCGGGCAAGGGTCCCTACATCCTCGAGATGCTGACCTACCGCTACCGCGGCCACTCGATGTCCGACCCGGCGAAGTACCGCTCGCGCGACGAGGTGAACGAGTACCGCCAGAAGCGCGACCCGATCGAGCACGTGCGCGACATCCTGATGAAGGACTTCGGCGTCGCCGAGGACGACATCAAGTCGATCGACAAGCGCGTGCGCGACGAGGTGAACACGGCCGCCGAGTTCGCGCAGAGCGAGCCCGAGCCCGATCCCTCGGAGCTCTGGACGGACATCGTACGGTGAGAGCGTTCCCATTCATGACGATTGGCACGGCTGCGGGGGCGATGCCCATCGCCTCGAGCGGAGCGGCCACCAGCAAGAAACTGCGCGGACACTAAGAAATGCCCACCGAAATCCTGATGCCCGCCCTCAGCCCCACCATGGAGGAGGGCAAACTCTCCAAATGGCTGAAGAAGGTGGGCGACACCGTCTCGGCTGGTGACGTCATCGCCGAGATCGAGACCGACAAGGCGACCATGGAGGTCGAGGCCGTCGACGAGGGCACCCTCGGCAAGATCCTAGTCGAGGAGGGGACCGAAGGGGTTCCCGTGAACGCGCCCATCGCGGTGCTGCTCGGCGAGGGCGAGAGCGAGAGCGACATCGGCGAGGCCTCCGGGCCCGCGGCCGCCGCGCCGGCGCCGGAGGCACCCGCCGCGTCCGAGGCGACCGCGGTCTCCCAGAAGGGACCCGCCCCCACGGGGAGCCTGTCGCCCGATGCGCCGCGTGCGCCGGCCGCGCCCCGCTCCGGTCCCGGCCCGGCCGAGATGCCGGACGACCAGCCCGACGAGCCGGACGTCCCCGCCGGCACCGAGATGAAGCAGATGACGGTCCGCGAAGCCCTGCGCGACGCGATGGCCGAGGAGATGCGCAAGGACGACGACGTCTTCCTGATGGGTGAGGAAGTCGCCGAATATCAGGGCGCCTACAAGGTCTCGCAGGGCCTCCTGGACGAGTTCGGCGAGCGCCGCGTCATCGACACGCCGATCACCGAGCACGGCTTCACCGGCCTCGGCGTCGGCGCCGCGATGGCGGGCCTTAAGCCCATCGTCGAGTTCATGACCTTCAACTTCGCCATGCAGGCGATCGACCAGATCATCAACTCGGCCGCCAAGACGCACTACATGTCCGGCGGGTTCATCAAGTCGCAGATCGTCTTCCGCGGCCCGAACGGCGCGGCCGCCCGCGTCGCCGCGCAGCACAGCCAGGACTACGCCGCCTGGTACGCGCACGTCCCCGGCCACCGCGTCATCCAGCCGTACTCGGCGATGGACGCGAAGGGGCTCCTGAAGGCCGCCATCCGCGACCCGAACCCGGTGATCTTCCTCGAGAACGAGATCCTCTACGGTCAGACCTTCGAGGTGCCGGCCGACATGGATTTCGTGCTGCCGATCGGCAAGGCGAAGGTCGAGAAGAAGGGCAAGGACGTCACCATCGTCTCCTTCGGCATCGGCATGACCTACGCCATGAAGGCGGCGGCGGAGCTCGCCGGGATGGGCATCGACGCGGAGGTCATCAACCTGCGCACCATCCGCCCGCTCGACATCGACACGGTGATCAAGTCGGTGAGGAAGACGAACCGCTGCGTCACCGTCGAGGAGGCCTTCCCGACCTGCTCGATCTCGTCGGAAATCGGCTACCAGCTGATGGAGAAGGCGTTCGACTTCCTCGACGCGCCGGTGCTGCGGGTCACGGGCAAGGACGTCCCGATGCCGTACGCGGCGAACCTCGAGAAGCTGGCGCTGCCGTCGGTCGCCGAGGTGATCGACGCGGTGAAGGCGGTCACCTACACCGCCTGACCCCGCCCCGGCACGCTACGGCCCAGGCCGCACGCATAGGACGCCCGCCGCAAGGCGGGCGTTTTGCGTTCGGAACGCGTCCGCTCCTGCCGGGCCGGAGCGCCAGTCAGGACGGGCGGACCGGTGCCGGCTCGGGTTCCCGCGACTTCGCCAGCAGGAGCGGCAGCATCGCGACGAGCTGGATCGCGAGGAGCGCCACGAACGCCACCTGGAAGCCCTCCCGGGTCGGGGCGCCCTCGTCGTTGCGGTAGAGGTCGAGGATCAGGCTGAAGCCCCACTGGCCGAGAAAGGCGCAGGCGAAGACCACCAGGTTGAGCGCCGTGTTGACGCGCGCCGCCATCTCCACCGGGAACTGCTGCGAGGTGATGTTGTAGGTGTGGACGGCCACCGGGCCGATGGCCGCGTAGAGGATCCAGATCGGGGGGGTCGCCTCCAGCGGCAGGACGATGAAGAGGATCGGGCACAGCATCACGGCGATCGCGCCGATGACGAAGACATGCATGGAGAGGCCGTAGCGCTCGGCCCGGCTGAAGATCACCCCGTAGCCGAGGAAGCCGGCGATGAGGCCGACGGACGTGGCCGAGAGCCAGGCCGCGGCCTCGTCGGTCGGCATCTCCACCACCTGGCGCAGCCATGGCCCCGCCCACAGGCTCACCACCGCGAGGAGGCCGATCTGGACCGTCGCCGCGAGCGGCGCGATGCGCCACAGCGTCCGGCTGGTGAGGACCGCGAACATCTCGCGCGCGAGGATGCGGGTGTCCGTCGGGTGGCGCGGCTCGTGCCGCCGCGGGACGACGGTCAGGATGAGGAGACTCGCGGCGATCGTCGCGGCGCCGATGACGAGGAAGACGCCGCGCCAGCCGATCGCGTCCATCAGCGCCTCGGTCGGGCCGCCGCCGAGCGCGCTCCCGACGCCGCCGCACGCCATGTGGAGGCCGACGATCAGCGCCCGCTGCTCTGGCGGGAACCAGTGGCGATAGGCCGTCATGGGGCCCATCAAGGCGATCGAGGCGCCGACGCCGATGAGGAAGCGGCCGAGGAAGAGCTGGGAGCTGTCGCCCGCGGTGGCGAAGACGACGCATCCGGCCGCGCCGACCACCCACATGCCCGCCTCCACCCGGCGCGGGCCGTACCGGTCCATCAGGATGCCGAGCGGAAACTGGGTGATGACGAAGCCCATGTAGAAGAGGCTCGTCATGAGCCCGAGCTGCGCCGGCGAGAGGTCGAATTCGGCCGTCACCGGTGCGCCGGCGACCGCGTTCACGACCCGCAGGAGGTAGGACAGGAGATAGGCGAGCGCGAACGGGACGAAGACGCGAAGGGCGGTAGGCATGATGCTCGATCTACGCCGTTGGGTGGCGCCTGAATAGGCCTTTTGTGATCACGGATTGGGCAGGCGCGTCAGGCGGGCCATGAACTGGCGGTCGAGATGATCCTTGAGGCGCCAGACCCAGCGTCCCTCGGCGACGAGCCCGTTGCGCGTGCCGATGGCCGAGCGGTCGCCGGTCGCGAGCAGGATGAGCGCCCGCCGCTGCAGTCTAACGGGTTCGAGCGGCTCGCCCGCCGCCAGCGCGCGGAGCGCCGCCGCGAGGGCCGGACCGGAGCGCACCGAGAAGACGCCCGCCTTGGGGCGCGGATCGTCCGGGCGCGTCGCGACGTCGCCGACGGCGAGGACGTTGGGGTGGGACAGCGAGCGCATCTGCGCGTCGACGCCGAGGAAGCCGTCCGGCGTGCGCGCGAACGGCGTCGCGGCGAGCCAGCGCGGCGGTGCGGGCCCCGTCACGGCGAGGATGGTGTCGGCCGCCACCGTCCCGTCGCGCAGCGCGATCCGGCCGTCCGCCACGTCCGTCACCTCCGTCCCGAGGCGGACCGTCACGCCGCGGCGTCCGAGCGCGGCACCGACGCGGCGGGCGAAGGCGGGCGGGTGCGCCGGGAGGAGGGCCGGGGAACGCTCGATCAGTGTCACCGCCGCGCGGGGGCGGCGCGTCGCGAGCGCGAGCGCGATTTCGGCTCCGGCCGCCCCGGCGCCCACCACGGCGAAGCTTGCGGCCGTGTCGAGGCGCGGCGCGAGGCCGTCGACCAGCCCGCCGAACGGCTTGGCGGGGATGACCGCGGGGTGGGCGAGGGGGCCGGGACGCGCCGTCTCCGAGCCGGCGTTGACGACGAGGACGTCGTACGGGAGGGCGCGGCCGTCGGCGAGGTGGAGACGGGTCCCGTCGGCACCGGCGATCTCGGCCGAGACGAGGGTGATGCCGCGCGCGGCAGTGAAGGGCGCCAGCGGCACGACCAGCTCGTCCGGCCGGTAGAGGCCCTCGATCCAGCCCGGCACCATCCCGGAATAATGGGCCGCCTCGCCGCGCGAGACGAGCGTGACGGCCGAGCCCGGCGGTGGCGCGCCGAGGGTGTCGAGGGCGAGCATCGAGGCATGGCCGGCGCCCGCGACGACGATTTGCAGGGGCTCAGTGCGCGACAAAGGGGCTCCAATTCCGTGGACGAGCCGCCGCGAGGGACCCGTGCGGTTGACCGGCATCCGAGCCCGTCACATACGTCAGAACCTTAACAAGTGAAGCGTGATCGCAGTGGCCATGGCCCAAGCCGCCATCCCCTACCGTCCGCCGTTCGATTCGCCGGTGCGCAGTTTCGGCGTCGTCGTCATTCCGCTCGCCCTGATTGCGGTCGCCGGCACGTTCCTGACGCTGACGGGCATGACGCCCATCGAGCCGACGTCGACGGTCATCGTTGTCGCTCTGGTGATCAACGGCATCCTCGTCACCCTGCTACTCGGCGGCGTCGCGTACGAGGTCAGCAAGCTCTGGCGCGCTCGCTCGGCGCAACGGGCCGGCGCCCGGCTCCACGTGCGCATCGTCGCGCTGTTCTCGATCATGGCCGTGATGCCGGCGATGCTCGTCGCGCTGGTGGCGACCCTTACCTTGTCGCGTGGCCTCGACCGGTGGTTCGAGGAACGCATCCAGGCGATGGTCGTCAACTCGGTGAAGGTCGCGGACGCGTACGTGGGCGAGCATGCCCGCGCCATGACCGGCGATCTCCTCGCGATGGCGCGCGACCTCGACCGGGCGAAGAACATCTACGACCTAGAGCCGACGCGCTTCGACAGCCTGTTCCAGGTGCAGACCGCGCTGCGCAACCTGCCGGCCGCGTTCCTGCTGAACGGCGCCGGGGAGGTGATCACCCGTGCCGTGGTCGACCCCAGCGAGCACCTGCGGATGCCCCCGCCGGAGGCAATGCGCGAGGCGCTCAAGGGCCGCCCGGTGCAGATCTCGCCCGGCGAGGCGGATCAGGTCGGCGGGATCATGAAGCTCGGATCCTACCACGACACCTACCTCTACATCGCCCGCACGATGGACCCGGACGTCAACGGCTTCCTGCGGCTGACGCGGGCCAACGCGGAAGAATATATCCGTCTCGAGCGATCGCGGCTCGGCGTGTCAGTGGCGTTCGGGCTGGTCTACGCCGGTGTCACGCTGGTTCTTCTGGTGTGCGCAATCTACCTCGGATTCGGCTTCGCCAACCGCCTCGTCGCGCCGATTCGCGAGCTGATCGACGCGTCGGACCGGGTCCGCAAGGGGGACCTCGAGACCGAGGTGCCGGTGCGCTTCTTCGACGGCGACATCGCCCACCTCGGCGAGACGTTCAACGACATGACGGCGACGCTGAAGCGCCAGCACGACGACCTCATCTCCGCCAACGACCAGCTCGATCGCCGCCGCCGCTTCACCGAGGCGGTGCTGGGCGGCGTCTCGGCCGGCGTCATCGGCATCGACGCGGACGGGCAGGTGACGCTCGCCAACACCTCCGCGCTGGCGATGCTCGACCTTTTCGAGAGCGACATCGTCGACAAGTCGCTGACGGAGGTGGTGCCGGAACTCGCGCCGGTCCTCGAGGGCGAGGGCGGCCTCGCCCGGCTGAGGATCAAGCCGGAGCAGATCAGCCTGCAGCGCAAGGGCCGCGACCGGACCATCAACGTCCGGGCGACGACGGACCGCGGCGATGCGGCGCGCCCCGGCTACGTCCTGACCCTCGACGACATCACCGACCTCGTGACCGCGCAGCGCACCTCGGCCTGGGCGGACGTGGCGCGGCGAATCGCCCACGAGATCAAGAACCCGCTGACGCCGATCCAGCTCTCCGCGGAGCGGATCAAGCGGCGCTACGGCAAGCAGATCAAGCCGGACGACCACGAAGTCTTCGACCAGTGCGTCGACACGATCGTGCGCCAGGTCGATTCGATCGGCCACATGGTGAACGAGTTCTCCAACTTCGCGCGCATGCCCGCGCCGGCGATGGAGCGGCTCGATTTGCGCGATGCGGTTCGCGAAGCAGTATTCATCCAGGGAATCGGGCATGATGCTGTCGAAAAGCGAACTTCGATTCCGAAGGAACCCTTGATTGCAAACTTCGACCATCGTCTGGTGAGTCAGGCGCTGTCCAACCTGGTGAAGAACGCGGCCGAGTCGATCGAGCAGACCACGGACGCGGATCGGGGCGGGGAGCGCGGCCACATCGACGTGCGACTCTACGTCAACGAGGCGGGCGAGCGTGTGGTCGACATCGTCGACAACGGAATCGGCTTTCCGGCGGCAGGCCGCGAACGACTTCTGGAGCCGTACATGACGACGCGGGAGAAGGGCACGGGCCTCGGTCTCGCCATCGTCAAGAAGATCGCGGAAGAGCAGGGCGGGCGAATCGAGCTTCTCGATGCGGCTGCGGTTTCGAGCAATACGCGCGGCGCGTGCGTCCGCTTCGTGCTGCCGGATCTGATCGATTGATGGAGCGTCCGAAGGGGATGCGACGGACGGATGCGGTCTGTTCGGAAGGGCTAACGCTTGACGATTCGGTCAACTCGCGCGACGTAGGCCTCTCCCTCCGGTCGCGTGTTCGGCCCGGTTTGGGGCGAAGGGTGGAGCGCTGATGGCATCGGACATTCTTGTCGTCGACGACGAGATCGACATCCGCAACCTGATCGCCGGTATCTTGGAAGACGAAGGCTACGAGGTTCGTACGGCCGCCGACTCCGACGAGGCGTTGGCTGCGATCGGAGCGCGACGCCCGCAGTTGATCTTCCTCGATATCTGGCTGCAGGGGTCGAAGATGGACGGCTTGCAGCTGCTCGACGCCATCCGTGCGCAGCACTCGACGATGCCGATCGTGATGATCTCCGGTCACGGCAACATCGAGACGGCCGTGTCGGCGATCAAGCGCGGCGCTTACGACTACATCGAGAAGCCGCTGAAGGCGGACCGGCTGCTGCTGGCGGCCGAGCGCGCGCTGGAGGCCTCGCGCCTGCGCCGCGAGGTCGAATCGCTGCGCACCAAGTCGGGCGAGTTCCAGGACCTGATCGGCAACTCCGCCGTGATGAACCAGCTCCGCTCGACGATCGAGAAGATCTCGCCGACCAACTCGCGCATCATGATCATGGGGCCGTCGGGGTCGGGCAAGGAGCTCGTCGCCCGGACGATCCACAAGAAGAGCCTGCGTTCGGAAGGCCCGTTCGTCGTGGTCTCCTCCGCGTCGATCACGCCGGACAAGATGGACGAGGCGCTGTTCGGCGCCGAGGCGAAGCCCGGGCAGGACCCGTCCGTCGGCGCCCTCGAGGAGGCTCACGGCGGCACGCTCTATCTCGACGAGATCGGCGACATGCCGCTGGAGACGCAGGCCCGGATCCTGCGCGTCCTGGTGGCGCAGGAGTTCAACCGCGTTGGCGGTTCGCAGAAGGTGAGGGTGAACGTTCGCATCATCTCCTCCTCCGCGCGCGACCTCCAGGAGGAGGTGACCGAAGGGCGGGTGCGCGAGGACCTCTTCCACCGCCTCTCGGTGGTGCCGGTCCGCGTTCCGGCGCTGGCCCAGCGCCGCGAGGACGTGCCGATGCTGATCGACTACTTCCTGCGCCAGACCGCCGAGAACCAGGGCCTGCCGCGCCGCATCGTCGGCGAGGACGCCATGGCGGTGCTGCAGGCGCACGACTGGCCCGGAAACGTTCGCCAGCTGAAGAACAACGTCGAGCGGCTGCTCATCCTGACCCGTGACGGGGACCCGAACGACCCGATCTCGGCGGACCTGCTGCCCAACGAGATCGGCGCGATCGTGCCGCCGCTGTCGTCGCAGGCCGGCGGCGAGCACATCATGGCGCTGCCGTTGCGCGACGCACGCGAGATCTTCGAGCGGGACTACCTGCGGGCGCAGATCAACCGGTTCTCCGGCAATGTGTCGCGCACGGCCGAGTTCGTGGGCATGGAGCGCTCCGCGCTGCACCGCAAGCTGAAGACGCTGGGGATCGCGTGACGGTTCGGGCGGCCACCGGCGCCCCGGCCACCCGCGCGGTGGGCGGGGACAAGGTGTTCGTGGACGCTCTGGTACGCCAGCTCGCCGTCGGCATCCTGCCGTCCGAGCAGGGCGTGACGCAGCGCGTGCGCTTCTCCGTGTCGCTGACCCTGGCCGAAGGTCTGGCGCCCGCGGGCGACGAGCCGGCGGTCAGCTACGTCGATATCGTCGAGGTCATCGACGACGTGACCGCCGGCCATACGGCGCTCTTGGAGCAGATGGGCGAGGCGATCGCGGCGCGGCTCCTCGCCAATCCCGGCGTCACCCTCGCCGACATCACCATCGAGAAGCTGGACCGGCTGGACGGGGCCGGGGTGTTCGGCGTCCACATGGTGCGCGAGCGCGCGGCGTGAAGACGATCGGCCTCATCGGCGGGCTCTCCTGGGAGTCGACCGCGCTCTACTACCAGCACCTCAACCGCATGACGCGCGAGCGTCTCGGCGGGCTGCACTCGGCGCCCATCGTGATGTGGTCGTTCGACTTCGCCGAGATCGAGGAGCTGCAGGCGTCCGGCGACTGGACCGGCGCCACGGCCCGGATGGTCGAGGCGGGCGAGCGGCTGGTCGCCGCCGGGGCGGAGCTGCTTGTGATCTGCTCCAACACCATGCACCGCATGGCGGGGGCGGTGGAGGAGGCGGCGGGCGTCCCGCTCGTCCACATCGCCGACGCGACGGCCGATGCGGTGCGGGCGGAGGGCTGCATGTCGCCTCTGCTGCTCGCGACCAAGTTCACCATGGAAGGCATGTTCTACCGCGGCCGGATGCGCGAGCAGCACATGCTGGACGTCAGGGTGCCGGGGGACGAGGACCGCATGGCGGTGCACCGGATCATCTACGACGAGCTCTGCCAGGGCATGGTGAACCCGGCGTCCAAGACGCGCTATCTCGACATCGTCGACACCGCGATCGAGGGCGGCGCCGACAGCGTCATCCTCGGCTGCACCGAGGTGACGATGCTGATCGGTCAGGACGATGTCGGCGCGCCTGTGTTCGATTCGACCAGCATCCATGCGCGTGCGGCCCTCGCCGCGGCGCTCGATGAGGGCTAAAGTGATCCTTCCGGTGGCCGATCGTCCCTGGAGCCGATGGGCGAGGACGGGTTTGAGGAGGCGATCCTGTGGCCGAAGTCATGTTGGTGAGCCTTCGCGGGGCCCCGCGACCGGAGAGCGTCGCGGTCCTCTCGGCCGGGGCGGACCCCCGGCACCGCGGCATGGCCGCGTCCCGCGCCGGAACTGGCAGCCGGACGTGACGCTGCGCGGCCCGGTGGCATAGAATAACACCATGCGTATCGTAATTTGTGGTGCAGGGCAGGTCGGGTTCGGTATCGCCGAGCGACTGTCCCACGAGGGCCACGACGTTTCCGTCATCGACCAGCTCCCGCAGCTCATCGCCAATGTGCGCGACCAGCTCGACGTGCGCGGCGTCATCGGCCACGGCGCGCATCCGTCGACCTTGGCGCAGGCGGGGGCGGAGAACGCCGACCTCCTCATCGCCGTCACCCAGTCGGACGAGGTGAACATGGTGGCGTCGCAGGTCGCGCACACCATCTTCCAGGTCCCGACCAAGATCGCGCGCATCCGCGCCCAGGCCTACCTCAGTCCGGTCTACTCCTCGCTGTTCGCGCGGGAGAACATGCCCATCGACGTGGTGATCTCGCCGGAGATCGAGGTGGGCGAGATGGTCATGCGCCGCCTCTCGCTCCCCGGTGCGGTCGAGACGGTGCGCTTCGCGGACGACAAGATCATCGTCGTCGGCATCCTCTGCCACGAGGACTGCCCGGTGGTGGACACGCCGCTGCGCCAGCTCACGGACCTCTTCCCCAACCTCGGCGCCGTGGTGACCGGCGTCTACCGGCAGGGCACGCTGATCGTGCCGAAGTCGGACGAGATGCTGCGGGTGGACGACCTCGTCTACGTGGTGGTGCCGCGCGAGCAGGTGCGCCGCACTCTGGTCATCTTCGGCCACGACGAGCCCAAGGCGAGCCGCGTCGTCATCGCCGGCGGCGGCAACATCGGCTTCTACGTCGCCCAGCAGCTCGAGAAGCGCGAGCCGCAGACGAAGGTGAAGATCGTCGAGGCGAGCCGCCAGCGCGCGCTCTATATCGCCGACCAGCTCCACAAGACGGTGATCCTCAACGGTTCCGCGCTCGACCAGGACGTCCTGCGCGAGGCCGACATCGAGGACGCCGACACGATGGTCGCGCTCACCAACGACGACCAGGCCAACATCATCGCGTGCGTGATGGCGAAGACCCTCGGTTGCGCGCGCAACCTGTCGCTCATCAACAACGTGTCCTATCCGGCGCTCGCCAACGCGCTGGGGATCGACGCCTACGTGAACCCGCGCGCCGTCACCATCAGCCGCGTGCTGCGCCATGTCCG
This sequence comes from Acuticoccus sediminis, assembly GCF_003258595.1. Taxonomy (NCBI): domain Bacteria; kingdom Pseudomonadati; phylum Pseudomonadota; class Alphaproteobacteria; order Hyphomicrobiales; family Amorphaceae; genus Acuticoccus; species Acuticoccus sediminis. The sequence goes on from NZ_QHHQ01000003.1 coordinate 198,607, forward strand.
GCGCGGCCGCATCGAGAGCGTGCACTCGCTGCAGAACGGCTCCGCCGAGGTGATCGAGGCCGAGGCGCTGGAGACCTCGCTGCTGGTTGGCCGCCCGCTGCGGGCGCTGGAGCTCCCGGAGGGCGTGCGTGTCGGCGCGATCGTGCGCAACGGCAAGGCCGTCGAGGTCAACGGCGACACGCAGATTCTCGCGCGCGACCGGGTTGTCATGTTCGCCTTGAGCGAGAAAGTGCACCAGGTGGAACAGATGTTCCGCGTGAGCCTGGAATTCTTCTGAACGGAGTGACGATGAGCCGGATTGCCTACGTCAATGGTCGCTATGTGCCGCATGGTGAGGCGTGTGTGCACGTGGAGGACCGGGGCTTCCAGTTTGCCGACGGCGTCTACGAGGTGTGCGAGATCTGGGACGGCTATATCGTCGACATGACCCGCCATCTCGACCGTCTGGCCCGCTCGCTGAACGAGCTGCAGATGGACTGGCCGGTGGAGCGCCGGGCGATGGAGTCCATCCTGCGCGAGACTGCGCGGCGCAACCGGGTGAAGAAGGGCCTCGTCTACCTGCAGGTGACGCGCGGCGTCGCCCGCCGCGACTTCGCCTTCCCGAAGACGCCGATCCCCGCGACGCTGGTGGTGACCGCCCGCTCGGTTCCGCCGGGCAACGCCGTGAAGATCGGCGAGGAGGGAATCGCCGTCGTCACGACGCCGGACATCCGCTGGGAGCGGGTCGACATCAAGACGGTGGCGCTTTTGCCGCAGGTCCTCGCCAAGCAGAAGGCGGTGCGTGCGGGCGCCAAGGAAGCCTGGATGTACGACAAGGACGGCTTCATCACCGAGGGCGCATCGTCCAACGCCTGGATCGTGAACCAGGACGGGACGCTGGTCACACGGCCGGCCGAGCGCGGCATTCTGCGCGGCATCACGCGGGCGGCGATCATGGATTTCGCGGCCGCCCACGACATCAAGGTCGAGGAGCGCCCGTTCACGATCGACGAGGCGAAGGCGGCGCGCGAGGCGTTCATCACGTCCGCGACGATGACGGCGACGCCCGTCGTCAAGATCGACGAGACGCCAATCGGCAACGGGGCTCCCGGTTCTGTCGTGTCTGAGTTGCGCGCACGGTTCCACGAAGGCGTGGAAAAACTCCCTCTGAGCGTGTATTAAGACAACGGCGCGAAGGTCCCGCTTGAGCGGGCGTCGCGGCGAACTACCTACAGAGCTGGTGTTCGGGGGCTGGTGCCGCTCGATTGTGTGTGTCGGTAACCGCGCGAACGCCGTGTTCATTGCGATCGGGATATAATCAGTGGCTGAAAAAGCTCAGAACCTTCAGGACACGTTCCTCAACCACGTCCGCAAAAGTAAAACGCCGTTAACGATCTTCCTCGTGAACGGCGTTAAACTGCAGGGTGTTTTAACGTGGTTCGACAACTTCTGCGTCCTGCTGCGACGCGATGGTCATTCGCAGCTTGTTTACAAGCACGCGATCTCGACCATCATGCCAAACCAACCTGTGCAACTGTTCGACCCGAACGAAGAGACCGGATCACGATAGCGTGAAAGTTGACGACAGCGGGACACGCGCTGAGGTCGGGACGCCCACGGAAGAGGCCGCGACCCGAGCCATCGTTCTGCTGCCGGTCGTTCGGCAATCGGAGGAAGACAAGCGCGAACCCGAGGGGCGTCTCGCCGAGGCCGTGGGCCTTGCCGACGCCATCGCGCTCGATGTGGTGGACGCGCGGGTCATTCCCGTGCGCAACCCGCGCCCGGCGACGCTGTTCGGCACGGGGGTGGTGGACGACGTCACCGCCGTCGCCCGCGCGGCCAACGCCGAGCTCATCATCATCGACCATCCGCTGACACCGGTGCAGCAGCGCAACCTCGAGAAGGCCTGGGGCGCGAAGGTGCTCGACCGCACCGCGCTGATCCTCGAGATCTTCGGCGAGCGGGCGCAGACGGCGGAAGGCGCGCTCCAGGTGGAGCACGCGCACCTGACCTACCAGCGCTCGCGCCTCGTGCGGTCATGGACCCACCTCGAACGCCAGCGCGGCGGCTTCGGCTTCCTCGGCGGCCCGGGTGAAACGCAGATCGAGGCCGACCGCCGGCAGATCGCCGAGCGGATCGCCCGCGTCGAGAAGGCGCTGGAGGACGTGCGGCGGACACGCTCGCTCGCGCGAGAGCAGCGCCGGCGCAACAACCAGCCGGTCGTCGCGCTGGTCGGCTACACCAACGCCGGCAAGTCGACGCTCTTCAACCGCCTTGCCGGCGACCACGTCGAGAGCCGCGACCTCCTGTTCGCGACGCTGGACCCGACCCTTCGCAAGCTCGAACTGCCGCACGGCCGCACGGCGATCCTGTCGGACACGGTCGGCTTCATCTCCCATCTCCCGACATCCCTCGTCGCCGCGTTCCGCGCCACGCTGGAAGAGGTGACGCTCGCCGATCTCGTCGTCCACGTGCGCGACATTTCGCACGAGGAGACGGAAGCTCAGGCCGATGACGTCCTCGGGACCCTCGCCGAGATCGGCGTCGAACCCGGCCAACGCGAGGTGCTGGAGGTCTGGAACAAGGCCGACCGGCTGGACGACGCGGTGCGCAAGCAGCGCGAGCTCGCCGCGCAGGCGCAGGGCGCGGTGCTGGTGTCGGCGGAGACCGGGGAGGGGATCCCAGCGCTCCTCATCGCGATCGAGGACCGCCTCGCCCGCCGCGCCACGGTCCGCGAGGCGACGATCCGCGCGACCGATGGTGCGCTGCTCGCCTGGCTCTACCGCAACACGGAAGTCCTGGAGCGCTCGGACGAGGGGGAGACGGTCCACCTCACCCTGCGCATCCCGGAAGCGCGCCTCTCCGACACGCTCGCCAGGCTCGGCGAGCCGGTTCCCGAGCCGCAGACCCCGAGCCAGCCCTACCTTCCGTAGGCGCGATCCGGCTCCGGCGGTTCGGGCCGCCACATAATCCGTGGTCCGGCGCGCATCCGTTCCCAATCCTCCGCCCGCAGGCACTATGCTCGGCGGCAAAGATATGGAGGACGCATCATGGATGTCGGGCTGGACGCGAGCGGTGAGGGACGGATCGACCTCGAGGTCGAAACCCGCGAGGGCGGTGCCGTCGCGACGGTGATCATCAACAACCCGGTGAAGCTGAACATCATGACGCCGGCGATGTGCGAGGACTTCGTCTCGCGCGTGCGCGAGGCGGAGGGTATCGCCGACGTCCGCGCGATCGTCCTGACCGGCGCCGGTGACCGGGCGTTCATCGGCGGCGCCGACATCAGCGCGATGGCCGAGTTCGACTGCGGCAGCGCGCGGGCGTTCATTACCGCGCTGCACGAGGTCTGCTCGATCGTGCGCGAGGTCGAGGTCCCGGTGATCGCGAAGATCGACGGGTTCTGCCTTGGCGGCGGGATGGAGATCGCCGCCGCCTGCGACATGCGAATCGCGACGGAGGGTTCCCTGTTCGGCATGCCCGAGGTCCGGGTCGGCATCCCGTCGGTGATCGAGGCCGCGCTGCTGCCGGGCCTGATCGGCTGGGGCAAGACGTGCGAGCTCTTGTTCACCGGCGCGACGGTGAAGGCGCCCGAGGCGCTGGCGATGGGCTTCCTGCAGCGGATGACGGTCGCCGGCGAGCTCGACGCGGCACTGGACCACTGGCTGAAGGGGATCCTTGCGTCGGGACCGCGTGCGATCGCGCTGCAGAAGCAGCTGATGCGGCGCTGGGAGAAGACGACGATGGACCAGGCCATCGCCGCCGGGATCGACTCGTTCGTGTCGGCTTACGAGACCGACGAGCCGGGCCGCATGATGCGGGCCTTCCTCAACCGCCGGTCGGCCCCGAAGGCCGGCTGAGGCCGCAGGACGCGTCCGGCGATCGGCCCGCGCTGCGTGCGGGGGTCAGGCCGTGTTGGCGAGGAAGTTCTTCGCGTCCGTCCAGCGCTCCTCCAGGGCGGCGGCTTCGAGGTCGCTGAGGGTCCGGCCCTCGGCGCGGACGGCGGCGTCCATGTGCCGGACGCGGGCCGTGAACCGGGCGTTGGCACCGCGCAGGGCGCTGTCGGCGTCGATGTCGAGGTGGCGGGCGTAGTTGACGAGGGTGAAGAGGAGGTCGCCGAACTCGGCCTCGATCTCGTCGTGCTCGCCGGAGCGGACGGCGGAGGCGAACTCCTCCAGTTCCTCGGCGACCTTGTCGACCACGCCGGTCGCGTCCGGCCAGTCGAAGCCGATCTTGGCCATGCGCTTCTGCAGCTTCTGGGCGCGGGCGAGCGGCGGGAAGTTCACGGGGACGTCGTCGAGGATGCCGTTCGGCTTTCCGGCCCGCTCCTCGGCCTTGATGATGTCCCACATCGCCTTGATCTCCTCGGGCGTCTTGGCGGGGCCGTCGGAGAAGATGTGCGGGTGGCGGCGGATCAGCTTCTCGGAGATGGCGTCGCAGACGTCGTCGAACGCGAAGTCGCCGCGCTCGGCCGCCATCTGGGCGTAGAAGACCACCTGGAGGAGAAGGTCGCCGAGTTCGTCCTTGAGGTCGTCGATGTCGCCGCGTTCGATGGCGTCGGCGACCTCGTAGGCCTCTTCGATGGTGTACGGGGCGATGGTCTCGTAGGTCTGGGCGAGATCCCAGGCGCAGCCGCCGTTGGGATCCCTGAGCTGCGCCATGATCGTGCGCAGCCGGTCGATGGGTGCCGTCACAGGTGCCTCCGGCGTTTCTCCGCTGGGTGAGATACTGCGTCCATGCCGGCGCGACCAGTCCCCGCCGGCAGTCGGCACGTCAGCGCTCGGGCGTCGACCAGTCCTCCGGCGGGGCGTTGCGGCGGCGCAGGCGCAGCGCCAGGCCGATCGCCACGCCGACGCCGATGGCGATCGTCAGGTCCGCGACCACGGTGAGCACCAAAGTCAGCAGGATGAGGAGCCGGTCCGACATCGGTTCGCGCATGTAGATGCCCCACTTGTGCGGCTCGCTCATGTTCCACGCGGTCACGAGGAGCACGCCTGCGAGGGCCGGAAGCGCCAGCTCGCCGACGAGCGGGGCCGCCACCATCATCATGAGGAGCACCGTCAAGGCGTGGACGAGGCCGGCGACGGGGGTGCGGCCGCCCGCGCGGACGTTCGTCGCGGTCCGCGCGATGGCGCCCGTCGCGGGCAGTCCGCCGAACAGCGCGGAGCCGAGGTTGGCGGCACCCTGGGCCAGCATCTCGGCGTTGGGCCTGTGGCGCCCGTCGATCATGCGATCGGCGACGATGGCCGACAGCAGCGACTCGACGCCGGCGAGGAAAGCGATGACGAAGGCGGACGGGACCACCTCGATGATCTTGCTCAGCGAGAGGTCCGGCAGTCCCGGGAGCGGAAGGCGGTCCGGCAGCTCGCCGAAGCGCGAGACGATCGTGGCGACGGGCAGGTCCAGCACGGCGGCCGCTGCGGACGTGAGGCCCACGGCGACGATGAGGCCCGGGAAGCGTGGCGCCAGGCGGCGCAGGACGACGATCAGCACCACGGTTGCTCCGCCGATGGCGAAGGCGGACGGGTTGAGCGTCTCCCGTGCGTCCCAGAGCGCGGCGAGCTTGGGGAAGAAGTCGGCCGGGAGGTTCGAGACGGTGAGGCCGAGGAAGTCGGTGAGCTGGCTCGTCGCGATGATGATGGCGATGCCGATGGTGAAGCCGTTGATGACGGCCTCGGGCACGTACTCGATCAGAGTGCCCAGCCGCAGGAGGCCGGCGAGCAGCAGGATGATGCCGGCGAGGAAGGTCGCCGTGACGAGACCGTCGTAGCCGTGCGTGGCGATGACGCCGAAGACGACGACGATGAAGGCGCCCGTCGGTCCGCCGATCTGGACCCGGCTGCCGCCCAGCAGCGAGATCAGGAAGCCCGCCACCACCGCCGTCACCAGTCCGACGGCCGGGTCCGCGCCGGAAGCGATCGCGATGGCGATGGACAGCGGCACGGCGACCATCGCGACCGTGACCCCGGCGAGCGCGTCGCCGAAGAAGGCCGGCACGGTGTAGGTCGGCAGGGTGGTGAGGATCTTGGGCTTCATGGCGGGATGGACCCCGTTTGCAGCGCTCGGCGCAACGAGATCCGATCCCATCCGCCAGTCGCATAAGGCGGATTATGGAACGGTTGATTCTGATGTGTCCGGGACGTCGGCGTGCTCGAGGACCATCATATCGTAGGCGGGTTCCGCCCACTCGGGGACAAGGTCCATCAACGCGTCGTAGTCGAGGTCGTGGTGGAGGTTCGTGAGCACGGCCCGGCGGGCACCGATCCGCTCCGACCAGTCGAGCGCCTGCTCCACCGTGAAGTGGCTGGAGTGCGTCTTGTGGCGCAGCGCGTCGACGATCCACACGTCGAGGTCCGCGAGGTGCTGGAGCGACGAGGTCGGAAGGTCGTGGAGGTCGCTGGAGTATGCGACGTCGCCCGCGCGGAAGCCGAGCGAGTCGATCCGCCCGTGGTGCTGGAGGAACGGCATCAGCGTCAGCGGGCCGCCGGCGCCGTCCACGGTGAGCGGCTCGCCCGGCGTGATCTCGTGCGCGTTGAGGATCGGCGGGTAGCCCATGGCACCGTTGAAGCAGTAGCCGAACGCCTCGCGGGCACGCTCCAGAGTGCTGCGGTCCATGTAGACGTCGACACGACGGCGGTGCGCCATCGCGAGGCCCCGCAGGTCGTCGATGCCGTGGAGGTGGTCGGCGTGCGGGTGCGTGTAGCAGACGGCGTCGAGGTCCGAGACGTCGGCGGACAGGAGTTGCTCGCGCATGTCCGGCCCGGTGTCGATGAGGACGCGCGTCGTGCCGGCGCCGTTGACCCGTTCGATCAGGAGCGAGCAGCGGCGGCGGCGGTTCTTGGGGTTGGCGGGATCGCACGCACCCCATTCCCCGCCGACGCGCGGCACGCCGCCGGACGAACCGCAGCCGAGGATGGTGAAGCGCAGCATCGATCCGATCGCCATCTCAAGCGTTCACCGGGGCCGGAACCTTGGAAAACAGGCGGTAGAAGTTCTCCGTCGTCCGCTCGCCGAGCTCCTCGGCGCTGATGCCGAGCGTCTTGGCGAGGTGCGCGGCAGTGTCGGCGACGAAGGCCGGCTCGTTGCGCTTGCCGCGGTGCGGGGGCGGGGCGAGATACGGTGCGTCCGTCTCGACCAGCATGCGATCCAGCGGGACGAACCGGGCGACCTCGCGGATCGACTCGGCGGTCTTGAAGGTGGCGATGCCGGAGAACGAGATGTAGCCCCCGAGCGCCAGTCCGCGGCGCGCCAGCTCGGCGCCGGAGGAGAAGCAGTGCAGGACGAAGGGGAAGGCGCCCTTCCCCGTCTCCTCCTCCAGGATCGCGGCGATGTCCTCGTCAGCCTCGCGGGCGTGGATCACCATCGGCAGCCCCGTCTCCCGGGCGGCGGCGATGTGGCGGCGGAAGCCGACCTCCTGAATGTCCCGGGTCTCGATCGTGTAGTGATAGTCGAGGCCGGCCTCGCCGATGGCGACGACCTTCGGCTCCTGCGCCGCCGCGACGAGCTCCGCCGTGGTGACGTCCGGCTCCTCGTGGGCGTTGAGGCAGTGGACTCCGACCGAGCAGTAGACGTCATCGTGCGCCGCCACGATCCTGCGCAGACCGTCGAAGGTCTTCATGCGCGTCGAGATGGTGACGAAACGCTCGACGCCCCGGGCGCGAGCCCGCTCCAGGAACGGAGGCAGGTCTTCGAAGTCGGGGAAGTCGAGGTGGCAGTGGCTGTCGACAAGCCTCACGCGGCCGGCTCTTCCAGTTTGGGGACGATGGGGCTGGGCGCCGGAAGCGGCGTTCCGGACGGAACGTGGCGCGTCAGCCATTCGAAGGTGCGGGCACTCTCCGGCACCGCGAGGATGTCGAGGAGATCGGACGCGGTCTTCGGCACGAACGGCTGCAGGAGCACGCCGAACCAGCGCAGCGCCTCGGCGGTGACGCCGAGCACGACGGCCATCCGCTCCGGGTCGGTCTTGCGCAGCTTCCACGGCTCCTCGCCGGCGAAGTAGCGGTTCGCCTCCGACACGACCTCGAAGATCGCGCCGAGCGCCTGGTGCAGAGCCTGCGCGTCGACCGCCTTGCGGCAGATCTCCGGCAGCGCGCGGACACGCTCCAGCAGCACCTCGTCCTGCGGCGCCAGCGGCTCCAGGCTCGGCATCGCGCCGTCGCAGTGCTTGGCGATCATCGACAGCGAGCGCTGGGCGAGGTTGCCGATATCGTTGGCAAGGTCCGCGTTGACGCGGTTGATGAAGCCCTCGACCGAGTAGTTGCCGTCCTGGCCGAACGGCACTTCGCGCAGGAGGTAGTGGCGCAGCGGGTCGAGGCCGAACGCGCCGATGAGGTCGAACGGGTCCAGGACGTTGCCGATCGACTTACTCATCTTCTCGCCGGCGTTGTACAGGAAGCCGTGGCCGAAGACGCGCCTGGGGAGCGGCAGGCCCGCGCTCATCAGGAACGCCGGCCAGTAGATGGTGTGGAAGCGGATGATGTCCTTACCGATGACGTGCAGGTCCGCCGGCCAGCTCGCCTTGAAGCGATCCGGCTCGTCCGGGTAGCCGCACGAGGTGATGTAGTTCGTCAGCGCGTCCACCCACACGTACATCACGTGCTTCGGGTCGCCCGGCACCGGTACGCCCCAGTCCATCGTCGTGCGCGAGATGGAGAGGTCCTTGAGGCCGGACTTCACGAACGCCATCACCTCGTTGCGGCGCGTGGCCGGGGCGATGAAGTCCGGCTGCTCCTCGTAGAGCTTCAGCAGGCGGTCCTGGAAGGCGGACAGGCGGAAGAAGTAGGACGGCTCCTCCATCCACTTCACCGGGGCGCCCGTCGGGGCGAACTTCTGCCCGTCCTTCTCGGTCAGCTCGTTCTCGCCGAAATAGGCCTCGTCGCGGACCGAGTACCAGCCGCCGTAGTTGTCGAGGTAGATGTCGCCGGCGTCGGCCATCGCCGTCCAGATGGCCTGGCTCGCCTTGATGTGGCGCGGCTCGCGGGTGGAGATGAAGTCGTCGTGCGACGAGCCCACCACCTCGGCCATCTTGCGGAAAAGTCCGGTATTTCGGTCGGCGAGCTCGGCGACGGGGATGCCTTCCCTCGCGGCGGTCTCCACCATCTTCTGACCGTGCTCGTCGGTCCCGGTCGAAAAGTGGACGCGATAGCCGTCGAGACGCTTGAAGCGGGCGATCGCGTCGGTTGCGATCAGCTCGTAAGCGTGGCCGATGTGGGGCGCCCCGTTGGGGTACGAGATCGCCGTGGTGATGGTGAAGCGCTGGCTCATGGCGGGATGCATCTGCCCCCCAAGGCCGCCTTGTCAAGTCAGACCAGCGGCCTTGTCTGCTGCGGATAGGCGCGACAGCACGGCGAGCACCATTTCCTTGCGGTCCAGGTTGAAGACTTCGATGCGCCGGCGGTCGTCAGTCACTGATAAATATAGGGAAGCGTAGGCGTCGAGGGCAGGGAGGGACATGGTCCCTGCCCCGCTTTTCGCCCGCCCCGCGATGGCGTCGAGGACCAGCTCCAGCACCGTCGCGAAGGAGTCGTCGCGGCGCTGCGCGGCGAGCTCGGCGAGCTGATGCTGGGCGCGCACGTCGCGCACCATCTGGGGCGACAGAAGCCGCTGCGCGGACTTCACGATGTCGGCCCCGGCGGCGGCGAGGCTGAGGGCCCGCCTCACCGACCCCTCCCCCAGCGGCGCGGTGCGCGGGTCTGCGCCCATGGCGTTGAGCGCCGCCCTCACCTCGTCCTCGGTGAGCGGCCGCATGCGGATCGCCCGGCAGCGCGAGCGGATCGTCGGCAGGACGCGGCCGGAGACGTGGGCGATGAGGACGAAAAGCGTCCTCCGCGGCGGCTCCTCGAGCGCCTTGAGGAGCGCGTTGGCGGCGTTGAGATTCATGTCGTCGACCGCGTCGACGATCACCATCCGCCAGCCCCCGTCGGCCGATGTGGAGCCGAGGAAGGGGACGATGCGGCGCACCTCGTCGACGGTGAGGTCGCCCTTGAACTTCTTGCCCTTCTCGTCCCACGGCCGCGTCAGGTGCAGCAGCGACGGGTGCGTGCCGGCCGCGATCTGGCGCGAGGCGCGGCTCTCGGGATCGTCGGCGAGGTTCGCCGGAAGCGCCGTGCCGGGGATGGTGCCGAGGAGCGCGCGGGCGAGGCGGAAGGCGAGCGTCGCCTTGCCGATGCCGCGCGGCCCCTCCAGCAGGATCGCCTGCGGTGGAGAGGCGCCGCCGAACGCCTCGACGAGACGCTCGACCGCCTCGGCATGCCCGGACAGCGTCCGCGCCTCGCGCGGCGGCGGGGCGTTGTCGAGGAGGTCGGGCTCGGCGGGGGCGCCTTCGATGGGCTTGGGCGCGCGCGGGGTCCTCGCCATCAGCTCGTCCGGACCTTCGGCACGTGGGGGCGGTCGGGGAAAGGGATCATCGGTGGGATCGAGGTCACGCGGCGGTGAGCTGCGGCAGCCGCGCGCTCACCACGCGCCAGATCTCGGCGGCGACGTCGTCGACCGGGCGGGTGGCGTCGATGACGGCGCAGCGGTGCGGTTCGCGCGCGGCGATGGCGAGGAAGGCCCGGCGGCGCTGCTCCTGGACGTCGGCCCGGGCCTGGTCGAACGGATCCTGGTCGCCGCGCGCCCGCGTCCGGCCCTCGCCGACGTCGGTCGGGCAGTCGAGCACGAGCGTGAGGTCCGGCATCGTCGGGCCGACGACGAGCGCGTTGAGGGCGGCGAGGGTCCCGGCTGTGACGCCCCCTGCCCCCTGGTACGCCTCGGTCGAATCGGCAAAGCGGTCGCACAGGACGACGTGGCCCTTCGCGAGCGCCGGGGCGATCAGGGTGTCGACGTGGTCGGCTCTGGCCGCTGCGAACATCAGCGCCTGCTCGGCCGGGCTCAGCGCGGAGCCGCGCTCGGAAAGGAGCGCCGTGCGCAATGTCTCCGCCCACGGGGAGCCGCCGGGCTCACGCGTGAGCGTGACCTCGCGGCCCGCCTCGCGCAGGCGGGCGGCCAGACGTTTGGCCTGGGTGGACTTGCCGGCCCCGTCCCCGCCTTCGAACGTTACGAACGCGCCCTTCAATGGTCCTCGCCCCGAGCAGAAATCGCCCGGAGGTTACTCCGCCGGGACCGCCGCCTGCAACGTGCTCCCGCCTTCCTTGGCGGAGGCGGTGCCGCTCGCCGGGGCGCTCGCGGAGGAGCCGCCGCTGCCGAACATGTCGAACGCGCCCATGACGCGGGACTGGCTGGCGGCGACCGTCTCCTCTGGGAGCGGCTCGGACGGACCGGTGGCGACGATTTCTTCCTCTTCCAGCGACGGCCCGGGCTCGTTCATGGCGACGAGCGGATCGATCGGGCCGGACTCCTTCTCGATCTCGGCGCGGTAGGCCTGGACGGCGCTCGGCTGGCTGGCCGCGGCGAGCATGGCCGGCTGGTAGTTGTGCTTGAGCTTCACGCCGGGGAGGTTTGTGTCCTCGTCCGGGCCGATGCGGCCGCGGAGCGGGTTGTTTTCCTCGTCCCGCTCCTTCTGCGACTTCGCCTTGGCGGAGGCGAGGCGGACCTCGACCTTCTCGTCGTCGTCGCTCTCACTGCCGCCGAGGCCGAACGGCAGGTACTTGGCGATGGAGGTCTTGGAGGTCTTGCCGTACTTGGATTCGGCCTGGAGCGTCTCCTTGTCGCCGCCGCCGACGGGCGCCTCGCCGAGATACTCGACGCGGACCTTCGCGTAGCCGGCGTTGCGGAAGCCGAGCTTGGTCGCCGCGGCCTTCGAGACGTCGAGGATGCGGCCCTTGCCGAACGGACCGCGGTCGTTGACGCGCAGGACCGCGGACTTGCCGGTCTTCACCACCGTGACGCGTACGTAGGACGGCAGCGGCAGGGTCGGGTGCGCGGCGGTCAGAGCGTCCTGGTCGAAGGCCTCGCCGTTGGCGGTGGACTTGCCGTGGAACTTGGGACCGTACCAGGAGGCGCGGCCCACCTCGTCATAGTTCTCGTCGTGCTTGGGCGTGTACCAGCGGCCGCCCACCTTGTAGGGCTTGCCGATCTTCTTGAAGCCGGTGACGTCGTCGTCGCCGGAGCTGTCGGCGTCCGCCGCCGCAAGGACGTCCAGGGATTCGACCCCGCCCCCGCACCCCGCAAGCATGAGTGTCAGCGCGCATAGGGAGGCCATTGCCGCCGTGCGGCAAAACTCGGACCAGGCCATGTCTCTACTCCGCTCGCCGAGGGCCGAGTCACCGGGCCCACCGCGGCACATTACTTCTCGATAGCTGGGGCGCCCATAGCATTGGCGGTCGGGCGCTAACACTTTGCTAACGAGTTGGCATTTTTGCCACACAATCCGTTAGCACTCTGTTGAGGATTTCAGGCCACAGGCGTCACGGTTTCGCGCCGATGACCGCGATGGACTGGATCTCCAACGCGATGCCCGGCCAGGGGAAACTGACGACGAGGGCTGTATTCGTGGGGCGGATGTCGCCGAACGTTTCGCCCAGCAGCGGGCCCACGACCTCGGTGAACATCTCCGGAGCGGAGACGTAGGTCGTTAACTGAACGATCTCGGAAAGAGAGGCTCCCGCCTCCTCCAGCGCCCGGCGGATGATGCCGATGGCGTTGTGGAACTGAGCCGTCGGATCGTCCGGCAACGTTCCTGTGGACGGGTCGAGGCCGATGGTGCCCGCGACGTAGACCGTCTCGCCGACCTTCACGGCGCGCGTGTAGCCGTACTTCTGCTCGAGAGGCGCGCCGAACGTGATGTTCCGGCGCTTCTTGCCTTCGCTGTTCGCGTCTTGGCGCATGGGAGCGTCTCCGAGGGTCCCGTCCCGGGACCGGTCCCATGCGCCTTATCCGGTTCGTGCACCCCCTGCCAAGCAACCGGGGGGTGGGTTCGTTAACGCCGCGTCAGCAGCCGTCCTCCTGACGGGTGGCGACGCCCGGGCAGACGTCCGCCTCGTCGACCGGGGTCGAGACCCCCGCGTCGTGCAGGAAGTTGCGCAGCAGATAGCGGCGACCGAAGCTCTGGCCGCCGGCGGAGACGACCGTCTCGGTCATCGCCGGCAGGTCGCCCTCCGCGATCGGCGGCGAATTGTAGCCGAGGTCCTGGTAGTCGAACGTCGTGTTGAGGTCGATGCCGAGGCCGGTCGTCTCGCGGTGGTAGTCGATCAGGCCGAGGAGCACCTCGCCGACGATGGTGGCGCCGACCGGGCCGAGCGTCGCGCCACCCATCCTCGCCCCGCCTCCGCCGCGGGCCGACTCGCGCTGCGCGCCGGCGGTGAGGGCGACCGTGTCGGGAAGGCCCATCATGCCGATGTCCGCGGCGCTCGCCGTGGCGCCGCCAGCCGATTCGCGGCGCACGTTGCTGTCGAACGACGCGCCGTACTCGGACGCCTCCTGCAGCACGTAGTACCAGAGCGGGGTGACGTTGATCGCCAGCGACTCTTTGGTCACGTCGTCGGCGGGGAGGATGTAGTCCGCAGCGCTGCGTCCGCCGGGGTAGATCGTGCCGAGGACGCCGCGCTCCTCCAGCTTCGCCAGGATGACCTGGGCGAGCGTCTGGCCGGCGGGCAGCAGGTAGGTGCGGCCGCGGCTGAGGTTGCGGGCGGCGAGGTTGCCCTGCCCGCCCGCGCCGACGATCCCGGCCGCCACGAGCTGCGACAGCGGGTTGGCGAGGAGCGGGTCGATGCGCCGGGCGCGGGTCACGATCGAGGGCGAGCCGTGGATCGGCGCGAGACGGTTCCAGTCGATCGCGAGCGAGCCCTGGTCGGTCCGCGTCGGGGTGAAGCCGCGCGGGGTCAGGACGTTCGGGTCGGACTGCCCGCCGCCGAAGATGTCGGCGATGACCTCGCCGTTGTTGCCGGCGCGGATCGTCAGGCGACCCGGCACCATGGAGTGCATGAAGCGGTAGCCCGCCGCCGCGAACTCCAGCGGGATGAACGGCTCGACGGTCGTCCCGTCGAGGTTGCGGAAGCCGTTGGGGAAGTAGAAGTCCCGCCCGTTCTCCAGGATGTCCTGGGTGCGGCGGATGCCGATGAGGCGCGGGATGAAGTCCTCCGCGAGCATGCGGTGATAGTGGTGGATCGTCGCCTCGCGCGCCTCGTCGAGGATTTCGGAGACAAGGCCGTTCTCCTCGGCGATCTCGAGGACGAGCTGGCGGTCGACCTGCGTTCCGGTCGATTCGCGCCGCGGCCCGGACTCGTTGATCGAGGACGCGACGAGCTGGGCGAGGCTGCCGCCGGGGGCGGTGCCGTATTGTCCGACAGGGCGGCCGGTCGACTCGTAGGCGGACTCGCCGCCGCCGTTGCCGCCGGCGCGCGCGACGAGCTGGCGCGCCTCCTCGGCCCGCTCCTCGAGGATGCGGTCCACCATCCTGTTGTGGAAGGCGATGAAGGCCTGCTGCACGTTGGAGATGACGAAGTTCTCGTCGTTGCGCGGATCGCCGATCACCGCGACCGGGTTGCCGGGGCGGGGCGCGCGCAGGAGGTCGTGACGGCGGCGGGCGTCGTCGCCGTAGACGGTGATCGCGCCGACGCGCAGGTACGGCCCGTTGTAGAGGAAGGGCGTGCGCTCCGGTCCGCCGCCATAGACGCAGTCGAGGTCGAGGTCGGCGGTGCGGGCGTTCTGGAAGTCACGATCCGGGGCCAGCGCGTTGAAGCTGGTGACGGTGTCGAACGTGATGTCGTGGTCGACGAACTGGCCGAGGAAGACGTAGGCGGCCGGAAGGTCGGAGGGATCCTCGTTGGCTTCGGCCTCGGTGAACATCCGGTTCGCGAGGCGCACGAGGTCGTAACGGGGGCTCGGATGCGGCAGGAGGCCGTCGGGTGCCCCGGGGTTGCGCACGGCAAAGATGCGGCCGAAGCCGCCCAAATTGACGTTGACCCCCGCCCGGCTCATGGCCGCGGGGGACGGATAATCCGGGTTGGCATGACTGCCGCCGGCGAGGGCCGAGGCATTCAAGGCCAGTAATGCGACTGTGCTCAAAAGGGCTTTTTTCATCGGCCCGCCTTTCCCTAAATACGATGCGCGCAACGTCGGCGCGAGTATCGTGCATAATGCTCGTATTCCGGGACGGATTTGTGAAGCCTCCTGGGCCAGCACGTTAAGTCAAAGTCGCGTGTTTACGGTGTCACCGCGTGAGCATGTCCTGCAACGTCAGGGCGATTGCTGTCGTCGCCTTTTCGAGATCGTCGAGGGAAACGCTCTCGTCGCCGGTAAAATCGACCCCCTCCCCGACGATCGGCGGGCCGACGCCGTAGAGCACGGTCGGGATTCCGGCGAGCGCGTAGTGGCGCGCACCGCTGACGACGGGGGCGGAGACGATCGGCACGCGCTGGCCCATCGCCGCCGTGGCGTGGCGGGCGACGGTCTCGGCGAACGCCTCGGTCTCCGGTGTCGGGGCGACGGGCTCGGCGAGAAGCAGGCGGCGGCACTCGAGCTCCACCGACGGGAACACGTGGGCCTCCTCGATGGCGGCGATCAGGCCGGCCTCGACCGCCTCGGCGTCCTCGCCGGCGGCGATGCGTCGGTCGACGGTGAAGCGCACGCGGTCCGGCACGACGTTGATGCCGCGCCCGCCCTCGATGAGGCCCACCGTGAGCGGTTGCCCGGGCGTCTCGCGCAGGGTCATCAGCCGGGCGAGGATGGGGACGGCGGCCTCCAGCGCGTCGCGCCCGTCCTGCGGGCGGGAGGCGTGGGCCTGGATCCCGCGCAGCAGCACCTCGAGATGCAGGACGCCCTCCTGGCCGGTGATCACCTGGTAGGCCGTGCCCGCGCCGATCACGGCGTCGGGCTTGGTGAGGTCCTGGCCCAGCAGGAAGGCCGGGCCGAGGAAGCCGCCGGTCTCCTCGTCGCTGGTGATGTGGAGCTCGACGCTCCCCGACAGGCCGTCGAGGCGCTCCAGCGCGGCGAGGGCGAAGACGTAGGCGGCGATGTCCGCCTTGGAGTCGCGCGCGCCGCGGCCATGCAGAAGGCCGTCCTTCACCTCGGCGCCGAACGGCTCGTGGTGCCAGCCGTTGCCGACCGGGAGCGTGTCGATCGGCGCGGCGAGGGCGACCGTCGGCCCCGCGCCGAAGGCGCGGCGCACGACGAGGTTGGTGATGTCCGCGCGGCCGTAGTTGCGCGCGAACGGGTTCGGCACGGGGTGCCGCTCCACCTCCCAGCCGCGGGTCTCGAGCGTGGCCGCCAGCCACTCCACCGCCTCCGCGGTGTCGCCCGGCGGGTTTTCCGTCGGCATGCGGACCAGGGTCTGCAGGAAGTCGACGGCGTCCGCATGGCTGTCGGACACGGCGGCCTGGATCGCGTCCGCGGGGGCGGTCATGGTACTCACGGTATGAGGACGGTCGACCCGGTCGTGCGACGTCCCTCCAGCGCGCGATGGGCCTCGGCCGCGTCCTTGAGGGCGAACGTCCTCTCGACCGGGATCTTCACCTTGCCGGAGCGCACCATCTCGAAGAGGTCCGCAGCGTTGGCCTCCAGCCGCTCGCGCGTCGCCACGTAGGTCCCGAGGCCGGGGCGGGTGGCGAACAGCGAGCCGTACTTGGCGAGGTCGGCGAGGCTGAAGTCCCTCACGACGCCCGACGACTGGCCGAACAGCGCGTAGAGACCGAGCGGCCGCAGGCACTGGAGCGAGCCCGGATAGGTGTCCTTGCCGACCGAATCGTAGACCACGTCGCAGCCCTTGCCGCCGGTGATCTCCTTCACGCGGGCGACGAAGTCCTCCTCGTTGTAGTTGATCACGTGGGTGTAGCCGTTCGCCCTGGCGATCTCGGCCTTTTCCGCCGAGCCGACGGTGCCGATGGTGGTGGCGCCGATGGCTTTCGCCCACTGCCCCGCGATCGACCCGACGCCGCCGGCGGCGGCGTGGAAGAGCAGCGTCGTCTCCGGCGTCACCTTGTGGGTCTCGCACAGGAGATAGCGGGCGGTCATGCCCTTCAGCATCATCGCCGCCGCGGTCCTGTCGTCGACCCCGTCCGGGATCTTCAGCGCCGCCGAGGCGGCGAGGCTGCGCCGCTCGGTGTAGGAGCCGAGGGCGAAACCGTAGGCGATGCGGTCACCGACCGAAAATCCCTCGACGCCGGGGCCGACCTCCTCCACAACGCCTGCAGCTTCGCTGCCGACGATCAGCGGGTAGCCCGTGGGCGACTTGTAGAGGCCGGTGCGAAAGTAGGTGTCGATGAAGTTGAGGCCGATGGCGGTGTGACGCACAACGAGTTCGCCCTCCCCGGCCACCGGGTCGTCGATCGGTCGCCATTGGAGAACGTCGGGGTCGCCGGGTTCATCCAACACGATGGCGTGCGTCATCTTTCCTCTCCGAAGTTCTGGCGGGAACGTTAGATACACGATTGCCGCCAATCAAGGACGTCAAACCATGGACAGCGCCACGCCCGCTCCCCTCTCCAACGCGAGCCTGACCGTCGACGTCGCGGTCGTGGGCGGCGGCCCCGCGGGGGCGCTCGCGGCGATCGTCGTGGCGGATGCAGGATTTAAGGTCGCGCTCGTCGCGCCCGACCGGGGCCGCGACCCGCGCACGTCGGCCCTGTTCATGCCGTCGATCGAGCTTCTGGAGGAACATGGGGTCTGGTCCGATCTCGTCGAGGACGCGGCGCCGCTCCACACGATTCGCATCATCGACCAGACCGGTCACCTCCCCCGCGCGCCCGAGGTGGCGTTCGACGCGCAGGAGATCGGCCCGCACCCGTTCGGCTACAACATCACCAACGACGCCCTGAACGCCGCCCTCTCGGCGCGGCTCGCAGCGCTCGGCGTGCCGCGGGTCGATGCGCTGGCCGACCACATCGCCGGCACGGACGGCCCGGTCGTGACGATCACCGCGGGCGCCCACACCGTCGAGGCGGGCCTGGTGGTCGCGGCCGACGGGGCCGAATCGTTCGTGCGGGAGGCGGCCGGACTGTCGGTGCGCCGGTGGGCCTACCGGCAGAGCGCCTTCGTGACCACGCTGAGCCACGAGCGTCCGCACGGCGGCGTGTCGGTCGAGTTCCACACCCCGGCGGGACCCTTCACGCTGGTGCCGCTCAAGGGGGAGCGCTCGTCGCTCGTCTGGGTCGCGCGGCCGGAGGAGGCGGAGCGCTGGGCGGCCATGGACCCCGGCCCCCTCGCCCGCGAGATCGAGAAGCGCTGCCATGCCTTCCTCGGCCACATGGCGATCGACGGACCCCGCGGCGTCATCCCCATGGCGGGGCATGTCGCGCCCCGCATGGGGGCGGGCCGCGTGGTGCTGGTCAGCGAGGCGGGGCACCGATTCCCGCCCATCGGCGCGCAGGGGCTGAACCTCGGCTTCCGCGACATCGCCACCCTGCAGACGCTGCTGCGCCACGCCCGGCCCGACCGCGACCTCGCGGGGATTCCGGAGCGCTACCACATCCGCCGCCGCACCGATGTGAGCCTGCGGACCGCGAGCGTCGACGTGCTCAACCGTTCGCTCCTGACCGGGGCGTTCGTGCCGAGCACGGCCCGGGCGGTGGCGCTGTCGGCGGCGCGGGGCATCCCGCCGCTGCGCCGCGCGATGATGCGATTCGGCCTCGGCGCCTGACGCCGCCGCCTCAGAGGAGCCCCGAGCGGATCACGTAGAGGACACCCGTGACGGAGAACGCCGCGAGGGTGGTGCCGACGAGGATGGCGTTCGACGCCTCCTCCCGCCCGACCCCGTACTGCGTGGCGAGGATGAAGACGTTCGTCGCCGTCGGCAGCGCGGCGAGCAGCACCCCGCTCATCAGCCACAGCGGCGGCGCTGCCATCGCCGACAGCACCACGTACGCGGCGAGCGGGTGCAGGACGAGCTTGATGATGATGAAGAGCGAGATGTCCTGCACCGAGCGGCTGGACGGCATCGGCTGAAGCGCCACCGTGACGCCCATGGCGAACAGCGCGCACGGCGCGGCGGCGTTGGTCAGCATGGTGAGCAGCCGGTCGATGCTGGCCGGCGGCTGGTACCTGAAGAACGCCGCCGTCACCCCGGCGATCACCGCCAGGATGAACGGGTGGGTGAAGACGCGGTGCAGGATCCGCAGCACCTGCTGGACGAACGTGCCCTCGGAGGAGCCGGCGATCGCCATCATCACGGGGGTCAGCACGAAGAACATCGTGCTTTCGAACGAGAAGATGAGTGCGACCGGTACCGTCGCCGTCGTTCCGATCGCCACCAGCGCGAGGCCCGGCCCCAGGTAGCCGTTGTTGGCGTAGCCGCCGATGAGGGCGAGGATCGTCGAGTAGGCGAGGTTCCCGCCGGTGCGAATCATCGCGATGGCGAAGCCGATGATCAGCACCACCCACGTCGCCCCGGCGCAGGCGATGACGTAGATGACGTCGCCGAGCTCGTCGACCGGCATCCGCGACAGGTACTGGAAGAACAGCGCCGGCAGCGCGACGTAGACGATGAAGATGTTCATCCACACGAGGCCGCCGGAGGGCTTCCTGGCGATCCGCCCGACGACGAAGCCGAGAAGGATCAGGCCGAAGAACGGGATGGTGAGGGAAAGGACCTCGCTCAAGGAGGACTCCGGAGTGCGGGCGGCGGGCAGACCCAGCATCTAGCGCATCATCGGTATACAACGAACCCCGTCAGCGGATTGGCGCCCTCCCAAGGGCGCCGCCGGGGGCGACCCCGGCGGGCGAAGCGCCGGCCGGGTGCGACTTTTGGGCCGTTCCGGGCGGGGACAGCGGTGCGATGGGTTGTGGACAATCGCGCCCGCTCCGGGCATGCCCTTGCCGAGACGAGGAGCGTCAGGCGTCCGTGCACTGGCGAGCTGCACTTTCGTGCGGAAAGGACGAGTTCAGGTCCGGATCGATGGCGAAACAACGCGCAAAGCCGCAGCATGTGGCGGAGTATGTCCTGCTGCGCATCCTCGGCGCGGTGATGCGATACACACCCGTCGAGATCGCCTCCTGGTTCGGCGGCCGGGTGATGGGGGTGGTGATGCCGCTCACCAGCCGGCACGCCCGCGCCAAGGAGCACATGGCGCTCGCCATGCCCGAGCTCGGCGAGGCCGACCGCGACCGCATCGCCCGGGCCATGTGGCGCCAGCTCGGCCGCGTGTTCGGCGAGGCATTTCAGTTAGACAAGATCCTGGCCGACGACCGCCGGATCATCCTCCCGGACGACTTCGACGACCTGATCGAATTGTGCAGGGACGGCTGCGTGGTGGCGACCGCCCACTACGGCAACTGGGAGGTGGCGGGCGCCGTGGCGCATCGCGGCGGCAAGCAGCTCGCCGGCGTCTACCAGGCGCTGCACAACCCCCTCGCCGAGAGGTACCTGCAGCGTCTGCGAGGCCCGGTCTATCCGGCCGGCCTCTTCGCCAAGGGCGGCGACCTCGGGACGCGGCTGATCGGGCTGGTGCGGCAGGGCGCGGCCGTCGGACTGGTGGCGGACCTGCGGGAGAAACGCGGCGTTCAGGTACAGTTCTTCGGCCAGCCGGCCTTCGCGACGCCCCTCCCGGCGATGCTGGCGCGCATGTCCGGCCGGCCGCTGGTGGCCGGCGTGGTGCTGCGCGAAGGGGGCGTGAAGTTCCGCACCTTCTGCGAGGTCATCGACGTGCCGCACACGGACGACCGCGCGGCCGATATCCAGGTCGCGACGCAGCGGATGCACGATGCGTTCGAACGCTGGATTCGTGCCCATCCCGAACAGTGGATGTGGACGCACCGCAAGTGGGCGCAGTCCAGGGCGCGCCCGCTGGTCCTCAAATCCCTGTCGGAAGCCGACGTCAGGAGTTAACCGTTTGGGGATGCATACGAACGTTGTGTGACGAATCGTGAGCACCGCGCTCTTGCACGCCCCATTTCCTGCGGGTACCCGTAGTCTCCTGCGTGCGTCGGCTGGCCGATGGCTGTGCGCAATTTGCACGGCCAGTTGGTATGAGCGTTGCTCTCGATGGCAGTGGAGCGCGCTCGGCCGCTCGTGCTCCGAGGGAACCTTGGGCGCATCCGCTGCGTAAAATCTGGGTTCCCTCGGTGAACCTAACGCGCGGACCTTGCGTGACGCTGACGCGCAGCGTTTGAGCCGACGGTCGTAGTGCCCGGAGTTGGACCGAGGATGGTTGTGATGCGAGCTTGGCAATGAACAAAGTTCGGACGGCAAAGTTTCAGCTGGGTCAGGTGGTCCGTCACCGCGTGTTCTCGTTCCGGGGCGTGATCTTCGACGTCGACCCGACATTTTCCAATACCGAGGAGTGGTGGGAAGCGATCCCGGAGGATATCCGGCCCCGTCGCGACCAGCCATTCTACCACCTCTTCGCCGAGAACGACGAGACGGAGTACATCGCCTACGTGTCCGAGCAGAACCTCCTGCCCGACGACACCGGCGAGCCCGTCCGCCATCCGCAGGTGAGCGACATGTTCGAGCGCCGCGACGGCAACTACTGCGCAAGGCTCGATCAGTTCCACTGATCGGCCGCCCTCCCCGCTCAGGTCCGCGTTCGACCCGAACCGCCCGACCCGAGCGCATCGGGACCGATGACCACCCCGCGGCGGGATGCGCACCATCCCGACGGCCGGGTCGGTCACTCCGCTGGCAGCGGCGGCTCCCCGCACCATGCATGACCTCGCGCGTCCCCTCCCCGGCCTGCAGCGCCCGGTTTGGGGCCGGTGTCAGAAGTCGCCGTCGAAGATCAGGATGATGTAGGCGAGGAAGACCGCAAGGTGGACGACGCCCTGAAGGCTGTTCGTCCGGGACCCGACGAATGTCGCGATCGAGATGCCTAGCGACAGCGACAGGATCACGACACCCGGCGGCGACAGGCCGAGCTCGATGGGCCGGTCCACGAACCATGCCGCCGCGAGCACCGCCGGCACGGTGAGGCCGATCGTGGCGAGCGCCGAGCCGAGGCAGATGTTGACCGCCCGCTGAAGCTGGTTGTGCCGCGCCGCAGACAGGGCCGCCAGCCCCTCCGGCGTCAGGATCATGATGGCGACGATGAAGCCGCCCATCGCCACCGGTGCGCCGACCTGCGTGATGCCGTGGTCCACGTAGATCGCCAGCTTCTTCGACATCAGGACGAGCGGCAGCAGCGTCAGCAGCAGGGCGAAGATGTGAAAAATCGCGTTGCCGGGCGTGTGGCCGTGCTCCCCCGGCCCGCCGTCGTCGAAGAGGTCGGCCTCCGTGCCGTCGGCTGGCTGCTGGAAGACTTTCGGGTTCTGCACCGTCTGGAACAGCAGGAAGATCGCGTAGAGGACGATCGACATCGCGATCTGGAAGACAGTCTGCAGGCCGGAGAGACCGCCTCCGGGCGCCGACGTCGTGAACGTCGGCAGGATGAGGCTCGTCACCGCGACCGGCAGCAGCACCACCAGGTAGGCGTTCGCGCCCGACAGGTTGAAGACCTGCAGCCCGTGCCGCAGCCCGCCCAGCAGCAGGCTCAGCCCGACGAGCCCGTTGAGGACGATCATCAGGACCGAGAACATCGTGTCGCGCGCGAGCGTCGGTGCGTTCGGGCCTGTCAGCATGACCGCGGTGATGAGCGCGACCTCTATGCCGATCACCGACAGCGTCAGGATGAGGGTGCCGAAGGGCTCGCCGAAGATCTCCGCCAGGCACTCGGCGTGATGCACGACGGTGAAGACCGCCGCCAGCATCACGACGAAGATCACCGCGAGGACGAGGAAGGATCCCGCGTTGCCGACGAGCTCGGGCTTCAGCGCGGAGCCCCACAGGGTGAGGAGCGCGAACGAGACCCAGATGAGCGCGATGGGCCATTCGCGGACGAGCGACTTTCCGAGGTGCGGCATGCCGAGACTGTGCCAGCCAGGTCTTCAGACGACAACAACAAGCAGCACGGCCCGGCCGACGACGGCGTCAATGCCCCATGGGCGCCATCGACGCGGGGCCATCGACGCGGGTCGCGCGGATCGGAGGGGGCGGGCGTTTGCCTGGCTGCGAACGCGGCCCGGCGCCCCTCGGCTTCGCGGCGCCTCGCGCGCCGGGCCGGCCGGATCACCCCGAAGGGCGAAGGACGGCCGGCGCTGGCGGCGGCGCCGTGACCTGGAGTGGCCTCAGTTGCTGTTGGAGGCGTTGAGGGCCTCGCGCTGAGCCTCGCGCAGGCGGGCGGCGAAGTCTTCCTGGCTCTTCTCGAGGTCGGCCTGACGCTGCTCCGTGATTGCGGCGATGCGGTCCGGCGACAGCGGCTCACCGTCGTAGGCGGTGGTGAAGCCCGTCAGAGGCAGATCGAAGGGGACCTGCTTGCCTTCGCGGTTGTAGGCGGTCAGCCGCATCGTGGTGCCGGACTTCATCGCGGAGATGAAGGCCTCGTTGACGGCGCGCTCGGCCCAGCAGGCGGTCTGCAGGCAGACCTGGTACTCGGCCTTCTGCGGGTCGCCGCCGTCCACCTGGATCTGCACGCCCGGCTCGATCACCATGCCGGTCGGCACGGCGATCAGGATGCTCTGCCGCTGCTCGCCCTTGAAGCCGCGGATCGCGGCCGAGGCGAGCACCTGGCCACCGCCGGTGCGCAGCTCCTGGGTGACGAGGCACATGTCCTTCTTCACCCGCGGATCCTGAGTGCAGACCTTGAGCCAGTTGGGCTCGGCGGCCGGTGCCGATTGTGCCATGGCCGCGCTGGCGGGCAGAAGCGCCGCGGCGGCGAGAGCAGACAAAGCGGCAAGTGTTGCAAAACGCATTAAGCGATCCCCTCTCGATTGGGATTCATGCCTCGATCATCTCGTTCAACGCAACCGCGCCCTCGCGACCCGATTGCTGGGGCGAAT
The DNA here is from genome assembly GCF_003258595.1 of Acuticoccus sediminis. Lineage (NCBI taxonomy): Bacteria > Pseudomonadati > Pseudomonadota > Alphaproteobacteria > Hyphomicrobiales > Amorphaceae > Acuticoccus > Acuticoccus sediminis. Next base: position 222,265 of record NZ_QHHQ01000003.1, read on the forward strand.
GCCGACGGGTGGCTGATAGTCCACATCCGTCCGATCCGCCAAGTCGGCCCCGCCCGCGCTTGCGATCGCCGGCGGTGAAGAGCGCGTCGTCGATCGGCGAAGATCGAGGCGCCGGCCGGTACCTTCGGCCGACTACTCCGACTTGTCGACGGCGTCCTGCTGCGCTGCCAGCAGACGGTCGCGCGCTTCCTGGGCCTTCTTCTCCAGCGCCGTCTGCAGGTCCGACTGCTTCTGTTGCAGCGCCTGCGGGTCGATGCCTTCGCTGTTGTAGGCCGACGTGAAGCCGATCAGCGTCATGTCGAAGCTGACCTGCTTGCCCTGACGGTTCATCGTATTGATGCGCATCTTTCCGCCGCGCTTCAGGCGGCCGATGAACGCCTCGTCGATGGTCCGCTCGGCGTAGCAGGCGTTCGGGAAGCAGATCTGGAAGGGTGCCTTCTCGGGCTGCGCACCGTCGATCTGGATCTGCACGCCCGGCTGGACCAGCATGCCGACCGGGACCGACAGGAGGAGGCTGCGGCGGGACTCGCCTTCGAACTCGCGGATCGCGGCGGACGCCAGGAACTGGCCGTTCTGGGTGCGCAGTTCCTGGGTGATCAGGCACAATTCCTTGTTGGCCTGGGCATCTCTGTTGCAGATCTTGACCCAGGCGTTGTCGTCCTGGGCAGCATCCTGTGCGCTTGCCGGAATCGTCGGGACGGCCAATCCGAGCGACAGGCCCAGCGCCGCCACCAATTTTGTCAAACGCATGAAGTTTTCCCCCGTACTCAGCTTGGGTCGGCCGCGGCTCAACAGCCCATTGGCCACAAAGCGCTTTCGTGGGAAGGCTTAGACCGACAGCATTAAAATGGCTAGAACGTGTGGCCAATCGCCCAATAAATTTGTTGCGTCTTTCTGAACCAGGGCTCAGCCACACAAACAGGCATCACTCCAAGGATCAAGGGATTGGCGATGCATCGACGGATAGTGCGTGCGCTTAGTGTCGCGGCCGCTGCCGCAACACTGATCGCAACGCCCGCCGCCGCGGACTATGGGATCGCCATGCACGGCGAGCCCGTCCTCTCCAGAGGCGAGCCGCTCCCCTACGTCGACGTCGACGCGCCCAAGGGCGGGCGGGTGACGTTCGCGGTCCTGGGGTCCTTCGACAACCTCAACGTCCTCATTCCGCGAGGGTCCTACGCGCCGGGCATGCGCGACGCGACCTTCGGCAACTTCGTCTACGAGAGCCTCCTCGAGCGCAACGCCAGCGAGCCCTTCTCGCTCTATGGCTTCCTCGCCTCGGACGTCTCGGTGCCGCCGGAGCGCGACAGCGTCACCTTCACCATCGACGAGCGCGCGGCCTTCTCCGACGGCCACCCCCTGACGGCCGAGGACGTCGTCTTCTCCTACGAGCTGCTGAAGAGCCAGGGGCGCCCCTACATGCGCCAGTATTACGGCAAGGTGGCGAGCGTCGAGACACCGGACGAACGCACCGTCACCTTCCGTTTCGCCGACGCCAGCGACCGCGAGCTGCCGCTCATCATCGGCCTCATGCCGATCCTGCCGGCGCACGCGACCGACGTCGACGCGTTCGGCAAGACCACCCTGTCGCCGCCCATCGGCACGGGGCCCTACACGCTCGGCACGGTGAACCCCGGCCGCGACATCACCTTCGTGCGCAATCCCGACTACTGGGGCGCCGGTCATGCGCTCAACAAGGGCCGCTACAATTTCGAGGAGGTGGTGTTCCGCTTCTTCCGGGACGAGACGTCGCTGTTCGAGGCGTTCAAGGCCGGCAACACCGACTTCCACCTCGAGGGCGACGCGGGCCGCTGGACGACGGGCTACGACTTCCCGGCGATGGCGGACGGGCGCGAGGTGCGCGAGGCGATCCCGCTCGGCATCCCGCGCGGCATGTACGCCTTCGTCTTCAATACGCGCCGGCCGCCGTTCGACAATGTCGACGTCCGCGCGGCGATGAACCTGCTGTTCGACTTCACCTGGATCAACGCCAACCTCTTCAGCGGCCAGCTCAACCGGACGGACAGTTATTTCACCGCCTCCGAGCTCGCCGCCACCGGCCATCCGGCGAGCGAGCGCGAGCGCGAGCTCCTCGCCTCCTACCCGGACGCCGTGCTGCCGGAGATCATGGACGGGACATGGACACCGCCGAAGCTCGACGGTTCGGGGCGCGACCGGACGGCGATCCGCGAGGCGCTTGAGCACTTCGCGGCGGCGGGCTGGCGGATCGACGGCGGCCGGCTCGTGAACGAGAAGGGCGAGCCGTTCGGCTTCGAGATCCTGGTCGCGACACGCGACGACGAGCGCCTCGCCCTCGCCTACCAGCGGCTGCTGCGTCCGGTCGGGATCGAGGCGCGCATCCGCTACGTCGATTCCTCCCAGTACAACGCCCGCCTGCTGGCGTTCGATTTCGACATGATCCGCTTCTACTGGCCGGCGTCCCTGTCACCCGGAAACGAGCAGATCAATCGCTGGTCGCAGAAGTCGGCGGACCTCGAGGGATCGTTCAATTTCGCCGGCACCCGGTCGCCCGCGGCGGACGCGATGATCGACGCGCTGCTGGCGGCGCGGTCGACCGAGGACTTCGTCGATGCGGTCCGTGCGCTCGACCGCGTGTTGCTGTCGGGCCTATATGTCATACCTCTGTACCATACGCCTGCGCAGTGGGTGGCTTATACCACCCGCATCGCGCACCCGGAGGTGCAGAGCCTCTACGGCGTCGAACTCGAAACCTGGTGGGTCAAGCCATGACGAAACTCGATACCAGCGCCATCGAGCCGATCCATATCGACGTCGTCTCCGACGTCATGTGTCCCTGGTGCTTCATCGGCAAACGGCGCCTGGAGAAGGCGCTCGAATCGCTCGACGACGTCACCGTGCGCGTCGTCTGGCGTCCATACCAGCTCGATCCGACCCTGCCCTCCGAGGGCAAGGACCGTCAGCAGTACCTGACCGAGAAGTTCGGCGGGCCGGAGCGGGCGGACGAGATCTACGCGCGGGTCCGGGCCGCCGGCGAGGAGGAGGACATCCCCTTCGCATTCGAGAAGATCACCCGCTCGCCCAATACCCTCAACGCGCACCGGCTGATCCGCTGGGCGGGGATCGAGGGCAAGCAGGACGCGCTGGTGGAGCGCCTCTTCAACCTCTACTTCATCGAAGGCGCCAACCTAGCCGACCCGGCGGTCCTGGTCACGGCGGCGGCGGACGCCGGGCTCGACTCGTCGATGGTCGGGCGCCTGCTCGCGACCGACGCGGACCTCGCCGAGACGGAGGCGGAGATCGTCCACGCGCAGGCGATCGGAGTGCAGGGCGTGCCCTGCTTCATCCTCGAGAACAAGTATGCGGTGTCGGGCGCGCAGCCGGCCGACGTCCTCGCCTCGGCGATTCGACAGGTGGCCGCGGAGAAGGCCGGGACGGCCACGGTGCCGACGGTCTGACCCGGCCGGCGTCACCCGCAGGCTAAAATGAAAAAGGCCGTGGAGCTGTCCACGGCTTTTTTTTCGTGCGGGACGATGTCCGCGCCGGTCAGTACCCGAGGTCGAGGCTGAAGCGGTAGGTCAGGCCGATGCCGACGCTGATTTCCTGGTCGTTACCGGCCTCGACGATCGGGCTGTCGAGCGCGTCGCCGATGAAGTGGGTGTATTTCACCCGGCCATGCAGGCGCCACTTCTCGGTCAGCTCGTACGTGGCGGTGGCCGCGAGGCTGACGTCCTTGAAGCCGCCGCTCGCGTTGTAGGGCTCGAGCTCCTCGGCGGAGTTCGGGACGGAGAAGTAGTAGTCCATGTACTGCGCGTCGGCGGCCGAGATGCGCGGGCCGACCGCGAGCGTCAGGCGGTCGATCGGGTTCATCAGCACGTCGATGCCCGCCTCGCCGACGAAGCCGTTGTGGCCCGTGATGCCGTAGCGCACGTCAGCGAAGGCGCGCAGGAAGCCGTAGCGGAACGAGGCGCCGCCACCGAATTCGAAGGACAGGTCGGTATCGTCGATCCCGTCGAGGTAGTGCGCGTCGGAGCTCTTGCGCTCGCCGACGAAGTTGAACGAGGGGAAGACCGCGAACGACACGGCTTTCTTGTCCTCGGTGACGACCTCGCCGAACACGGGCAGTCGCAGGTACTGCAGCGCGATCAGCGGCCACCCGGTCGGGCCGTAGCGCTTGGACGAGGGGAAGACCGGCTCGTAGCCGACGCCCGCGCCGATATCGATGACGATGTCGCGGTAGCTGACCGATTCGGGAACCGGCACCGACTCGGGCAACGGGTCGGCCGCCATCGACGGGCCCGAGACCAAGGCTGTGGCAGGAACCGCGACCAATGCCATGACCGCACTTATGAAAGCGCGCACTCTACACCCCTCCGCTAAGCAGCACGGATATCTGAACGCGATTCCCGGAATTAGGAAGCGGCATAAGGGTTTGTTTCCTCGCCGCTTCCCTATTTGCAACCGGGCCGTGACTCTGCGGTCACATATTCGGCGAGGGGCGGGATGGGGTGCAAAGATGCTTCGTCACCGGCGCAACATTCTGTCCCGGCCCGCGGTGCGACAATCCGCACTGAAGCGACACGGCAGCCTCGCTCGTTGTCGGTTGAGCGGACCTTATTCCCAACGGGATGCCGTCCGTCCGTCCGTCCATCCGGACCGTCAGCCGTAACGAGGAAGGACAAGACATGGTGGAATATCGCAACACGCAGGACGTGCGTCAGGGCGAGCGCGGGATGCGCACCTTCGTGGTGCTGATCGTCAGCGCGACGATCGCCGCGCTGATCGCGATCGGGGGCTATTTCTACGTCTTCAGCGAGGACGACCGCGACCTTCAGGGCGCCGTGCCGTCGACGGGCACGATCGAGGCGCCGGCCGAGACGACCCCGCCGGTCCAGCCCGCGCAGTAGTCCGCGCCTCGCGGAGGCGGATCGCGGCGCGCAGTCGCCCGTGATGTGGATTGTCCGGTGAGTTGCAGGGGGCCGGGTGGCTCGCCATTTGGCCCGCGCCTGCCTTTGCGCCGGACGGCACGTGAGTGCGCCGCGCCGGGAGCGGCCCTGCGATGCGAGGGCCGATGTGCCGTGACGGGCGCGAGCCGCGGCGCGCGCCGGGGGCTCAGGACAGCTGTTCGGCCGCCTCGACCAGAAGCTCGCGCATCTTGAGGCGCAGCTCCGCGTCGCTGACCTCGAGGCCGGCTTCGTTGAAGTCACCCCGCACCTTGCGGAAGACGTCCTCGTCGCCCGGCTCGGCGAAGTCGGAGCGAATCACTTCCTTGGCATAGGCGTCCGCGGCCTCGCCGCTCCGCCCGAGCTTTTCGGCCGCCCACTGGCCGAGGAGCTTGTTGCGGCGCGCAAGCGACTTGAAGCGCAGCTCCTCGTCGTGCGCGAAGCGCGCCTCGAATGCCCTTTCACGATCCTCGAACTGAGTCATTTTGGTCTCCTTGCCGCCCCTTTGGCTCTATCGGGTTAACCGCCGGTGTCAACGTCAGTATGGCACTCCTCCATTGAGGCTTTGTCGCGGATGGAGTAGCGTCGGGATGCATCCGCGGTGTCGGCGTGCGCGATGCGACCTGTCCGGGCGCTCGAAATGTTAACGCCTCTTTGCCTAAACCTGACGTTCAGCGTACACGATGAAACCGCCCAACCCTCACCGGTACATCCCTATGAGCCGACGCCGCCGCATCTATGAAGGTAAAGCCAAGATCCTCTACGAGGGTCCGGAGCCTGGCACTCTGATCCAGCACTTCAAGGACGATGCGACCGCCTTCAACGCCAAGAAGCACAGTGTGATCGACGGCAAGGGGGTGCTCAACAACCGCATCTCCGAGCACATCTTCACGAACCTGAACGACATGGGCATCCCGACGCACTTCATCCGTCGGCTGAACATGCGCGAGCAGCTGATTCGCGAAGTGGAGATCATTCCGCTCGAGGTGGTGGTCCGCAACGTCGCGGCAGGCTCCCTCGCCAAGCGCCTCGGCCTCGAGGAGGGGACCCAGCTCCCCCGCTCGATCATCGAGTTCTATTACAAGAACGACGAGCTGAACGATCCGCTCGTCACGGAAGAGCACATAACCGCGTTCGGCTGGGCGACCCCCCAGGAGCTCGATGACATCATGGCGCTCGCCGTGCGCGTCAACGACTTCCTGGCCGGTCTGTTCCTCGGCGTCGGCATCCGCCTGGTCGACTTCAAGATCGAGTGCGGCCGCCTCTGGGAGAACGACATGATGCGCGTCGTCGTGGCCGACGAGATCAGCCCCGATTCGTGCCGTCTGTGGGACCTCAAGACCAACGAGAAGATGGACAAGGACCGCTTCCGGCGTGACCTCGGCGGCCTCCTCGAGGCCTACCAGGAAGTCGCCCAGCGTCTCGGCATCCTGCCCGAGCAGGACCGCCCGCCGGTGACCGGGCCGACGCTGGTCCAGTAACCCTCGTCCATAGCCTCTCGGGGCTCACCGAAGTCAGAAGGCGGCCACGGGCTCCGTGGCTGCTTTTTTTTGCGACACACGATCCATGACCCTGACCAACCGCCTCACGGCTTCACGGCCCCTGCGCGGCCTTCTGGCCCTCGCCGTCGCGCTGCCGCTGACGCTCCCGCCGACCTTCGCCGCGGCACAGAGCCCCCTGCCCTGCTACGAGCGCCGCGTGGGGCTGAAGCGGTTGGACGGCATACCCGTCTTCCTGCTGCGGATTTCCCCGAAACCCGGCAAGGCCTGCATGATGCACCTCGATCTTGCGGGGCGGATCCGGATCGACCGCGTGATCGTGATCGACAAGCCGGAGCACGGGCGTCTCGTGACGGTGCGACCCAACCGGATTGTCTACAAGGCAGGCAAGAATGGAGAGCGTGACGCCTTCGCCCTCGCTTTCGACGGTCAGAACCTGCAAGGACACGTGGTCGCCAACATGGTCTTCATCGTCGAGCCCCGCTGACCGGCCGACGCTGCGGGTTCGGCGCTCGTTTCGCCGCACCATGATTGCCAGCGCGCCGGGCGCGACGTAGGAGAGCGAGGGTCACGCCATCACGCGCCTTGGATCAGCAGTATGAAAGCACGCGTCACCATCACCCTGAAGCCCGGTGTCCTCGACCCGCAAGGCAAGGCCATCGAGGGTGCCCTCACGAGCCTCGGCTTCTCCGGCGTCAACCAGGCGCGACAGGGCAAGGTGATCGACCTCGACCTTGCCGCCACCGACGAGAGCGCCGCGCGCGAGGAGGTCGGCCGCATGTGCGAGGCGCTGCTCGCCAACACCGTGGTCGAGCGCTACGACATCGCGATCCTGTCATGAAATCCGCGGTCATCGTCTTTCCGGGCTCCAACCGTGAGCCGGACGCCGCCCGCGCCATCCGCCTCGCCGGTGGCGACGATCCCGTCATGGTCTGGCACACCGACACGGAACTGCCTCCGGTCGACCTGGTGATGATTCCGGGCGGCTTCGCGCACGGTGACTACCTGCGTGCCGGGGCCATCGCCGCCCGCTCGCCGATCATGCGGGCCGTGGCCGACTATGCCGCGCGCGGCGGCTACGTGCTGGGCGTGTGCAACGGCTTCCAGGTGCTGACCGAGGCGCGGCTCCTTCCCGGCGCGCTGATGCGCAACGCCTGCCTAACGTTCGTGTGCCGGAAGATCCGCCTCAAGGTCGAGAACACCAACGCCTTCACGCGCGACTACGAGCGCGGGGCGGTGGTCACCTACCCGTGCGCGCACCACGACGGCAACTACCGGGCCGACGACGAGACAATCGCCCGGCTCGAGGGCGAGGGTCGCGTGGCGCTGCGCTACGTGGACAATCCCAACGGGTCCGCCAACGACATCGCCGGGATCGTCAACGAGACGGGCAACGTCCTCGGGATGATGCCGCACCCTGAGAACGCGGTGGAGCCGCTCCTCGGCTCGACGGACGGGCTGCCGCTCTTCACAGGCATGGTCGCCTCGGTCGCGAGCGGCGATTCGCCCGAGCTGCCGCGCCGCCCCCTCCTCGACCGGCTGATCCACCGGAACGTCTCGCCGGGCGCGTGAACGGGGGAGTGCGCCGGGTGACGGCGCGCTGCCCGAATGCCGCTAGCGGGCGATGGGAAGGACGTCGAAGTCGGCCGCGCCGGGGCTGAGGATGTCCTCCACGCCCCAGCCGTTCTCCTCGGCGGTGAGCGCGACGACGAAGATCTCCCCGCCGGACTGGCCGATCGGCACCCAGACCTCGCCCTCCCGCCGGACCCGCGCCGCGCCCGAGACGCCGTTCGCCGCGTCGATCGCATCCGCGCGCCAGCCGGAGAAGACGCGCCCGTAGGCGGGATGCGCCCGTCCTTCCGCGGCGAGCTCGGCGAAGAAGTCGGCGTTGTTGGCATCCATCAGCGGCGCCATCGCGGCCAGGTCACGCGCCTTGTAGGCGTCGACGAAACGTGTCGCGACCATCGCCGGATCGGATCGGTCGACGCCCTGTGCGAGTGCCGCGCCGGCGAGGCCGAGCGCGAGGAAAAATCCAAAAAGAATTCGCAAGTTAGTACGCTCCCCAATGTCGCCGACCGGGGTAATGGCATTCCGGCGGCTGAGGAAGCGTCCCGTCGAACACGCTGTCGCACGGGTGAGTGATCCGCCCCCGCGAACGGGCAGCGGTCCCGCGAACGAGGCAGGGCGGATCGCCCTGCCCCGTCGCCGGATCAGATGACGCCCGCGTAGCCGTCCTTGCGGGTGTCGGAGCCCGCGGCGTAGATCTCGCCGTGGCGCATGATCGCCTGCGCGCCGCCGAAGCCGAACGCGACTCCCGGCGCGTCGTTCTGCACGTCGTGACCCATGGCGACGAGCGCGGCCTGCGTCTCGGCCGACAGGTGCCGCTCCAGCGCGACCGTCCGGCCGCCGAGGCAGCGGAAGCGCGGCGCGTCGATCGCCGCCTGCACGGGCTGGTCGAAGCGGATCATGCGCGTGACGAGCTGCGCGTGGCCCTGCGCCTGGATCGGGCCGCCCATCATGCCGAACGCCATCAGCGGGCCGCCGGCCTTGGTGACGAAGCCCGGAATGATCGTATGGAACGGGCGCTTGCTGGGCGCGACGATGTTCGGGCTCGACGGGTCCAGCGAGAAGCCGGCGCCGCGGTTCTGCATCGAGACGCCGTACTTGTTCACGACGCAGCCCGAGCCGAAGCCCATGTAGTTGGACTGGATGAACGACACCATCATGCCGTCGCGGTCGGCCGTCGTCAGCAGGATCGTGCCGCCCGGCTGCGGGATGCCGGTCTTCGGCTCCTGCGCCTTGCTCGGGTCGATCAGCTTCACCCGCTCGTCGAGGTAGGCCGGGTCGAGGAGGTCGGACGGGCTGATCCGCATGTGCTCGAGGTCGGCGACGTGTGCGGCGGTGTCGGCCATCGCCAGCTTCACCGCCTCGATCTCGAGGTGGAGCGCCCGCACGCCGTCCGGATCGTCGCCGAGGTCGAGCCGGTCGAGCAGGCCGAGCGCGATCAGCGCCATGATGCCCTGCCCGTTCGGCGGGATCTCGTGGGTGGACACGCCGTAGGCGCCCATCTCGATCGGGTCGACCCAGTCGGCCTTGTGGGCGGCGAGGTCCTCGACGGTCATCGCTCCGCCCTCGGCCTTCGACTGGCGGGCGATCTCCTCGGCGATGGCGCCCTGGTAGAAGGCGTCGCCGCCGGTGACGGCGATGAGCTCCAGCGCGTCCGCGGCGCCGGGCATCTTGAAGAGCTCACCCGCCTTGGGCGCATGGCCGTTCGGCATGAAGGTCGCGCGCCAGGACGCGCTGTCCTTGAAGCGCTGCACCTGGTTGGCCCACGAGATCGCGGTGATCGGGCCGACGCCGTAGCCTTCGCGGGCGATGCGGATCGCGTCTGTGAGGAGGTCGCCGAAGCTCAGCGCGCCGAACTTGTCGGACAGCGCGCGCCATGCGGAGACGGCGCCCGGCACCGTCGCGGCGCCCCAGCCGTTGACGGGGATCTTGTCGGCGCCGGCGTAGCGTTCCGGCGTCCAGGCGGCCGGGGAGCGGCCGCTCGCGTTGAGGCCGTGCAGCTTGTCGCCGTCCCAGATCAGCGCGAAGGCGTCCGAGCCGAGGCCATTGGAGACCGGTTCGGTGACGGTCAGGACGGCGGCCGTGGCGATCGCGGCGTCCACGGCATTGCCACCGCGTCGCAGCACGGCGAGGCCGGCCTGTACGGCGAGCGGTTCGGACGTCGCAACCGCCGCGTGTCCGAAATTGGTCGAGCGTCCGGTCCGGTAGAGTTCCCGGTCTTCGAAGTTCATTGCGTTCAAGCCTGCACGTTGGGTTCGATGCATCGCAGCCATACCCGTTCAGCTTGTGTGAACGCGAGGGGCCGCTGATGTTGACATGCCATCTTTATAGTTTACTTACCACATGTACGGCGCAGGCCGTTTGACATTGGCGACCACTCCTGCTTAGCGCGGGAGAGCCGCACGAACCAAGAGACAACACAACCATTTCTGACCCGATGTTCAACGAACTCGGTCTGAGCCCGAAGGTGGTTTCCGCCGTCGAGGCTGCCGGGTACACCAAACCGACGCCCATCCAGGCGGCGGCGATTCCGCACGCGCTGGAAAAGAAGGACGTTCTGGGTCTCGCCCAGACCGGAACCGGAAAGACGGCGTCCTTTGTCCTCCCGATGCTCTCGCTCCTCGAGAAGGGGCGGGCCCGGGCGCGCATGCCCCGCACACTGATCCTCGAGCCGACGCGCGAGCTTGCCGCGCAGGTCGAGGAGAGCTTCGAGAAGTACGGGGTCAACCACAAGCTCACCGTCGCGCTGCTCATCGGCGGCGTGTCGTTCGAGGAGCAGAACCGGAAGATCGACCGGGGCGCCGATGTCGTCATCGCGACGCCGGGCCGACTGCTCGACCACCTCGAGCGCGGCAAGCTCCTCCTGCAGCAGGTCGAGATCTTCGTCGTCGACGAGGCCGACCGCATGCTCGACATGGGGTTCATCCCGGACATCGAGCGCATCTGCAAGATCCTTCCGGCCAAGCGCCAGACGCTGTTCTTCTCGGCCACCATGCCGAAGGAGATCGTCAGCCTCGTCGACCGCTTCCTGAAGGATCCGGTGCGCGTCGAGGTCTCGCCGCCCTCCTCCGCGGCCGAGACGGTGACGCAGCGGTTCGTCCGCTCCGGTTCGACGCCGAAGGAGAAGCGCGACACCCTGCGCCGCCTCATCCGCGGCGAGAAGGAACTGTCGAACGGCATCATCTTCTGCAACCGCAAGCGGGACATCGGCACGCTCTTCCGGTCGCTGGAACGCCACGGCTTCTCCGTCGGCGCGCTCCATGGCGACATGGACCAGCGCACCCGCATGATGACGCTGGACTCCTTCAAGCAGGACAAGATCACCCTGCTCGTCGCCTCCGACGTCGCCGCTCGCGGGCTCGATATCCCGAAGGTGAGCCACGTCTTCAATTACGACGTGCCGCACAACGCCGAGGACTATGTCCACCGCATCGGGCGCACGGGTCGTGCCGGCCGCTCCGGCGCCGCCTTCACCATCTCGACGCCCGAGGACAAGAAGCTCGTCGCGGCGATCGAGGCGATGCTGAAGCGCGAAGTGCAGTGGCTGGACGACGACGCCCCTCCGGCTGCGCAGAAGAGCGCCGCGAGGTCGGGTGGCGAGGATCGGTCCCGTCCGCCCCGTGGCCGCAACCGCGGTGACAGGCGCGGCCCGGCCGAGGCGGAGACGGTTGCCGCCCAGGCTCCCGCTCCGAGCCAGCCCCAGCAGGCCCCGGCGCCTGCCCCGGCACGGTCGAAGTCCGACGAGGCGCCCCGCTCCGATCGTGGTTCCCGCCGCCGGGATCGCCGCGAGCCGGACGAGCCCCGCGTCGCATTCCGCGACACCCCGTACGTCCCGGCCTTCCTGCTGCGACCCCTGTCCCCGCGCAAGCCGGCCACCACGACCACGACCCGCAAGTCCACCACCGAGCCGGTCGGTTAATACACCGCCCGATCAAACGGCCGCCCATTCGGCGGCCGTCGGTGCTGGGACGCCTATTATCCCCAGGATATCTGCGAATTTCGCCGCGCGGCCTGCGTCGGGTCTGTGGATATTAGGGTTTCGTTAACCATTATCGTCAATCATTTTGGGGCGGTCGCGAATCGCTCTGCGGCCTCACTGTGAGCATGAGGCAGCCCATGGCACACGATCCCCAGGACAGCGCGCCCCATCGTTCCTCCGACGCGCACGGCGACGAATACGCCTCCCCGCCCTGCGAATCCGATCTCGCCGAGGCGCTCGCCAGCGCCCTGAGCAGCGGCCTGTCCTTCGACGATGACGATGAGCCGTCCGCCGGGCTGCCTGACGACCCGGCCGGCGGCGAGACGATGGCTGACGCGGGCGATTCCGGGCAGAGCCGGAGCGAGGGCACCTCCGCCGCGGTCGGGGACGTCCGCGGCGAGGCGGAGGCGCTGCTGGAGCGTCTCGCCCCGATGAGCCGCACCGCGCGCTTCGCCGAACGCATCCGCGCGGCGAGCGACAGGCCCGAGCCGACCGCAGCGCCCGCCCCGCATCGCGCCGGCACTGCCATGCCCCGCGCCATCCGCCCCACCCGCATGCCGGTCTCCGAGCATGCCGCGACGGCCGGATCTCGCGAGACGGAGCGGAGACCCCAACGAACCCGGTCACTGGCCCTGGAGAATGCGCTTGCGTCCGCCTTCGGCGCCGGCGCCTGGGACGCGCTGGATGAACCGGTGTCTGGCGGCGGGTCCAACGGTGCGTCAGCCGAGCGCTACACGATGAGCGCGACGCCGCGCGCGCCCGTGCACTGCCCCGCCTACATTGCGGGGGAGCTGATGCCACCCGCTTCCCTTGCCGCGACAAGTCCCGGCCCGTCCGATGGCGCGGGCCACGGCGGACCGCAATCGCTGCCGGGCGCTCCCGCCGCCGGCCAGCCGTTTGGAGCGCGGCCCTGCGACAGCGCGGCGCCGCCGGTTGAGCGCGTCCCGGCGCGGCGACAGACCGGAGCGCACGGCTACCCCGCCGCAACGGCAGACTCTGCCGCTGGGGGCCATGCATGGCCGGCCGATCCGGCCGGTCGGGGCGCGGCGGCGTTCCAGTCCGAGCGGCCGCTGCTCCTTCGGGACGCGCGGCGGATCTGGATGAGCGCGCCCGCCAAGCGCATCCCGCACACGATCGCCGTGATGTCGCTGCGATGCCCGACGGGGTTGCCGGAGGCGGCGGCGACCCTCCGGCGCACGAGGCAGGCGCTGATCGAGGCTCTGGACGGGCTCGGGCACATCTACGCCGTCGCGCCGCACGTGGTCGCCGTCGTCTTCCCCGACCGCGCGCTGCACCAGACGGAGCGGATCGCCGAGGCCGTGAGGGCGACCATCGACGGCCAGGGCGGCGGACGTCCCGATACGCCGCTGCTTCTCGCCTGCGGGATCGCGGCGCTTCACCGCGACGACGACCCGACGGCTGCGATCTGCATCGCGGAGCACTGCGCCGCCCTCGCCGAGCAGGCGAACGAATCGAAGGTCGTGAGCGAGATCTCGCCGGAAGCCCGCCATCGCACCCGGCAGGCCTACTGAGGCCCGCCGACGGCCCGGCCCGGCTGGCGCAAACGAAAAAAGGCCGGCCCAAACGGGACCGGCCTTTTCGTCATTTCTGATGCGGATCTCTCCGGCGGGCGCGGGTCAGGCGGTTTCGGCGGCCTTCAGCTCGACCGATTCGCCGCATCCGCAGGCCGAAACCTGATTCGGATTCTCGAAGATGAAGCCGGAACGGAACTTCGTGGTCTCGTAGTCCATCCGGCAGCCGAGAAGGAACAGGACGGCGGTCTTGTCGACGAAGACGCGGGCGCCGTCCGCCTCGATCACCTCGTCCTTCGGGTCCGCTTCGGCAACGGCGTCCATGGTGTATTCCATGCCCGCGCAGCCGCCTTTCTTGATTCCCACGCGCAGACCCGCAATCGGCGGATCGGCACGGCCCATGATATCGCGCACCCGTTCGGCGGCGGTATCGGACAGGCTCATGATGGCAGGACGAGACATGGTCGGCTCCTCTACCTGACGGCTCTTCATACCCAATCTAGGGACACTGCCCTTGCGGCGCCACAGCCCGGGCGAAGATTAGAACATATCGAGAGCGACGCGCGCCTCGTCGGACATGCGGGACGGGTCCCAGGGCGGATCGAACACCATGTTGACCGTCACCTGGCCGACGCCCTCGACGGTGCCGACCGCGTTTTCCACCCACCCCGGCATCTCGCCCGCGACGGGGCAGCCCGGCGCGGTGAGCGTCATGTCGACGCGGATGGAGCGGTCGTCCTCGATGTCGACCCGGTAGATCAGGCCGAGTTCGTAGATGTCGACCGGGATTTCCGGGTCGTAGACGGTCTTGAGCGCCGAGATGATGTCCTGGGTGATCCGGTCGAGCTCTTCCTCGGGAATCGCGGACGTGCCCGGCTCGAGGACTTCGGTCTCGGGAACGCCGCCGCCGACGGCTTCGGCGTCGCGTGCAAGCCTCTCCTCGGAGAGCGCGCGGCTCCCCTCGGCGGTCGCATCGGGCGTCGTGGCGTCGGCGAACCCGGCTTTGGTGCTGTCCATCGTCACCCCCTTACACGAAGAATCTATGGGCCTTCTCGATGGCCTCGGCAAGTCGATCGACCTCGGCTCGCGTGTTGTAGAGGCCAAACGAGGCGCGGCAGGATGCATTGATGCCGAGCGCTTCCATCAACGGTTCGGTGCAATGCTGTCCGGCGCGGACCGCAACACCTTCGCGATCCAGAATGGTCGAGACGTCGTGCGGATGCGCACCCTCAAGGTTAAACGCGAATACGCCGCCACGGTTCGGCGCGTCCCCGTACAGCGAGAGCGCGTTCACCCCGCGCAGCCGCTCCCGGGCGTAGGCCGTGAGGCTCGCCTCGTGCGCGGTGATCGCGTCCCAGCCGATCGACTCGACGTACTCGATCGCCGCGCCCAGGCCGATCGCCTGCACGATCGGCGGCGTCCCCGCCTCGAAGCGGTTCGGCAGGCCGGCGTAGGTGATCGCCTCGCGCGAGACCGATTCGATCATCTCGCCGCCGCCGAGGAACGGCGGCATGCCCTCCAGCATCTCGCGGCGGCCATAGAGCACGCCGATGCCGGTCGGGCCGTACAGCTTGTGGCCGGTGAAGGCGAAGAAGTCGCAGCCGATGGCCTGCACGTCGACCGGGCCGTGCACGGTGCTCTGCGAGCCGTCGACGAGCGTCGCGATGCCCCGCTCGCGGGCGATCCGGCAGATCTCGGCCACCGGGTTCACTGTGCCGAGGACGTTCGACATGTGGACGACGGCGACCATCCTGGTGCGCTCTGAGAGCGCGGCCTCGAACTCGTCCATGTCGAGCGAGCCGTCCTCGCGCAGGCCCACCCAGCGGATCACGGCGCCCTGGCGCTCGCGCAGGAAGTGCCACGGGACGACGTTGGAGTGGTGCTCCATCACGGTGATGACGATCTCGTCGCCTTCGCCGATGTGCGTGCGGCCGTAGCTGCCGGCGACGAGGTTGATCGCCTCGGTCGAGGAGCGGGTGAAGATCACCTCCTCCGTCGACGGTGCGTTGATGAAGCGGCGCACGATCTCGCGCGCCCCCTCGTAGGCCTCGGTGGAGCGGTTCGCCAGCGTGTGCAGGCCGCGGTGGACGTTGGCGTAGTCCTCCGAATAGGCCTGCATGATCCGGTTGAGGACCGGCGTCGGCTTCTGGGCCGACGCCGCGCTGTCGAGGTAGACCAGCGGCTTGCCGTGGATGGTCTGCGACAGGATCGGGAAGTCGGCGCGGATCCGCTCGATGTCCAGGGTGTCGGCCGTCGCGGTTATGTCCACGCCTTGCCTCCGATGACCGACAGCGCCTCGCGGATGCGGGTCTCGAGCGCCTCCTTCAAGGTCTCGTTCTCCACCCGGTCGAGCGCCTCCAGGATGAACGCCTCGGTCAGCATCCGCCGGGCGGTCGCCTCGGGAATGCCGCGGGCACGCAGGTAGAAGACCGGCTCGTCGTCGATGTCGCCGGAGGTGGCGCCGTGGCCGCAGACCACGTCGTCGGCGAAAATCTCCAGCTCCGGCTTGTTCACCACCTCGCCGGTGTCGTCGAGGAAGAGCGCGTTCGACATCATCTTCGAATCGGTCTTCTGGGCGTCCGGGTCGACGATGATGCGGCCCTGGACGATCGACGTGCCGCCCTCGCCGACGGCCGACTTGAAGACTTCCGACGAGCGCGAGCCGACCGCGTCGTGGCGGACCACGAGCGTGTTGTCGGCGTGGCGCTTGCCGACGGCGACGGTCGCGGCGCGGAAGTTCGCCTCCGCGTCGTGGCCGACGACGTGCCCGAACACCTGGTTGCGGGCGAGCCCCTTGCCGGTCGTGACGGTGAGATGGTCGAGCCTGGCGCGCTCGGGCACCTCGACATGGTACGACGAGAGCTCGACCGCCTGCTCGGAGAGCCCGTCGACGAGGCGGACCCAGTCGACGTGAGCGCCCTCGCCGAGGATGACCTCGGTCAGCGCGTTCTCGACCGTCCCCGCCTGCCCGATCATGCGCTCCACGACGGAGACGCGCCCGTCCGGCACGACCGTCATCGCGACGCGGCCCATGACGAGGTTGTCGCCGGTGGCGACGTTGACGAGCTCCAGCGGACCGCCGGCCTCGCCGCTGACGGCGATCACCGCACCGCCCTCGAAGAGGCCGGCGTTGGCGAGGGTCAGCGGATCATCGCTGCCCGCGACCAGCGAGCCGACGCCGGTGAGGTCCGCGGCCGGGTCCAGGATCGACGTGACAGTGACGTTCGCGGGGGCCGAGGAGAGCTCGGGCACATAGCGTCCGTTGGCGATGACGATCCGCGAGGCGCCCTCGACCAGCACCGGCGCAGCGTCGAGCACGGCCTTGACCGCGGCGACGTCCGCCGGACCGGGGACCGGCGGCAGGTTGCGCAGCCGCGCCCGCAGGTCGGTGTACTTGTAGGCCTCGACGCGGCGGTGCGGCAGGCCGGCGGCGGCGAAGCGCGTGAACGCGTCCTCGCGCGCCTTGGCGAGCGGGGCGCCGGCGTCGGACCGCTTGGTCTCGAACAGGGCCGACAGCGCCGCCTCGGCCTCGGTCGGGGTGGCCGTCTTCGGAGCGGCCGGATTTGCGTTGGCCGTCATGGACGCCTCCTTCACGCGGCTTCGAGGAACTCGGCGTAGCCCTTGGCTTCGAGTTCCTTGGCAAGCTCCGGGCCACCCGAGCGCACGATGCGCCCGCCAGCCAGAACATGCACGTGGTCGGGCTCGATGTAGTCGAGCAGGCGCTGGTAGTGCGTGATGACGAGGAACGAGCGCTCCGGCGAGCGCAGCGCGTTGACGCCTTCGGAGACGATGCGCAGCGCGTCGATGTCGAGGCCCGAATCGGTCTCGTCGAGGACGCAGAACTTCGGCTCCAGGAGGGCCATCTGCATGATCTCGTTGCGCTTCTTCTCACCGCCCGAGAAGCCGACGTTGATCGGCCGGCGCAGCATGTCCTGCTGGATGCCGAGCTTGTCGGCCGCGCCCTTCACCGCCTTCATGAACTCCGGCGTCGACAGCGCCTTCTCGCCGCGTGCCTCGCGCTGCGCGTTCATGGCGGTCTTGAGGAACGTCATGGTGGCGACGCCCGGGACTTCGACGGGGTACTGGAAGGCGAGGAAGATGCCCGCTGCGGCGCGCTCCTCCGGCTCCATCTCGAGGAGGTCCTGTTCCATGAACTGGACGCTGCCTTCGGTGACCTCGTAGCCGTCCTTGCCGGCGATGATATGGCCCAGCGTCGACTTGCCGGCCCCGTTCGGACCCATGATGGCGTGCACCTCGCCGGGCCAGATCTCGAGGTCGAGCCCCTTCAGGATCTCGCGGCCTTCCTCGTCGTCGACCTTGGCGTGGAGGTTTTCGATTGCGAGCATGTCTATCGTTCGTCCTGTTCGATTGCGGGCTCGGCGTCGTCGTAGCGCGCCGTCACCTCGATCGTCCCAATGATGTTTCGGTTGAACTCGTCCAGTTCTTCCGCCGGGATCCAGTACTCCTCGTGCCAGGAGGCCCCGACGATGTGTGTCTCGTAGCGCGCGATATAGTCCGAACCGACCGAGAAGCGGGTCACGAAGCCGACGCGATCCTCGTTGAGGCGCGCATTCCACTCCTGCGCAATCTTCTCGGCGTAGCGCGCGTTGGTGACGGGATAGAAGATCGGCTGTTCCGGCAGGCGCGGCGGAAAAGCCCGCCACCCCGCCGCCTCGATCAGCGCGAGCTCCCTGGACCCGACCGGCCGGTAGAGGACCACAGTGCTGCTATCGCTCGTCGCCATCGCCCAGCTTCCCGAGTTCGACGGCCGTTCCCTGGACCGTCTCCATCACCATACCCTGGCCCAGATCGTACCGAACGTTCATCCCGACGATGGCGTTGGCACTGGCCGACTTCGCGCCGGCGGTCAGCGTCGAGATCACGTCGTCGCGCGCGGTCTGGATCTTGTTGTCGTACAGAGTTGCCCGGCCGCCGAAGAGGTTCGCGGACATCGCGTCGAAATCGCGTACGACATTCAGGCCAAGAACCGTTTCCTGGATGACGTACCCGACATTGCGCGTGACACGATAGCCTTCGACATGCGCAAGGCCCGACAGGATCACCCCACGGAGCCTTCAAGGCTGACGCCGATGAGTTTCTGCGCTTCGACCGCGAACTCCATCGGGAGCTGCTGGATGACGTCGCGCACGAAGCCGTTGACGATGAGCGCCACGGCCTCCTCCTCGCCGATCCCGCGGGCGCGGCAGTAGAAGAGCTGGTCGTCCGAGATCTTCGAGGTGGTCGCCTCGTGCTCGAACTGCGCCTTGCCGTTCTTCGACTCCACGTACGGGATCGTCACCGCGGCGCACTTGTCGCCGATCAGCAGCGAGTCGCACTGGGTGAAGTTGCGCGCGCCCGTCGCCTTGCGGTGCGCCTGCACGAGGCCCCGGTAGGCGTTCATCGAGTGCCCGGCGGCGATGCCCTTGGAGATGATGCGGCTCGACGTGTTCTTGCCGAGGTGGATCATCTTCGTGCCGGAATCGATCTGCTGGTAGCCGTTCGATATGGCGATGGAGTAGAACTCGCCGCGGCTGTCGTCCCCGCGCAGGATGCAGCTCGGGTACTTCCAGGTGATGGCCGATCCGGTCTCCACCTGCGTCCACGAGATCTTCGAACGCGCGCCGCGGCAGTCGCCCCGCTTCGTGACGAAGTTGTAGATGCCGCCCTTGCCCTGGGAGTCGCCCGGGTACCAGTTCTGGACGGTGGAGTACTTGATCTCCGCGTCGTCGAGCGCGATCAGCTCGACCACGGCCGCGTGAAGCTGGTTCTCGTCCCGCTGCGGCGCCGTGCAGCCTTCCAGGTAGGAGACGTAGGCGCCCTTGTCGGCGATGATCAGCGTGCGCTCGAACTGGCCCGTGTTCATCTCGTTGATGCGGAAATAGGTCGACAGCTCCATCGGGCAGCGCACGCCCGGCGGCACGTAGACGAACGAGCCGTCCGTGAACACGGCCGAGTTGAGCGTGGCGTAGAAGTTGTCGCTCTGCGGCACGACGGTGCCGAGGTACTTCTGGACGAGCTCGGGGTGCTCGCGCACCGCCTCGGAGATCGAGCAGAAGATGACGCCCGCCTTGGCGAGCTCCTTCTTGAAGGTCGTCACCACCGAGACGGAATCGAACACCGCGTCCACGGCGACATTGCCGCCGTAGGGGTTCGCCGGTCCGCCCTCGTCGAGTTGGGACGGCTCGTCCTGCTTGCGCACGCCGGCCAGGATCTCCTGCTCTTTCAGCGGGATACCCAGCTTCTCGTACGTCTTCAGAAGCTCCGGGTCGACCTCGTCGAGCGACTTGGGACCGTCGGTGAGCTTGGGCGCGGCGTAGTAGTAGATGTCGTTGAAGTCGATCTTCGGGTAGTGCACGGCGGCCCAGGTCGGCTCTTCCATGGTCAGCCACCGGCGATACGCCTCGAGCCGCCACTCCAGCATCCACTCCGGCTCGTTCTTCTTGGCCGAAATGAACGCGATCACCTCTTCCGACAGGCCTTTCGGGGCCTTCTCGGACTCGATGTCGGTGACGAAACCGTACTTGTACTTATCGACGTCGATCGCGGCGACGCGATCGATCGTCTCCTGAACTGCTGGCATCGGACCCTCCGCACGGGTTCAAAGCCCGTAGGTTGGACATTTTCTAAGAACTAAGGTCATCTTGTCATTGGCACAATGACCTCGCCCAGCGCCACCAAAAAACGCTCGAACGCGCGTTCGGCCCCCAAAGGACCCACGCTGGCACGGATCGCGCACTGCGCCACGGCGTCCGAAACGCCCATGGCGATCAGCACATGACTGACCGAGACCTTGCCCGAGGAGCAGGCCGAGCCCGAGGACACGGCGATGCCGGCAAGGTCCAGCCCGATCAGCGCCAACTCGGCCGGCGCACCGAGAGCGAACAGACTGGTGTTGGGAAGACGCGGCGCCGCTCGCCCAAAGATGGTCGCTTTTGGGAATTTTTCTAGAAGCGAAGCCTCGAAGGCATTTCGCGCGACCTCGGTGTCGCGCCAGGCGAGCGGGTCGGCCGCCGGTCCCTCGAGCGCCGCCGCAAACCCGGCGATGGCCGGGACGTTCTCCGTGCCGCCGCGCGCGCCGCGCTCCTGGCCGCCGCCGCGGATCAGCGGCGGGACCGTCACCCCGGCGCGGCGGATCAGCGCTCCCACCCCCGGCGGCGCGCCGATCTTGTGTCCCGAGACGGTGACGAGGTCGGCCGGCATCGCCGCTTCCGGGACCCGGCCGAAGGCCTGCACGGCGTCGGTGTGCGTCACGGCGCCACGCTCGCGCGCCAGCGTGAAGAGCGCCGGGTCGGTGAGGATGCCGGTCTCGTTGTTGGCCGCCATCAGCGAGACCAGCGCCGGGCGCGGGTCTGCATTGAGCGCGGCGTCCAGCCTCTCCGGCCGCACCCGCCCGTCGCTGTCCACAGGCAGGACCGTCACGTCGTGGGGATGAAAGCCCGCCCCTGCCAGCACCGCGGGGTGCTCGGTCGCCGCAGTAATCAGTCGCTCCACCGGCGCCGTACCGTCGCGCGTGACCCCCGGGCGCAGGGCCATCACGTTGGCCTCCGTGCCGCCCGACGTGAACGTCACGCCCTCGTGCGAGACGCCGAAACGCTGGCCGATCGCGCGGCGCGTGGTCTCGACGATGCCCCGGCTCGCCCGCCCCTCGGCATGCACCGAGGACGCGTTTCCGCCCGCCAGAAGGGCCGCGATCGCGGCCTCGCGGGCCGCCGGGCACGTCGGCGCGCTCGCATTCCAGTCGAGATACAGACGTTCGACCACCGGGAGGTCATCCTATTCGCTTGATTCACGAAGCCTGATTGATAGATAACCCGGCCTCACCCTAAACAACCGGGACCGTGATGCCTGAAGTCATCTTTACCGGACCCGCCGGCCGCCTCGAGGGGCGCTTGCAGGCCTCACCGAATCGCCGCGCTCCGCTCGCGATTGTTCTCCATCCCCATCCGCACTTCGGGGGGACGATGAACAATCAGATCATCTACAACCTCTTTTACATGTTCAAGGAGCGGAATTTCACCGTCCTGCGGTTCAATTTCCGTGGCGTCGGCCGCTCCCAGGGCGAATTCGACCACGGCGCCGGCGAGCTCGCCGACGCTGCCTCCGCGCTCGACTGGCTGCAGGCGGTCCACCCCGAAGCGCAGGGCTGCTGGATCGCCGGCTTCTCCTTCGGCGCCTGGATCGGCATGCAGCTCCTGATGCGCCGTCCGGAGGTCGAGGGGTTCATGTCGATCGCTCCGCCCGCCAACCTGCACGACTTCTCGTTCCTGGCGCCCTGCCCGTCCTCGGGCCTCATCATCCACGGCGATCGCGACCGTGTGGCGATCCCGAAGGACACCCAGACGCTGGTCGACAAGCTGAAACTGCAGAAGGGCATCAAGATCACCCACACGGTCATCCCCGGCGCGAACCACTTCTTCGACGGCCAGGTGGATGAGCTGATCGGCCACTGCTCGGACTATCTCGACATGCGCCTCGGCCGGACCCCGTCGCCGGAGCCCACCGAAGCGCTGCCCGCGCCGGTCTCCAGCAGCGAGTGACGAACGCGGCGGAGCGGACCCCTTGCGGGCCCGCTTCGCTCACGCGGCGGGCCGCTCCAGCCGCCCGCCGCTGATCGGCGCGCCGACCCCGGTGGTGGACGGGTAGGTGATCGGCAGCCCGCGCAGCGTGCGCGCCGCCAGGAAGGCGAACGCCTCCGCCTCCATCGCATCGGTCGAGAACCCGGCCGCGTCCGCGTTCAGCACCGGCACGCCCAGCGCCTCCTCGATGAAGCGCATCATGGTGCGGTTGTGCACCCCGCCCCCCGACGCCACCACGCTCACCGGCTTGCGCGGCAGCAGCGCGACGCCCGCCGCCAGCGCCTCGGCCGAGAAGCGCGTCAGCGTCGCGATGCGGTCCTCGTGCGCGAGGGAGCCGACGGGCGCCGGGTCGAAGGCGTCCCGGTCCAGCGACTTGGGCGGCGGGGCGGCGAAGTACGGGTGGTCGAGGAGCGCCTCCAGCGCCGCCGCGTCGACCCGTCCGCGCGCGGCGGTTTCCCCGCCGGCGTCGTACGACGCGCCCACCGCCGCCATCGCGTCGTCGATCAGCGCGCTCGCGGGGCCGGTGTCGAAGGCAATGAGGTGCTCGTCGTCGACATAGGTGACGTTGGCGACGCCGCCGAGGTTGATGAAGAGCGCCGGCTCGGCAAGGCCCGCCCGCCGTGCGAGGGCACGGTGGTAGACCGGCACCAGCGGCGCCCCCTGCCCGGCCGCCGCCACGTCGGCGCTGCGGAAGTCGAACACCACGGGAATGCCGAGCCGCTCGGCCATCGCCTTGCCGTCGCCGAGCTGCATCGTCATGCCCCGGTCGGGCGCGTGGGCGACGGTCTGGCCGTGCCAGCCGATGAGGTCCACCGGACCGACCTCGACCAGGAAGGTCGCGATCGCCGCGGTGTGCGCGGCGGTGATCGCCTCCTCCGCGGCGGCCAGCGCCGGGGTGCGGAAGTCGCCCGTCGGCGCGGCCATCGCGTCCGGCATGGCGGCCCGGATCAGGGCGCGGTCGGCGGATGTGTAGGGCACCGTCGCGGACGGGCCGCGCGCGAAGACGCTGACGCCGTCGGTCTCAAGAAGGGCGACATCGACGCCGTCCATCGACGTTCCCGAAATCACCCCAACCACACGCTTGCCATCTGCGGCATTCGGTGTAACGGGATCGCCCATGGCACGCTCCGATTTCCTTCATACGCTCCACTCGCGCGGCTTCATCCACCAGATCACGGATGAGACCGGGCTCGACACCCTCTGCGACGACGGCATGGTCACCGGGTATATCGGATTCGACCTGACGGCGTCGTCCCTGCATGTCGGCCATCTGGTGCAGATCATGATGCTGCACTGGCTGCAGCAGACCGGCGGCCGCCCGATCGCCCTCATGGGGGGCGGCACTTCCAAGATCGGCGATCCCTCCGGGCGCGACACGACCCGCCAGCTCATGACGGCCGAGACGATCGCCGCCAACAAGGAATCGATCTTCAGGGTGTTCAACCGCTTCATGGACTTCTCCGGGAACGCGATCGCGGCGGACAACGCCGAGTGGCTCGACGGGCTGGAATACGTGCCGTTCCTGCGCGACGTCGGGCGCCACTTCTCGGTCAACCGCATGCTGAGCATGGACTCGGTCCGCCTGCGTCTCGACCGCGAGCAGCCGCTCACCTTCCTGGAGTTCAACTACATGGTCCTCCAGGCCTACGACTTCGTGGAGCTGAACCGCCGCTACGGGTGCGTGCTGCAGATGGGCGGCTCGGACCAGTGGGGCAACATCGTCTCGGGCATCGACCTCGGCCGGCGCATCGTCGGCGCGGACCTCTACGGAGTGACCGCGCCGCTGATCACCAAGTCCGACGGGACCAAGATGGGCAAGACCGCCGGCGGCGCCGTGTGGCTCAACGCCGACATGCTGAGCCCGTACGATTACTGGCAGTTCTGGCGCAACACCGGCGACGCGGACGTGGAGCGCTTCCTGAAGCTCTTCACGACGCTGCCGCTCGGCGAGATCGCCCGGCTGGCGGCGCTCCAGGGCTCGGAGATCAACGACGCCAAGAAGACACTTGCCAACGAGGCGACGGCGATGGTCCACGGGCGCGAGGCGGCCGAGGCCGCCGCCGAGACCGCGGCGACCACCTTCGAGGCCGGCGGCATCGCCGAGGGCCTGCCGACCATCGACGTGCCGCGGGCCGAGCTCGCCGAGGGCGTCGGCGTGCTGGCCGCCTTCGTGCGCGCGGGCCTCGCCGGCTCCAATTCGGAGGCGCGCCGCGCGATCCAGGGCGGCGGCGCCCGCGTCAACGACGACAAGCTGACCGACGACAAGCGCGTGCTGGGTGAGGCCGATGTCGCCGGGGGCGTGATCAAGCTGTCCCTCGGTAGGAAGAAGCACGCGCTCCTGCGCCCGGTCTGATCCGGGCATTGCCGGCCGGCTGGGTTTCGTCGGCGTCAGCGGTACTCGAAGATCTTCCGGAAGATCCCCGGCGCGACCGCTGACAGCGGGTTCAGCGTCAGCGCCGGCTTGTCGAGCGGACCCGCGAAGCGGAACGTGACGCCGATCAGTCCGCCCTGGTCGCCCCCGCCCAGGATCTGCCCCAGCACCGGCACGCGGCCGAACAGGTTGTTGACCCCGTAGGCCGGGATGAACGTGCCGTTGAGCCGCATCGTCTTGGTGCCGAGGTCGATCACCCCGTCGG
This sequence comes from Acuticoccus sediminis, assembly GCF_003258595.1. NCBI lineage: Bacteria > Pseudomonadati > Pseudomonadota > Alphaproteobacteria > Hyphomicrobiales > Amorphaceae > Acuticoccus > Acuticoccus sediminis. Next base: position 246,975 of record NZ_QHHQ01000003.1, read on the forward strand.
CGGTCCCGCCGATCACCGGCCCCCGCAATACCGCCTCCCGGATCGTGACCGTGTCGCCCCGCTTGTCGAAGTCGATGGTAAGGCGGTCGAAGGTCATCGCGTTGCCCTCCGGCACGCTGAGCGCCGTCGGTGAACCCGCGCCGCCGCTGCGCCGGGCGCGCTCCTGGGTGCGCTGGATGATCGCCTCCAGCGTCGTCTCGTCGGTCAGCGAGAAGTCCTCGACCACGACGCGGCCGACCATCGCCCCGTCCGGGGTCATCTGCGCGGTCATCCGCGTCCGCCCGCCGCGCATGCGCTCGTAGACGTCGACCGCGCCCAGCATCCGGCCCAGCTCGGTGATGTCCACCTGGATGTCGCGGGATCCGTTGTCGCCGGGCGCCACGCGGGCTGCGAAGGAGCCGGCGTTGATGCCGTCGAGCCGCCCCGACACCGAGAGCCGCGAGAGCGATTTCCCCGTGTGCGAGGCGCTGATCGCGACGTCGGTCGCGTAGGTGTCCTCCGACAGGCGCAGCCGTGTGGCGGTCGCGCTGGCGACAACCGGCGGTCCGCTCTGGTTCGATTTCGGCTTCGGCTTGGCGGCATCGCCGTCATTGGACATCGCCGAGTGGATCAGCCGCCGCGCGTCGAACACGGAGGCGCTGATGTCGATGTTGTAGCCGACGCCGTCGCGGCGGATCTTCACGTCCGCCTTGTCGCCCTGGCTGAGGGCGACGTTCTCGAAGTCGGCCCGGGCGAGACCGCCGCCGGCGAGGGCCATCGACCCCTGAAGCGAGGCTCCGGAGCCTTCGAGGCGCAGTTCGTCCACGTTGATGTTGGCGCCGGCGCCGGAGAAAAACCCGTTCGCCTGCAGCGGTCCGCCCTTCTTCTTGGTGAAGCCCGGCAGGTCGATCGCCGCCTGGGCGAGGTCGACGGAGAACGACTTCTCGTCGTCCTCGCCCGCCTCCACCGTCACGACGACAGGTCCGGTCAGCGCGGTGCCCGTGTCGAACCCGCGCTCGCGTCGGTCGCGGTCGGTCAGCACGAACCGCGCCGCGCCGGTCTTGCTGCCGCGGAACACCTCCGAGTAGTTCACGTCCACGCGGATGCCGTCGATGGTCGCCTTGCCCCGGGCGGCGAGACGGCGGGAGTTGACCAGCACCTCGACGTCGGCGTCGCTGAACCGCTGCCCGCCGACGGCGACCGTGGTCCCCGCCCCGCTCAGCTGCGCGTCGATGGACCACTGCCGCTCCTCCATCGGCACGTTGTCCTTGAGCGGCGTGCGCATCGCGACCTTGGCCCGCACTGTGCCGGTGACGTCGTCCGGCTGCAGCGGCGTCTTCTTGATCTCCGACAGGTCGAGGGTGTGGGCGAGCGCGACGACGGCGGAGAGCGGGCCCTCGACCGTGGCGCTGATGCTCGCCTCCGCCGGGCGCGCGGCGAGCTCGGGGATCGTGAACGCACCCTCCAGCACCTTCAGCGTGCCGTGACCGTCGGTCGTGATCTCGCCCCCGTCGATGCGCACCGAGAGCACCCGGTCGCGCATCCTGAGCGCGCCGTGGGCCCGCTGGATCGCCACCGGCAGCTCCGGCGTCGTCAGGGTCGTGTCGAGGAACTCGAAGTCGATCGCGAGCGTCCCCTCGAGGTCCGAGTGGGTCTGCGGGTCGGGGTCCATCTCCAGCGGCGTGAAGGCGAGCATGACGTCGCCGCGCTTGACGATGCCGCCCTTCACCACGTTGGCGATCGCCTTGCGCGGTTCGTAGGCGGCGATCGTCGGCCAGGCGCCGAGGAGCGTGTTGATGGAGGACTGGCCGATCTGCGCCGCCATCGCGAACCACGGCTTGCCCTCGTGGATGTCGACGGAGAATACCGCGTCCGCGCGGCCGGTCTCGGTGTCGGCGTGGAAGGCGTCGACGGCGATGACGCCTTCGGCCATGTCGATCCGGCCGGTGAGCGTCGCGCCGGTGAGGTCTACCGGCGTCTTCTCGAGGTCGGCCGAATGCAGGAGCGCGTAGGGCGCGTTCAGGGAGAAGGTCCAGGGATCCTGCGGCGCGGCGCCGGCGGTGATGTCGCCGGCGAGGGTCAGGGTCGACATGCCGGCGCGGAATTCCGACGGAAGGACCTCGATGGTGTTGCCGTCCGGCGCCAGCGCGAGGTCGATGCGCCCGCCGTCGAACTGCCGGGGCGGGTCATTGCGCATGACGATGGTGCCGCCCGAGATGCCGATGGTGGCCCGGGCCTTCGGCGGCTCGTCGGCCGGCACCGAGGCGGACATGTTGACGGCGAGGACGAAGCCTTTCTGCAGCGGCGGCATCCGCGCCAGGTCGCGCGGGACGAGACCCTCGACGGAAAGTTCGAAGGCATTGCCGGCGGGCTGCTTCTCGAAGTCGAGATTGACGGCGATCGGGCCGCTGCCCCCGACCGCGCCGGCGGTCACCTTCAGCCCCTCGTCGCTCGCCCTCACCGATGCGCCGACGTCCTGGAACACCCGCGCTTCGTTGATCGGGCGTCCTGCGGCGATGAGGTCGATCCGCCCGTCCGTCATCGTGACGCGCTTCACGCCCTGCTCCAGCAGCGCCGCCCTCAGGCCGGCGAGGCCCTTGTCGAGCATGGCGAGGGCGTCGCCCGGCCTGGGCAGCGCCGGCGGCCCGTCGCGCTCGCCGGACGGGTCGATCTGCATCGCGCCGCCGTTCACCTTGACGACGCGTCCACCGAAGTGCTGCTCGACCTTGATGCTGTCGACCGTTGCCGACAGGTGCGGCGCCCGGAGGCGCAGGTCCTCGATCGAAAGAACGAGGAGCCCGGCCCCGAGGCGGACCCCGACGCGACCGATGGAAAGCTCAGCCCCCATCCGCTCCATCGCGATCCGCTCCAGCATTCCCGTGATCGGGATCGAAATCGGTGCGACAGTGATCCGGACGATGGCGATGACGAGCGCGGAGAGTGCGACGATGGCGATGAGCCGGGCCCGGGGCATACGCCGCGCCAAACCGCCGATCGGCAACGATCGGGGGAGGAAAGCGGGGATCGGACCGGGCAACTCGGGTAGCCGCATCTACCTTTACTCAGATGGAACTCTATGACGGCAACAGGACCGAACCGAACGGATGCCCATGACCACGATCGATGAAGGCGCTCAAGCGCCCAACTTTACCCTTCCAGGTGATAACGGAAGCGAAATTTCGCTGTCGGCCTATAGCGGCCGTCCGGTGGTCGTCTACTTCTACCCCAAGGACAATACGTCCGGGTGCACGAAAGAGGCCATCGCTTTCAACGAGTTGGCCGGAGAGTTCGAAGCCGCGGGCATCGCCATCATCGGGATTTCGCCCGACCCGGTGGCGAGCCACGATTCCTTCAAGGCCAAGCACGAACTGACGTTTGCGCTCGGGGCCGACGTCGACAAGTCGGTCGCCGAGGCGTTCGGCGTGTGGGTCGAGAAATCCATGTATGGTCGCAAATATATGGGCGTCGAGCGGTCCACCTTCCTGATCGACAAGGACGGCAAGGTTGCCAGGGCATGGCGCAAGGTAAAGGTCCCGGGCCATGCCGAGAAGGTGCTGGAGGCCGCCAAGGCACTCTGACGCACCCCACCCGATCCTGCGAAAAGGGCCCCCACCCGGAGGGCCCTTTTTTGTGTCTCGAGGCGGCACCATGCGGCAGGTACGCGACCAAGCAGAGCACTGCGTTGATCGTGATCTGGATCAAATGCACTCGACAGTCCGTGCGGTATGTTGCGAGTGAAACCGGGCTACCAATTTCAAGTTGATACGTTATCGGTTCGCCTGATGGCTATCGCATCGAGTTAGAGGATTGAACTATACGGAAAATATTTTCCTTTGTCGGGCGATGGTCGACAAATAACCCCTTGTTTGAAGGGGCTGGATCGAATCGAGATTGCAGGATTCGGCGAATACAGGTTGGAAATGTCAAGTGAAATCAATATTGGACTGTCCATTGATCAGAGAAAGATTGTCTATCAGATAGAAGTGACGGGCCCGGTTCGCGAAGCCTTCCACATCGACAAAAATCCGACATGGTTCGGCGACGTCAACGGACATGACCCGACCTTCTTCGTCGAATACGATGAGGATGTTTCAGCCGTTCCGCCGAGTATTGCGATTATCCCGGCGCTGGCGAACATCATGCCCATCGCCTGGGTCTACGGGGCGCGGGTCACCGTTCCCGACGTCGACGCTGCCTTCCTGCAGAGCCTCGAGGGCGTCCGGCGCGGCTACACGGGGATGTATCACCCCGACTTGAAATTCGACGGCGAGCTCGTTCCCGGCAAGGTGACCACGAATCCACTGCCCCAGCGCGGCGGCAGTCCGCTGGTGTTCTACTCGGGCGGGGTGGACGCCACGTTTTCCGTGATTTCGAAGATCGGGAAATCACCGCACCTGTTCACGATCTGGGGGTCGGACGTCTTCTTCAAGCAGGCCGAGAAGTGGGCGGCGATGGACCGTTCGCACCGCACCTTCGCCGACCGCAACCGACTGGCCTACTCCACCGCGAAGACCACCTTTCGCTCGTTCCTCGACTATCGCAGCCTCAGCGCCATCGCCCGGGATGCGGGGGGCACGAGCTGGTGGCACGGTTTTCAGCACGGGATCGGACTTCTCGGGCACGCTGCGCCTGTCGCGTGGCTCCACGGGATCCAGCGGGTGGTGATCGGCTCGACGCACTCCGTCTTCAGCCCGCCGGACACCAAGTGCGCGTCCTGGCCGACGATCGACGGTTTCCTGCGCTATTCCGGCACCGTCATCGAGCATCACGACTTCTACGCGATGCGCCAGGACAAGGTGCATGCGATCTGCCGGCGCTCCAAGCGGCGCGGCATCGACGTCGAACTCCGCGTCTGCTGGCAGTCCAGGGACTTCGGCAATTGCTGCACGTGCGAGAAGTGTGCGCGGACCCTGCTGGCGATCGAGGCGGAGGGGTTCGAACCGAGCGAGTTCGGGTTCAATCTGACGGACGAGAAGGCGCTGGTGATCGCCGACAAGCTGAGGTCCGGGAAGATCCGTCCGACGATCCACTGGCGGCCCATCATCCGCCTGCTGGAAGACCGACCCGTGGACGCGAGCGCAAAGCCGCATGTCGCGGCGCTGCTCGAGAGCGTCAGGTCACTCAGGACGGTACCCGAAGCGCCAGGCTCCCTGCAGCCGGGAGGCCTGAGTGTCAGACCGACGGATCCGGTTGAAACGCTACATGCCGCGGAATAGACCGCGGCATGCCGGTTCGGGCGTTCGATCGTGGATCGGGTACCGGCCTGTGAACGCCGATACCCCGGGTGGTCGTCAGCCTTCGGCGGCGGCCTCTTCCGCCTCGCGCTTCGCGCGGTTCTTTTCGATCCGCCGGACGCAGAGAATCGATATCTCGTAGAGGAGGAGGCCCGGCACGGCGAGGCCGATCTGGCTGATCGGGTCCGGCGGGGTCAGCACCGCGGCGAGAATGAACACCACCACGATGGCGTACTTGCGCTTCTTGCGCAGGTCCGCCGCCGTGACGAGGCCGGCCTTGCCGAGCAGCGACAGGATCACCGGCGTCTGGAAGACGATGCCGAACGCGAAGATCAGGAGCATGATGAGCCCCAGGTATCGCGATGTCTGCGGCAACATCTCGATCGCCGCGCCGTGTCCGTCCGCCGGCTGCTCCATCGACAGGAAGAAGCTCATCGCGAGCGGCATCACCACGAAGTAGACGAGCGCCGCGCCCAGGGCGAACAGGATGGGCGTCGCGATCAGGAACGGCCGGAACGCGCCCCGCTCGTTGTGGTAGAGGCCGGGCGCCACGAACATGTACACCTGCACCGCGATCACCGGGAACGCCAGGAACAGCGCGCCGAACAGCGCGAGCTGGAGCTGGGTGAAGAAGTACTCCTGCGGCGCGGTGTAGATCAGACGGATCTCGCGCTCCGCCCCTGCCGCCCGCTCGAACGGCCAGACGAGGATGTTGAAGATGTCGTTGGCGAAATAGAAGCAGACGATGAACGCGATCCCGATCGCGATGATCGACTTGATCAGCCGCGACCGCAGCTCGATCAGGTGTTCGATCAACGGGGCCTTGGAGGCCTCGATATCCTCGTGGGTCAACGCTCTCCCCCTGCAGCGGCCGTCCGCCGCGCTTCACCGTCACCGCCGCCCGTGGACGGCGTCTCGGCCGCCGGGGCCGCGCTTGCCGCACCGTCGCTCCCCGCGGCGGGCGGGGTCTCGACCGCCGGCTGGGGCCGCGGCGCGTCGGTCGCGGCGGGGTCGGGGTTCTTGAGCGGCACGACGTCGGACACCGCCGGCGCACCTTCCTTGGACGCCGCGCTGCTGCCCGTCGTCCCGGTGTCGATCTTTCCGGAAAGCTGCTTTTTGGTGTCGTCGAGGGACTTGCGCAGCGTCTTCGTCGGGTCGAGCGCGCGCACGCTCTCGATGTCCTTGCGGACATCCTCGAGGTTCGCCTGCCGCTCCGCCTCACGAAGTGCGTCGTTGAAGGTATTCTGGAACTCTCGCGCCGTCCGGCGGACCTGACCAAAGGTCTTACCGAACGCCCGCAACATTCCCGGCAGTTCCTTCGGACCGACGACGATGATCGCGATCACCGCGACGACGAGGATCTCTGACCAGCCAATATCAAACACGGCTCAAACAGCGATCAGGCGTTGTGGCGCTCTTGTTCCTTACTCGACACCGTCTGCGAGGGGCTGTGATCGATGGTGCGAGTCTCCTCGTCATCGTCGGCCATGCCCTTCTTGAAGCTCTTGATGCCCTTGGCAACATCGCCCATCAGATCGGAGATCTTGCCGCGCCCGAACAGGAGCACGAGCACGATAGCGATGATGAGAACCTGCCAGATACTGATACCCATGGGTCACTTCCCTTGTGTTCGCCGCACCGCGGCTGCGCACTGACGCAACGTCGTCCATAAATAGGGCTTGTCGGCCATCGGCGCACCGCGGCAGGTCATCACTCCAATGGAGGTCCGAACGGTCCGCGCACCGGCGACTTCGCCGAACCGCACCTATAGCGCGCCGTGAAGGACGTTGCCACCATTCATTGATGGCCTTCGAGCACAATGGCTTGCCGAAGATCGGGGACCAGGCGCACCGTGTCGGCGTGCGGCACCTGATACGGATCGGCCTGCAGCGTGAGGCCGACGTCCCCGACGTGGGCCAGCAGTTCGACGTGCGTGCCGTAGAAGCGCCGCCGCTCCACGGCGACCTCCACCCCCGCCTCGCGGTCGGTGGGGTAGACGCGCAGCGCTTCGGGGCGGAAGGCGATCGTCAGGAGCTCGCCGTCCGGCCGCTGGCCGACGGGGACACGCCCGACCGGCGTCTCGGCCACGCCGCCCACCACGCGGGCATGGAAGGCGTTGACGGTGGAGAAGACGCGGGCCGCGGCGAGGTCGATGGGCCAGCGCCAGATTTCCTCCGGCGTTCCGGTCTGGACGATCTGGCCGGCGCGCATCAGGGCGATGCGGTCGGCCATGGCGAGCGCCTCCTCGGGGTCGTGCGTGACGATGACGGCCGTCGCCTCCCGGGCGCGCAGCACCGAGAGCACGTCCTCGCGGACCGAGGCGCGCAATGTGCGGTCGAGCGCGGTGAAGGGCTCGTCGAAGAGGACGACGCTCGGCGCCGGCAGGAGCGCCCTCGCCAGCGCCACGCGCTGCTGCTGGCCCCCGGAGAGCTGGTGCGGATAGGCCCGGTCGTAGCCGGCGAGCCCCACCTGCTCCAGCGCGACGCTCGCCCGCTTCAGCGCTTCCGCCCGGCGAACGCCCGACAGTCCGTAGGCAACGTTTTCGCCGATCCGCATATGCGGAAAGAGGGCGAGGTCCTGGAAGACGAATCCGAGCCGTCGCGCCTCCGGCGGCAGGAACACCTCCGCGTCGGCGACGACGCGGCCGCCGACCACCACACGGCCCTTCGACTGCCGCTCGATCCCCGCCGCGACGCGCAGGAGTGTCGTCTTGCCGCACCCCGACGCGCCGAGCAGGCAGACCACCTCCCGCGGCCGGATCTGCAGCGACACGTTGCGCAGGATCGCCCTGTTGCCGATGGAAAACTCGATCTGCTCCAGGCTGAGGGGGAGCGGTGCGGCCGTCCGGGTCTTCTCGAGGGTCACAGCGGCGCCGGCGTCAGGCGTCATGGTCGGCCTTGGTCCGATCGCTCCCGCCCTCGCCGCCGTCCGAGGTTTCACCGGCCTCGGCACCGTCCTCGCCGAGGTCGCCGTCGCCGGGGTCCATGCCCTCGTCCTCCAGCGGGTCCTCGTCGTCGTCGAGGCGGTCGTCGTCGCGCGGGACGGGGACGGTGAAGCCGGACGGCGGGGTCCCTTCCAGAAGGCCGGAGCCCTGCAGGTCGTCGAGACCGGGAAGGTCGGTGATCGAGGCGAGCGAGAACGCGTCGAGGAAGCCGGGCGTGGTGCCGAACGTGACCGGACGGCCGGGAACGCGGCGGCGCCCGCGCATCCGGACCCAACCGGATTCCAGCAGGATGTCGAGCGTGCCCTTGGCGACGGCGACGCCGCGGACCTCCTCGATCTCGGCGCGCGTCACCGGCTGGTGGTAGGCGATGATGGCGAGCGTCTCCATCGCCGCGCGCGACAGGCGCCGCTCCGTGGTGCGCTCTGCGGCCAGAAGGTGGGCAAGGTCCGGTGCGGTGCGGAAGGCCCAGCCGTCCGCCACCTCCACCAGATTGACGCCCCGGTTGGCGTAGATGGTCTGGAGCTGGCGCAGCGAGGCGCGGATGTCGTTCTCTTCCGGCAGGCGCTCCAGGAGGGCCGCCTCCGACATCGGCGTCGCGGCGGCGAACAGGATCGCCTCCAGCGCGCGGATCGTTTCCGAATGGCCGGCGTCGGCGAAGAGGCGAACCGGTTCAGCCATTGGGGTTCCCCTTCACGTAGAGCGGCGCGAACGGCCTCGTTTGCCGCACCGAGATACGCCCCTCGCGCGCCATCTCCAAGGCCGCGCCGAAGGTCGACGCGATGACCGCTCGCCGGCTCTCGTGCCCTGGCATCGCCGCCACCAGCGCCGTCAGCGGCAGCCACTCGGCATTGTGGCCGACCATCCGTTCCATGATCCTGCGGGCGTCCACCAGCGAGAAGACCGGGCGCTTCTCCATCGTCATCGTCCGCACGATCTCGTCCTGTCGCACCGCGCCGTAGGCGGACAGGAGATCGTAGAGCGAGCCCTTGAAGACGCGCTCGGTGGTGACGATCGGCCCTTCCGGCATGCCGCGGGCGAAGAGGTCGCGGCCGAGGCGCGGCCGCGCGAACAGGTGGTCCGCCGCCTCGCGCATCGCCTCCAGGCGGCGCAGGCGGAAGGCGAGGTCCTCGGCGAGCTCCTCACCGTCGGCTTCCCCGTCGTCCGGGTCCGGAGCGATGAGGCGGCTTTTCAGGTAGGCGAGCCACGCCGCCATCACGAGATAGTCCGCCGCCAGCTCGATCCGCAGCGCCTTGGCCTGCTGGATGAACGCCAGATACTGCTCGGCGAGCGGCAGGATGGCGATCTTCGTGAGGTCGATCTGGTTGCGTCGGGCAAGGTCCAGCAGCATGTCGAGCGGCCCCTCGTAGCCGTTCAGGTCGACATGGAAGAGGTCGAGCTGGACCGGCTGGCGATGGGCCGGTGCCGGATCCTCGAAGGGATCCACCCCGCTCACGCCACCGCCCCGACCAGGCTGTGAAACTCCTCGCGCAAGGCCGTAACATCGCCCGGACCGGCGCCGAGCGCCGCGTGCGCGGCATCGAGGCGGCGCGCGGCATCCGGCCCGATCGGGCCGAGGGCACCGGCGACTGCGGTCATCTCGTCCATGTCGCCGTTGCAGTGCAGCACGCAGTCGCAGCCGGCTACGAGGGACGCGCGCGCGTTGGCGCCGATGTCGCCGGTCAGCGCCCCCATCGAGATGTCGTCCGTCATGAGGAGGCCGTCGAAGCCGATGTCGCGGCGGATGAGGTCGAGCACCGTAGGTGACAGCGTCGCCGGGAGGTCGGTGTCGAGCGCGTTGTAGACGACGTGCGCGGTCATCCCGAGCGGCGCCGCCGCGAGGGCGCGGAAGGGCGCGAAGTCCCGCTCCAGCGCGTCGCGCGGGGCGTCGACGACCGGGAGGCTGAAGTGGCTGTCGGCGCAGGCGCGGCCGTGGCCGGGCACGTGCTTGACCACCGGGAGCGCACCCGCCGCCAGCACACCGTCCATCGCGGCGCCGGCCAGTCGTGCGACGGCGTCCGGCTCCTCGGCATAGGCGCGGTCGCCGATGACGTCGTGGGCGCCCGGCACGGGGACGTCGGCCACCGGCAGGCACGGCGTGTTGATCCCCAGCGGCAGGAGGTCGGCGGCTATGAGGTGCCCGGCGAGCCATGCCGCGCGGGCCCCCGCCTCGGCGTCGCGGGCGTAGAGCGCGCCGATCGACCGTGCGGGCGGGTACCGCTCGGCGAGCGGCGGGCCGATGCGCTGCACTCGCCCGCCTTCCTGGTCGATCAGGACGAGCCTCGCGCCGGAGGCGGCGCGCGCATCCTCGACGAGGCGGACGATCTCCTCGCGCGAGCCGATGTTGCGGCGGAAGAGGATGAGGCCCAGCGGGCGCGCCTCGGCGAGGAAGGCGGCCTCGTCCGCCGTGAGACGGGTGCCGCAGAGGCCTACGATCAGGGGTGACGTCATCGGTTCAGTTGCGCCCCACGAAGCAGTCGCCACCGGCGCTTTTCAGGCGGCTGCAGAGCTGGTTGGCCTCGGCATAGGACGAGGCGCCGACGCGCACCCGGTAGAACATCCCGCGGTCACCGACCGTCGCCGCGACGATCGACGGGTGCGAGTTGCCGAGGACCGACGGGAAGCGGCGCTGCAGGTCCCGGAACGAGGCCTCGGCCGAGGCCATGTCGCGCCGCGACGCGACCTGCACGCCCCAGGGAAGCGAGGTGGAGGACGCGGGTGCGGTGGCGGCAGCGGCCGGCTCCTGTGCGGGCGCCGCCGCGACGGTGGTGGCGGTGCTCGCGGCCGGCGCGGCGACGCTTGTCCGCTGGCTCGCGCTCGACCGGTTGGGCGGCGCGGGACGCGGCCGGGGCGTCACGGCGGCGTCGAGCGCGGCGAGATCCGTGCCGTCGACCTCGCCGAAGCTCTCGTCCGATTCGGCGGCGTTGTCCTCGTAGGTGGAATCCATCGGCGTGCTGGTCACGCTGGCTTCGGGACGGGTTGCGGACAGCGGTTCGGCCGGCCGCGCCGCAGCCGCCGTGGTCTCGCCGAGGCTGGTGGTGTCCGCCGTGTGCGCGTCGGTCCCTCCGCCGGCCGGCGGGGCCGCCGCGGGCGCCTCGTAGGACGGCGTCGACCTCGACGCGCCGCTCCCCCTCGCCTGCGTCGGCACGATGGTGCCGTCCGGACGCACGACGACGGTGCGCACGCTGCGCGTCTCGGTCTCGGTGGACGGGGCCGGCGGGGCCTCCTGCGGTCCGATCCGCACCGGGTCCGGCACGACGAGCCGGTCGTTGTCGCCCAGCGCGACACGCTCGTCGATCTCGGGCCGCGCGGTCGAGCCCTCGTCCTCCGGGCGGGTCTTCACATCCCGCGCGTCGGCGTGGATCACGGGGGGCGAGCCCGAGCGGCCGTCCGACCCGGCGAAGACGTTGAAGCCCACGATCCCGGCGACGACGACCGCCGCGACGCTCACGGCGGCGACGACCGCGCCGCGCCTGACACGGCGCTTGCGCGACCGGACGGGGTGCGAGGCCCGCACCAGCGAGGGCGGCAGCTCGTCGTCGAGGTCGTCGTCGTCGAACTCGAACTCGTCGTCCTCGAAATCCTCGTACGCGTCGTCGTCGGCGTAGTCGGTGTACTCGCGCTTGGCGCCCGGGCGCGTCGAGGCCAGCGCGCTGCGCGCGTCGGACATGAAGACAGAGGCGAGCGGGTCGTCGAGGTCCGGCGGCGCGGCGGGGAACGCCTCCGCCTGCTCCTCGCGGCGCTGGAAGCGGAACGAGGGGATCGGCTTGACGCGCTTGCCGGAGAGGTCGAGCTGCGGATTGATCGGCACGGTCGCCGGTGCCACCGGCGGCGGTCCCAGTTCGCGGTGAGTGGCCGAACGGGCGGCGGCGAGCGGAATGTCCGCGGCGATGGGCGTCGCGCGGCTGCGCGGCGAAGCCTGCGGCGCGGCGGGCTCCGGGGCGGTGTCGTTGCCGAGCGCGAGCGCCTCGCCGATCTCCTCCTCGACCGACCTGAACGGCACCTCGTCCTCGGGAACGTCCACGTGGGGCGCGTCCTCGGCATCGGGTTCCACCGCGCGGGCGGCCACCGGGACCGGCGCGGGCGTCGGGGACGGCGGCGGCAGCACCGGCCGTGCCGCGGCCACCGTGGGCGTGGGCGTGGGCATGGGCATGGGCGCGTCTGAGGGCGTGGCGGCAGGCGCGTCGGCGGGCGGGGCGATCCGGGGCGCAGCCTCGGGCTCCGCCGGAGGGTTTTCGGCCGTGTCGTGCTCCTCGGCGCCGAAGTCCGGCGCCTCGAAATGGGGGATGGAAAGCGGCGGGACGGCGGTCGGTCCGCTCGCGGCCTGATTGCGGGCCGCCTGGGCGTGCCCGGCGATGATTTCGCCGATGGCGTTGCCTAGCTCCCAGTCCAGCGCGTCGGCCGGCGGCTCGTCGGACGGAGAGGGCTTGCTCGTGACCGCCGGAAGGTTGGCGCCGGACGCGGCGGGCGCATCCGTCCGCTCGCGCTTCCAGTCGGGCGCGATCGGGGCGGACGGGGCCGCGGGCGCGGCGGTACCCGGCGGGGAGCGCTTGAGGCCGCGGCTCGGCAGCGAGGCGCGGGAGGCGGCGGAGATGCCGGTCCTCAGCTCCTCGCGGATCCGGGCGTCCTCGCGGGCCCGCAGCTCCTCGGAGGGCTTGCGCGGGGCCTGCGGAACCGCCGCGTGAGGAAACGACGGCTGGGGAACCGACGGCTGCGGACGGGCGGCCGGCAGCTCGGCCTTCGGCTCCGGCCGAGGCGTCGGGCGCGACAGTTCCTCGTTGAGGCGCTGGGTGAACTTCGACCGGCGGTCGGCGGCCCCGGCGCTGAATCCCGGCGCGGGCTCAGGCTCCGGCGCGGCCGGCGAGCGGGCGAAGCCCGGCTGCGGATGGTACTCGTCCGGCGCGTCGTCGTACGTCAGGCCGCCGTCGTCCCGGTCGGCTTCGTCGAGGTAGGCGTCGGCGCCGTCGTCGTCCCCACGGTCCTGCTGCGGGCCGTTGTCGAAGCGCGGGTCGGGGCCGGCCCCTTGCGATGCGGGGCGCTGTCCCGGCCCCCACACCGCGGGCTCGGAATCGACGAATTGGTCCAGCTCGTCATAAATGTCGGCGGACTTGTGGCTTCCGGTCCCGACGGGACCGTGTCGTTCGAAGGCCGAAGATCGCGTCGGACCGTTCATCGCTCGCCGCCACTCAAACTTACCATCACCGTCAGCGAGGATCCGAATGGTTCCCTTGGCGGGACGGTTACCGCATTTCTTCCGGAGCGCTCACACCGAGTGCAGAGAGGCCCTGCCCAATGACCGAGCGTACCGCTTCGACTAGGGCGAGTCGCGCCCGAGTTAAATCTCTCGACTCCGTATTAACGAACCGTAGCGCCGCTATATCCTTGCCCCTGTTCCATTGCGCATGCAAGGCCGAGGCGAGATCGTTCAGGTAGAATGCCACCCGATGCGGCTCCGCGGCGTCCGCAGCATTCGCCAATAGCTGCGGCCACTGCGCCAATAGTATGGCAATCGTGCGTTCACCGGAATCGTTCAGCACCGTAAGATCGACGCCGTCGAGCCCTTCCAGCACCGATTCGTCAAACGCGTCAACCGCCTGACGCTTCGCCGACGCGCACCGGGCATGCGCATACTGCACGTAGAAGACAGGATTATCCCGGCTCTGCTCGGTAACTTTGACAAAGTCAAAGTCGAGCGGCGCATCGGATTTGCGGTAGAGCATCATGAAGCGGACGGCATCGGTACCGACTTCGTCCACAACATCCCGCAGCGTGACAAAGTCACCTGACCGCTTCGACATCTTCACCGGTTCGCCGCCCCGATAGAGCTTGACGAGCTGGCACAGCAGGCAGTCGAGCGTCACCCGCGTCTGGCTGAGCGCGGCCACCGCAGCCGTCATCCGCCGCACGTAGCCGCCGTGGTCGGCGCCCAGCACGTCGATCAGCCGGTCGAAGCCGCGGTCGATCTTGTTGGCGTGGTAGGCGATGTCCGACGCGAAGTAGGTGTACGTGCCATCCGACTTCTTCAGCGCCCGGTCGACGTCGTCGCCGTACCGGGTGGACCGGAAGAGCGTCTGCTCGCGGTCCTCCCAGTCCTCGGCGGCGCCCTTCGGCCGCGGCAGGACGCCCTCGTAGATGAGGCCGTCGCCCTCCAGCCGGTCGATGGTCTTGGCGACGATGTCCTCCGGCGTCTGCAGGCTGCGCTCGGAGAAGAAGACGTCGTGGCCGATGTGGAGCACCGCGAGGTCGTCCCGCACGGCGTCCATCATCATGGCGATCGCCTTGGCGCGGACGACCGGGAGCCACTCGGCCTCGTCCATCGCTTTCAGCGCGTCGCCGTGCTCGGCCTTCAGCGCCTCGCCGACGGGGACGAGATAGTCCCCGGGATAGAGGCCGGAGGGGATCTCGATGGTCTCGCCGAGCGCCTCGAGGTAGCGCAGGTACGCGGACCGGGCGAGGACATCCACCTGCGCGCCGGCGTCGTTGATGTAGTACTCGCGCGTCACCTCGTGCCCGCGCAACGCCAGGATGGAGGCGAGCGCGTCGCCCACCACCGCGCCGCGCGCGTGGCCGACGTGGAGCGGCCCGGTCGGGTTGGCGGAGACGTACTCCACGTTCACCCGCTGCGGCGCCGGCGTCCGGGCGAGCGTGGTGAACCGCTCGCCGTCGAGCGCCGAGTGGATCACGGCGGCGGCGGCCTGGTCGGAGATGCGGATGTTCACGAACCCCGGACCCGCGACGGTCGTCTCCGCCACGAGCGGATCCTCGGCGAGCTTCCCGGCGATCAGCTCGCCGAGCTGGCGCGGATTGCGCTTGGCGGCCTTCGCCAGCACCATGGCGGCGTTGGTCGACAGGTCGCCATGCGAGGGGTCGCGCGGCGTCTCGATCGCGATTCGCTCGAGCCCGTCGCGCAAGCCTTCCGCCTCCACGATGGCGATGACGCGAGATTTGAGCTCTTCAAGGAGGTGCATGACGGTCCGACGTGAGGTTGATTGGGGCGCCTCATAGCCGGTTCGTGCCCGAAGCGCGAGACTGTCCCAGTATTCGCCGCACTCACTCGTCTGTTCGCAGCCGAAGCGCAACCCCGTCGCATGCGTACATTTTCGGCTGCCCCCTCCGCCGGCCCGCCGTCCCGGCCTGCCCGGGGGACGGCCCGCCCGGCCGCCGCGGGTGCCAGCAAAGCCCGTTTCAGCCCGGCGTGCCGGGCTCGACGCCCTCAGCCCTGGTGGGGAACGTGCGTGACCTTCACCATGGCCGCGGTGCGCGAGTTGTCGACGCGGCGCTTCTGGCCCACCGTGTCGAACTGCGCGTGCAGCGCTGCGAGCGGGATGCGGTCCCCCTCCAGCTCGACCCCGACGAGCTCCTCCATCCCGCCGCGTACCGGCTTGGGAAGTTCGCCCCCGTTCTTCGCGGAGGGGCTCCATTTGAACAGCGACTTGAACATCGGCCTATCCTTCGTTGACCCGCGTCCGCTGCGGCGATGCAGCGATCCGGTCCGACAGGGCTAACCCATCAGGCTCGATTGCAGCTTGTCAGGCCGACGGGGTGGAGAGATCCGGCGTCCCGCCGATCAGCCGGCGATGTTCGGTCAGAGCGAAGCGGTCGGTCATCCCGGCGATGTAGTCGCACGTGCGGCGCAGGCGGCGGGCGTCGCCGTCGGCCTCGTCGCGCCAGGACGCCGGCAGGAGCGACGGATCGCTGGCGTAGACCTCGAAGAGCTCGGCCATTACCCGCGCCGCCCTCTCCCGCACCTCGAGCACGCGCGGGTGGCGGTAGAGGTTCGCGAACAGCAGCCGCTTCAGCGCCCTCTCGGACGCGGCCATCGGGTCGGAGAAGGCGACCATCGGCCCCGGCTGCGCCGCGACGTCCGTGGACGTCGCGATCCCCGCCCGCGCGATCCGGCGCACCGTCTCGGCGATGACGTCCTCGATCATGCGGGTCAGCAGGCGGCGGACGAGCTCGTGGGTGCGGCGCGCGGCGTCGATCCCCGGCGCCTCGGCGTCCACGCCGGCGAGGATCTCGGCGATGAGCGGTACCTCGCGCAGCGTCTCGAAGCACAGGAGGCCGGAGCGAAGGCCGTCGTCGATGTCGTGCGCGTTGTAGGCGATGTCGTCGGAGATCGCCGCTGTCTGTGCCTCGAGCCCTGCCTGGCACGTGAGATCGAGGTCCGCCACCTCGGGGTCCGTCAGGAAAAGGAGTGCGTCCGGCTCCGGCGGGCCGTTGTGCTTGACGAGGCCCTCCAGCGTCTCGAACGTCAGGTTCAGCCCGTCGAAGTGGGCGTAGCGCCGCTCCAGCCGCGTGACGATCCGGTAGGCCTGGACGTTGTGGTCGAAGCCGCCGTAGTCCGCCATCAGCCGGTCGAGCACGTCCTCGCCCTCGTGGCCGAAGGGGGTGTGGCCGAAGTCGTGGCTGAGTGCGACCGCCTCGGTCAGGTCCTCGTCGAGCGACAGGACGCGGGCGATGGAACCGGCGATCTGCGCCACCTCCAGCGAGTGCGTCAGCCGGGTGCGGAAGTGGTCGCCGTCGGTGGAGATGAACACCTGCGTCTTGTGCGTCAGGCGGCGGAAGGCGGTCGAGTGCACGATGCGGTCGCGGTCGCGCTGGAAGGCTGTGCGCGTCGCCGACGAGGGTTCGGGGATGCGCCGGCCACGGCTGTTCTTGGGGTGCATCGCGAACGGCGCCAGCAGGCGCGGCGAGGGTCGCACGTTCTGCATGTTGCCTCCTTGGCGTTGCCCGCCGGGTTCAGCCGGGGTGTTCGTCAACCGAATCAGGACGCAAACCCTGCACGTTTCCGGCTTCCGGCGCATTAACACGTTGCGCGCGCGGCCCGGCGCGCCGCGCTGCCGGCGGGCCAATGTGCGTGGGACAGAGCGGTCCTGCGTTGCGCGGGGGCATTTCGTTCGCCCGAACGACACTATATGGGTTGAGTGTCCCAGCCCATGGAGGAGGCGCAATGACCGACGCATCCTTTTCAGTCACCCCCGGCGCGTTCAAGCGCGTCGCCAAGATCCTGGCCACCGAACCGGCGAGGGCGCTCCGCGTGTCCGTCGAGGGCGGCGGCTGCTCCGGCTTCCAGTACCGCTACGACCTGGTCGACGGGCCGGACGGCCAAGACCTCGTCCTCGAGGGCGAGGACGCGACGGTCGTGGTGGACCCGGTGTCCCTGCCCTTCCTCGCCGGCGCCCAGCTCGACTTCGTGGACGACCTGATGGGCCAGTCCTTCCAGATCAAGAACCCGAACGCCCAGTCGTCCTGCGGCTGCGGCACCTCGTTCTCGCTCTTCTAAGGCTACAGATGCTCACCGTCGCGACCTGGAACATCAACGGCGTCAAGGCGCGGATCGACAGCCTCACCAAGTGGCTGGAGGAATCCGCTCCCGACGTCGTCTGCCTGCAGGAGATCAAGAGCCAGGACGAGACGTTCCCGACCGAGGCGGTCGAGCGACTCGGCTACAACGTCGCGACGCACGGGCAGAAGGGGTTCAACGGCGTGGCGCTCCTCTCCAAGCGCCCGCTGGAGGACATCACCTGCCGCCTCCCGGGCGACGAGGAGGACGAGCACGCCCGCTGGATCGAGGCGACCGTCTCGACCGACACCGGCGCCGTGCGTGTCGTGAGCCTGTATCTGCCCAACGGCAACCCGGTGGACAGCCCGAAGTTCGGCTACAAGCTCGCCTGGATGGACCGGATGCTCGCCCACGCCGGGGAGCTCCTCGCCACCGACGAGCCCATCGTGCTCGCGGGCGACTACAACGTCATTCCCGAGCCGATGGACGCCCGCCACCCGGATCGCTGGGTCGACGACGCCCTCTTCCAGCCGGAGAGCCGGTCCCGCCACCGCGCGCTGGTGAACCTCGGCTATCTCGACGCGCAGCGCGCCGTCGACCGGTCGGAAGGGATCTACACGTTCTGGGACTATCAGGCCGGCGCCTGGCAGAAGAACAACGGCATCCGCATCGACCACATCATGCTCTCGCCCTTCGCCGCGGATCGTCTGGAGAGCGTGACGGTCGAGAAGCATACCCGCGGCTGGACCAAGCCGTCGGACCACGTCCCCGTCATGGTCACGCTCGACGTCTGACCGCTCCGGTCGCTCGACCCGCAATATGATGCTTGGCCACGGGCGGGTGCCTTAGGTATGATGCAACTCCTGGTAACGACCGCACGGTGTCGGCGCCCGGCCGGCAGTGCGTCCGGATGAAAAGGGGTTGTGATGAACGGACCCGAATCCCTGGTCCTCGACCTTCTCGAATGGACCGTTAAGGCCCCCCGCACCTACCGCGAGACGATGGACGTGTGGCGCACGTCCTGCCCGCGCCTTCCGGTGTGGGAGGATGCGGTGGACCGCGGCCTCATACAGTGCGTCCGCGCCAACGGAACCACGATGGTGACGGTGACGGACGAGGGGCTCGCCCTCCTCGCCACCCGCAGTCCCGCGGAGGCCTGAGCAGGGAAGCGATCCGAGGAGCGCCAGCAGCGCGCTCCCCGCGGCGCCGCTGCTGGCGCCGGACGGACGGCCCGGAACCTCGTGCCCGCCGGATATTCGTGGGTGATGACTTCGGGCAGAAACGAAAAAGGGCCGCTTTCGCGACCCGTCGAAACCGCATGTGAGGCGCCTCGGCGTCTCGCATGTCTCTGGTTCAGCATTTGCTGATAAGGGGGTCGCCTGCGCGACCCCCCGTGAGCTTCAGCGGACGAATACGTCCGGCAAGGCCCGACCGGTCAGCGGATGGAAAGAGGCTGCTCCGTCGTCCGCTGATTCGATCCAGACGTCGCCGCCCGCTTCAGAATCCCACTCGACATTGGATCACCTCCTTTCGATGCGTTGGACACGGCATGATGTTGTCATGATTCGCCTTATTCGCAACCCCCGTCCGACGCAGTCTCCAGCCCCAATGTAGGCGGAAGCACGAACAGGGTGCGGAACGTTGCCAATGCATCACGATCGCCGTCGACGCGGACACCCTCCGGCTCCAGCGCCTCCAGCGGCACCCCGCCGTAGACCCATGCCGCGATCAGGGGGGCCGACGGGGCAGCGATGGAGGCGTCCACGGGTGCCCGCCCGCCCCGCTCCACGGTGAGCGTGCCGCCCGCGACCCGGATGCGGAACTCTTCCGCGCCGATCGCAATCGAAACCGCCAGCGTCACGCCCTCCGCGCTCTCCGCCGAAAACATCGTTTCGAACGAAAGCATCATCGAGGCGGCGCTCAGGTGCTGCGTTCGATCGTGCATCGGCGAGCGTGCGCCCCAGCGTCCGAGCACCATGAAGATCGGCCGCGCCTCCTCGCCCCACGGCGTCAGCCGGTAGGCGCGGCCGGCCGGCGGCGGCAGCGTGACCCGCTCCACGATCCCGAGCGCCTCCAGCTTCGTCAGACGTTGCGTCAGGACGTTGGCGCTGATGCCCTGCAGGCTCGCCTTGAGATCGGTGAACCGCTTCGGCCCGAACATCATCTCCCGCATGACCAGGAGAGCCCATCGCTCGCCCACCAGGTCGAGCGCGTGCGCCGCGCCGCAGGAGTCGTTGTAGCTCCAGCCGATGGCGTCAGAATCAGGATTAGTTATTTTTTCTGACTTCATAGTTGTAATAGATAACTCATCGTGCGATATCCGACAAACCCAAAGGGAGGAACCCCATGACACAAATGATCTTCGTCAACCTGCCCGTGACGGATCTCGATCGGGCGGTTGCGTTCTACGAGGCGGTCGGCGCCAAGCGGAACGAGTTCTGCGAAGACGGTACCTCGGCCGGCATGACATTCTCCGATGCGATCCACGTCATGCTGCTGACCCACAAGAAATTTTCCGAGTTCACCACGCGCTCCATCGCCGGCCGCGACAGCGTGCAGACCCTGCTCTGCCTGTCGCAGGAGAGCCGCGAGGCGGTGGACAAGGCGGTCGAGAACGCGGTTTCGGCCGGCGGCGTCGCCGACCCGGGACCGACGCAGGAACACGGCTTCATGTACGGCCGGTCCTTCGAGGATCCGGACGGGCACATCTGGGAAGTGATGTGGATGGACTACGCCGCGTTCAAGGACATGCAGTCCCAATCCGTCAGCGCCTGAGGAGAGATGCGATGAGCTACCTGGATGGCATGGTTGCCGCGGTTCCGGCCGCGAACCGCGAGAAGTACATCAAGCACGCCGCCGACGCCGCCGTCGTCTTCAAGGACCACGGGGCCATCAAGATCATGGAGTGCTGGGGTGACGACGTGCCCGACGGCAAGGTCACCTCGCTGCCGATGGCGGTGAAGAAGGCCGACGACGAGGTGGTGGTCTTCGCCTTCATCATGTGGCCCGACAAGCCGACGCGCGACGCCGGCTGGAAGGCCATCATGGAGGACCCGCGCATGCAGCCCGGCGCCAGCCCGATGCCCTTCGACGGCCAGCGCATGATCTTCGGAGGCTTCCAGCCGGTCCTGGAAGCCTGAGACGCGCGGCGGGGAGGATCGCCCTCCCCGTCCCGACCTCAGCGGTCGAGGTGGCCGAGGTCCCGGTCCGCAAACGCGTGGTCGCGGACCCGCTGCTTCAGCGCCTTCACATCGGGAAAGCCGCCATCGCGCTTGCGCTCCCAGATGGTCTCGCCGTCGACGGTGATCTCGAACACGCCGCCGGTGCCCGGCACCAGGGTGACCGAGCCGAGGTCGGTGCCGAAGGTCGACAGAAGCTCCTGCGCCATCCAGCCCGACCGCAGCAGCCAGTTGCACTGGGTGCAATAGGTGATGGTGATTGCCGGGCCCTTCGCGCCGTCGCTCATGCGCCGAGCTTGTCCGCGAGATCGTCGAGATCGCGCGCCACCACGTCCCAGTCCGCCTCGGCCTCGAGGTCGATCGTCTGGCCCGCGCCGTGCTCGGTCGGGCGAGGGATGAAGGCGGTGGCGAGGCCGCAGGCACGGGCCGCGGCGAGATCGCCGTTGTGGGCGGCGACCATCATCACCTCGCCCGGCGGCAGCATCAGGATCTCCGCCGCGCGGGTGTAGCTCTCCGGCCGCGGCTTGTAGTGGCCCGTGGTCTCCGCGCCCAGGATCGCGTCCCAGCGCCAGCCGTTGTGCCGCGCCATGTCGAGCATCAGCCGGACATTGCCGTTGGAGTGCGGGCAGAGGATGAAGGTGCGCCCGAGGCGCGCGAGCCCCCCGGCAACGTCCGGCCACCCGTCGAGCTGGTGCCACAGGAGGTTGACCGTCTCGCGGTCGCCCTCGGGGATCGTCGAGCCCGTGTCGTCGATGACGGCGTCGAGGTTCTCGCGGTGCAGGGTGTCGAGCGGCACGAACGGCCGGCGGCCGGAGCGCACCTCCTCCATCGAGGGCTGGTAGCGCGCGCGCCACAGGTCGGCGAAGGCCGAACGCGCGTCAGCGTCCGGCACCCACGGCGCGAGGCCGCGGGCGATGGAACCCCGCCAGTCGACCAGCGTGCCGAAAACATCGAAAATCAGCGCCTTCGGCACGGTGGCTCAAATCTCCAGGTCGAGAGGCTGGCGCGATCAGGAGACCGGAGAGGCCATCCTGTGCGAGCAGCCCGAGTAGCCGCCATCGTCGGAGATGGAGCGGATCATGTTGTAGCGCGGGGTCGGCGGGGTGGCGGTGGCGTCGGCCGCAGCCGGGGTCATCGCCGAGCTTTCCTGCGGGGCGGGGGTGGCGGCGGGCTGCGCCGCCTGGTCGCCCGTGGACTGGGCGGCGGCCGGCAAAGCGAAAAGTCCGAAGGCCGCAGCGAGAAGGATCGGTCGCATGGTGGGCTCCTTTGTCGGATAAGAAGATCCTATAGGACCTTCCCGCCGCTTCAAGAGCCCCGGGCGTTACCGGCCGCCGACGGCCCCGCACCGGGGCAGGCCCGGCCCGCCGGAGGGCGGGGCGCCGCGACGGAACGACGCGGCGCCCGACCGGGTCTTAGATGTCCGCGTACGCCTTCACCTCGACCTTGCCGCCGGGGTGCGTGACGGCACCCTTCTCGGCGGGGCCGACCTGCTGGGCGTACTTCCAGATCGCGCCGGACTGGAACGCCGTGTCGCGCGGCTTCCAGTCGGCGCGGCGCTTCTCGAGTTCCTCGTCCGACAGGTCGACGCTGATCGTGCCGACGTTGGCGTCGATGGTGATCATGTCGCCGTCCTTCAGCAGGCCGATCGGGCCGGCCACCGCCGCCTCGGGCCCGACGTGGCCGACGCAGAAGCCGCGCGTCGCGCCGGAGAAGCGGCCGTCGGTGATGAGGGCCACCTTGTCGCCCATGCCCTGGCCGTAGAGCGCGGCCGTGGTCGACAGCATCTCGCGCATGCCGGGGCCACCGCGCGGACCCTCGTAGCGGATCACGAGGACCTCGCCTTCCTTGTACTCGCGCTTGTTGACGGCGGCGAAGCACTCTTCCTCACGGTCGAAGCAGCGGGCCGGGCCGGTGAACACGAGGTTCTTCATGCCGGCGACCTTCACGATCGCCCCCTCGGGCGCGAGGTTGCCCTTCAGGCCGACGACGCCGCCGGTCGGCGAGAGCGGCTTGGACGTCGGGTAGACGACGTCCTGTTCCGCGTTCCAGCGCACCTTCTCCATGTTCTCGGCGATGGTCCGGCCGGTGACCGTCATCTGGTCGCCGTGCAGGTAGCCGCCGTCGAGCAGCGCCTTCATGACGAGAGGGATGCCGCCGGCCTCGAAGAGGTCCTTCGCGACGTACTTCCCGCCCGGCTTCAGGTCGGCGATGTACGGGGTGCGCTTGAACACCTCGGCGACGTCGTGGAGGTCGAATTCGATCCCCGCCTCGTGGGCGATCGCCGGCAGGTGCAGGCCCGCGTTGGTCGAACCGCCCGTCGCCGCGACGACCGTCGCCGCGTTCTCGAGCGCCTTGCGGGTGACGATGTCGCGCGGGCGGATATTCGTCTTCACGAGCTCCATCACCGCCTCGCCGGCCGTGAAGCAGAACTTGTCGCGGATCTCGTACGGGGCGGGAGCGCCGGCCGAATACGGCAGGGCGAGGCCGATCGCCTCCGACACGGTCGCCATGGTGTTGGCGGTGAACTGCGCGCCGCAGGCGCCGGCGGACGGGCAGGCCACCTGCTCCAGCTCGTCGAGGTCATCGTCCGACATGTCGCCGACGGAGTGCTTGCCGACCGCCTCGAAGAGGTCCTGCACGGTCACCTGCTGGCCACGGAAGGAGCCCGGCAGGATCGAGCCGCCGTAGAGGAAGATCGCCGGAACGTTGAGGCGCACCATCGCCATCATCATCCCCGGCAGGGACTTGTCGCAGCCGGCGAGGCCGACCAGCGCGTCATAGCAGTGGCCGCGCATGGTCAGCTCGACCGAGTCGGCGATCAGGTCGCGGGACGCCAGCGAGGCGTTCATGCCCTGATGGCCCATCGCGATGCCGTCGGTGACGGTGATGGTGCAGAATTCGCGCGGGGTTCCGTGGGCCGCGGCGACGCCCTTCTTCACCGACTGCGCCTGGCGCATCAGCGCGATGTTGCAGGGGGCAGCCTCGTTCCAGCAGGTCGCGACGCCGACCAGCGGTTGATGGATCTCCTCTTTCGTGAGGCCCATCGCGTAGAGGTACGAGCGGTGCGGGGCACGCGCGGGACCTTCGGTCACATACCGCGAAGGCAACCGGTCCTTGATGAGGGTGCGCGCGTCCATTTTGCGTTCTCCGCTGTTCGTTGGTGGCCGGCTCGATCCGGCAGCGTGTGATTTGCGGTCATCCGCTTGCACGCCAAGCGTGATCTGGCAAGGTGTACATCGGTCACAACGGATGGACTTTGATCGAGGGCGACCTTAATCTTTGCCGCTCCGTCGGGACCGAAATCTCCGCAAACGTACCGCACTGCCGTGAGTACCGCACGAGGTCGCATTCACATGGCGCTCGCTGAAAGCCCCCGCACCATGTCCTTGCGCGACGCGCTGGACAACCGCCTCATCCGCAAGATCGCCAAGGTCTGGACACCGCTGCTTTCGCTGATCCTGGTGATCGCCATCGTCAGTTCCGACTCGCTGTGGACCGTGGCGCTGAGCGCGCTGATCGGCTTCGTCTACTATTCGTTCCTGGAGTACGCGATCCACCGCTGGCACCTGCACAGCGGCCCCTACCGGATGCTCGTGCGGCGCATGACGTTCGACCTCAGCCGCATGCACCTCGACCACCACAAGGAGCCGGCGCACCCCAAGGGCGCGGTGAACCAGCAGAAGCCGGCCTTCGTGGTGACGGTCGTCTCGTCGCTGATCGCCTTCGTGCTGCCGATCCCCTACGAACAGTCGTTCGCCTTCATCTTCGGCGCGGCGACCTGCTACGTCGCCAACGATCTCATGCACTTCGCGGTCCATCACCTGCCGATGAACGGGCCGGTCCTCGGCTGGTGGAAGCGCCACCACATGCTGCACCACTACCGCGACGACGACGCCAACTTCGCCACCATCATGCCGCTGTGGGACAAGTTCCTCGGCTCGCAGTACAAGGGCCCGACCCGCCCCGCCCGCTGAGGCAGGCGACGCCCGGACCGCTCATTTCCACTTGATGGAGCAGCCCGCCGGCGGCTTCTGGCCCGACGGCCCCTCCCCGCTCGCCGCGATCTGGCGCATCGCGAGGAGGAGCTCGCGCGGGGCGTCCGGCGGCGGCGCGCTCGTCTGCCCCGCGTCCATTCGGCCGCGATACTTGATCACCCCGTCCGCATCGAGGCCGAAGAAGTCCGGCGTCACCGCCGCCTGGTAGGCGCGTGCCACCGACTGGTCCTCGTCGTGGAGGTAGGGGAAGGTGAAGCCGTGCGTTTCGGCGAAGACCTTCATGCGCTCGAACGAATCGGCCGGGTACCGCTGTGCGTCGTTGGCGCAGATGGCGACGAAGCCGACACCGTCGCCCGCCAGCGCCTTGGCGTCCTCCACCATGCGCCGCACCGATGAGACCACGTAGGGGCAATGGTTGCAGATGAAGGCGACCACGGTCCCCTTCTCGCCCCGCACGCTCTCCAGCGAGACCGTCGAGCCGTCGGTCGCGGGGAGCGTGAAGTCGGGGGCGATGCGGTTGAGGCGTTCGTCCGGCATAAGCGATCCTTTGTGCGCGCCGTTGGACATTCCCATCGTCCGGACTGCCTATCGCAGCAGAAGTCGGTACAGCCCCGCAAGTGCCCACACGGTGCCTCCGCCATCCCGGCACCACCGCCGCGCGAGCGATTTATGCAATTTGAATTGCATTTAACGCCTGGGTTCTCCGATACTGTCCGGGTCACCACAGGTTATTTGTTGCGCGGGTCGATAAGGACGGCTCATGACCGACGCTCGGGTGCTCGTCGACGATGAGGGAACGCCGCGCCAGACGGCCTCCCGCAGCCGCACCGTCCTCGACCTCGTCACCTACAGGACGACCCGCAAGCTTTTCAGGATGTGGGTGCCGTTCTGGCTTCTCGTCGGCGGGATCGCCGTATGGCTGGCGCGGGGGCCGCTCGAGCTGGTGCTCGGCGCGGTGTACGGGATCGCCGTCTACAGCCTGGTCGAGTACCTGATGCACCGCTTCCTCTACCACTGGGAGCCGGAGAACAGGTTCGTCCGCTTCATCACCGCGGACGTCGGCCGGCACCACATGCGCCACCATCGTGAGCCGTCCGACTACAAGGCCGCGATCAACGCGGTCCAGACGCCGGTCGTCATCCTCTGCGCCGTCCTGGCGCTCGCGGTCCTCGTCATGCCGCAGCCGCTGAAGGCGGCGTGGCTGATTTCGGTCGTGTCGGGGTCGATGAACTACGTGGCGCAGGAGCTCGTCCACTTCGGCACGCACCACATGAGGATGACGAGCGGACTCCTCAACGTCGTCAAGCGGCACCACATGCTGCATCACTACCGCAACGAGAACGCCAACTTCGGCCTGTTCTGGACGTTCTGGGACCGCCTCCTCGGCACGTCCTACGAGCAGGTCGCGCGGCGCGAGACGCGTCGCCGCGCGGACAAGTCCTAGCACGGCGTTAACCTTTTTCGGGTCGACACGGTATCGAAGGTCGGCGTAGGCAGCCCGGGGATACCCTCCACGAGCCGTCCGCGGGGCTCCGCGGCGCGGAAAACCGGTGGTTTCTGGGGTGAACTGGCCAGCCGGCATCGCAACACGGAGCCGGCTGCGCTACCGTCTTGGGCGACAAGGGGGATTGGATGGATCAGGACCTTTTCGGCGGCGGCAGCTCGAAACCCGAGCGCAAGAGCGAGATGGCCCCGGCGACACCCAAGCCGAAGCCGGCCAAGGTCGCTCCGGTCCCGTCCGGCGAGGACGGGGGCTACTCGGCAGCCGACATCGAAGTCCTGGAAGGCCTGGAGCCGGTCCGGCGCCGGCCGGGCATGTACATCGGCGGCACCGACGAACGGGCGCTGCATCACCTCTTCGCCGAGGTTCTGGACAACTGCATGGACGAGGCCGTCGCCGGCCACGCCACCTGGATCGAGGTGCGCCTCTCCAAGGACATGCTGGCGGTGACCGACAACGGGCGCGGCATTCCGGTCGAGCCGCACCCGCGGTTCCCGGACAAGTCCGCCCTCGAGGTCATCATGACCACGCTGCACGCCGGCGGCAAGTTCGACTCCAAGGCCTACGAGGCGTCCGGCGGCCTCCACGGCGTCGGCGTCTCGGTGGTGAACGCGCTGTCGGACAGGCTCGTCGTCGAGGTCGCGCGCGGCAAGAAGCTCTACCGCCAGACCTTCTGCCGCGGCGTGCCGGAAGCGCCGCTCGTCGAGGTGGGCGCGGCGCCGAACCGGCGCGGTACCACCGTGGCCTTCCACCCGGACCCGCAGATCTTCAAGGATCTCAAGTTCTCGCCCAAGCGGCTCTTCGCGATGACGCGGGCGAAGGCCTACCTCTTCGCCAACGTCGAGCTGCGCTGGCACTGCGACCCGGAGCTCCTCGTCGGCACCGACGCGCCGCCCGCGGACGCGAAGTTCCACTTCCCCGGCGGCCTCGCCGACTACCTCGCCGACGAGCTGAAGGGCCGCCCGAAGGTCATCGACGAGCTGTTCTCCGGCAGCGCCGGCCAGGCCGGGCGCAAGGGCTCGGTGGAGTGGGCGATCGGCTTCGTGTCGGTGGACGAGTTCTCCCGTTCCTACTGCAACACGATCCCGACGCCCGAGGGCGGTACCCACGAGAACGGCCTGCGGTCCGCGATCCTGAAGGGCCTCAAGGCGCACGGCGAGCGGGTCGGCAACAAGAAGATACCCGGCGTCACCGGCGACGACGTGATGGCCTCCATCGCGGCGATGCTGTCCGTCTTCGTGCGTGAGCCGGAATTCGTCGGCCAGACGAAGGACAAGCTCTCCACCACCGAGGCGACGCGTCAGGTCGAGAACGCGGTGCGCGAGGCGTTCGAGGAGTGGCTCGCCAAGGATCCGCAGCGCGCCGGCTTCGTGATGGACGCGGTGATCGAGAAGGCGGACGATCGCATGCGCCGCCGCGCCGAGAAGGACGTCGCCCGTCGCTCGGCCACCCGGCGCACGCGCCTTCCCGGCAAGCTCGCCGACTGCACGCAGCAGAAGGCCCACGGGACGGAGATCTTCATCGTCGAGGGCGACTCGGCCGGCGGCTCGGCCAAGCAGGCGCGCCAGCGGGCCACCCAGGCGGTGCTCCCTCTGCGCGGCAAGATCCTCAACGTCGCCAACGCCGGGCGCGAGAAGGTGATGGCGAACCAGCAGCTCGCCGACCTCGTCCTCGCCCTCGGCTGCGGCACCGGCAAGGACTTCGACGTCTCCAAGCTGCGCTACGAGCGCGTCATCGTCATGACTGACGCGGACGTCGACGGCGCGCACATCGCCTCGCTCCTCATCACCTTCTTCTACCGTGAGATGCGCGGGCTCATCGACGCCGGCCACCTCTTCCTGGCGGTCCCGCCGCTCTACAAGCTGACGCAGGGCGCCAAGACGCTCTACGCCCGCGACGACGCCCACCGGGTGGAGCTCCTCGCGACCGAGTTCAAGGCCGACAAGAAGATGGAGATCGGCCGCTTCAAGGGCCTCGGCGAGATGATGCCGGCGCAGCTCAAGGAGACGACGATGGATCCCTCGTCGCGCACCATGCTGCGGGTGATGATCGTCTCCGAGGGCGAGGAGACGAAGGCGACTGTGGACCGGCTGATGGGCAACAAGCCCGAGGCGCGCTTCGCCTTCATCCAGGAGAACGCCGAGTTCGCCTCGGCCGAGGCGCTCGACATCTGATACCGCCCCGGCGCGGATGGCGCCGGGTCCCGGGTCACACCCGCGCCGTCCGGCTATCTTCGCCGGCGGATGGCGCCGGGACCAGCGGTCCCGGCGGTTGCGGCCCGGGTCAGGCCGTCCCCGTGAGGAAGGCGATGCCCGCCACGGCGATCATGCCGCCGGCGGCCCGCACCACAACCTTCCCGGCATTCCACCGCCAGGCGAGCCCCAGCACGATGCCGGCGAGGTGCAGGAGGCCGGTGCCGACCACGAACCCGATGCCGAAGGAGAGCGCATCAGCCGCGACCGGAAGCTCTGTCCCGTGGGCGTGACCGTGAAACACCGCGAAGACGCCGACGACGATCGCCGCGAGCCAGAGCGGAATGGGCCGCCCCGCCGCAACCATCAGCCCGAGCACCAGCGCGGATGCCGCGATGCCGACCTCCACCCCCGGGAGCGGCACCCCCGCCACGCCGAGCGCCCCGCCGCCCGCCATGACGAGCGGAAACTCGATCGGCAGCAGGTAGATCGCCGGTGCGCCGAGGACCGCGCCGAGCAGCCCCACCGCGACCATCGCCGCAACGTGGTCCCAGCCGAGGATGGGGTGCATGAAGCCGGAGACCAGTCCGCCGCCGACCCCCTGCGCGTCGTGGGCCGCCGCCGGGGCAGCCGCCGCCGCGCACAGCGCGAGGGTGAGGATCAACGTTGTGCCGAGGGCACGGCGAGAGCGCGTGATCATCAGCAACTCCAGTCGTTCGAGTGATATCCGCGCGACTGTACCGGCCGGCCCGCACGGCAGGAAGACCCGGCGCCCGCGATCACCGGTTCAGCCGCCCCGCGCGCCGAAGCGCCGCGTCCGGTCCCGCAAGAGGCCGCAGCGGCGCCCCGCTGGGAACGGTCCGGACGCCGGAACGGCCGCCGCCGCGCTGATCGCGGGATGGTGGTGCGCCGGCGGACTTCCCGCGGTGCTCCGCTACTCTCCGAGGTGGCGGAGGGGGGTGCCGGCGAGGACGCGGGCCTCGATGTCCTCGAGCGGAACGCCGCGCGTCTCCGGGACGGCGAACAGGCCGACCAGGAAGGAGAGGACGCAGACGGCGGCGAAGAAGCCGAAGACGGCGCCGGAGCCGAACGTCTCGACCGCCGACAGGAAGAAGAAGGCGACGGCGGCATTGAACAGCCAGCTCGTCGCCGACGCGGCGGCGATGCCGGGCTCGCGGATCCGCGACGGGAAGAGCTCCGACATCATCACGTACGGCAGCGGGCCGAGGCTCACCGCGAACGCGGCGATATAGAGCGCCAGGCCGAGGAAGCCGGCGAGGGCGTTGCCGGTCAGCAGTGCGAACACCACCGCCGAAAGTCCGACCACCATGACAGCGCTGCCCCCGAGCAGCAGCGGACGGCGCCCGCACCGGTCGACGGCGAGGATCGCACCCACCGTCGCGGCGACGTTGACCGCGCCGAGGACGAAGGTGGCCGTGAGAGCCGCCGTGCCGGCCTCGAAGCCGAGGCCCTCGAAGATCTTCGGGGCATAGTAGAGGATGCCGTCGATCCCGCTGAGGTTCTGAAGGATGAACATGCCGCCGGCCAGCGTCAGCACCATGGGGATGGACCCGGCCATCACGGCCGCGAGGCGGACCGCCCCGCCCTCCTCCGGCGCCGCATGCCGCGCGACATCCGCAACGCCGAGGAAGCGCGCGGCGGCCTCCGCCTCGGCCGTCCGCCCGTGGCGCGACAGCCAGAGCGGGCTCTCCGGCACGGCGAACGCGACGACGATACCCATGACGCCGATGATCACGCCGAGGCCGACGAGCTGGTTCCAGACCAGGGCCGCCGACAGGAAGAGCGGCGTCGCGTAGGCCGCGAGGATCCCGACCGTGACGGCGAGCTGGTACAGCGAGACGACAGCGCCGCGGAAACGCGCCGGTGTCGCCTCCGCCGCATACATCGGCGCCACCATCGACGAGAGGCCGACAGCGAGGCCGATCGCGATGCGCCCGGCGACGAGGACGGCGAGCGTCGGTCCCGCAAGGATCGCGGTATAGCCGGCAAGCGCCAGCACGCCGGCAATGGCGAGCGCCGGCTTGCGGCCGAGCCGGGCCGACAGCGGGCTCGCCAGGATCGCCCCGAAGAAGCACGAGATCACCAGCGAGGTGACGACGGCCTCGGTCGCGCCGGTGTCGAGCCCGTAGACGGCGGCGACGTCGTCGAGCACCCCGGCGATCACCGCCGTGGAGAAGCCGAACATCAACCCGAAGACCGTCGTGACCGCGCCGGTCAGCAGGACCGGAGCCGCAATGGCGCCGCTCCGCCGTCCGCCATGCGCGGCCGGATCAGCCAACGGGCGCTTCCAGGGTGCGCTCGATCTCCTCGAGGGAGACGCCCTTCGTCTCCGGTGCCATCAGGTAGGCGAACACCACGCCGAAGGCGCAGAACGCGGCGAAGATGCCGAATGTGACCGCCGCCCCCGCCCCGGCGAGCACCACGGGGAAGAGAAAGACCACGAGGAAGTTCATCGCCCAGTTCGCGCAGGCCGCGAGCGCCATGCCGCGCGTCTTCAGCCGGATCGGGAAAAGCTCCGACATGTAGAGCCACGGAAGCGGCCCGAGCGAGACGGCGAAGAAGGCGATGTAGGCGACGAGGCCGGCGAGCGCGATGATCGAGTCGTTCTCCGGCGTCGCGAAGGTATAGGCGATGAACGCCAGCGAGGCCGCGGCGCCGACGAAGCCGCCGATCAGCAGCGGCCGGCGTCCCATCCGGTCCACCACCATCATCGCGACGATCGTCATCGCGACGTTGAGGGTGCCGATGCCCACGGTCGCGAAGAGCTGGGCATGCACGCCCGGCAGCCCCGCCTCGCTCATGATCTTCGGCGCGTAGTAGATGACGGCGTTGATGCCGGAGAGCTGCTGCAGGAAGAACAGCACCATCGCGAAGACGACGACCGGTAGGACCCGCGGCGCCAGGAAGGCGCCCCACCGTGCGGCGTCCGGCGTGTGGGCGATGTTGGCGCGGATCTCCTTCACCAGGTGCTCGATATCGACCGGCGAGCGGGTCGGCTCGAGCTTGGCGATCGTCGCGCGGGCCTCGTCGTCCCGCCCCCGAAGGACCAGCCAGCGCGGGCTTTCGGGGCTGCGCAGGATGCCGACCAACGCCACCGCCGCCGGGACCATCCCGAGCGCGAGCATCACTCTCCACTGCTCGAACGGCGCGAGGCCGAGGCTGACCAGGTAGGAGATCAGGATGCCGACCGTGATCATGAGCTGGAAGGCGCTGACGACGGCGCCGCGAACCGCCGGCGGCGCCAGCTCGGCCAGGAACATCGGCGCCGCCATGGACGAGGCGCCGATCGCGATGCCCAGCAGGAGGCGCGACAGGGTCAGCATCTCCATTCCGTCCGCCGCGCCGGACAGGATCGAGCCCGCCACGAACACCAGCGCGCACAGCATCAGGACGCGCCGCCGTCCGAGCCGGTCGGAGTAGACGGCAGCCAGCACCACGCCGAGCACGGCGCCCAGCGGTACCGCCGCCGTCATCAGCCCCTCGGACGCGGGCGTGACGGTGAAGGTGGTGGAGATGAACGGCAGCGCCCCGGCGATGATCCCCTCGTCGAAGCCGAACAGGAAGCCGAAGAGCGCCGCCAGCGCGATCAGGCGCAACAGGGCCGAACCGAGCGTCATGACGCCTTCAGCCGCTCGACGACCTCGCCCGCCTGCCGCAGTGCCCAGGCGACGATGGTGAGGTAGGAGTTGGCCGAACCCTGCGAGGGCCAGGCCGCCGCGTCCGCGACCGAGAGGTTCGGCAGCGCGTGGAAGCAGCCGTAGGTGTCCACCACGCCGTCCTTCGCGGTCGCGCCCATGCGCAGGCCGCCGATCTCGTGCAGCGCCGAGCCCGCGGGGTTGATCTGCGAGCGGACGCACTCCGCGCCCATGGCCTCGGCGAGATCGGGCAGGAAGGCCTCCATCGCCTTCAGGACCTTGCGGTCGTTCCGGGTCCTGTCGGCGACGACGCAGTACTGGCCGAGATCGCCCGGCGCGTCCGACCTGCAGCGCGTCTGCATCACGACGTTGTTCTCGCTCGGTTCCCCGACCCCGAAGCAGTAGACGAGGAGGTAGAGGCCCTCAGGGTCGCAGTCGAGCCAGACCGTGGCGTGGTAGGGCGTGTACCAGGTCTCCGGGAACGGGCCCTGGATCTGGACGTGGAACGGCCGCTCCGGCGTCGGGTCGACGAAGGCGTAGATGGGCGAGCCCATCGGGGCCTTCAGCTTGAATAGACCCTGCACGAAGAGGTGGTCCGCCACGTACTTGCCGACCGACGGGTGCAGCGCGTCGAGGCCGGACGCGAGCGCCAGGCGCGTCGACTGGATCGCCCCGCCCGCCAGCACCACGTGCTTGGCGCGGATCCGGTAGCGCATCCCGCCGTCGGGGTCGGAGACGATGACGCCGTCGGCGTGCCCCTCCGGCGCCACCACGCGGTCGACCGGTGCTTCGGGCACGAGGACGATGGCGCCGTGCGTCACCTCGGTGGCGAGCAGGCCCGAACGCACGAGGCGGTCGATGGCGCAGTCGAAGCCGCGCGGCATGTAGCCGTTGAGCGCCTCGCGCGTGTCGACGCCGAGGGCGGCGTGGGTCGCTCCGATCCCGGCTTTCGCCAGCCGTTCCAGCAGCGCGGACTGCTTCTCGCCGCGGAAGAACGGCGGCCGCTCCGGCGCCCGGCCGGAAACGTGCATGATCTCTTCCGCCCGGTCGTAGAACGGGGCCATGTCGGCCGCGTCGATGGGCCAGTCGGCGAAGTCCCATTCGGCGAAGCGGGGCGTGCAGCCGCCCCAGAACAGCGAGCGCCCGCCGACCGCCGCCCAGGCGTCGTTGTTGAGCGGCCGCGGCTTGTCGGCATCGAGGTTCGGGTTGCTGTCCCAGGCGGTCTTGTAGCGGACCAGCTCGTGAATCCGCGGGGTGATGTCGTCGCGCGAGCGGAACGGCATCGACCCGACGTGGGCGGGGATCACGAACGGCCCGGCCTCGAAGATGACGACGGAGTATCCCGCCCGGGCGACCTCGATGGCCGTGGTCACGCCGGCTGGACCGGAGCCGACGACGACGACGTCGATGGCGACGGCCGACTTGGCGACGCTCTCGATGGAGGTGGTGAGCACGCTCGACAGGTGCTTCATGCCTGCCTTCCTTCTTGCTGGGGGCTTGGCCGTGAGGCTTAGAAGCGGTCCGCCGTCGCGGCGAGGACCTTGGCGAACGCCGTCACGATGTCGTCGACGTCGGCGGCGGAGAGGTTCGAGGCGATCGACAGGATCATCGCGCGGTCGCTGAGGTCGTCGGCGACCGGGAGGGTGCCGCGGCCGTACGCGTAGTCGCTGGCGAAGGCGTTGGCGGGATGCGTCCAGGGGAAGCCGTCGCGGCTGTTGGAGCGCTTCTGCACCAGGCTCGGGATGTTGTAGTACCAGTGGAGGCCGAACTCGCGCATCGTCAGGCACGCGAGGCTGCCCTCGGGCCCCTTGATTCCCTCGGCCCGCAGCGCGTTGACCGTGAATTCGGCCGCCTCGGCGGACCTGAAGGTCGCGATCAGGAACGGGCCACTGTCGCCCTCGGGGTCGACGATCGTCCGGAATGTGACCCCCGGCAGGCCCTCGAGCCGCTTGCGGATCGCCCACTTGGCGGAGCGCATCGCCCCGGTGATCTGTGGCAGCTTGCGGAACTGGCCGAGCGCCATTGCCCCGGCGAGCTCGGACATGCGGGCGCCCTTGCCCCAGAGCTGGCACTCGGGGTCGGACACGTCGAGCCGGCCGGCCGCGGTGCGCGGATAGCCGAGGTCGTGGAGCGCCACCATCCGCCGCGCGAGCGCATCGTCGTCGGTGACGACCACGCCGCCCTCGCCGGACGTCATGTTCTTGTTGAGCTGGAACGAGAAGATCCCGATGTCGCCGCTCCGCCCGACCGAGGTGCCGCGGAACCTGCCGCCCGAGGCCTGCGCGCAGTCCTCGATGACGGCGAGGCCGTGCGCCCGCGCGACCTCGACCAGACGGTCCACCCGCCCCGGCGCGCCGCTCATGTGGACGATCAGCACGGCGCGACTGTGCGGCCCGATCTTGCGGGCGAGATCGTCCGGGTCCATGCAGAACGTCTCGTCGATGTCGACCAGACGGGGAATTGCGCCGGCCGTCACCACGGCGCTCGCGCACGAAACCCAGAGGTAGCCGGGGATCAGGACCTCGTCGCCGGGCCCGATCTGCAGCGCCGACATCGCGATCGAGAGCGCCGCGCTGCCGGAGGACACGCCGAGCGCATGGCGATGCCCGAACGCTTCGCACCACTCCCGCTCGAGCGTGGCGACCATGCCCTGCAGGTCCGGCCCGTAGAACCTGAAGGGGCTCTTCGCGTCGACCACGGCGTCGACGAGCGCGCGTTCCTCGGCGCCGATGAAGTGAGCCCCGGGCAGTTCCCAGGGGAGCGGAGCCGTGCGGACAGGGGGGCCGCCATCGATGGCGAGACGATTGGAAAGAACTGTCATGACCGGAAACCGGGCCTCCCCCCAAATTGTCATTCTGGTTGGATCCGCACACCCTAAAGTTCATGGACGCACGAATCAGCCACAATAAACTGCAGCTGACGCAACAAAACAAGCGTCATGGTGCACACTTGCGACCATTCAGAGCCAGACATGACACGGATGTGACCAAACCGTGCCGATCGCCCAATGAGGAAATCTGCTAAGCTACTGAATTGGTGATGCGCCAATCGGGGCGTGTCCGGCAGGGATGTTTCCCGAGATGACCGACGGACCGATGCTCCCGGCCACCGGAAACCTCTTCGCCGCCCTCCCCGCCGCCGGCGCCGCGGAGGAGGAGTTCGCGACGCTGCTGACCTTGCCGGGCGTGCGCGTCGAACGGATCGTCTCGCGCGGCCACAGCACGCCCGGGTCGGAGTGGTACGATCAGGCGTGGGACGAGTGGGTGCTGGTGTTCGCCGGCGAGGCGGCGATCCTCATCCACGGTGAGGCCGAGCCGCGCCGGCTCGGCCGCGGGGACTGGCTGTTCCTCCCCCGACACGTCCGCCACCGCGTCACGTACACGGCGCCGGACACCCCGACGGTCTGGCTCGCCGTGCACGCCGGCGAGGACGCGAGCTAGGTCGGCGCCCCGCCTACGCCGCCATCTTCAGCGGCCCGCACTGGACGCCGTAGGTGTCGCGCACCCGGTCGAGGGACGTGCGGCAGTGCTTCACGTACCGCGAGCCGTTCCGCTTCACGTCGATCATCGCCGGGACGCGGCGGTGGAGCGGGTAGATCCGGTCGAAGTCGAGCCCGCAGCGGTTCATCGCACGGAAGGGCAGTGCCTCGTGGGCGATGATCGTGTTGAGGAACGTCAGCGAGAACAGGCTGGTCTGGTAGATGTGCCCGCCCTGCCGCCGCAGCGCCTCGCCGTCGAGCGCGTAAAGCTCCGCGTCCTTCAGCGTGTCCGACAGGAAGAGGTGGGACAGCAGGTAGCCCGCCATGCTCGTCAGGAAGTGCGTCATCGACCGGGGCGTGATCGACAGCACCGCCCCCCGCTCGGAGAGGTACGGCTCGTAGGGGTGGTTGTGGCGCAGCATATGCCCGGTGCAGTTCACGAAGATGCTGCCCGGCACGACGGGCAGGCGCCCCCCGCCCCGCAGCACGGCCATCGTCCCGCGGTCCCCGTCGACCACGTCCTCCAGGTAGTCGTTGACGATCTGGTCGAGACCCCAGTCCAGCTCGTCCACCTCCGCCTCGGACAGGATGCCGAAGAAGAACTGCTTGTCGCTCGGGTCGAGGCTCACGCTGGAGGTCGTGCGGAAGTGGTCGAAGACGTCGTCCGCGTTGGTGCCGTCGAACCGCATCGCGAGGTCGCGGAAAATCGACGTGAAGAGCCGCCCGCGCCACCACGTGCGCATCCCCGCCGGGGCGAGGATGTCGCGGTTGGCGAAGACGGTGCCGTTGCCGTTCAGCAGCGTGATGCGTCGCCGCGGCGTGCGCTCCACCAGCGCGTGCGCGGTGTCCATGCCCGTTTTGCCGCCGCCGACGATGTAGACCGGCGCGCGCGTGTCGAACACCCCGTCGGCGCTGAGGCGCTGCGGCGTCGTCGACAGGACGTAGTTGCTCTGTAGCGGCAGCGGCTCCAGCGCCGGGATGTCGAACCCGATGGCGCGGATCACCTTCTTCGCCGTGATGATGCGCCGCCGCTCCGGCGCGTCGTTCGGGTGGATCTCGACGCGCACGGCGGTCCGCCCCTCGCCGACCGACACCTCGTCGCACCGCGTGGCGGTGTGCGCGAAGTAGTCGACGAGGTTCACCTTGTCGCGAAGCTGCGTGAAGCAGGCGGCGAGGTGCGCGGCCACCTCCGCCCCGGTCGACAGGTAGTGGGCCGGGCGCGACCAGCCCCAGGACATGTCGCCGACGGTGAAGGCGGGGTGCGGCTGATGGAGGCGCGCGTAGTCGTAGATCTCCGTCCACATCCCGCCCGGCCCGCCCTTGCGGTCGATGAGGATCACCTTGTCGGTGCTGGCGAGATACTGCGCGGCCACGAACAGCGCGTTGAGGCCCGCGATCCCGGCTCCGATGATGCAGAGATCACAGGTTTCGACTTCGACGGTCCCGTTTGAAACGTCGGCCACGGCGCCCCACTCCCATCATTTGAAATCGTGAGGGCGTTCAACCACTCCGGCGTGGCACGGACCGTGGTGCTGAGCGTGGTATTTTCGTTTGAAGCGCGTTGAATTTCGTCTGTGGCGGTTGACCGTTGTCACCACCGTTGGATCATTCCGCCCTGATCATGGGGCGAGGAACCGCCGAATCGCCGCAACGAGGGTCGCCGTCGCAGGTTCGCGGCCGAGCAGCAGGTGATTTTCGCTCTCGAGGCCGACGAACTCGGCGCACGGGATCTCCGCCGCCAGCGCCCGCCCGGCCGACACCGGCACGAACGCGTCGTTGCGGCTGTGTACGACCAGCGTCGGCGCCGCGACGTGGCGCAGGCGTTCGCGCACGTCGATCCGCGCCATGACGTCGAGAATCCGTGCCGCGTTCGCCGGCGAAGTGGAGCAGGACTGCACCTCGTCGAAGCGCTTCAGCTCCGCCGCGCTCGCGCCCGGGATGCGTTCCTGCGAGAGGATGTGGCGGAGGTACGGGTTGGCCCGGCTCCAGCCTCGCTCGGTCAGGAGCATCACCGCCTCGCGCTCGCGGATCTCCTCGGCGCTGGCCGTATGGCGCCAACCGGCCGCATACCCGCCGACGAGGATGAGGTGCGAGACACGCTCCGGATGGCGGGCCGCGAACTCGATCGACACCGCCGC
This sequence comes from Acuticoccus sediminis, assembly GCF_003258595.1. NCBI lineage: Bacteria > Pseudomonadati > Pseudomonadota > Alphaproteobacteria > Hyphomicrobiales > Amorphaceae > Acuticoccus > Acuticoccus sediminis. Next base: position 284,551 of record NZ_QHHQ01000003.1, read on the forward strand.
GCCATGACTGATCCCGAGCAGCGGGACGCGTTCGAACCCGGCCGCGTCGACCACGCGCTCCAGGTCGGCGACCGACCGCTCGAAGCTGATCTCCGGCACGGTCCAGTCGGAGAGGCCGGTGCCGCGCTCGTCGTATCGGACGAAGCGGAAGTCGTCGGCGAGCGAACGGTAGAGATCACCCCACACGGGGGTGCCCCAGTCGAGCTCGAGGTGCGAGGGCCAGCAGCCGGACTTCACCAGCGGCATGCACCCGGGCCGGCCGAGCGCGGTCCAGGCGAGCGTCACGGCGTCGTCGCTCTGCGTGAAGCGGATGGTCTGGTGTGGCGCCGGGTTGTCCTCGCCGACGCATAACGCATCCTTCGGCGCGCCGGCGACCTCGTAGACCGGAGGGGAGAAATCCGGCGGTTGCAGCCCGGCCTCGCGGAAGCTGCGGTCCATCGCGTCCGCCATCGTCGTCGCCTCGTGCTCGCGCCCCAGCTTGCGGCGGGCGAGGACCGACTGCTGCGCGGCCGAGGGGTCGAAGGGCGCGTCGGCGCGCCAGCGCTCGGCCCACTTGTCCGCCTCGTCCGGGGTCAGTTCGGTCGACGTGGCGAGGCGCCGGGCGATGCGGATCCGCAGGCGAACCATCTCGGTGCGCTTCTGCTCGAGCCAGGCGGAGAAGGCGGGCTGGTTGGTGAGCTCGCAGTTTTCCAGCAGTAGCCGGCTGGCGCTCTCCCATGCCTCCTCGAGCCTCGTGACCGGGATGTCCTCGCGCGTGGCGCAGGTGTCGATCCGGTGCGCATCCACGCTGATCGGCGCGGTATCGATCGAGACCTGATCGCGGTCGGAGATGAGGAGCGTCTCGCCGGCCGCGTTGACCAAAGGGCGGAGCTTGCTGAGCGACCAGCGCAGCGCCGCGCGCGGGTCGTCCGGAATTTCCCAGAAGAGCTCGCAGAGCCTCTCGCGCCGCTGCGGCCGCCCGCACAGGACGAGGTAGCCGAGGAGCGCTCGCGTCTTGCGTGACGCCGGCAGCGCGAGGATCTCGCCGTCCAGCGCGATCTCCACCGGGCCGCACGTCTGGACCGTGAGGGTCCTGGGCGGCTCGCTCACCGGCTGGGGGCGCCATGCGGGGCGCCGCTGCCGCTCGCGGGGGCGTCGCCCTCCGGTCGTGACACCACCGCCGGCGATGTCTCTCACGCAAATGACCTGGCTCATGGCGCTCGGCCTCTCCGCCCCGCTCAAAGCAGATCGACGCCCCGCCGGGGTGTTCACGGTGCCTGGGCTCGCGAACGCACGGGTCTGTGGTGCGGCCACAATTACGGTCGATCGGGCAGCGTTCGCTGCCCGAGGCACAGGTGGCAGGCACGAAAGGAAAGTGCTGTGCTGACGAGCACGGACCGTTGGCGCGCCGGCGTGCGATCCGATCCGGCCGACGTGCCGGACCGGACCGCGCCGCCTCAGGCCGAGGCGGCGTCGCGGGCGAGGACGATGCCGAGGAGCGCGGGAATGTCGTCGATCCGGTAGGTCGGCGGGCCGGCCATCTCGAAGGTGTCGTGGTAGCCGGCGGTGTGGAGCGCGAACGGGCAGCCGACCGCTTCGGCCGTGAGGGCGTCGATCTCGCTGTCGCCGACGTAGAGCGTATGGCGTGCCGTCCCGCCGAGCGCCTCGATCGCGGCCATCAGCGGCTCGGGCGCCGGCTTGTTCTGCGGCAGTGTATCTCCGGTGACGACGACGTCGAACGACAGCCCGAACGCCTCCAGGACCACATGTGTCGGCGCCTCGGGCTTGTTGGTGCAGAGCCCGATGGCGATCCCCGCCTCCCGCAGGCGCGACAGCGCTTCCGGGACGCCGGGAAAGAGCACGTTGTCCGATGCCGGCGCTGCGGAATAGATCTTCAGAAAGCGGACATAGTGCGCGTCGACGGCATCGTCGTCGGACGGAAACCCCCGCGATTCCAGCGCGCGCTGGCAGAAGCGCCAGCCGCCGTTGCCGATGAAGGAGCGCGTCTCCTCGATCGTCAGCGGCGCGGCGTCGAGCTCGGCGAGGAAGCGGCTGGCGATGCCCTGCAGGGCCGGGGCGCTGTCGATGAGGGTGCCGTCGAGGTCGAAGACGACGGTCCCGAACGTGCGCGGCTCAGGCTGCATCGGAACGCACCACGCGGTTCGCGGCCTCGCGGATGGCGCGGATGTTGGCGCCGTAGGGAGCCGGGTTCGCGACCGACCCGCCCTTGAAGACGGCCGAACCGGCGACGAGCACGTCCGCCCCCGCAGCGACGACGAGCGGCGCGGTCTCCGGCGTCACGCCGCCGTCGATCTCGATGTGGATCGGCCGGTCGCCGATCATCTCGCGCAGGCGGGCGATCTTGGCGAGCATCGGATGGATGAAGCTCTGGCCGCCGAAGCCGGGATTGACCGTCATCACGCAGACGAGATCGATCCGGTCCATGACGTACGCGATCACCTCGGCCGGGGTCGCGGGGTTGAGCGCGACGCCCGCCTTGCAGCCCGCCGCGCGGATCGCCTGAAGGGTGCGGTCGAGGTGCGGGCCGGCCTCGGCGTGCGCGGTGATGACGTCGGCGCCCGCGTCGGCGAAGGCGTCAATGTACGGATCGACCGGCGCGATCATGAGGTGGACGTCCATGACCGTCTTGATATGCCGGCGGATCGCCTTCACCAGCGGCGGGCCGAAGGTGATGTTGGGGACGAAGTGGCCGTCCATGACGTCGACGTGGACCCAGTCGGCCCCCTGCGCTTCGATCGCCTCGCACTCGCGACCGAAGTCCGCGAAGTCGGCGGACAGGATCGACGGTGCGATCTTCGGCGTGCGGTCCATCTTGGGGGTGCGGTCCATGCCTTTGCTTTCGTTGTGGGCGGTCACGTTGGCCGTCCGCGCGTCGAGACCGTCCCAGACGATGCGCGGGGCGAGGCTGTCCCCGTGGTGAATTCTGGTACCGCCGGGCCGGGCGGCCGGACGGTGCGTTGCGGTGCACTCCGCCGATGTCGCGGAGATTGCGGAGCGTGATGGCGTCGACGCGGCGTCCGACCAGATGGCCTACGGTTGGGGTCGCCGGGTTCTCGCGTTGATATAGTCGCCATGGCCCGTGGCGCACCCCCCGGTCAAGGCGCGCGGCCGGCCTCCGCCTCACTTTTCTGTCGCAGGCAGCCGTGCCGGGACCCGGCGCACTCCCGAATCGCCGGGGCCGCGCGCGGGCGACCTGAAGCGACCGTGCCGCGACGCGCCAGGCGCCCGGCGGCGGGCGGTCACGAGGTCAGACGTGGTCCTTGGGGTTCCGGCCGGCGACGGGGGCCGGCGGGGCCGGTTCGGGTTCGGGTCCGACCGCGGCGGCGCCGACACCTGACGCGGCCTGGAGAGCTATGACCGCTCGCATCGCCTTTTGCTGGTTCTGCCAGTAGATGGCGCGGCGCCGTATCGCGCCCGGCGATGTCGGATACAGTATCATCGTCCCTCCCACGAGCGCGATCCGGCGGGTTCTCCTGTCCCGGCCGGACCTCTCCGCGCCCTTCCCCAGTCACCGTCCTGTCCGGCCCGCGAGCCTCCCGGAGGCCCGCGGCTATGAACGCAACCGCACGGTGCGGCCGGTGAAGTTCCACCGGCAGCGCCACGGCGCGATCAATCGAACCCACGCTCAGTGGTCGGGCCGATCGGCCCTCGACGGTGCGCGGCCCGATCAGGATAAAGGTTCGCCGGGCAAGTTCAACTTACGATTGCTTCTTTGCTCGAGGATTTTCCGTCCCGTGCGTGACGCGAGGTCAGCCCCGGCGCAGCTCCGGCAGGATGACGTCGAGGAAGGCCGCCGGGTCGGTCTGTGACACGGCGTGGCCGCCCCACTCGAGGAGCGCAAGCCGCGCACCGGGGATCCCGGCGGCCATCGCCTCGGAACAGTGCGGCGGCGTCAGGATGTCGTCCCTCGCGCAGACGATCAGCGGTTCGCCCCCGGTCAGCGCCAGCCGGTCGCGCCGGTCGAACCTCACGATCATGTCGATCCGCGCCAGCATCGTCTCGACCGGCGGGCTGAGGGCGATCAGCCCGTCCACCACGGCCCGGCACATCTCGATGTTCTCGGCGATCCAGCGCGGCGGGTAGAGGAAGATAGGGGTGCTGCGCTGGTAGGGCTCCATCCCGCTGTCGGCCAGCATGTGCCGGCGCATCTCGAAGCACATGTCGAACACCGGATCCGGTCCCGGCCAGCCGGCGAAGAGGATCAGCCGCCGGAGCCGCTCCGGCGCGGTCTCGCCGAGGACCTGTCCGACCGCCGCGCCGGTGGAGTGCCCGAGGACGTGGGCGGCATCGATCTTCAGGTGGTCCATCAGCGCGACGACATCCTCCGCCAGCGCCTCGACGGTGTGGGCGGTGCGACGGGAGATCGTCTCGCCGGTGCCCATGTGGTCGTGCGTGACCACGGTGAACTCGGCCGTCAGCGCCGGGAGGAGATTGTCCCAGTAGCGCCGCGAGCCGCCGAGGCCGGAGACGAGGAAGAGTGGCGGCCCCTCCCCGGCGACGTCGTAAACCAGGGTGCCGTCGGGACGTTCGAGCGTGGCCATTGTTCGGTCTCTCGCTGTCTGCAGGGCCGCGCGGGGTGGTCCGGTGGTCCACCCCGGCGCGAGCACACTGCACCCTGACCGCGCTTTACAGGAAGATAAAGTGCAGTCGGGGCGAGGCGAGCGTCAGGCGTTCTCGTATTCGGGCACCGGCGGCGGCTTGGGGAGCGGCAGGTCGTCCAGCGTGATGCCGCTGTTGAGGACGAGATAGACGGCGATGAAGACCAGAACCGAGATCACGGTGGTGACGATCACGCGCCGCCGCAGCCCCGTCCGGGCCGGCGCGCCGGGGTCGGCCCCGGCGACGAGGTCCTCGTCCGCCACAGTGCGGCGGTCCCCGAAGGTCAGCACCGGGAAGAAGACCAGCCACCAGATGATGAAGAAGATGGCGATGGCGCTGACGGGATCCATCAGACCTGTTCGAGCTCGGTCAGAACGCCGGACACGTCCTTGGGGTGGATGAAGACCACGGGCTTGCCGTGCGCACCGATCTTCGGCGGGCCGAGCACGCGTGCGCCGCCGGCGGCCACCTGCGCGGCGGCGGCCTCGATGTCCTCGACCTCGTAGCAGACGTGGTGCAGGCCGCCGGCGGGGTTCTTGGCGAGGAAGGCGGCGATGGGCGAGTTCTCGCCGAGCGGCTCCAGCAACTCGACCTTGGTGTTCGGCAGCTCGACGAAGACGACGCGCACGCCGTGCTCGGGAAGGTCCTGCGGCTCGGTGACCTTCGCCCCCATCGCGCCGCGGTACACCTCGGAGGCCGCCGCGACGTCCTGCGTCGCGATCGCCACGTGATTGAGCCGACCGATCATCTCACCCTCCCGTCTGATGGGCCGCGGGGGACGAGCCGAGCCCGCCATACGCCTGTCCCATGGGTCATTTTCCATCGGACTTAGAGAGAAACCGGCCGGACCGGAAGAGGCAGGTCCCTAGGGCGCGCTCACCACGAACACGTGACACAGCGGCTTCTTGCCCCAGTGCTGCGACATGTGGGACCGGATCGCCCGGCGCGCGGCCTGGACGACGGTGTCCCGGTCGCGCCGGCGGTGACGCGGGATCGACTCGACCGCGCCAGCGATCTCGTCGACGAGCTGCTCGCGGAAGGTTTCGCCCTCGTCGTCGCGCGCGGGAATCCCCATCAGCACCACCAGCGGGTCGTCGTCGAGCTCGTAGCGGTCGTCCAGCGTGACGACGGCGGTGACGACGCCGGCGAAGGCGAGCGCCCGCCGCTCGCGCACGTTCGCCTCCTCCGGCGTACGCAGAAGGCGCCCGTCCATGAGAAGGATGTTGGGCTCGATCTCGTCGACCACGGCCGCCGGCGCCGGGTCGAGGCGCGCCATCTTGCCGTTGGAGATCATCACCACGTTGTCGATTCCGTTCGCCTTGGCGAGGCGCTCGTGCGCGGCGAGATGCACCGGCTCGCCGTGGACGGGGATCAGGACCTTCGGCTTCAGCCAGCCGTAGAGCTCGACCAGCTCGTCGCGGCGGGGGTGGCCGGAGGTGTGGACGAGGCCCTGCGAGTCCGTCACCACCTCGATCCCCTGCAGGGCGAGGCCGTTCATCACCTCGTTCACCGCCTTCTCGTTGCCCGGGATCGTGCGGGACGAGAAGATCACGCGGTCCCCGGCCGAGAGCGCGACGCGGGGGTGGTTGTCGCTGGCGATGCGGGCGAGCGCGGCGCGCTCCTCGCCCTGGCTGCCGGTCAGGAGCACCAGCACCTTGTCGCGCGGGAGATGGCCGACGTCATCCTCGCTGAGGAACTTCGGCAGTCCGTCCATGAAGCCGCACTCGGTGGCGACCTCGATCACGCGGCGCATCGCCCGGCCCATCACCACCACGTGCCGGTCGGTGGCGGCGGCCGCCTCGCACACCGCGCGGATGCGCGCGACGTTGGACGAGAAGGCCGTGACGGCGACGCGGTGTGGCGCGCTCGCGATGAACGACTTCAGCCCCTCGGCGACATCGTGTTCCGACGGCGAGCGTCCCGGGCGCTGGGCGTTGGTGGAATCGCACATCAGCGCGATCACCCCCTCCTCCCCCAGCTCCTTGAGGCGCTCCACCCCGATGGGGATGCCGACGCCCGGCTCGGGGTCGATCTTCCAGTCGCCGGTGTGGACGATGAGGCCGTGGTCGGTGCGGATCGCGAGCGCGTTCGGCTCCGGGATCGAGTGCGACACCGGCACGAACTCGACCGAGAACGGGCCGATCTGCAGCGTCTCGCCCTGCGTCACCACGTTGACGTCCGGGGTGACCAGCTTGCCGTTCTCGATCGCCTTGGCCCTGAGGAGCCCGGTGGTGAACTGCGTCGCGTACACCGGCGCCTGAAGGCGTGGCCACAGGTCGAGGAGCGCGCCGTAGTGGTCCTCGTGCGCGTGGGTGATGACGATGCCGACGAGGTCCCGCCGTTCCTCCTCGATGAAGGAGATGTCCGGCAGGATGAGGTCGACGCCGGGGAACCAGCGCCCTTCCGCGAAGGTGACGCCGCAGTCCACCATCAGCCACTTGCGCGCGTGGGGCGGCCCCACGCCGTAGAGGCCGAGGTTCATGCCGATCTCGCCGACGCCGCCCAGCGGAAGGAAGACGAGTTCAGATCCCGGTGCCGTCATGATGCCGCCCGCAGAAAGACGTCACCCGCGGCGATCCGCTCGGACGTGTCGTCGGCGTGGCGAAGGATGAGATGCCCGTCCGCGTCGAGCCCTTCGAAGACGCCCGACCGGGTCTCCGCCTCGAGGCGCACGTCGATCGGCTGGCCGATCCCGGCGGCACGGTCGAGCCAGCGCTGCCGCACGCTCGCGACGCCGTCCGGACGGCCGAGCGCCTCGAGGACGTTCGCGAACGCCGGGAGCAGCGCGCCCTGCATCATCGCCACATCGATATTCGGTTGAAATTCGGCCAGATGCGCCGACGGGGCGGCCGTCGGGTGATGCGTAACGTTCACCCCGAAACCGACCACGACACGCCGCACCGTCCCCACCCATTCGCTCTCGATCAAAATCCCGGACACCTTCAGGCCGTTCACGAGCACATCGTTCGGCCATTTAACGCGCGCGCTGACCCCGAGCGAATCGACCGCATCAGCGAGCGCCACCGCAGCAGCGAGTGGCAGCAGGCCAAACGCGGTCTCAGACCATGTCGGTGAAAACGCGAATGAAGCGTAAAGGTTGCCCGGTTCGGAAACCCATGGGCGTCCCCGACGGCCCCGCCCCGCTACCTGGCGGTCGGCGATGACCCACAATGGCGAGGCGGTGGCGCGCAGGCGTGCCATCGCCTCGTCGTTCGTCGAACCGACGTCGCCGAGATGGACGATCGGCGCCGACTGGGGGTCGGCTCCCATCATCGTCAAAAGAGGCTCTGCGCCGCTGCCGTCGCGGCCGACAGGATCGGCGTCCACACCAGGAAGAAGAGCAGCGAGAACGCGCCGGACACCGCCAGCACCGCCCGCAGCTCACCCGCCATCGGCTCGAAGTGGTCGCGCGGATCGTCGAACATCATGATCTTGATGACCCGCAGGTAGTAGAAGGCCGACACCGCCGAGGCCAGGACACCGATGATGGCGAGCGGGACGAGCCCTGCCTTCACCGCCGCGAGGAACACGTAGAACTTCGCGAAGAAGCCGACCAGCGGCGGGATGCCGGCGAGGGAGAAGAGCAGCAGCGTGAAGGCCGCCGCCATCCACGGCTTGGTGCGCACCAGGCCGGCGAGGTCGGTGATGTCCTCCACCATGCCCTCGTCGGCGCGGCGCATGCCGAGGATGCAGGCGAAGGCGCCGAGCGTCGTGATGAGGTAGATCGTCATGTAGACGACGACGCCGACGACGCCCTCCTCCGACCCCGAGGCCAGGCCGATCAGCGCGTAGCCGATGTGGCCGATGGACGAGTAGGCCATCAGGCGCTTGATGTTGGTCTGGCCGATCGCCGCGAAGGCGCCGAGCAGCATCGACATCACCGAGATCAGGATGAGGATCTGCTGCCACTCCACGAAGGCGGGGCCGAAGGCGCCCATCACCACGCGGGTGAAGAGCGCCATGGCGGCCACCTTCGGCGCGGCGGCCAGGAAGGCCGTGACCGGGCTCGGCGCGCCCTCGTAGACGTCCGGCGTCCACATGTGGAACGGCACGGCCGACACCTTGAAGGCGAGTCCGGCGATGATGAAGACGAGGCCGAAGACCACGCCGAGCGACACGCCGTCCTCGCCGAGGACGCGGGCGATGTCGGGGAACACCGTCGCGCCGGTGAAGCCGTAGACGAGGCTGATGCCGTAGAGCAGCATGCCCGACGACAGCGCGCCGAGGACGAAGTACTTGAGGCCCGCCTCGGTGGAGCGCGTGGAGTCGCGGTTGATCGAGACGGCGCAGTAGATCGCCAGCGACTGCAGCTCGAGGCCGAGGTAGACGCCGATCATGTCGTTGGCCGAGATCATCAGCATCATGCCGACGGTCGAGAGCAGGATCAGCACCGGATACTCGAACCGGGCGAACGACTGGTGCCGCGCGTAGCCGATCGTCATGGCGATGCAGACCCCACCGCCGATGAGCGTCAGGATCTTCAGGTACTGGGCGAAGCCGTCGACGATGAAGGCGCCGTTGAAGGTGACGCTGCCCGCGGAGGTCAGGGCGACGGCGATGATGGCGACGAGCATAGCGACGATCGCCATCACGTTGATCGTCGGGGACGACTCGTCATCCGAGAAGGCACCGGCCATCAGAAGCACGATGGCGGAGACCGCCAGGATGATCTCAGGCAGTAGCGGGGCGAGCGCAGGGAGATCGATATGGTTCATCATTCGCTCGTTTCGGTCTCGTGCGTCTCACCCGTTGAATCGCTGGCGCCGTGGCTCTCGTCCGCGGCACCGTGTTCCGTCCCGGCGGCGCCGTGGGCGGCGGCTTCGCCGTGCCCCTCGCCTGCCGTCGCCATCCCGGCCGCCTCGAGGCCCCGCTCGACCGCCTCGGCCGAGGAGCCTGTGAGGACGGTGAAGGGCGAGGCGTCGATCTTCGGCCCGGCCGGGACGCCGTTGGCGACGGCGACATGGCCGACCAGCTCGTTGATCGAGGCTTCCGTCACGTTCAGCACCGGATTGGGCCAGATACCGAACACGATGGTAAGCACGATCAGCGGCACCATGATGACACGCTCACGCATGTCGAGGTCGACCATGCGGCGCATCGACTCCTTCTCGAGCGGCCCGAGGACCACCCGGCGGTAGAGGTAGAGCGCGTAGGCCGCCGAGAGGATCACGCCGGTGGCGGCGACGACGGCCGTCACGACGGAGGTCTTGTAGGTCCCGACCATCGTCAGGAACTCGCCGACGAAGCCGGACGTGCCGGGCAGGCCGACGTTCGCCATGGTGAACACCATGAAGGCTGTCGCGTACCACGGCATCCGCTGGATCAGGCCGCCGTAGGCCGAGATCTCGCGGGTGTGGGCCCGGTCGTAGACGACGCCGACGCAGAGGAAGAGCGCGGCCGAGACGATGCCGTGGGACAGCATCAGGTAGACGGCGCCCTGGATGCCCTGCGTGTTCATCGCGAAGATGCCCATGGTCACGAAGCCCATGTGCGCCACGGACGAGTACGCGATCAGCTTCTTCATGTCCTGCTGGGCGAGCGCGGTGAGCGAGGTCACCACGATGGCGATGCAGGACAGGGTGAAGACCAGCCACGCGAGTTCCGCCGAGGCGATGGGGAACATCGGCAGCGAGAAGCGCAGGAAGCCGTACCCGCCCATCTTCAGCAGGATGCCCGCCAGCAGCACCGAGCCCGCCGTCGGCGCCTCGACGTGCGCGTCGGGGAGCCAGGTGTGCACCGGCCACATCGGCATCTTCACCGCGAAGGAGGCGAAGAAGGCGAGCCACAGCCAGATCTGCATGCCGGCCGGGAAGTCGTGCTGCATGAGCGCGGGGATCGAGGTCGTCCCGGCGTTCCAGTACATCGCGATGATCGCGATGAGCATCAGCAGCGAGCCCGTCAGCGTGTAGAGGAAGAACTTGAAGCTCGCGTAGATCTTCCGGGCACCGCCCCACACGCCGATGATGATGAACATCGGGATCAGGCCACCTTCGAAGAAGATGTAGAAGATCACGATGTCGAGCGAGCAGAACACGCCGATCATCAGCGTCTCGAGGACGAGGAACGCCACCATGTACTCGCGCACACGGTCGGTGATCGACTTCCACGAGGCGAGGATACAGAACGGCATCAGGAAGGCCGTCAGCACCACGAACGGCATCGCGATACCGTCGACGCCGAGGTGGTAGGAGATCAGCCCCGGGATCCAGTCCGACTTCTCGACGAACTGGAAGCCGCCGTCGGTCGGGTCGAAGCCGAACCACAGTCCCAGCGACAGGACGAAGTTGAAGACCGTCGTGATCAGCGCGACGCGGCGGATGTTCTCCAGCGAGGCGGCGTCGTCACCGCGCACGGCCAGGATGAAGACCACACCTACCAGCGGCAGGAAGATCAGGATCGAAAGGAGCGGCCAGTCAGTCATCGGTCAGCCTCGGCCCGGAACCCAAGCGACGGGCGGATCATAGGTAGCCCCTGTCGAAAGCGATCATGACGGTCACGAACACGGCAATCCCGGTCAGCATCACGAAGGCGTAGTGGTAGAGGTAGCCGGACTGGAAGCGGTGGGCGAGACCGGCGAGGTCCTTCACCCGGGACGCGATGCCGTCCGGTCCGACATTGTCGATCACCCGCGTGTCGTTCTGCCAGAAGATCCGGCCGAGCCAGCGTGCGGGGCGCACGAAGATGACCTCGTAGAGCTCGTCGATGTACCACTTGTTCAGGAAGAACCGGTGGAACCCCGGGGCGCTCTCGATGAACTTCTTCGGCAACGAGGGTTGCAGCACGTAGAACACCACGGCGACCAAGAGGCCCAGCACCATCGCCACCGTCGGCGACAGCACCACCCAGGTGCCGACCTCGTGCATGGCGTGCAGCACGTGGTTGGCAGCCGACTGGAACAGCGCGCCGTTCCAGAACGCGCCGGTCGGCGCGGTCAGGAAGTCGTGCACGAAGATGTAGCCGGCGCCGAGCGCCCCCAGCGACAGGACGGCGAGCGGGATCAGCATCACCAGCCCGGACTCGTGGGCGTGCTTGAAGGTGTCCGCCGGCGCGCGGGTCTGACCGTGGAAGGTCATGAACACCAGGCGCCAGGAGTAGAAGGACGTCAGTGCCGCGGCACCCACCAGCATCCAGAAGCCGTAGAGCGCGAAGGCGTTCTCGCCCACGAACGAGGCCTCGATGATGGCGTCCTTGGAGAAGTAGCCGGCCGTCATTGGGAAGCCGGTCAGCGCCAGCGTGCCGATCATCATCGCCGCGTAGGTGTACGGGATCTTCTTCCAGAGGCCGCCCATGTTCCGCATGTCCTGCTCGTCGTGCATCGCGTGGATGACCGAGCCGGCGCCGAGGAACAGGAGCGCCTTGAAGAAGGCGTGCGTGAAGAGGTGGAAGATCGCGATGCCGTACGCGCCGACGCCGAGGGCCACGAACATGTACCCGAGCTGCGAGCAGGTCGAGTAGGCGATCACGCGCTTGATGTCGTTCTGGGCACAGCCGATCGTCGCCGCGAACATCGCCGTGGTGGCGCCGATGAAGGTGACGAAGCCGAGCGCGTGCGGCGCGAACTCGTAGAGCGGCGACATGCGCGCCACCATGAAGACGCCCGCCGTCACCATCGTCGCCGCGTGGATGAGCGCGGAGACCGGGGTCGGGCCTTCCATCGCGTCCGGCAGCCAGGTGTGGAGGCCGAACTGCGCCGACTTACCCATCGCCCCGATGAAGAGGAGGAAGCAGGCGAGCTCCAGCGCCGGCACGTTCATGCCGAGGAAGTTGAAGGTCGTCTGGCTCATCGCCGGTCCGGAGGCGAACACCGCGTCGAGCTGGACGACGCCGCACAGCGCGAAGATGGTGAAGATGCCGAGGAGGAAGGCGAAGTCGCCGACGCGGTTGACCACGAAGGCCTTGATCGCCGCCGCGTTGGCGGATGGCCGGTCCGACCAGAAGCCGATGAGAAGGTAGGAGGCGAGGCCCACCCCTTCCCAGCCGAAGAACATCTGCAGCAGGTTGTCCGACGTTACGAGCATCAGCATCGCGAACGTGAACAGCGACAGGTACGAGAAGAACTTCGCCTTGGCCGGATCGTGGCTCATGTAGCCGAAGGAGTAGAGGTGCACGAGCGCGGAGACCGTGCACACCACGACGAGCATGACCGCGGTCAGCGTGTCGACCCGAAGCGCCCAGGCGACTTCGAAGTCGCCTGAGATCATCCAGTCGGCGAGCATGACGCGCTCGGTCGGAGCGTCGTTGAACCCCCAGGCGATCAGGATGATCCACGCGAGGATCGCGGAGACGAAGAGCAGACCCGTGGTCACCACCTGGGCGGCGGTGGGGCCGAACTTCCGACCCAGCAGGAATGCGAAGAGGAAGCCGAAGAGCGGCAGGAAGACGAGAAGTTGGACCACCGGTCAGCCCTTCAGCGTGTCGATGTCCTCAACCGCGATGGAACCGCGGTTTCGGAAGAAGGCAACGAGGATGGCGAGGCCGATCGCGGCCTCCGCCGCCGCCACCGTCAGGACGAAGAGCGCGAAGACCTGGCCGACCAGGTCGTTGAGCTCCGCCGAGAAGGCGACGAAGTTGATGTTCACGGCGAGGAGGATCAGCTCAATCGACATCAGGATGACGATGACGTTCTTGCGATTGAGAAAAATGCCAAACACACCGATGACGAGAAGGATCGCCGAGACGGTCAGGTAGTTCGAGATGTCAATCACAGTTGCAGCCCCCTGCCGGATGCGACGTCCCGCACCTCGATCGACTCCTCGCGGGTCCGCTGGACCTGCGCACCGATATTCTGCCGCTTTGCAATCTCCCGGTGCCGCAGCGTCAGGACGATGGCTCCGATCATCGCAACCAGCAGGATGAGTCCGCACACCTGGAAGTAGAAGGCGTAGCGCGTGTAGAGCACGAGGCCGAGCGCCTCCGTGTTCGAGATCTCCGTCGGCGGCGGGATGGGCACGACCACCTGATCGGCGACGGTCGGCGCCAGCGTGTAGGCCCCCAGGACGAGGATCAGCTCGACGAGCAGAACCACGCCGACCAGCGCCCCGACGGGCAGGTACTGCATGACGCCCTGCCGCAGTTCGGCAAAGTCGACATCCAGCATCATGACCACGAAGAGGAACAGGACGAGGACCGCGCCGACGTACACCACGATTAGGATCAGCGCGAGGAATTCGGCCCCGGTCATCATGAAGATACCGGCGCCGTTGAGGAATGCGAGGATCAGGAACAGAACAGAGTGAACCGGATTTCGCGACGAGATGACCATCAGCGCCGAGGCCACCATGACCACGGCAAAGAGGTAGAAGAACAGAGATGCAATTGTCATCAGTCTCTCGCGCGGCACGAACGTGACGGAGTGCGGCCTAACAGCGACCCAAGCGGATACGCCCTCTTAGCGGACGCCAAGTAGCGCGTCCACCGCCCCGATCGCTGCGATCCCCTCTTGACCATTATCGCGCCGCTTGCAAGGGGATCTCAACCTTGACGCGAGCACGGTTGCGTAAAACGGTGAGTTGTACCTTGTCCCCCGCCCGGCGGCGGTCGAGGGCGGCGCGCAGATCGGTCGTGTCGTCGAGCGGCTCGTCGTCGAGGGCGACGATCACGTCCCCCGGCACGACCGCGCCGTCGGGGGTCAGCCGGGCCGGCACGAGGCCGGCGTCCGCGGCCGGTGTCCCCGCATCAACGCCCAGGACCAGCACGCCTTTAACCCCCTGACGCGCAAGGATCTCGTCCGCCCTCGGGTCCGACGACACACCGAGGACCGGAGGCCGGTAGCGCCCCGAGGAGAGGATCTGCGGCACCACGCGATTGACGGTGTCGACCGGCACCGAGAAGCCGATCCCTGCATTAGAACCAGAAGGACTATAGATTGCGGTGTTCATGCCGATGAGGCGCCCCGCACTGTCGATCAACGGTCCACCGGAATTTCCGGGGTTGATCGCCGCATCGGTCTGAATCAACCCGCGAATCAGCCCTCCGCTGTCGTTCGGGAGCTCGCGGTCGAGCGCGGAGATGATCCCGGTGGTCAGCGTCCAGTCGAGGCCGAACGGGTTGCCGATGGCCAGAACCGACTGCCCGACCTTGAGATCGCCGCTGGTGCCGATGGGCAGGACCGGCAGGTCCGCGTCCCGGACGTCGATCCGCAGCACCGCGATGTCGTGGGTCGGATCGGCCCCCACCAGGTGCGCGTCGAACACTCGCCCGTCCGCCAGGCGGACCGTCGCCGAGGAGGCGCCCTGGATCACGTGGTTGTTGGTGACGACGTGGCCGGCCTTGTCCCAGATGAAGCCCGACCCGGTGCCGCGCGGCACGTCGTAGGCGTTGCGGGACCAGTAGTCGACGACGCGGCGCGAGGTGGAGATGGAGACGACGCTGTCCCGGCTCCCCTCGAACGCCTCGATCGTCGAGGTCTCCGCGTCGGAGAGAGCGCCGCGCGGGCTGACGACTCGCGGCTCGACGGACGACTGGAGCAGCGCCACGCGAAGCGCCGGACCGAGATGCCAGGCGAGGATGACGACGGCCGCACACGCCGCGATGACGAGCAGCCTGCGGTTAAAGGGATCGTTTTGCATGGACGGATCAACGGTTGGTTCTCGAGACCGAACGGAAGGTCCCGGCCGATTGTCACCGCATCGGCACCGTTCTGTCCCGTTACGTTCCGTCCACGTGCCGCCGGCGGCACTCGCCGGCACGCGGAAATGGCGGCTTCGCCGGGCCGGAGCGTCAGCCGCCCCGACGCTCAGTGGCCTCGCTCCCGGCTGGCGCCGCGTCGCCGGAACGGGGCGGCTTGCCGGCCGGATGGCCATGCTCCGATCCGCCCTCCCCGCCGTCCGAAGCGCCCAGGGCGCCTTGAGGTCCGGCGCCGTGCGGATGCTTGGAGTGGACCTCCTCGGACAGGGCCGTCGCGACGAGCCCGGTCGGCACCGCGATGACGCCGAGGGCGAGGATGAGGACGATGCCGGTGAAGATGCGCCCGCCCACCGTCACCGGATAGACGTCGCCGTAGCCGACCGTCGTCAGCGTCACGATCGCCCACCACATCGCCTGCGGGATCGAGGAGAAGGCCTCCGGCTGCGCGTCGCGCTCCAGATAGTAGATGGCGCTGGCACAGAGATAGAGGACGACGATGGCGATGCCGGCGAAGACGATCAACTCCGCCGAGACCCGCGCCACCGCCCGCCCCAGCCGGTCGAACGCCCGCACGTAACGCATCAGCTTGAAGAGCCGCAGGATGCGGAATGCGCGCAGCGCCCGCAGCGAGCGCACGTCGTAGCCCATGAGAAGGAGTGTCGGCGCCACCGACATGAAGTCGACGATCCCGTAGAATGAGAAGACGTAGCCGAGCCGCCTGGGCGCCGCGTAGACGCGCAGCACGTACTCGACCGAGAACAGCGCGATCACGATCCACTCCTCGATGATGAGCGCCCGGTGCAGCCATGCCGGGATGCCCTTCATCGTCTCCACCGCGATGGAGACGACCGAGATGATGATCAGCGCCTGGATGGCGAAGGCGACGGCCCGTCCGAACACGGGGTCGTAACCGTCGAGGATCGCCTGGATCCGCCGACGTGTCCTGCTCCTGCGGTCGGACTCGACCGCCGGGTCGGTGACTTCCTCCAGATTTTCCTCCTGCCGTTGCGTGCCGACGCCGGACCCGCCCGATCGAGACGGCGCCACCGAATGCGGCGGGCCCCATGTCATTCCGTGGCCCTCGCCGGCGTCAAGCGCGCAGGCGCGCTCCCCCCTCCTTTGCGTGCGTTGCGTCAGGAATAACTACCCCTGCGCGCAAATGCCGAATTTGTGTGCGCCCGTTTCGATGCCCATATGCCAGCAAACCGACCCCCTCACCGAGGTGACTATGCGCTTCTTCAATTCCATGAAGGCCCTGCTGGCCCTGGCCGTGATCGGCATGAGCGTTTCGCTCGTGGCCGTCGATCACGCCGAAGCCCGCCGCGGTGGCTCGTTCGGCAGCAGGGGTGCCCGCACCTACAGCGCGCCCTCGCCGACCACCACCGCGCCCCGGACGACGAGCCCCGTGAACCGCTCCATGACGCCGCAGCAGCAAGGCACCCCCGCCTCGCAGGCCGCGCGCGGCACGCAGGGCGCACAGCAGGGTCGCCGCGGCATGTTCGGCGGTCTCGCCGGCGGCCTCCTGGGCGGCCTCATGCTGGGCGGCCTCATCGGCATGCTGATGGGCAACGGCCTCGGCGGCATGGCCGGCTTCCTCGGCCTCATCCTCCAGGTCGGTATCGCGATTCTCGTGGTGTCGCTCATCATGCGCTGGTTCCGCAGCCGCCAGCAGCCGTCCTACGCCGGCGCGAACGGCCCGCAGCGCTACGACGAGCCGCCCCAGCCGCAGAACGACATGCGCTACAGCGCCAATGAGAGCGCGTCCGCCGGCGGCGGCGCCTCCTACGGCGCAGGCTCCGGCCTCGGCGGCTCGTCGGGTCTGGGCGGCGGCGCGGCCATGCCCCCGTCCGGCGGCGGCGACGAGATCGGCCTCACCGAGCAGGACTACGACGCGTTCGAGCAGCTCCTGACGGAGGTCCAGGCCGCGTTCACCCGCGAGGACTACGCGGGCCTGCGCGACCGCTGCACGCCGGAAATCGTCTCCTTCCTCTCCGAGGAGCTCAGCCAGAACGCGGTGAACGGACTGCGCAACGAGGTGCTGGACGTCAAACTCCTCGAGGGCGACCTCTCGGAAGCCTGGCGCGAGGGCAACGACGAGTACGCCACGGTGGCGATGCGCTACGAGAGCATCGACATCATGCGCGACCGCGAGAGCGGGGAGATTCGCGAGGGCGAATCGCACCCGACCGAGACCGTCGAGCTCTGGACGTTCGTGCGCCCGATGGGCGGTTCCTGGAAGCTGTCGGCCATCCAGGAGGCCTGAGCCCTCCGCCATTTCAGGCCATTCGGCCCTGCTGACACGAAAGCGGCGCTCCGGCGCCGCTTTTTTTTGTCCTCCCCCTCGCCAAGCGACACGCTCTGCGACAGTTTAATGACACTCCCCCGCATAAAAGACGCACACGGTGCGGACACAAGAATGTCATTGCGCATTGAGTGCGCTTTTGCTATATACAGGATCAGCCGCGGGGTTGTCCCGCGGCGGTATCGCAGTGGCGGGGGCGGAGTGAACACGACACCGCCCACGCGACCCCGGTGATCAATGGAGGGCCTCATGTGGAAGTTTCTTTTCCTCGCGAACTACGAGGGCCGTCTGGACCGGAGTTACGCGGACAACGGTTTTGAAGGGGCCCGCCGGGCCAACCGTGCGCGCGAAGACGACGAGCGTCGTGCCCGTCGCCTGACGAGCGCCGGTGGCGGGCGTGCCGCTCACCCGCGAGGACTCACGCTGGTTCGGAGCCCGAACGAGGTTCGCTGAGCGAACCTGAAGCGCGATCCGGCTGGGCCGCACCCCGGCCCGGCCGGATCATTTCCGCCCGCTAAGGCGGGGCATCACGCGGCATAGCGGTGAAGGACGATCCGGCCCCGGAACGACAGTTGGCAGAGGCGCAGGCCTCCCCTCAGGCCGCACCGCAACGCACCCCGCGACCCGGAAGACACTCCCGACCACGACGGCAGCACCCACCGGCCCGGCCATCGCGCCCGAGGTCGTCGTCCCGGCCGTCAGCCCTGCCTCATTCTCAAGTCATTGAATCGGTGGGGGAGCCGGTCCGGCTCTCACGCCTGCGAACGCGCCGCCCGCAGACGCCTCGCTCAACGCGGGGCAGGACGCGCGACCGTGCGCGCTGCGACCCGCAACGGGGCGGAACGCGATGTGGATCGGGCGCGGCGGGCCGTGACCAGCCGCGCCCGGACTGCCAGACGCCTTCAGCGCTGACGGCAGCTGTACTGCACGAGCGTGGAGGTGACGACCGAACTGGTCCTCATCTTCCAGGCCTCGCACTCCGACTCGTCCGGGAAGCAGCCCACGAACGAGACCGGCATGCTGTTGCCAGCGATCCCCTCGGCATTACCGGCGACGCGTCCGATCCAGGGGAAGTTCGGATGCTCGTCGCAGTTGGGCGCGCTGTCCCGGATCCGCGTGAGGTCGGCCGGAGACAGAGCCTCCTGCGCACTGACCGCCGTCACACCGGCGGTCGCCAGCCCGAACGCCAGCGCCGCCACGATCGCTTTCCTAGCCATGGTCCTCAGGTCCTCCATTTGACCGCAGTGTCGCACAAAAACGGCACCGCACCTTATGAAGGAGCACGTTCGCACGGCCTCAAGCACTCAAATCAAAGTTAGAATAATTTAATTTTTGATCACGCGTTCGAAGATGGTCTCCACGTGCCGCGTGTGGGCCTTGTCGTCGAAGGCGCTTGCGAGCGCCTCGGGTGTCAGCGTCCTGACGATGTCCTCGTCCGCCTCGACGAGGTCGCGGAAGACCCCCTCCCCGGCGTGGGCGCGCATCGCGTTGCGCTGGACCCAGCGGTACGCCTCCTCGCGGGCGACTCCGGCGACGGTGAGCGCCAGCAGCACCTGCTGGGAGTGGAAGAGCCCGCCGAGCTGGGCGAGGTTGGCGGCCATCCGGTCGGTCTTGACCACCAGCCCGTCGACGACGCCGGTGAGGCGCGACAGCGCGAAGTCGAGCGTGACAGTCGCGTCCGGGCCGATCATCCGCTCGACGGAGGAGTGCGAGATGTCCCGCTCGTGCCAGAGGGCGACGTTCTCCATCGCCGGCATCGCGTAGGCGCGGACCATGCGGGCGAGACCGGTGAGGTTCTCGGTCAGCACCGGGTTCTTCTTGTGCGGCATTGCGGAGGAGCCCTTCTGGCCCTTGCCGAACGCCTCTTCCGCCTCGCCGACCTCGGTGCGCTGCAGGTGGCGGATCTCGGTGGCAAGCCGCTCCACGCAGGACGCGACGACGCCGAGCGTCGCGAAGTACGCGGCGTGGCGGTCGCGCGGGATCACCTGAGTGGAGATCGGCTCCACGGTGAGGCCCATCTGGGCGGCGACGTGCGCCTCGACGCGCGGATCGATGTGAGCGAACGTTCCGACCGCGCCCGAGATGGCGCAGGTCGCGACCTCGGCCCGCGCCGCGACGAGACGGGTGTGGCAGCGGGAGAACTCGGCGTACGCCTGCGCAAGCTTCAGGCCGAAGGTGGTCGGCTCGGCGTGGATGCCGTGGCTGCGGCCGATGGTGGGGGTGAACTTGTGCTCGATGGCGCGGCGCTTGATCGCCGCGAGGAGCGCCTCGACGTCGCTGATGAGGAGGTCGCTGGCGCGCGCGAGCTGAACCGCGAGCGTGGTGTCGAGAACGTCGGAGGACGTCATGCCCTGATGCACGAACCGCGCGTCGGGCCCGACGATCTCGGCGAGGTGGGTGAGGAAGGCGATGACGTCGTGACGCGTCTCGCGCTCGATCTCGTCGATCCGGTCGACGTCGAAGGTGGCGGCGCCGCCGCGCTCGCGGATGTTGCGCGCCGCCTCCGCCGGAATGGCGCCGAGCTCGGCCATCGCGTCCGCGGCATGCGATTCGATCTCGAACCAGATGCGGAATTTTGTCTCAGGCGACCAGATGTTCGCCATTTCGGGGCGGCTGTATCTCGGGATCATGGGCTCTCCTTGTCCGCCCCTGGGGTTTGGGCCGGGTCAATCAGTTGCCCATCACAAAGAGGGAATGTGCGCTGAGAACAAGACCGCGGAGCTCAATCCACGCCATCCTTTTTTGGATGGCCGATTCCCGCTGCAGCCCCGTCCTCCGCCGATCCGCGACGAATTGCCGGCATGAAAACGGCGGCAAAATGACCGTCGCGCCGGAAATTCTTATTCGCATCAAAAAAAATTATGCAACGACTCCATATATCGGCAGTCTGACGGGCGTATCGTTCATGCTGGCCGGGAGAGGCCGACGCGGCGATTTCTAAAGAAATTCAGGGGCGAACGTGTGAGGTTCGCAACGCACGGTCAGGCGCACGATCGGAAATTCGGCCATAGGTTGCCTGCAAATTTGTCTATGTTAAGATTTCCGAACCTGTTCTGTCACGATAGAGGCTTTCGTTCCCTTGCGCCGATGGCACAATGGCCGAAGCGATGACGAGGACGTAGACTTGCAGAACCAAATCAGCCCCATAGACGTCAGCGACTGGCGGTTGCGATTGCGGAGCTGCCTCGCAGCAAGCGGCAAGACACGATCCCAGGTGTGCAGCGAAGCTGGGCTCAACCCGGCGTATTTAACCCAAATCCTGGAGCAGAAAGGGGCCACGCCCCGCATCGACAACCTCCAGAAGTTGGCCAATGTGCTCCAGACCACGGTCACATATCTGGTCGACGGCGTGGATATGGGTCCGGAGGCGACCGAGTGTCTCTCCCTCTACACGGCGATGACGCCCGAACGTCGGGACGCCGTGATGTGCATCATGCGCGACATGGCAGCCCGCTCGTCCATGATCGACGCTTGAAAGTTGCGCCCGGACGGCCCATCCGTTGCCGGGGCGCCGAATCGATGTTGCTTTTCCTGGACCGGCGGCCTCAAGAGGGGTCATGAAAGCCGCGCCACAAACCGTCGTGTGCATGAAGTGGGGCACCGCTTACGGGTCCGACTATGCCAACACACTCTTCAACATGGTGCGGCGCCACACCGCCCGGCCCCTTCGCTTCATCTGCTTCACCGATGACACGCGCGGTCTCGATCCGGCGATCGAGACCCAGCCGCTGCCGCCGATCGACCTGCCGGCGACCCACATCAAGAAGGCCTGGCGCAAGATCGCGCTGACCCAGAAGGACGTCGGCGGCCTCAGCGGCAACATCCTCTTCCTCGACCTCGACGTCGTCGTCACCGGCAACATCGACGACTTCTTCGACTTCGAGCCGGATGCCACGTACTGCGTCATCGAGAACTGGACCCAGAAGGGCTCGGGGATCGGCAACACGTCCGTGTTCCGCCTCACTGTGGGCGCCCACACCGAGGTCTACGAGACGCTGATGTCGGACCCCGCCGGCACCGTCGCCCGGCACCCCAACAGCCAGACCTACAAGTCGCGCACGATCAGCTCGAAGCTGTTCTGGCCGCGTCCGTGGTGTGTCTCCTTCAAGCACTCGCTGATGCCGCCCTTCCCACTGAATTACGTGGTGACGCCGCGGCTCAGCCCCGGCGCCAAGGTCGTCTGCTTCACCGGCTACCCCAACCCGGACCACGCCAGGGACGGCGTCTGGCCGGAGAAGACCTGGTACAAGCGGATCCACAAGCACGTCCGCCCGGTGCCCTGGATCGCGCAGCATTGGCAGTGACGCGGGTCATCGTTCTGACCGACGGGGTCGCCGGTCACGACCGCACGTCGGCCGGCGTCCTCGCCGCGCTGGCCCGTCACCGCACGCTCGACACCAGGTGGATCGCGATGCGCGAACGGCGGCCGATGTCGCGCCGCCTCCACCGCATCACCGCCGCTATGCGTGCCCCCCAGGCATGGCTGAAGCGCAACGTGGACCTCGCCGAGGCGCCGCCGGAGACGGCCGACATCGTCGTCTCCACCGGCCCGTCGACGGCCGCCACGAACATCGCCCTCGCCCGCCTGCTCGGCGCGAAGAACATCTACTGCGGCTTTGCCAAGCGGCCGCAGTTCGGCGTCACCGCGCTCCTCACGCCGGTCCCGTCCTCGGCCCGCTGCGCCATCCTGACGCCGCGGCCGACCGACATCGACGCCACGGCGCTGCGCCAGCCGACGCCGCTGCGCGAGCCCGGGCCGAAGCGTCTCGCGCTGCTCTTCGGCGGGGAATCGAAGCACTACGCCTACACCGAGCGGGACATGCTGACCCTCGCGCGGGCGCTGCGCGGGATCCTCGACGCGGAGCCCGAGTGGTCGCTGATCGCGTTCGATTCGCGCCGCACGTCGACCGCGCTCTTCGAGACGTTCGCCACCACACTCGCCCCGGACGGCGAGCGGGTGCGCGTCGTACGCTACGCCGAGGCGGGCCTTGCCTCCAACACCGAGGCGTTCGAGGCCGACATCGTCCTCGTCACCGCCGACAGCCTCTCGATGGTCACCGAGGCGGTGGCTTCCGGGCGGCCGACCCTCGTCATCGCCGCCGACGACTACCTCGGCCCGCGGCGCGACCGGAGCGAGCTCGACGCGCTCGAGCAGCAGCGCCTGATCGCCCGCACCCGCTTCGGCGCGCTCGACCGCAAGTCCCTGACTTTGCCGCCGGCTCCGCCGCCGCAGTCGCAGCCGGTCGCCCTCAGCGCCATCCTCGCGTCCCGCGGCCTGTAGCCGCGCGACAGGGGCCTGCCTTGGCCCGCCCCGTGCATCGTTGCTATCCGCGCTCACCGGCTGGTGATTTCAGCCCGCATTCATCTTGTCACGCGATGCTGCAATGCCGTTGCCGGTGTCCCCAAACTGGCGCAATAGTTGATCAAGGTGGCCGAATGGCCCGCCGGGCCGCGCGCTCGGCCTGGAGGCATGCATGAGCGTCTCACGACAACTGGTCCTGCTGCTGTTCCTGGCTGTCGCCGGCGGACTGGGATACATGATGTATCAGGAGCGCCCGGCCGCAACGGAAAGCGCCGACGCCGGAGGCCAGTCGGGAGCGCCCCGGCCCGCCGCCGCGGTCGACGTCGCGACCGCTGCGACGCGCGTCCTGGAGCGCTCGGTCGAGGCGGTCGGCACCACGCGCGCCCTCCAGTCGGTCGACATCGTGCCGCTCACCGACGGCCGCCTCGTCGAGCTCAACATCACGCCGGGCGCCGCGATCGACAGGGGCGACGTGATCGCAAGGCTCGACCCGGGCATCGAGCAGGCGACGCTCGCCGAAGCCGAGGCGACGCTTGCCGAGCGCACCGCCGCGCTCGACCGCTCGACAACGTTGCGCCAGACCAACGCCTCAACGGTGAGCCAGGCGACCCTCGACAGCCTCAAGGCCGAGGTCGCGGCGGCCGAAGCCGCCGTCCAGCGCGCCCGGCACAACCTGCAGGACCGGACGATCTCCGCCCCATTCTCGGGCGTCCTCGGCATGCGCGCGGTCGACCTCGGCGCGCGCGTCGAGACGTCGATGGTCCTGACCACGCTCGACGACCTCTCGGAGGTGGAGATCGAGTTCCGCCTGCCGGAGACGGTCTACGGCCAGATCCACATCGGCCAGCGCATCCACGCCGAGAGCGCCGCCTTTCCGGGCCGCACCTTCAGCGGTTCCGTCGCCGCGATCGACAGCCGCATCGATTCGGTGAGCCGCTCCTTCCGCGTCCACGCCCGCCTTCCCAACGAGGACCGGGTGCTTCCGGTCGGCATGTTCATGCGCCTCGACCTCGCGCTCGACGACCGCCATGCCGTCGTGGTTCCCGAGGAGGCCGTGATGGTCGAGGGCGGCAAGACCGAGATCTTCGTGGTCGTCGACGGCGTGGCCGAGCTGCGCTCGATCGAGACGGGCCTGCGGCGAGCCGGCATCGTCGAGGTGCTCGACGGCGTGGCGGACGGCGACACCGTCGTCAGCCGCGGCATCCAGTCCGTGCGCGACGGCGGCGCGGTGAGGATCATCAGCCGCATTCCCCTCCCCGGCCATTCCACCGAGATCGAGGTGCCGGGGACGGCCGACGCGCCCGCATCGCCCGCCGCCGCGGCCAACCCTGAACCGGCCGGCACGGGGAGCCGCACCTAGTGCTGTCCGACCTCGCCATCCGCCGCCCGGTGCTCGCGGCGGTCGTCAGCCTCCTCATCATGGTCTTCGGCATCGGTGCCCTGACGGGACTGCCGATCCGCGAGCTGCCGGACATCGACACGGCCGTCGTCACCGTGCGCACCGAGTACACCGGTGCCTCGCCGGAGATCATCGACACCGACATCACCGAGATTCTGGAAGCCTCGATCTCCGGGATCTCCGGCATCAAGACGCTCTCGTCGCAGTCCCGCCGCGGCCGGTCGTCCATCACCATCGAGTTCGAGGTCGGCCGCAACATCGACGAGGCCGCCAACGACGTGCGTGACGCCGTCGCCCGCGTGCGCGGCGACCTGCCCGACGACGTGGAGGAGCCGCAGGTCGTCAAGTCCGACGCGGACGGCGACCCGGTCATGCGCCTCGCCGTCACCTCGACGCGCATGACGCCGGCCGAGATCACCGACTATCTCGACCGCTACGTCGTCGACCGCCTCGCCACCGTGAACGGCGTCGCGTCCATCGACCTTTACGGCGACCGGCCCTTCGCCGTTCGCATCTGGCTCGACCGGCGCGCGATGGCCGCACGCAACCTCACCGTCGCGGACATCACCACTGCGCTGCAGCGCGCCAACGTCGAGCTTCCCGCCGGCGAGATCGAATCGACCGCGCGCCAGCTCCAGGTCCGCCTCAACAGCCGGCTGCCGACCGTCGAGGCGTTCGCCAACGTCACCGTCGACCGGGTCGAGGGCTACCCGATCCGCCTGTCCGACGTCGCCCGCGTCATCCCCGGCGTCTCCGACGACACCACCATCGTGCGCTCGGACGGCAAGCCCGCCGTCGGGATGTCCGTCATCCGCCAGAGCCAGTCCAACACCATCGCCATCAGCCAGGGCATCCGCTCCGAGATCGAGGCGATGAAGCCGTCGCTGCCACGCGGCATGGAGATCACCGTCGGTTCGGACGACGCGATCTTCGTCGGCGCCTCCATCAAGGAGGTGGTCACCGCGCTCGGCATGTCGCTCCTCCTCGTGGTGGCGGTGATCCTGGCGTTCCTGCGCTCCTGGCGCGCGACGCTCATTCCGGCCATCACCATCCCCATCGCCCTCATCGGCACCTTCATGCTGATCGGTGCGATGGGCTTCTCGATCAACGTCCTGACGCTCCTCGCCCTGCTCCTCGCCATCGGCCTCGTGGTCGACGACGCGATCGTGGTGCTGGAGAACATCCAGCGACGGATCGACAACGGCGAGTCCGTGCTCGTCGCGTCCGTGCTCGGATCGCGGCAGGTGACCTTCGCGGTCATCGCCACGTCGCTGACGCTGATCGCGGTGTTCGTGCCCATCTCCTTCCTCGGCGGTCAGGTCGGGCGTCTTTTCACGGAGTTCGGCTTCGTGATGGCGAGCGCGGTGCTGATCTCCACGTTCGTTGCGCTGACGGCCTGCCCCGCCCTCGCCTCCAAGGTGTTGCGCAAGGACATGGGCGTCTCGGAAGGCTCCGAGGGACGGGTGCTGCGCGGCTTCCGCAGGATCGTCAGCACTGCTCTCTCGTTGCCGCTGATCGTGATCGCCGCCGCCATCGGCATCGCCGTCGTGGGCGGCGTCGTCTACCAGACCATCCCGTCGGAGCTGACCCCGCGGGAGGACCGCGGCGTCGCCTTCGTGCCGCTGACCGCCCCCGTCGGCGCGACGGTCAACTTCACCGACGAGGCTGCGCAGCAGGTGGAGGCGATCGCCGAGCCGCTGCTCCAGTCCGGCGACGTCGCGACGATCTTCACGCTGTCCGGCTCCTGGGGACGCGCCAACCGCTCGTTCGTCGTCCTGCGCCTCTCCGACTGGGAGAACCGCGACCGCTCCGCCCAGGAGATCGCCGCCGCGCTCCGCCCCGGCATGAGCGGGGTCACCGCCGCCCGCGGCTTCCCGATCACCCCGTCCGGACTCGGCCTCCGGGGCAACCGCACGCCGCTGCAGGTCGTCGTCTCCGGGCCGGACTTCCCGAGCGTGCAGCGCTGGGCGGCGACGCTTCTGGAAGAGGCACAGGCGAACCCGAACCTGCAGAACATGGAGATGGACTACGAGGAGAATCAGCCGCAGCTCGACATCACTGTCGACCGCCAGCGCGCCGACGACCTCGGCGTCTCCATCGAGACCATCGCCTCCTCGCTGCAGACCCTCCTCGCCTCGCGCGAGGTGACGAACTTCGTCTACCGCGGCCGCGAATACCCGGTTCTCCTCCAGGCCGAGCGGAACGACCGCTCCTCGCCCTCGGACATCGACTTCATCTTCGTGCGCGCCGGGGACGGGACGAGCCTCGTCCCGCTCTCCACCCTCGTCAGCATCAAGGAGAGCTCGGCGGCGTCCGAGCTTCGCCGCTTCGACCGCCTCCCGTCGATCACCATCGAGGGCGCGGTCGCCGACAACTACACGCTCGGCGAGGCGATCGCGTTCATGAAGGACGCGGCCGCGCGGACGCTTCCGCCCGAGGCCCGGATCAGCCTCAGCGGCCAGTCGCAGCAGTTCGAGGAGACCTCGAGCGGCGCCGCCTTCACCTTCGGCCTCGCCCTCCTCATCGTCTTCCTGGTGCTCGCCGCGCAGTTCGAGAGCTTCGTCCACCCGCTGACGATCATGCTGACGGTGCCGCTCGGCGTCGCGGGCGCGGTGTTCTCGATGGCGCTCGCGGGACTGACGTTCAACATCTACAGCCAGATCGGCATCATCCTGCTGATCGGCCTGATGGCGAAGAACGGCATCCTCATCGTCGAGTTCGCCAACCAGCTCCGCGACGAGGGCATGTCGGTGCGCGAGGCTGTGCTGGAGGCGACGGTGCTGCGCCTGCGCCCGATCGTGATGACGATCGTCTCCACCGTCCTGGGCGCCGTGCCGCTGGTGCTCGCCACCGGCGCGGGCGCGGAGAGCCGTATCGCCATCGGCACGGTGATCGTCGGCGGACTGGTCGTCTCGGGCGTCCTCACGCTGGTCGTGACGCCCGTGCTGTACGACCTCCTCGCGCGCCTGACGCAGCCGCGGTCGGCCATCGAACGGGCGCTCAACGCGGAACTCTCGTCCCTCTCCAAGCCGCGCGATCACACCGCCCCGGCTGAATAATACCCAAATTCCGGTACAATCCTTCCCCGCGCTCGGCTCTGCGGCCGGATGCGGGGTGGCCCGGCCGGGCGTGCTCGCCAGCACAGCGGAGCGCGGACCGGTTCATACGTTCGGTTTCGGGGCCATCGTCGTATTGCCCAATCCAAGGAGTCCTTTTGTGCGGATGACATTCAGCAGGCGCACGATCCTCGCCTTCCTCGCGGCCATCGGCTCCGGCGTCGCCTTTCCGCGCTTCGGCCAGGCGGCGGAGAGGGCCGGCGCCGTCAACGATCTCACCGGCAAGGCGACCGCCACTGCCGAAGGCGCTGAGGCGCGCAGCCTGAAGATCGACGATCCGATCCACCTTTCCGAGACCGTGCGCACGGGTGTCGAGGCCCGTGCCGTCCTCGGCCTCGGCCAGCGCACCGTCCTCAACCTCGGCTCCGACACTGAGGTGCGCATCGACCGCTACGTGGTCGACGCTGGCGGCGAGCTGACCCTCGGCGGCGGCGCGATCCTCTTCAGCCGCGATGGGCCGCCCGCCGACGACACGCTGTCGATCAGCTCCGAGTACGGGCTCATCGTGGTGCGCGGAACGACGTTCTTCGCCGGTCCGAGCCGGGATGTCTTCGGCGTGTTCGTCGAGACGGGCCGCGTCAGCGTCACGGGTGGCGGCAAGACCGTCTCCGTCGGCCCCGGCGAAGGAACCAACATCGCCGAGCCCGGGGCGGAACCGACCGACCCGGTCGAGTGGGGTCAGGGCCGTATCGACGAGGCGCTCGCGAGCGTCCGCTGACGCCGGCGGCCGGGCCGGGCGCCGCCGCGCGGCGATGCGCCGTGGAGCCCGGTCCCGGCTCACGAGGCTCCATGCTCAGGAGGCGATGCGGGGCTCCTCGCCCGCCAGCAGGGCGCGGTAGGCCTGCGGCGTCAGCTTGTCGATGACGAGAGGGGTGGCCGACAGGGCCGCCACCGCCCGCCGGACCTCGGCCTTCTCGTCCTCGCCCGTTTCCTCCGGCCAGACGGTGTGCAGCGCCAGCGGTTCGGGGAAGCCGCGCACGATGAACCGGCCGAGCGGCTTCAGGTCCAGCGCCAGACGCTCCGCCGTTCCCGGCCCGATCACGATCTGCGTTCCCAGGAACTTGTTGGCCTGCTCGAACCGCGATGCCGCGTTCACCGCCGCGCCGTGGGCGGTGTAGTCGAGCTTTCGTGCGCCGCCCACGTCGCCGACGATCGCCCGCCCGGTGTCGAGCCCGATGCGGGTGCGCCCGAGGCCGAGGAGCCGCGCCTCCGGCGTGGCCTCGAACCGTGCGCTCGCCTCGGCCAGCGCCAGCGCGCAATCGAGCGCCCACTGCGGGTGATTCGGCAGGTCCACGGGCACGTTGAACAGGACGTTCATGCTGTCGCCGATGAGCTTGGCGACCATCCCCTCGTGCGCGACCGCAACGCTGGTGATGACGTCGTAGTAGGCGTCGAGAAGGCCGATCAGCGCCTCCGGCTCGGCGGCCGAGGTCATCGCCGAGAAGCCCTCGATGTCGGTGAAGAGCGCCGTCACCTCGCGTGCCTCGCCCTTGAGGCGGATGGTGTCCGGGCTCGCCGCGATGCGCCGCACCACCGCCGGCGAGAGGTGCTGCTCGAACGCGGCCTGCACCCGGCGCGCCTGGCGCCGCGCCTGCGCTGCCACCAGGAGCGAGCCGAGCGCGAAGGTGATCGTCGCGCTCGCGGCCGGAAGGATCGGGTCGACGAGGACCATCGAGACCGTCGCCACGGAGGCGCCCGCGATCCACGCGAGCGCCAGCGCCCCGATGACGATCGCCCCGGTGAGCGGTGCGAGGAACCGGGCCGCGAGAAGCGCCAGGACGGACGCGACGGCGACCGCCACCCGCTCCCACGTCAGCGCGTCGTCGGCGCGGATCGGGAAGGCTCCGGCGGACATCTGCGCGTAGCCGTCGGCCTGGAGGTCGATGCTGGGAACGAGCGATCCGTCCGCGCCGGTGCGCAGGCCGCCGAGCTCCGGCGCCGAGCTTCCCAGGATCACCGCCCTGCCGGCGAGGCGCGCGATCTCGGCCGCGTTCCCGGCGATGACGTCCGCAGCGCTCACGTGACGGGCGGCGCGATCGGCCCGCGAGACCGGGATGAGGCGCATCAGCCCGCCCGTTCCCAGCGGGACCCGACGCTCGCCGACCTGCATGACGTCGGCGTCCGGGTCGATCAGGATCGGCGGGGCGCCCTGTGCGTTCCGCTGCAGCTCGACGGCGAGGCCCGGTAGCGCCTGCCGCCCGGCGACGACGAGGAGTGGTACATTGCGGATCGTCCCGTCGAGGCTGCCGGGCAGCGCCAGCGCCCCGAAGCCCGCCGCGCCGTCCCTCAGCGCCGCGATGGGGCCGGCGATTCCCTCGCTGCGCCACAGCCCGTCCGCCACGAACGTGCCGCGCACGATGATCGGCGGCGAGCGCACCGGCGTCCCCTCCTGCGGCGCGAGGCCGACACCCAGCACGGTCGGAATTCTCGCCATGGCCTTTGCGAGGCTGGTGTCCCCGTCGGCCAGTGTCGCCGGATCGACGTCGAGCGGAACGCCGAATTCGGTGAGACGGCGCGCGAGTCCTGCGGGGGAGCGGTCGTCCGGCTCGTCGAGGAGGATGTCGATGGCGAGCGCCTTGCCGCCCGCGTCGGCGATGGCGCCCACCAGCGTCGCAAGGTCGGCGCGCGGCCACGGCCACGCCCCGACCTCCGAGAGGGAGCGGCGGTCGATGTCGACCACCACCGGCTCGTCGATGGTCGTGACGCCGGCGAGCGCGGTGAGCTGGTCGAAGGTGCGCTCACGCAGGGTGTTGCCGCCGGTCGTCCCGGAATAGGCCGCGAGGACCAGCGTCACGAGCGCCGCGATGGCGACGAGGCCGAGGTCCGTCGTGCCCCGGGCGCGGGCGCGCTCGATGGCCCGCCAGGCATTCACTCGTCGGCCAGTCGCGCCACCGCGGGTTCGTCGATCACGACGAGCGTCGCGCCTTCCGCGCGGAGGATGCCGGAGCGGGACAATTTGGCGATCTGGCGGCTGGCGTTCTCGCGCGAGAGGCCGAGATAGGCGCCGAGGTCGGTCTGGTTGGCGGCGAGGTCGATCACCACACCGTTCGCCGTGCGCCGCCCGTACGCCTGGCAGAGGCGCAGGAGGCCGCCGGCGAACCGCGCGTCGAGTTTACGCATGTTGGTCTCGACGATGTCGGAGGTCGCGCGCAGCTTCTCGCACAGAATGCCGACGACCTCGACCAGCGCGTCGGGCGATTCGCGCAGCGCCGGCATCAGGTCCCTCCGGTCGATGCGGAAGATCTCCCCAGCCTCGATCATGGAGGCCGACGCCGTCCGGGGGCCGCCGTCCAGGACGGCGATCTCGCCGACGAGGTCGCCGCCACGCAGGAAGTTCAGCACCACCTCGCGGCCCTCGCCGGTGGTATTGTGCACCTTTACCGTGCCGCTGATGACGACGTGGAGCGCGTCGCCCGGATCGTCCCGCTGGAAAAGACGCTCACCCTTGGCGTAGCGGATCGCTCGACCGTGCATCACCACCCGGTCGATCGCGACCTCCTCCATCGCCCCGATGAACGTATTCGCCACCAGGAAGGCCCGCACTGGACTGGAGCGAACTACAGTCGCCATGTGAAACTTCTCCGCAAAAGCGTCACCTAAATAGGCTAAGATCGTCATATTAGCCATGTCCATACTTATGGGAACCACACCCGGAGGGGTCATCGGGCGCTGAAATTGCGGCGCGGTGGGCTTGCTCGCGGACCCCGTGTCGCCCAAACACGGTGGCGCGCCCTGCCGCCGGCACGGTCGTCGCCCCGCAGTCATGACGTCGAGGAGACCCTTGCAGAACCTTGCCGGCCGTCCGGGTCCATCGCGCCCAGCTCCCCCGCGCGCCGCTTCGCCGGAGAGGCGTGGCCCCGCGCATGCTTGAGAGCGTCCTGCCGTCCGGTGCGCCTGATACCGTGCTGATCGCGGTGCCGTCCTGGTACGCGCACGCGCCGGCCGTCGCCCGCCTGACCCGCCTCCTCGGCGCGGCCGCCACCGTCGACGTGGTGGAGCCGTCGCAGCTCGACGCGTGCCTCTGGTCCGCCCCCGGGGCGCATGCGCTGGTCCTGCACCCCTCCGCCGAGGACTTCGCGACACGCGCGGTCGCGGACGGCGCAGCGCCGAGCGACGCCATCGCCGCATGGACGCGGCATTCGGCGGCGCTGGTCCTGCAGTGCCGCCGCCTCGCGCCCCGCATCACGCTCGTCGATCCGCACGGGGCGAGCGACGACGACGCCCTCGCCGAATCGCTCGGCGCCCGGCTGGGGTTGCGGCTCGCCGGCGACGGCGACGGTCCCGCCCGCTCGCGCGAGGACACGGGCGAGGCGAGCGTGGCGCGCTATCTCTGCCGCCTCGTCGCGCTGGAGTCGCCGGCGGTCGCCACGCTCGCCGCACAGCTCCGCCCGCACGCCCTGGCGCTGTGGAGCGCGCCGATCCGCACCTCGCCCGACGAGGCGGTCGCCGCGTTCCGGTCGCTTCAGGCCGGCTCCGCGCCGGGCCCCGCCGCATCGACGTCCGGCGAGGCCACCCTGCGCCACCGTCTCGCCGAGGCCGAGGCGCAGAACGCCCTGCTCCTCGAGCAAATCGCCTTGCTGCAGGAGGCGGTCGGCGCCAGCATCTTCGACACCGCCACGCTTCAGCACCAGACGATCTACGCCGACGACGGCCTCACGCATCCGGCTTTCTACCCGCCCGAGCGGCGCCCGTCGGACGGGCTGTCGCTGCGCTGGATCGGCAACGCGGACGACGCGGTGCTCCCGACCGAGATCAGCCGCACGCGCCCGATTCGCGTGGACGTGCAGCTCGCCGTCGTCATCAACGCCGCCGCCCTCGACGGCTTCTCCGTCACCTGCGACGGGCTGCCGGCCGTGAAGGTCGAGCGGACGCGGATGGACGACGGGAGCATCCTGCACAGCTCGACCTTCGACGCGCCCGCCAGCCCCGATCCCCTGGCCCTGGTGCGCATCGGGCTGCACATCGCCTCCAAGGTGGACCTCACCGCCCGGGGCGATCCGCGCTTCGTGGCCGTCGCCATCCACAAGATCGACGTCTGGCAGCTGGAGGCGGAGGCCGGCGTGGTCGAGATCGCCGCCGACACGCTGGACGCTCCGGCGTTCTATGGCGTCGAGGCGCTCCCCGACGGGAGGCGCTTCCGCTGGATGGGGCGCGAGACGGCTGCCGTCGTCCCCGTCGGCGGCGCGACCGCGGGGGCGATGCGGGTCGAGGTCCACATGCCGCTGGTGATCCACCGCCGGTGTCTCGACGGTCTCGAACTGAGCCTCGACGGGGTGGCGCCGGAGGTCACCCGGATCGAGCCCGCCGGCGACGGGGGCGCGATCAAGTCCGCGGTGTTCCCGGACGGCGGCGTCCCGGGCGAACTGGCGCTGAGCCTCGGTGCCACGGTCGAAGCCGAGGGGCGGCCCCTCGGCGTCGCGATCGAGCGGATCGTGATACGCCCGGCCTAGAGCTGCCGCACCACCAGTTTGTGGAGACCGACCGAGAGCGTGCGGCCGTCCCCCTTGTCCGTCAGGTCGACGGCGTGCGTCGCCTTCAGCACCACCTGGACGGGCTCGGAGAGGGCGCGGGTGGGGTCGATCGGGGCGAACACGGCGCTCTTCACGATGCAGCCGCCCTCGCCGGATGTCTCGACCGACTGCGGCTCCTCCTGGTCGAACTCGATCTCGAGCCCCGAGAGGGCCTCGTCGTCGATCACCACGGCGAGGTGAGCCTCGACGCGGACCGGGCGGTCGAGCGGGATCGTCACCGTGAAGGCCTGCTCGTCGCGCACGCCCATCCAGGCGAAGGGGAGCCTGTCCGGGCGGTGCTCCAGCGGGTAGAATGCGGCCTCGTCGAAGCCCTCGTCGACGAGGATCACCACCGACAGGGGAGCGCCTGGGGCGCCGACCGTGCGCGTCGCGGGGCGCGGCACGACGGGCTTCGGCGCCACGCCCATCGGGGCGCGCGGCGCGACGGCGACCGCTTCGGGCACCGCCGGCACGGGCTCGTCGTCATCGGCGTCGGGCGGGGGAGCGACCTTTTCAGCCGGCGGCTCGGGCGGGACCGGCACAACGGAGAGGCCGACAAGTCCGCAGCCGAGTGTGCGCGTGTCACCGTGCGGCGTGCAGTCGAGCACGTGCCGCTGGCGCAGGACGACGTCGAGCGTCTCGCTGTCGGGCGGCAGGCCGGTGAACTCGGCGGACTTCACGATCTGACCGTTCGGCTGCATCCTGGTCTCGTACCGGGTCGCGATCTGGCCGCCGAGGCCGATCTCCAACCCGTCCAGCGCGTCGCCGTCGATCACCAGCTCGATCGTCACGGCGACCTTCACCGCATTGCCGGGTGTGATGGTGACCGGGATGACCGCCTCGCTCTCACGGCCCATCCAGCGGAAGGCGCGGCCCTTCGCGCTCGTTTCGAGAGCGTAGAAGGCCGGATGGACGAAGGTCGGCCCGAAGCCGACCGTCGCGCCCAGCAGCGTCGCCGGCTTTGCAGCGAGCGCGGCGCGAAGTCTGGCGACCTCCGCCCGCAGCCGGTTGCGCTCGCCGGATATCTCCGCGAGCGACGCGGCGGCCAGCTCCTGGGCCGCCTGATCGCGGTTCTTCAGGATGCCGGAATAGTACAGGAAGGCGGTGTCGGCGTGGGTGCCGTCCGGCGCGGTGAGCAGCGCGGCGGCGTTGAGGTCGCGGATCAGCTTGCGTGCCTTGGGCGTCTCGGCCGTCGCGGTCCGCGCCAGCGCCCGCAGCACGGGGTCGCCCTTGGCGGCGCGGCGGCCCCGCCGGCGCGGGCGGTCGGTCTCCGCGAGGACGTGCTCGACCACCGCCGGCGCGCTGAACTCGAGGTCCGCAAAGTCGACGAGGAGCGCGGACGGAGCGCGCGCCGCGTGGGCATCGAGGATCGCCGTTGCCGACTTGAACCATGCGTTGACGGGGCTCGAGGGCTGGACCCCCCGCGTCATCGCCTCGACGAGCACGGCCTCGAGACTGCGGAACACGAACACGGCACGCGCCCCCGGCGGCGCGCCCGCGACATGGTCGAGGTTCGACACGGTCGTCTCGCAGCCCTGCTGGCGCAGAAGCTCGAGGAGGTCTTTGATCGAGCGGGAGCCGTCGAGGTCCGGCGGGGGGACGACGACCACATGTCGTTGGGCCATCCTGCGCTGATAGGGCCTGACGGCGGGTCCGTCCACAGCGGCGTTGGCCTCGCGTGCGGGACATGAACAGGCGCGACACTCCGGCAGCGCCGGGAGAGCGCCGCGCCTTGCATCTTCCCGCCCGAACGCCGAAAGGTTGAGCACGCGAGCGGGCGTAGAGGAGCGCGAGTTGGACGGCGATCGAGTGGCAGAGGACAGACCTGCGGCCGGCAAGGCCCATCCCGTCGTCGTCACGTCGCTCAACCCGTTCGCCAAGCTGGAGCGGCAGCTGAAGTGCTGGACCCGCTGGAGCGACCTCGGCTTCGCCGTGCGCACCGCCAACGTCGCCGCCGAGGCCGAGCGGCTTCGGGCGGCCGGCGTCCCGGACGAGGCGATCATCGAGATCCCGGACGAGGCGAGCGGGCGCGCCCTCTTCGGCAAGCCGACGCCGCTCGTCCTCCCGCTCCTCACCCGCTTCGCCGAGGCGATGCCGGGACGCGACCTCCTGCTGACCAACTCCGACATCTTCGCCGCGGCCCGCAGCGCCGAGGTGACGACGATCTACCGCGCTCAGGCTCCCGCCGTCGCGCTGGTGCGCGAGGAGACGCCGACGCACGAGGCCTCGTCCTTTGCCCGCCGGGCGCCCTACCGCGGCGGCCTCGACACCTTCCTGATCGCCGCCGACACGTTCGGTGGCGTGGTCGGATCGCTCTCCGCCCTCCCCGCGTCGGAGCGGATGTGCTTCGGCATCCCGGGGTGGGACTACCTGATGGGCGCGGCCGTGCTGTCGCTGGGCGGTGTCATCATGGATTCCGGCCTCCTGCTTCACGAGAGCCACGAGACGACGTACGCGAACGTCGACGAGTTCCTCGCCTACGTTCCGGCGATGCAGGCGTTGGGGATGGCGACCGGGCCGAGCGCCGCCCAGGCGGCCTTCCAGTTCTTTCAGCGGATCGACCATGAGTGCCGGCTGACCGCCGCCGCTTCCCGTCTCGCGCGGCTGAAGTACTACCGCCAGCCGCTCGCCGCCACGACGCCCGAGGCCCGCGCCGCGACGGCCCGCTTCCTCGCCGCCTGTCCGTTCGCGGCGGCGACGACGAGCTTCGCCGTCCTCGCCGCGCTCGCCGACGACCTCCGCTCTGCCGGGACGCCGGACATGGAGCGCGCGCTCAACGTCTTCGCGACCGGCGCGGGCGTTCATGCCGATTTCCGTGAGGCGCTCCTTGCGACGCTCTTCGCCCGCCTCTGCCGCGACGGCGTCGGGGCCGGGCCACGGCCGCCGCGTGCGTCCGACACGCGCCATGTCCGCGCCGTCGCGGCCCTCCGCCAGGCCGGGTACAAGGACGATGCGCTGGAGCGGCGGGCGGCGGCGCGGGTCTACGCGGTGGAACTCATCGAGCACGGCATCGCCAATGCCGCGCTTCACGACTACCTGGTGCTGGCCGCCGACAACGACGTGGAGCGCGCCCTCCTCGCCATGATCCAGTCCGATGCCGAGGGCCTTCCCGATGCTGCCTGAGCCCCTCTCCGCCACTGCCGTGCTGCCGTTCGAGAAGGGGTTCCGCCTCGAGAAGGCGGACCCGGACCTTCCGGGCGTTTCCATCGTCATCCCGGTCTGGAACGCGGGGCCTTTCCTGGAGCGAACGATCCGCAGCCTCCTGATGAACGACCTCGCCGGCTGCGAGCTGATCCTGATGGACGGCGGCAGCACCGACATGACGATGCAGGTCGTCGAGCACTACCGCGAGCATTTCACGGTGGTGGTGTCCGAGCGGGACGAGGGCCAGTCCGACGCCATCAACAAGGGCATGGCCCGGGCGAAGAAGCCGATCCTGACCTGGCTGAACGGCGACGACCTCATCCTTCCGAACCGTCTCAAGGTGGTGCGGGAGGCGTTCCGCGACCGTCCGGGCACGAAGGTCGTGGTGGGGAACGCGTACCTCACCGAGCTCGACCTGACACCGATCCACCGCTTCAACTACGCGCCGGAGCGGCTGACGTTCGGGAAGCTCCTGAACTACACGATGCACCACCTCGTACAGCCGTCGGTATTCTTCTCGCGCGAGGCGTGGCAGGCCTGCGGGCCGGTCAAGCACGAGCTGCACTACGCGATGGACGCGGACCTCTTCCTGTCGATGGCGGGACGCTTCGCCTTCGAGCACGTGCCGGTGGACGTCGCCTACAGCGTCTATCATTCGGAGTGCAAGACGCTGAAGAAGCGTGCCGAATCGCTCGCCGAACTGGCCCTTGTGCAGACCATGCACGGCGGCTTCAAGGAGGCGGAGATCACGCTCGGCCAGCTCGTCGCCCTCTACAACGAGACCAAGGCGCGGGCGGAAGCGCTGGAGGCGTCGGCCGGCGCGGGGAACGACGTCGCCCTCCTCCACCGCAAGCTCAACGCCATGGCGCGCGAGCGGCGGCACGCCCGCGACGCGCTGCTGTCCGCCAGCGCGGACCTTCCGGCATGACGCGCCCCGCCTCGATCGCGGTGCTGTCCAGCGCGCCGCACGGCGGGGCCGGGATCGCCGCCAGGCGGCTGGCGGACGCGCTCGCCGCGACGGGCGCATCCTGCGACTTCATCGACATCGAGACGCTCGGCGAGAGCGTGCCGGAGGATGCCCGCCCGTCGCGCTCGTTTTCCAACCGCACGATCTCCGACGCGCACTTCACGGTGGAGCACCCCGGCTTCTGCCGCGGCTGGTTCGTGGAGATGCTGAGCGGGTACGACATCGTCAACGTGCACTGGGCGCTCGGCCTGATCGGCCTCGAGGAGATGGCCGAGCTTGCTCGACGCGGCCGCACGCTGGTCGTCACGATGCACGACTTCCACTACGTCACCGGCGGCTGCCACTATCCGGCGACGTGC
This sequence comes from Acuticoccus sediminis, assembly GCF_003258595.1. NCBI lineage: Bacteria > Pseudomonadati > Pseudomonadota > Alphaproteobacteria > Hyphomicrobiales > Amorphaceae > Acuticoccus > Acuticoccus sediminis. The sequence continues at coordinate 321,875 of NZ_QHHQ01000003.1, forward strand.
GGCAGGCTCGGGATCGGCTGCCACGCCTGCCCGCAGATCGACCGTTCCCTGGCGAGCCTCACCGTGCCGCCTCGCTCCCGGCGCTTCAAGGCGGCGCTGTTCGCGCACACGAACGTCCACCTCACCGCCCCGAGCCACTACGTGCGCGACGGCGCGGTCGCGAGCCGGATCGTCCCGCCGGGTCGCGCCCACGTCGTCCGGAACGCCTACCTGCCGCTGGCGACCGGTCCCGCGCCGCGTGACCCGGAGGCGGTCCACCTGATGCTGATCGCCGATTCGCTGTCCGAGCAGCGCAAGAACATGAGCCTCGCGCTCGAGGCGCTCGCCGAGCTCGGCGCCAGGCTCGACGCGCGCACGGACGCCCCCCGCGTCGTCGTCGACCTCGTCGGCGCCGGGGACCCGCAGACGGCGCGGCTCATCGAGAGGACCGGCCTCCCGGCCACGCAGCACGGCCGTATCGGCGACCACGCGGCCCTCAGCGAGATCTACCGCCGGGCCGACGTCCTGATGACGCCATCGCTGGAGGACAACTGGCCCAACATCCTGGTGGAGGCCGGCGTCTACGGCGTCCTGCCGGTCGTCGGGCCGGGCCACGGGTGCGAGGAGTTCGTGCGGACCTTCAACCACGGCGTCGTCGCTGAGGCCTACGCCGTGGACGCCTTCGCCGACGCGCTCGAACGCGCCATCGCTCCCCGTGAAGGCCGTGCCCGCGCCGAGGCGGCCGCCGCCATCCGCGCCGCGCATGCGCCGGAGCGCATCGCGGGCCAATTCATCCGCCGCTTCATGCCGGGCGCCGCCCCGGCCGAGGCGCTCCCCGTCCCCGAACTCGCCAACTGATCCGTGACGACAACAGCCGATCTCGACGCCATCCGCGCCTCTCTCCTTGAGACGTTTCCCAATCACCCGCTCTGTACGCCGGAGACGGAGATCCTGATCGAGGGTTACCCGCGCAGCTCCAACACGTTTACGATCGACATGATCAACGTCCTCTCGGAGCGCACGGGGACCCACCGGCGGACGGCGCATCACACGCACAACCGCCGCCACGTGGACCTCGCGCTGGGTTACGGCGTGCCGACCGTGATCCTGGTGCGCAGGCCGCTCGACGCCATCGTGTCGTACCAGATCTACTCGGGCCGCCCGGTGACCGCGTGCATCGCCGACTACGTTCGCTTCTACGAGGGGCTGCCGGAGCGCGAGGGCTACATCGTCGGCGCGTTCGACGAGATCGTCGGCGACTTCAACGCCTTCCTGGCGCGCCTCAACCCGATCATCGCCCGTCCCGTTCCACTCTCGACCGACCTCTCCGCGGACGCCGCGACCGCCCACCAGCGCGACCTCGGCCGCGCCGAGAAGGTCCATGGCGAACACGCGATGCGCCGGGTCGGAGTCCCCGATGCGCGGCGCGACCCGTTGAAGGCCGAGATCAGGGACAGTGTCGCGGCCGCGCTCGACGCCGATCCGGCGCCGGACCGCCTCTACGCGGCGATGATGGCCCGCCGCGGCTGACCCTCTCCGCGCGCCGGCGGCTTCCGCTCAGCGCGGCCTCCGGGCGGGCCCGCGCTACTTCGGCAGGGCCGCGCGCAGCTCGTCGAGCCACACCTGCGCGACCGCGTCGGACGGTGCGCGCCAGTCGCCGCGCGGCGACAGGGCCCCGCCCGGCGAGACCTTCGGCCCGTTGGGGATCGCCGAGCGCTTGAACTGGCTGAAGGCGAAGAAGCGCCACAGGAACGTCTCCAGCCACTTGGCGATCGTCGGCAGGTCGTAGGAGCGGCGGGCGTCCAGCGGGAACGCGATGGGCCACAGCCCTTCGTCGACGTTGCGCCAGGCATGCCAGGCCATGAAGGCGACCTTGGACGGCGGCAGGCCGTAGCGCATGGTGTGGAACAGGAAGAAGTCGTGCAGCTCGTAGGGGCCGATCTTCGCCTCGGTGTCCTGCAGCTCCTCGCTCTCGTCGGCGGGGACGAGCTCGGGCGAGAACTTCGTCGCGAGGATGGCGTCGAGGACCTTCGCGGTCGCCGCATCGAACTGCCCGGTGCGGATCGTCCAGCGGATGAGGTACTGGATCAGCGTCTTGGGAACGCCGGTGTTGACGGCGTAGTGGCTCATCTGGTCGCCGACGCCGTAGGTGCACCAGCCGAGCGCCATCTCCGAAAGGTCGCCGGTGCCGATGACGAAGCCGCGCCGCTGGTTGGCGAGGCGGAACAGGTAGTCCGTGCGCAGGCCCGCCTGCACGTTCTCGAAGGTGATGTCGTAGACCGGCTCGCCGCCCGCGAACGGGTGGCCCATGTCGGCGAGCATCTGCCGGGCGGCCGGACGGATGTCGATCTCGTCCGCCGTGACGCCGAGCGCACGCATCAGCCGCCAGGCGTTCTCCTTCGTGGCCTCCCCGGTGGCGAACCCTGGCATCGTGAAGCCCAGGATATTGCTGCGGGGCACGCCGAGACGGTCGCAGACCTTGGCCGCCACGATGAGCGCGTGGGTCGAATCGAGGCCGCCCGAGACGCCGATGACCATGTTGCCGCCGCCGGTCGCCTCGTAGCGGCGGCGCAGGCCCTCGACCTGGATGTTGAAGGCCTCGTAGCAGTCCTGGTCGAGGTGGCTTTCGCGGTTCGGCACGTACGGGAAGCGGCGGATCGGCCGCACGAGGCCGATGTCGCCGTACGCCGGCTGATGCTCGAAGCGGACCCAGCGGAACGTCTCGCCCTCGCCCAGCGCGAAGTCCGCGCCGTCACCGAACGTCGGCGTCGACATCCGCTCCGAGAGGATGCGCCCCGTGTCGACGTCGGCGATGCAGAGCTGCGGCTCGAGGCTGAAGCGCTCCGCCTCGGCCAGCATGTCGCCGAGTTCGTATATGGCGCCCTGCCCGTCCCAGGCGACGTCCGTTGTGCTCTCGCCGGGGCCGGCGGCCGAGTAGGCGTACGCGGCGACGGCACGCTGGGACTGCGAGCGGCAGAGCGAATGGCGGTCGTCGGCCTTGCCGATGACGATGTTGGAGGCCGACAGATTGGCGAGGATCGTCGCCCCGGCAAGCGCTCCCTTGGAAGACGGCGGGATCGGCGCCCAGACGTCCTCGCAGATCTCGACGTGGAAGACGAAGCCCGGCAGGTCGCTGGCGGCGAAGAGGAGGTCGATGCCGAACGGCACAGTGCGCCCTGCGACCTCGATCTCCTCGCCGACGCGGAAGCGCCCGTGCGAGAACCACCGCATCTCGTAGTACTCGCGGTAGTTCGGCAGGAACGCCTTCGGAACCACGCCGAGGATCGCCCCGCGCGAGACCACGACGGCGCAGTTGTAGAGCCGCCCCTTGTGGCGCAGCGGCGCCCCCAGGAGGAGCACCGGGGTCAGCGACTCGCTCTCGGCGACGATGGTCGCGATGGCGTCCTCCACGGCATCGAGGACCGCGGCCTGATGGTGCAGGTCGTCGATCGCGTAGGAGGAGATGCAGAGCTCGGGGTAGATCAGGAGGTCGACCGACGACTGATGCGCGCGGCGCGCCTCGGTGATGATGGCGTCACGATTGAAGGGAACGTCCGCCGGGCGGCCGTTGGGGGTCGACGTCGCGACGCGCACGAAGCCGTGCCGGTGCATGGCGTAGAAGTTGGCGGTCGACACGGCGTTCACCCTCGTGATCGTCAGAACGGTGCGGGCGTTCCGCCCGGCACCCGGCTCAGGGACGATCGGTCCCCCAACCGGCCGCTCGAGGCAACCCCTTAGCGCCGTTGTTAAACGCCGAGCCGGCGGGTTCGTCCAGAGGGGCGCGTCCGGCCCCCCGTCGGAGCCCGGCGCTGTGCTGCACCGGGGCCCGGATACGTCCTCAGGCCGGGTCGAGGATTGTCGCCGGTGCGACGGGCGGTGCGGCGGAGACGGTCGGGCCGAATCGCTTCTCGAAGGTCTCGCGCAGGACCATGTCCACCTCCTCCATCGTGACGATGCGGCCGAGGGCGGCGAGGCTCGTCACCCCGTGCTCGCGCACGCCGCACGGGACGATGCCCGAGAAGTGGGAGAGGTCCGGCTCCACGTTGAGGGAGATGCCGTGGAAGGTGACCCAGCGGCGGACCCGCACTCCGATGGCGGCGATCTTGTCCTCGCCCATCCCGCCGGGGCGCTGGACCCAGACACCGACGCGCCCGTCGCGGAGCTCCCCGCGCACGTTGAAGGCGTCGAGGGCGTCGATGATCCAGGCCTCCAGGGACTGGACATAGGCGCGCACGTCACGCCCGCGCTCGCGCAGGTCCATCATGAGGTAGGCAACGCGCTGTCCGGGGCCGTGATAGGTGTACTGGCCGCCGCGCCCGGTCTTGATGACGGGGAAGCGGTCAGGCTCGACGAGGTCGGCGTCCCTGGCGCTGGTACCGGCCGTGTAGACGGGCGGATGCTCCAGGAGCCAGACGGCCTCGCCGGCGCGGTGCTCGGCGATCGCGGCCGCGCGCGCTTCCTGCGCGCGAAGCGCGTCGTTGTAGTCGACGAGGTCGTCGGAGATCATCCATTCGGCTGGCATGGTCCGAATGTCGAGCACCGGCGCCCCGATTGCAAGATCGGACCGCCGCGCTCCGGGCGCTTTCGCGACCGACGGCCGGTCCTAGCTGAAGAGCCCGCGCATCGGCTTGAGGTCGGCGTCCTCGAGCGGCACGCGGTGCGCGACGTCCTCGTCGACATAGTTGCCGTCCGCGAACGCTCCCCTTGGCCCGCCGAACAGCCCGTCGGAGCTCGGCGGGTCGAACGGCATCGTCTCGAAGAACATTCCGTCCAGCACCGAGGCGAGGTCGGCGGCGGAGTTCGCAAATGCGTTCATCGATCGTCTCCCGATCCTTCCGGATTGCCGGGGATTGCAGCAATCCATGTCTGAACCCGGGATGTAGGGCCGGGCGGCGGAAACGCGTGTGTTCGGCGTCACAGTCGGAGCGTCAAACAGAATGCTGGGGCATGGGTGTTGAAATACGTTCACACAGCGCTTGAAACCCCGAACGGAGGATGCTACTTGCCGCCCATTCCGACGCGGTCGTGGCGGAATTGGTAGACGCGCAGCGTTGAGGTCGCTGTGGGGCAACCCGTGGAAGTTCGAGTCTTCTCGACCGCACCATCAATCAATTGATGGTATCGTCATAGGTCCGGCTGGTTCCCAGCGGACCCACAATCAGCAGATCCTCAATCCTCCCCTCGCCCGCCGGCCGGCTGGCGTAACCCGAGGTTTGTACCTGCTGGCATCCGCGATCCGGATGCAGGGCATCCACCGCAGGATCTCCATGGATTCTGCGACGAATCGCCCGAGTGCCCGCCCAACCTGTGGCTTCCACTCCTCGCAAAGAGCCAAAAAACTACAGTGAACTGGCAACTTTCGTCGGGTCATTGAGCGTTCGTTCGGCACGGCGTGTTATCGGCTGTGAACGAATGTCGCCGCACGAGGGGAGGACCGCGTCTCGATGGCCGATCAGTTGACCGACGACGAAGTGTCCGTCTCCGACGACCTTCTGGTTGAGGTCCGCGCACTGATCGGCGCGGAGGACAAGGAAGGTCTGACCCAGCTCGTCGACGGTCTGCACGAATCCGACGTCGCCGAGGTCATCTCCCGCCTCGAGCCGGACGAGCGAATCGAGTTCGTGCGTCTCCTCGGCCGCGACTTCGACTTCACCGCCCTTACCGAGGTCGACGAGAAGGTCCGCCTCCACATCCTCTCCGAGCTCGCCCCGACGGACGTCGCGGACGGTCTGGCGGACCTCGATTCGGACGACGCGGTCTACATTCTGGAGGACCTGCCGGACGAGCAGTCCGAGGCGATCCTGGCGCAGCTCCCGTTTGCAATGCGCCACCGCCTCAAGCGCTCGCTGGACTTCCCGGAGGAGTCGGCCGGCCGGCGCATGCAGACGGATTTCGTCGCCATGCCGCCGTTCTGGACGGTCGGCCAGGTGATCGACACCCTGCGCGAAGAGAAGGACCTGCCCGACCACTTCACCGAGATCTTCGTGGTCGACGCCGCCTTCCGCCTGCTCGGGACGGTCAAGCTCGACCGCCTGCTGCGCAGCCTGCGTCCGGTGAAGATCACCGAGATCATGGACGAGGATCCCCGCACCATCCAGGCGGACGAGGACCAGGAAGAGGCCGCGCGCATCTTCCAGCGTTACGACCTCCTCTCGGCCGCCGTGGTCGACGATTCCAATCGCCTCGTCGGTATCCTGACCATCGACGACATCGTCGACATCATCGAGGCCGAGGCGGAAGAGGACATCCGCGCCCTCGCCGGCGCCGGTGACGCCGAGCTTTCCGATACGCCGCTCTACGTCGCCCGCACGCGCATCCCGTGGCTGATGATCAACATGATGACGGCCTTCCTGGCCTCCGGCGTCATCGCGATCTTCGACGGGACGATCCAGGCGATGGTGGCGCTCGCGGTGCTGATGCCGGTCGTCACGGCGCTCGGCGGCAACGCCGGGATCCAGGCGATGACCGTCACCGTGCGCGCCCTCTCCCAGCGCGAGATCACCAAGCGGAACGTCGCCAGGGTGATGGCGCGGGAGACCATCGTCGCGCTCATGAACGGCACGGCGGTGGCGGTGGCGGTCGGCATCGTCGCGGCGATCTGGTTCGCGAACATCGAGCTCGGCGGCGTCATCGCCTGCTCGATCGTCTTCAACATCATCTGCGCCGGCTTCTTCGGAGCGACGCTGCCGATGCTGCTCGACCGGATCGGAGTCGACCCCGCTGTCGCCTCCTCGGTCTTCCTGTCGACACTCACGGACGTCATCGGCTTCTTCGCCTTCCTCGGCATCGCCAGCTGGTGGTTCGGCCTCGGCTAGCGCCGTCCCCACCCGCTCCAGGCCCTCCGGAAGCCTCCCCCGCCGTCCCGAAGTCCGGGCATGCCGCCGGTGCCGGATCGAACGCAAGTCGGTCTGGCGCCGCGGGTGGATCGCCCGTAACACTCAGCGCCTACGGCGGCCGTGCGCCAGGCGCGGTTCCGTTCGAGTGCCGAGTTGAAGCGAGGATCTGGCCCATGATGCGGCTCCTGCGAATCCGCGATCTGGAATATTTCATCGCCATCGCGGAGAACGGCTCCTTCTCTCGCGCGGCGCAGGCGTGCGGCATCTCCCAGCCCACCCTTTCGGCACAGGTCCGGCGGATGGAGGACCTTCTGGGCGTGACGCTCGTGGAGCGGCGGCACGGGCAGGTCACCATCACCACCGAGGGGGCGGAGGTGCTGGTGGCGGCGCGCGAGATCATGGACGCCTTCCACCGCGTCCAGCGCACCACGAAGGGTGACGGCGTGATGCTGGGCCGGCCGATGCGGTTCGGGATCCTCCCGACCATCGCGCCCTACCTCGCGCCCCGGTTCCTGACGACGGTTGCCGAACTCTCCGAGACGTCCGACCTGACCTTCATCGAGGACCGGACCGACCAGCTCGAGGCCGGCGTCGCGTCCGACCACCTCGACTTCGCGATCACCGCGACCCTCCCCCGCGCCAACGCGCTGACGGCGATCCCGCTGGGCGACGAGCGCCTCGTCGTCGTCTCGCGACATCCGCTTCCGGAGCGGATCTCGCTCGACGGCCTCGACCGCCCGGTGCTCCTGATGCAGGAGGGGCACTGTTTCCGCGAGGTGGTGTCGGAGGCGATTCGGCGTTCGCAGCTGCGCAGCGACGGGGCGAAGAGCGCCCGCATCGGCCCCTCGTCCTTCGCGACGCTGGTGAGCCTCGTGCGCTCCGGCGTCGGCGACACCATCCTGCCCGAACCCTACGCACGGCATAGTTGCGAGGCTGTCGCGGGGCTGTCCGTCGCGCTGATGGAGCCGGTGACGGAAGGTCGTCAGCTATATGTGATCGTGCGTGCCGGACGGGAGCGTTACCGCGATGTGATCCGGTTGGTTGAGGCCGCCCGCGAGGCGCACCGCCAGGTAGGGGGCGATATAGTGCAAGGTGGAGATGCAGTTGCGCGCAGCGCTTCACCACACGCGTCGAAGTTGTGAACGGATGTGATAGCTCGCGCTCCAAGCAAGCTTGCTAGGCTACGCTACATCGGACGCAAGACCCGTATGGGAGTGCCCCAAGCGGGTCTCAATCGCCGGTGCAGGAGCCGCTCGCGGCTCCGAGCCCATGCAGGGAGCGATCGATGCACGTTCTGATCGTGGTAGCGATCATCTTGGTTTGCGGAGTGGCCCTGTGGCTGCGCATGCGCGGGACGGGCACTCACTCAGCGCTGACATTCGCGCCAGCCCACCGGGGCGAACAATCCTCGCAGGGGGCCGGCCCCGCGCCGTTCATGGCGGACGCCGGGCCGGGCCGGGCCGCGCTCGACCGGCTGACCGGACCGCTCGAGAACGTCGCCGCGCTCCTCTGCTTCGTCGCCGGCGACGGGTGGGACGAGGCGCGGGCCGACGTCATCGTCCGGCTCCATCAGGTCGGCAACCGGCGGGATGTCGCCGACGCGATCCGCACGGCGGAGCGTACGGTCCGGGCGGAGATCGACGCGGCCACGGCGATCGACCATCTGGCAGACAAGCTGCGGCGTCGGCTCGACGGTGCCGAGCGGGCGTGCATCACGGACATGGTGAGCAAGGTCGCCTACGCGGGGTCGAATTCCTCAACCCGCGCCAGCCGCGCCGTGGCGCGGCTCCTCAAGGGCTAGGCGGCCCGGCACTTGCGGTGAGCGGTGCCGGACCGGATCGGCGCCTACTCGATGCCGAGCTTGGCGCGCACGATCTCCTGCACCGCCTTCGGGTTGGCCTTGCCGCCGGTCGCCTTCATGACCTGGCCGACGAACCAGCCGGCGAGATTCGGCTTCGCCTTCGCCTGCTCGGCCTTGTCCGGGTTGGCGGCGATGACGTCCTCCACCGCGGTCTCGATGGCGCCGGTGTCGGTCACCTGCTTCATGCCGCGCGACTCGACGATCTCCGCCGGGTCGCCGCCCTCGGACCACACGATCTCGAAGAGGTCCTTGGCGATCTTGCCGGAGATCACGTCCTGGCCCATCAGGTCGAGGATGCCGCCGAGCTGCTGCGCGGAGACGGGCGAATCCTCGATGTCGATGCCTTCCTTGTTGAGGCGGCCGAACAGCTCGTTGATCACCCAGTTCGCGGCCGCCTTCGAATCGCGCCCCGTCGCGACGGTCTCGAAATAGGTGGAGGCGGCGACGTCCGTCACCAGCACCGACGCGTCGTAGGCTGAGAGGCCCAGTTCCTCGATGTATCTGGCGCGGCGCTCGTCCGGGAGCTCCGGCAGGCTCTCGCGCAGGCGGTCCACCGTCTCCTGGCTGACGACGAGGGGCAGCAGGTCCGGGTCCGGGAAGTAGCGGTAGTCGTGCGCCTCCTCCTTGGAGCGCATGGACCGCGTCTCGCCGGTGCGCGCGTCGAACAGGCGGGTCTCCTGGTCGATCTTGCCGCCGTCCTCGATGATGCCGATCTGCCGGCGCGCTTCGTACTCGATGGCCTGACCGGCGAAGCGGATGGAGTTGACGTTCTTGATCTCGCAGCGGGTGCCGAGCGGGCCGCCGGGCTTGCGGACCGAGACGTTGATGTCGGCGCGCAGGTTCCCCTTCTCCATGTCCGCGTCGGACGTGCCGAGGGTGCGCAGGATGAGGCGCATCTTCGTGAGGTAGGCCTTCGCCTCGTCCGAGGAGCGGATATCCGGACGCGAGACAATCTCCATCAGCGCGACGCCCGAGCGGTTGAGGTCCACCGAGGAACGGCCCTGGTGCAGGTCGTGGACGGACTTGCCGGCGTCCTGCTCGAGGTGGAGCCGCTCGATCCCGACGACGATGCGCTCGCCCGACAGCATGTCGACGATGACCTCGCCCTCCCCGACGATCGGGTGGGCGAACTGGCTGATCTGGTAGCCCTGCGGCAGGTCGGGATAAAAATAGTTCTTCCGGTCGAAGCGCGAGACCATGTTGATCTGCGCCTTCAGGCCGAGGCCGGTCTTCACCGCCTGCTCCACGCACGCCTCGTTGATCACGGGCAGCATGCCGGGCATCGCCGCGTCGACCAGCGAGACGTGGTCGTTCGGCTCGCCGCCGAACGCGGTGGACGCGCCGGAGAAGAGCTTCGCGTTGGACTGGACCTGCGCGTGGATCTCCATGCCGATGACGACTTCCCAGTCGTCCAGCGCGCCCTTGATGAGCTGATGCGGCTCCGCCTGGCGGGCGCCGAGTACCTTCGGCTCAGAGACGTTGATGTTCATGAAACCCTCCACCGGACGCATGGGCACGGACGCAACGGCGCCGCCCATGGCCGCGCCCGGGTTTGACTTAGTGCCAGTGACCGCCCGCGCGCAACCGTCCTGAAGGGGTCTGGGCGCTACTGCAGCCCGGCCCTGTCCACGACGGCGCGCGCACAGCCGGATTCGGCGGTGTCGGAGGCGGGCGGGGCCGCCAGGATGAGGTCGCCGAGCGACGCCGCGTCGTCGATCCGCCCCCGCAGCGCGATGCGCAGCTCGATGTAGATGTCGCGCCGGCCGTCCGCGTCGCACTCGAACTGGACCCGCCTGCCGGCCCCCGGCCCGAACGCGGTGTCGAACGCCGCCTTGACGTCCGCCGGCGACAGGCGCTCGCCGATGTGGTCGCGAAAGAGTACGGCGACCGGAGAGGCGTTGAGCTGGTCGAACAGGTTGATGGCGTCGCGGAAGTATTCCTCCGCTCCACCGGCGGCGAAGAAGCAGGAGCCGTGCTTGTAGAACTGGTAGCGCTGAAACTCGCTGTGGGTGCCGGGCATCACGTCCGCCAGCGCCTCCCGCGTCGCGTCGGAGAGGGCGAGCGGGAGCATGTCCTCGTTGTCGATGCCCTTCTGCCGCAGGGCCTCGTCGGTGCACCAGAAGTTGCCGTTCGGCTGCGGCCAGAGGCCGTGCATGGAGAACCGGTCCGCCGCGTCCGGCAGCTGGCCGGCGTTGAGCAGCATGCACTCGGTCTTCGGCCGACCGGCACCGGTCTCGCAGAAGCCGGGCTGCCAGCTCGCGGCCAGCAGATTGTCGGTGGACTCGCGGCTGTCGTCGCCGGTCGGAAGGCCGCCGAGCTCGGTATCGCCGCCACCGCCACCACCGGGCTCGCCTCCGCCGGGCCGGCGCGGCGGGCCCGCCGCGACGACATGCGTCCCGCAACGCACCGCGACCCAGCGCTCCTCGATCTGCGGCGCGCCGGGAATGCGGATGCGGTAGAAGTCACCGCCGTCCCTGTTGATCTCGAGGATGTCGTAGGCGACGCGCGGCTCCGTCGCGACGTTGCCGGGGTTGGAACCGTCGATCTTGCGGGTCGCCGGGCACGTGTCCTCGGCGATGAACCAGCCCTCGAGCATCGGCCCGGCCCAGCCCGGGCCGCCGCTCCACAGTCCCGCACCAGCCGCCAGCGCGACTGCGGACACGATCGTGCGCATCCCGTCCCCCTTCGTATCGAACGGCGGGACGATGCGCTGTGCCGGCGGGCGCGACAACACCCAAACAAGGTGCGCCAAGCGCCCGGCGGTCACACCTTCACGAGGTTTTCGTGTTTCGCCTTGTGAGGCGGCTCGACGTGGATGGAGATGACCGACTCGCCCATCTCCCGGCGGATCGCCGCCTCGATGCGGTCGCAGATGACGTGCGCGCGGGCGACGGTCATGTCCGCCGGCACCACGAGATGGAACTCCACGAAGGTCCGCCGGCCGGCATGGCGGGTCCGCAGGTCGTGCGCCTCGATCGCGTCATCGCAATGCTCGGCGATGGCGCGGCGGATCCGGCTGAGGTCGGCCTCGGGGGGCGCGGCGTCCATCAGGCCCCCGACGCTCTCCGTGACGAGGGTCCAGCCGGACTTCAGGACGTTGACCGCGACCATGGCGGCCAGCAGCGGGTCGAGGATGCTCCACCCGGTGACCACCGCGAGAACGAGCCCCAGTGCGACGCCCGCCGAGGTGACGACGTCCGCCATCAGGTGCCGCCCGTCCGCCTTAAGCGCCGGGGAGCGATGCCGCTCGCCGTAGCGGATGAGGACGAGCGCCCACACCGCGTTGAGGACGCCGGCGCACAGGTTGATGGCGATACCGAGCCAGGGCGCCGTGAGCGGCCGCGGCTCCAGGAAGCCGACGGCGGCCTCGCGCAGGATCAGCAGCGCGGCGAGGACGATCAGCGCGCCTTCCAGGACCGCCGACAGGTACTCGGCCTTGTGGTGCCCGTAGGGGTGGTCGTCGTCGTCCGGACGCTGGCTCCAGCTCACGGCGACGAACGCGGCGAGGGCGGCACCGATGTTGACGATGCTCTCCAGCGCGTCGGAGAACAGCGCCACACTGTCCGTCACCCACCACGAGAGCAGCTTGATCGCGAAGACGACGCAGCCGACCGCGATGCTCGCGGCGGCCAGCGTCTTGGGCGCGGTCCGCACGGTCTCCGGCATAGCTCAGCCTCACACGTTGCCCAGGTTCGGGCGGCCGTGATTCCACGCCCCGCCGACGAACCGACCGGCGCGCCGCATCGGCGACACGCCCAACGACAAAGGGGCCGGCGCCTCGCAGCGCGGCCCCCCTGGGATCCCTGGCGGCCGGAGCCGCCGGTGGTGCGTTAGCGCGAGTAGAACTCGACGACGAGGTTCGGTTCCATCTTGGCCGGGTACGGCACGTCGCCGAGGTTCGGCACGCGCGCATAGGTCGCGGTCATCTTGGTGTGGTCGACGTCGAGGTAGTCCGGCACGTCACGCTCGGCGAGGCCGATGGCCTCGAGGAGGGCGAGCATGTTCTTCGACTTGTCGCGCACCTCGATCACGTCGCCCTGCTTGCAGCGGAAGGACGGGATGTTGACGCGGCGGCCGTTCACCTTGACGTGGCCGTGCGAGACGAACTGGCGCGCGGCGAACACGGTCGCGACGAACTTGGCGCGGTAGACGATCGCGTCGAGACGGCTCTCGAGGAGGCCGATCAGCTGCTCGCCGGTGTCACCGCGGCGGCGGACCGCCTCGTCGTACACGGCGCGGAACTGCTTCTCGGAGATGTTGCCGTAGTAGCCCTTGAGCTTCTGCTTGGCGCGCAGCTGCGTGCCGAAGTCGCTCATCTTGCCCTTGCGGCGCTGGCCATGCTGGCCGGGGCCATACTCGCGGCGGCCGGGGCTCACCGGGGACTTCGGGCGTCCCCAGATGTTCTCGCCCATACGGCGGTCGATTTTGTACTTCTGTGAATGTCTCTTCGTCATTCCAAACGTCTTCTTGGCTCCGCACGGGCCCATCCCGCACGGGTTGCCGGCAGCTGCCGGTCCAAAGACGCCCCTCCTTTGTGCCCGCTGCCTGTCCTATAAGGGACACCTCGGCAAAGACACTGACAGGGCCTTGGCGGACGTCCGCCGCGACCCACGGGTGCGTTCTCGTCTCCTGAGAGAGCGCCTCACATAGCGGTCCGACGGTGGAAGGTCAACTCCACGACAAGACAGCAGCATCTTGCCGGTTTAACAATCGCGTGGCAGTACCGACGACCTGACCGGGAGAGTAACCGTTCATGCACATGTCCGACGAGACCATCGCCCAATACGGACTGGCTGACAGCTTCATCCCGCCGTACCCGCACCGCTACACCGAGCGCCTCTCGGTCTGGAAGCGAATCGAGCTCGGTTCGAAGAACCTTCTCGCCACGTTCCGCGAGTACGATTTCCAGAACAAGCGCATCAAGCAATCGTTCCTCGGCCAGACGCTCCACGTCTGTAACCAGCCCGAAGGCGTGCGCGAGACGCTGCACCAGCAGGCGGCTGCGTTCGAGAAGAAGTCCCCGGTCCAGCGCCACACCCTGGAGCCGCTCCTCGGCGACGGGCTCTTCGTGTCGGACGGGCGCACCTGGGCGGAGCGGCGCAAGATCGTGGCCCCGATCGTCCACGGGCGCCGGGTCGACACCTTCGCCCCGATCATGAGCGACGTCGCCGCCGAGTGGTGCCAGCAGTGGGAGAAGGCCGGCGACGGCGCGACGCTCGACGTCCTCTTCGAGATGGGCGAGCTGACGGCCGAGATCATCTCCCGCACGATCTTCGGCGCGAAGCTCGGCCGCGAGAACACGCAGCAGATCATCGCCGGCTTCGCCGCGTACCAGAAGTCCATCCAGGTGCTGGACTGGCTGACGCTTCTCAACCTACCGGACTGGCTGCCGCGCCTGCGCAGCCCGCGCACCCTGCGGGCGCGCAACAAGGTGCACCGCGTCATCGACGACATCATGCGGCGCTTCCAGGCCGGCGACGTCGACGAGCGCGCCGTCATCCGCAGCCTCTTCGAGGCGCGCGACGCCGACGGCAGGCCGCTCACCAAGACGGCGATCCGCAACGAGGCGATCGTCATCTTCATGGCCGGCCACGAGACGACCGCGAACACTCTCGCCTGGGCGTTCTACTGCGTCTCGCAGAGCCCGCGCGTGCAGGAGCGGCTGAAGGCCGAGTTCGATTCGGTGCTCGGCGGCAGGACGCCGGAGCTGTCGGACGTGGCGAACCTCGTCTACACGCGCGCGGTGGTCGAGGAGACCTTGCGTCTCTACCCGCCCGTACCGCTTCTCGGCCGCGAGGCGACCGCCAAGGGCACCCTTCTCGGCAACGAGGTTAACCCCGGCGACATCCTCATCGTCGCGCCCTGGCTGCTGCAGCGGAACCGGGACATCTGGTCCCTGCCCGATCACTTCGTGCCGGAGCGGTTCGTCCCCTCCATCGCGCAGCGGCCGAACAAGTACGCCAACATCCCCTTCGCGAGCGGGCCGCGTGTCTGCCCGGGCATGACCTTCGCGCTGACGGAGGCGACCATCTGCCTCGCCGCGCTGCTGCAGCACTTCGACGTCCGGCTGCAGGACGGCCTCGAGGTGGAGACGGACTGCCGCCTGACCCTGCGCCCGACCTCGCCGCTGTCGATGACGATCCACCGCCGTTCGCCCGCCCCGGCCGGGGCGGGCGCGGCGACGGTTTCCGCGGTCGCGGACACGAGCGCGGGCGCCGTGCTGGCGCGCGAGCACGACAGTGCTCAATAGCGAGATCCCGTGGTCGGCCACCTACGCGCCCGAGCCGACCGCGCCGCCGCTCAAGGACCTCTTCGGCGACGAGGGCGCCCGCAGGAGCGCGATGCGCTTCCACCTGCAGGACCGCGTCTACGGCGGCGGCAAGATGGCGCTCCACTCCCTCTTCCGCATGCTCTCGCCCGAGGCCGGCTCGAACTTCGCCGGCCGCATCGTCGCGCCGCGTTCGCGCGCGTACTACCGCGGCAAGCCGTTCATCCAGCGGATGGACCGGATGATCGCCCGGCTGCGCCCCGAACTCGCCGACGACCCGGCCGCGCGCGAAGCCGTCGTCGACCGCTGGTTCGAGAACACGGCGCGGGCGATGGCCGAGTTCTCCCACCTCGAGGCCGTCTCGACGCCGCCGCGCACCACGGTGGAGGGACTGGAGATCGTCGAACGGCTGCAGGCCGAGGGCCGCTCCATGGTGCTGACGACGGTGCATACGGGGATGTGGGAGATGATCTCCTACCTCTCCTCGCGGCATTTCGGCGACAAGGGGACCGGGGCCTGGGCGCCGCAGTCGAACCGGTTCGAGAACCGCATCGTCGCCGACACCCGCCGCAAGCTCGGCATCAAGGTGCTGCCGGCAACGCCGAAGCTGGCGCGCCAGCTCTACAAGAGCCTCGCCGTGCCGGGGCAGACGATCGTGCTGGTGATCGACGAGTTGTCCGAGAAGCAGGTGAAGTTCCCGCTGTTCGGGCGTCCGGTGGAGGACCGCTGCAACTTCGCCTTCGCGCTCTACGCGGCACAGCGAACGGGCGCGGCGATCGTCCCGGCGGTCATCACGCGTACGGGGCCGACGCGCTTCACCTTCAGATACAACGAGCCCATCGACGTGCCGAAGGGCAATGACGGATTCCACTCCGCTGCGCTCGCGCTCAACGCCGTCTACGAGCCTCACGTCCTTGCCCACCTCGACCAATGGTACATGCTGCACGAGGTGAAGGTCCCCTGAGCCGGGGTGGTCCCGGGCGAGCGTGGACACTGGGACGGGGCCGGGCGAGCGTGGAAGCGTGGAAGCGTGGAAGCGTGGAAGGACGCAAGTATGATCCCGGGCGCAAGGCAAATCCCGGCACCCTCGCCATCGGGCCCGCGCCGACTTCGCTGCCTACGGCGTCGCCTTGGGCTACGGGTTGGCGATCGACGGCCTGACGCGGCAAAGCGATGCCTTTCCCGCCCGACCACGGCATCAGCAATCGGGACCTGACCGACGCGATGCCGACGTCGGCCTCGACCGTCGGCCTTCCGCGGTCCGGTGTCGCGGTCGACCGAGACCACGCCTCCCGCGGGTCGGCCCTGCGCTGACAGGCGCCTCTGGTCGGGGCCGGCGCCGGCCCCGTTCCGATCACCTCGCGCAGTAAGGATCGGGGCCAGCGGCGGACCGGCCTTGCGCGATCATGCGGGCACGTCTGACGGGACGGAGCAAAAGCCGTGGAGCCGCGCCGCGCGCGAAGCGGCGGAACGCGGTGGACTCCTCCTGGGCGAGGGCGGATGTCGCCCGGGAGGGTCGTCGGACTCGATCACCCGTGCTTGCCGGGACCCGGCAAGCGCGCTGTCGTCAGCTCCGGTCCACGAACTTGTGGAAGCGGCTGGTCCGGCCGGACTTGGTCTTCTCGCGGAAGAGGAAGGCGAGGCCCTTCTCGTCGAACGCGGAAAGGAAGCTCTCCCACGAGACTTCTTCGAGGCCGGTGTCCGGCTCCTGGAAATCGATACGCAGGATCCCGAGGTGGTCCTTGTCCGACGCGGTCTCCGTGACGTGGCAGGGACGGCCGCCGCGGGCCTCGACCCACTCGCGGATGCGGGTGTGGTCGGTCGTCGTGACCGCGTCGTCGTCCGGATCGGCCTTGGCCTTGCGGGCGGCTCCGGCTGCGGCGTCGGCCTTCGCCTCGGCCTTGGCTTTCGCGGAGCCGTTGGCCTTCGCGCTCCCGTTCGGTTTCGCGGCGGCTGGCTCGCTCTTCGCCTTCGCCGGCGCGCTCGCCTTCGGGGGCTTGGCGGCGGCGGTCTTGGCGGTTCCGCTCGACTTGCTGGCGGACGCCGCCTTGGCCGGCTTGGCGGTCTCCGTCGAGGCCGCCTTCGGCGTTGCGGACTTCGCCTTGGCCGCGCTCGCCTTCGCCGGTGCGGCCTTGGGGCTCGCAGCCTTGCTCGGCGCCGCCTTGGCGGGCGCTGACTTGGCTGTTGCCGGTTTCGCCGCAGCGGACTTGGTCGTGGACCTGGCGGGCGCCGACTTGGCCGTCGCGGACTTGGCGGTGGCGGTCTTGGCGGTGGCGGGCTTGGCTGCGCTCGCCTTCGTCGTGGACTTGGGGGCGGACTTCGCCGGTGCCTTCGCCGCGGCCTTGGGCGCAGCCTCGGCCTTGGTGCTGTCCGGCGTGGTCGCCGCCTTGGCGGACTTCGCAGGGGCGGACTTGGTCGCGCTGCCCGCCGACTTCGCCTTGGTGGTCTTCGGTGCCGGCTTTGCGGCCGCCTTCGGCGGCGCCTTTGCCTCGGCCGTCCCGGCGCTGGCCTTGACCGGTGCCTTGGCCTTCGGCGCGGCCTTGGCAGTCTCGGCCGGCTTCGCACTCGACTTGGCGGCGGCCGACTTTGCGGGTGCCGACTTCGTGGCGGCGGACTTGGCCGTCGCGGACTTCGTCGTGGCGGACTTCGTCGTGGCGGACTTGGCAGCGGTCGGCTTCGCGGCCTTCGCGGGCGCCGCCTTCGGCTTTGCCGCCGACGCTTTCGATGCATCAGACTTCGACGCATCGGACTTCGGCGCGGTCGACTTGGAGGCCGACTTCGACGCGGCGGCCTTTGTCGCCTTCGCCGGTGCCTTCGCCGCCGGAGATTTGGAAGCCGGGGATTTGGAAGCCGCCTTCGTCGCGGTCTTCGCGTCCGATGCCGCGGACTTCGCCGTGGCCGTCTTCGCGGCCGGCTTGGCCGTGCTCTTGGCAGGCGCCTTCGTCGCGGAGCCGGCCTTCGCGGTCGCCTTCGCCGGCGCCTTGGCGGGGGCCTTCGCCGTCACGGCCGGTGCCGCCGCGTCCGCGGTCGCCGGAGCGTCGGTCTTGGCGGGGGCGGACTTCGTCGCCGCCTTCGCAGCCCCCGTGGACTTCGCCTTGGCCGGAGCCTTCGCCGCGGCCGGCTTCGCCGCCGCAGTCTTGCTCGCCGCAGGCTTGGTGGAGGCGGACTTCGTGGGCGCCGGCTTGGTCGCGGCCGCCTTCGTCCCGGAAGCCTTGGCGGTGGACTTGGCGGCCGGCTTCGACGCGCTCGCGGCCTTCGCCTTCGACGCCTTCGCAGGGGCGGCCTTGGGGGCCGGCTTGTCCGCGGCCGCGTCGTCCGCCGCCACGAACTTCACGAACTTGCTCGTCTTGCCCGACTTCGTCTTGTCCTGGAGGAGGACGGCGAGTTTGTACTCGTCCATCATCCGGAAGAAGTCATCCCACGAGATGGGGGACAGGGACGCGTTCGGCGCGCCGAAGTCGAACCGCAGCAGGGCGCCGGGTGTCCCGTTGTTGGTCGTGTCCGACACGACGGCGGGACGGGCCTTGCGGGCATCCGCCCACGCCACAATCCGGTCCCGGTCGCGCGTCAATTCAGCATCGCTCATGAAGCAAGCCCTCCGCCGATGGCTCCAGGTGCGGGATCGTCCGCACCGCATAGTGAAGAATGACAGATTTCCCCGGTAAGAACAGATATCGGGCCGTTAAGTTCGCCAGAGACGGCAAATTTCACTGTCAGTGGCGCGCATAAGCGATGTAGCCTCTCGCCCCACAGCCACCATTGTAGGTCCTGACCACACCAAAGCCCAGTCCCGCCGAGTCCCGTCACTTCTGTAGTGCTCACCGCTTCACGTCATCACCGCACAGCAGTGATCACAGGTTATCGAGAAAAACGGTATCGCTTATATTCGCTGAGTACCGTCCGGGGCTGGGCCGAAGCTTGCTCCCGAATCTCGTCCTGATTGAGACAATATTCGTTCGAACGACTTTCGTCCCACGTGACATTCAGTCTTTCGGCGGTCCGTTCACAGTATAATGGAGCCGGCGCGCGACAATTCCCCGCGCAATCGGCGGGGAAACGCGTCCCCGCCGCTGCGACAGTTCCTGTGGATAGGAGCGCGGACGGTGCGGCGCGACCGCCTAAACGGTCTGCGCCGCTCGGCGCCGCCGGCCGATCAGCAGCATCACGATGGGGACGATCCAGAGGGCGATCGTCACCACGCCGAGCCCGCCCGCGATGGGCCGCTCGAAGAAGGCGAGCATCGAGCCGTCCGCCTTGATCAGGGAGGTGATGAAGTTCTGCTCCAGCATCGGCCCCAGCACGAGACCGAGAATCGCAGGCGCGACCGGGAAGCCGTTCTCCTCCATGAAGAAGCCGAGGACGCCGAGGCACAGCGCGACGACGACGCCGTACATGCTGTTGGTGATGGCGAAGGCGCCGACCACGCAGAACATCAGGATGAGCGGCATCAGGATCTGCTGCGGAACGCGCAGCGCCTGCTTGGAGAGCTTGATTGCCATCCATCCGAACGGCAGCAGGATGAGGTTGGCGAGGAAGAAGACGATGAAGACCGCGTGGATCAGCTCGGGCTTGTGGATGAAGATCGTCGGTCCCGGATTCATCCCCTTCACGTAGAGGACGCCGATCACCACCGCGGTGATCGAATCACCCGGGATGCCGAACACCAGCGCCGGGATCCACGCCCCCGACAGCGCGCCGTTGTTCGAGGCGCCGGCCTCCGCGAGCCCCTCCTCGTGCCCGGTGCCGAACTTCTCCGGCGTCCGCGAGAATCGCTTCGACACGGCGTAGGAGATCCAAGCCGCGATGTCGGCGCCTGCACCCGGAAGCGCCCCGATCGCGGTCCCCAGGATGGAGCCGCGCAGCCCCTGCTTCCAGTAGCGCCGGATGTTGGCGCCCTGCCCGCGCAGGACCCCGGTGAGCGCTTCGCTCCCCGGCTTCAGCGGCGGCGCGCGCGACACCACGGCGCGCATCACCTCCGACACGGCGAAGAGGCCGATCATCGCCGGGATGAAGGGAACGCCCGTCAGAAGCTCGTAGTCGCCGAAGGTGAAGCGCGGCTGCCCGGCCGGGTTGTCGATACCGATGGTCGCGATCAGGAGGCCGATGAAGAGCGAGATCAGCCCCTTCATGGGCGAGGCGGGAGAGATGAACACCGCGCACGAGAGGCCGAGGCAGACGAGCCAGAAGTACTCGAACGAGGAGAAGGAGAGCGCGAACTCGGCGAGCGCGGGCGCCGCCAGCACCAGCACCGTTGTGCCGAAGAGGCCGCCCATCGCCGAGAAGACGAGGCTCGTCCCGAGCGCCCTCTCCGCCTGCCCCTTGCGCGTCATCGCGAACGCCTCGTCGGCGTAGGCGGCGGAGGCCGGGGTGCCGGGGATCCGAAGGAGGCAGCCGGGAATGTCGCCCGAGAAGATCGCCATCGCCGTCGCGGTCACGATCGCGGCGATGGCCGGTACCGGGTCCATGAAGAAGGTGACCGGTACCAGGAGCGCGGTCGCCATGGTGGCGGTCAGTCCCGGGATCGAGCCGACGAAGAGACCGAATGCCGCCGACGCAGCGATGACGAGAAGGACGTATGGGTCGAAGACCAGGAGGAACGCGGTGGAAAGGTCGCCCATGTCCTACCACAAACTTGAGAGCAGGCCGCGCGGCAGCGGCACGCGCAGCAGATTGCCGAACGCCCACGCGACGACGTACGTCGCGACGGGCGAGACGAGGAGCGCCACGAACACGTTGGTGCGGAACGTCACCAGCAGCGCGAACATCAGTCCGGTGCCGGCGATGAGGAAGCCGAGCTTGTCCGCCACCATCACGAAGATGACGATGAGGACGACGACCAGGGCGAGGCGCAGCCACGAGCCGGGCGAGCGCCCCCACCCCTCCGCGGCGAGCGTGAAGCCGTTGCCGCGGGTGACACCCGTGATCGCCATCACAGCGCCGAGCCCCATGAGGCAGATGCCGATCGCCACCGGGAACGTTGCCGCCCCGTAGGACTGGTTCGGCAGGTTCGGCAGCGACCACGCGCTCCACGACACGGCGAGGCCGAGAATGACGACGAGCACGCCGATTACTGCGTCACCGACGCGCATCGTCAGGCCCTCCGAGCCAAGGCCCGTCCTACTGGACGAGCCCGGCTTCCTTCATGACCTTGCCGAAGTCCTCGTCGGACTTGCCCATGAAGTCGGTCGCCTCGTCGCCCGACAACCACATCAGGCCGAAGCCGCGGTCCTTCATGAAGGACTGGAACTCGTCGCTCTTGTAGGCGGTCTCGATGGCGCTCTCGAGCTTGGCCGCGACGTCCTCCGGCAGCCCCTTCGGCGCCACCAGCGCACGCCACGCGGCGACGGTCCAGTCGGACCCGTCCGCCTCGGCGAGGGTCGGTGTGTCCGGGAAGATCGGCTGACGCTCGGCGCCCATCGTGGCCAGCGGCTTCACCTTCCCGGCCTCGATCAGCGCGCGGCCCTCGGGCAGCGACGCGGTGACGATGTCGACGCCGCCGGCGACCATGTCGGTGAGGCCCGGCGCGGCGCCCTGGCTCGGCACCCAGGTCACCTTGTTGGGGTCGACGCCTTCCGACATCAGCCAGCCCGCGAGGCCGACGTGCCAGATGCCGCCCTGCCCCGTCCCGGACGCCTTGAGGGTCCCGGCCGGCTCGTTCTTGATCGCAGTCAGAAGATCTTCCAGCGACCCGTAGCCGGAATCGGCCGCGACCATCACGCCGCCCGGATCGGCGTTCACCAGCGCCAGGACGTCATAGTCTTTGTAGGTGAGCGGGGTGAGGCCCTGGTGGTGCATCATGGTGATCTCGACGGTCATCACGCCGAGCGTGTACCCGTCCGGACGGGCCGAGGAGATCGCCGTGTGGCCGACGACGCCGGAGCCGCCCGTGCGGTTCACCACGTTGACCGGCTGGCCGAGCTCCTTCTCCAGGAGCGTCGCGAAGATGCGGCCGACCGCGTCCGTGCCGCCACCCGCGCCCCAGGGCACGACGAGCTGGATCGGACGGTCGGGGTATTCGGCGTAGGCCGGGGCGCTCGCAGCGCCGGCGAGCATCATCGCAGAGAAGGCGAGCGCCTTCACAAAACCGCGTCTTTCCACGGTATCCTCCCAAAAATACAGGCGATCATTCGGTGCCGCCGTTCAACGGGAAGACAACCACGACAACGGTCGCGACGCAAGATTGCCGAACCGGCTCAATATATTCGCTGAGACCCTCAGTTACGCATTCGCTTTGGTAGCGACCGAATCGATTCACCCGACGCCGGCGCCGCTCGGACCAGCGCGCACCTCGGCCAGCGCGTTTCCCGGTTCGCAATCGCCGAACAGTCACGACATCACGGCGCCAACATGTGGCGCGACGCGGCGGAGCGTCGGGGAAGACAGCGCGAATTGCCGCGCCCACGAGGAACGGCAACGCAGCGAGAGCCTCCGGAACGAGAATCGGCATGCGCCGGAGGTCCCCGCATCCGCTTCCCGGGCGCGAGGAACGGCTCCATCGACGGTGCGCACAAGGCCGGCCGGGTGTCCGGCCCGCCGGGCCTCGCCCGCGGCGTCACCTCGACCGGGCGTCCTCGCCCCGGCGGAGCGGCGGCGGCTCGTCGTCAGCCCGTGGCCTGCGCCGGCGGCCCGCCCTGCTGTTCGGCTGCGACGAGCGCCTCGGCGAGCCGCGTGGCGGCGACGGTGTCGAGCTTGCCGGTCCCCAGCAGCGGGATCTTCTCGACGTGGAAGATCCGCGCCGGGAGATACCGCTCCGGCAGCGCGACGCGCTGCAGCTCGGCCTGCAGACCCTCGCGCTGCACGTCCGGGCTTTCCGTCAGGAGGACGATGATCTCGCCCTTCTTGCCGCCCGCAACGGCGGTGGCGGCGTGCTGGAACTCCGGCCACACGGCGCCCGCGAGGTTCTCCACCGTCACCAGCGAGGTCATCTCGCCGCCGAGCTTGGCGAATCGCTTCAGCCGGCCGCGCACCGCGAGAAAACCGCTCTCGAAGGCCACGACGTCGCCGGTGTCGTGCCAGCCGTCGGGCGGCGGCACGATCGCACCGCCCTGGCCGATGTAGCCCTTCATGACGTTCGGCCCGCGCACGTGGAGCCGCCACCCGTCGTCGAGGCCCGGCACCGGCTCGAGCCGCGCCTCAAGCGCGGGAACCATGCGCCCCACCGTGCCGTCGCGGATCTCGTCCGGGTGGTTGACCGCGATGACGGGGCTCGTCTCCGTCACCCCGTAGCCCTCCACCACCTCGAAGCCGAAGCGCGAGCGCACCAGCGTGCGCGTCTCGACCCGGACGCGCTCGGCGCCGCAGACGGCGAACTGCAGCGTCGAGAGGCTGCCGTCCGCACCGACGCGGGCGTACTGGCGCAGGAACGTGTCCGTGGTGAGGAGGACGTTGGCCTGCGTCTCGGCGATGCGCTGCGTCACCTCCTTGATGCGCAGCGGTGACGGATGGAGCACGAGCTTCATGCCGAACGACAGCGGCAGGATCATTCCCGGCCCGAGGCCGAGGGAGTGGAACACCGGCATCGGATTGAAGAACACCCTCACCCGGTCGAGCGGCAGGTGCTGGTGGACCTGGCCGCAGTTGGACAGGAGGTTGCGATGGCTGAGCACCACCCCCTTCGGCTGCCCCTCCGAGCCGGACGTGAAGATGATCGCCGCCGTATCGTCGGGCGACGGGCGCGGCAGGAGGCCGAGCGGGTGGGCGACGGCGGCGAAGGCCTTGTCGCGCCAGCCGACGGACTTGCGCATCTCCTCAAGCTTCAGGACCGGGACCACCGTCGCGAGCCCCTCGGCCAGCGCCTCAAGGTCCGCCACGGCCAGGAAGCGGTCCGCGGTGATCACCGCCGCGGCTCCCGACGAGCCGACGGCGTGGCGCAGCACCGCCTCCCCCGCGGTGAAGTTCAGCATCGCCGGGCGCAGGCCCGCCGCCAGCGCGGCATAGTAGGCGATGGCGGCCGCAACGCTGGACGGCAGCATGATCGCGACCGTGTCGGCGTCCGGGGGCAGCGAGCGCTTCAGGACGCGGGAGAAGGCCGCCGCCGCGCGCACCAGATCGCGGTAGGTCATCGGCCGGCGATCGGCGTCCTCCAGCGCGACCGCCCTTGGGCCGGCCTTCGACAGGGTGTCACGCAGCGCGCACAGGACGCTGCGCGAGCCGATTTCCTCGATGGCGGCGAAGTCCTTCGCCGTCCCCTGTGCCGGAACGTGGATCGTCCCGTCGGCGAGGACGTGGCCACCGGGGGGAAGGCTCACGCGCGGAACTCTTTGCGGTCGGTGCCCTGGTAGAGCGCCGCCACCTGCGCCCCCATCGATTCGGCGTGCGCGGCGAGCGCCGCCTCGTCGAGGTCGGCGACCGGCTGCGGCTCGAGCGCGAAGTGACCATACGTGTCCGTCCCGCGCACCAGCATCGCCCGGTCCTCCGCCTTGGTCTGGGCGAGGCGGGTCGGGATGTAGCGCAGCGCGAAGCCGATGCGCCGGTCCGACGTGGTGTTGGCCTTGGACCCGTGCACCAGAAGGACGTGGTGGAGGCTCATCTCGCCGGCCCTGAGGGGCACCGCGACACCCTCGGTCTCGGGCACTTCCACGGCGATCTCCTGCCCGCGCGAGAGGAGGTTGTCCTCCGCGAAGGTGTCCTTGTGGGGTAGCTGCAACTGCTGATGGCTCCTCGGCCAGAAGGTCATGGCGCCCGATTCCACCGGGGCGTCGGCGAGCGCGACCCATGCGGTGACGACGTCTGACCCGTCGAGCCCCCAATATGTCGCGTCCTGGTGCCAGGAGACGTACGCGGTCGTGTGCGGTTCCTTGATGAAGAAGGACGAGCCCCAGAGAAGGATGTCCGGCCCGAGGATCGATTCCACCGCGTCGAGGATCCTCGGATGGTGGGCGATCTCGTTCGCCCAGGTGAAGAGGAGATGGCTCTTGTGACGCATGTTGCCGGCGATGGGGCCGCCGCTCGCCGCCTCGAACGCCTCGAGCCGGGCGCGATAGGCGGCCGCCTCCTCGCGGCTCATGACCGGAACCGGGAAGACGTAGCCGTCCCGCCGGTATTGTTCGACCTCGGCCTCGGTCAGTCCCGTGTGTGCCTTACCCATGGTTTCCCCCAGTGCTCATTTTTGCCACCCATGGTGGCCCTCGGACCGGGCAGGTTCAAGGCGGAGATACGCGCGTTCAGCGCACGCGCGTTCACATGCGCTTGGGCGCTTCCGCCGGAGGCCAGGTGTTGGAGACGGGGAGAGCGCGATGCGCCACGAACTGGGTCGGCGTCAGCAAGGCCGGCAGGGTGCGGCGGCCCGAGCGCCAACGTGGGGGGCGCAAGTTACGCCGGCCCGATGTGCCGGGCCGGCCGACGGTGGGCCGGGAGGGTTGGACGGTGTCGGGGCGCGGCACACGGGCAAGGCCGCCACCCGGCACCGGCCCCGCCGGGCCCCGGCGTCCGTTACTCGGCCGTGTCCGCCGATTCGGCGTTGAGCAGCATGTAGCGCTCCTCGCCGATCTTGCCGAGAAGGTCGAGCTGGGTCTCGAGGAAGTCGATGTGACCCTCTTCGTCCGCGAGGAGCGCGTCGAACAGCTCCTTGGAGACGTAGTCACGCTCCTGGTGGCAGATCTCGCGCGATTCGGCGTAGGTCTTCTGCGCCTCGTACTCGCCGGCGAGGTCCGCCTCGAGGACCTCCTTGACGTTGGTGCCGATGCGCAGGGGCGCGACCGTCTGCAGGTTCGGGTGCCCTTCGAGGAAGATGATGCGGTCGATCAGCTTGTCCGCGTGTTGCATCTCCTCGATCGATTCGGCCCGCTCCTTCTTGGCGAGCTTGGTCAGGCCCCAGTCGTCCAGCAGCCGGTAGTGCAGCCAGTATTGATTGACCGCGCCCAGCTCCAGAAACAGGGCCTGGTTCAATCGCTCGAGGACCCGTTCGCTACCCTTCATCACCACTCCTTGCAGTCGGCGCCATCGGTCCGGTCCGTGGGCCGGGCCGTTCATCCAATTGTCATATTTCAACGCTGGAACAAGTTTAAGTCCAGCCACTCAAAGTTTCTGATTTCAGCGCGGGGGTGCCGCCGGGGACCTCATGCGGTCCCGCCGAGCGGGATCGCCTCGTCGCGGCCGGCGAGCGGCATGAGGACGGCAGCGCCGGTCACCGCATCGGCGAGCATGTCGTCGACGATGCGGCAGACGGTCGGGAAGCAGCAGCAGCACCGGCCGCGCTTGTTGAGGACGCGGTAGATGCAGTGCGGCTCGAGCGCCTGGGTGGGATCGTCCGCCATGATCTGACGGATCACCGCCTGGACCTCGGCGCGCTTGATGACGTTGCAGTGGCACACGATCATGCCGCTCTCCCCATCGATGGACACACCTGGTGGGTTGGGCCACGCCCGTCCCGACTGCCGCACACCGGCGGCCCGGACCGTCCGGCAGCCGACGCTCGCCCGCCGGCGCGGCGGCATCGCACCTCGCGACGGACCCTATCGTTGTCGCTCCCCGACCCGAAGATCAAGCGCCAAATCTAATATCGTCAATATTTCTTCTATCACCGATCCTGAGAAATCTGCTGATCTGCGGTGCTCGGCGATCGTATCTCACCGCGATATTTGTGTCGTCTTTCGTTCATCTTGTCACGAATGTCGGAGGCGTCTGTCGGGTCCCGGACAATTCGGGCCGCTCGCCCCGCACGGTCCGGGGCTTTGCCGCTGGCCCGGCGCTTGCGGTGGAGCGCTCGCCGGATGCCGGCGGGAATGACGCCGGCCGGTCCCTCACCTGTCGCCAAGGAGCCATGCCCATGCTCGCTCTCACTTCGGCCCGTGCCGCCGCCGCAGCCCTGCTCACCTCCGCCCTCCTCTTCGGAGCGCCCGGGCGGGCGGCGGCCGACGAGGTGATCGCCGCGGTCGCCGCCAACTTCACGGACGCGACGCGCGAGATCGCCGCCGCCTTCCAGGAGGCGACGGGGCACACCGTGTCGCCAAGCTTCGCCTCAAGCGGCAAGCTCTTCGCACAGATCAGCCACGGCGCGCCGTTCCAGGTGTTCCTGTCGGCCGACACCGAGAAGCCGGAACGCGCCGTGGCCGACGGCCTCGCCGTTGCCGGCACGCGCTTCCCCTATGCGAGCGGCCGGCTCGTCCTGTGGAGCGCGGCGTCCGGTGCCTTCGATGACGGCGCGGCCTACCTCGCTGCGGGTAACTTCGCGCACGTCGCGATCGCGAATCCGAAGACGGCGCCCTACGGCGCGGCGGCGCTCGAGGTGCTGGAGAAGCTCGGCGTCGCCACTGCGGTCGCCGCCAAGTTGGTGACGGGCGACAACATCACCCAGGCCTTCCAGTTCATCGCGACCGGGAACGCCGAGGCGGGTTTCGTCGCCGCGTCGCAGGTGATCGCGTGGGACGGCGCCAAGGGGACCTTGTGGGAGATCCCGGCCGAGCTCTACTCGCCGATCCTGCAGGAGGCGGTGCTCCTGAAGCCGGGCGAGGCCAGCGAAGCGGCACGCGCCTTCCTCGCCTTCCTTTCGAGCGATGCCGCACGTGAGATCATCGCCCGGCACGGCTACGGCCTCCCGTCGGGGCCGGAGGACGTCGCGCTCCTGACGGCCCACGAGTAGCGCCGTGGCGTTCGACTGGACCCCGGTGTTCCTGAGCGCGAAGCTCGCCGGGGTGACGACGGTGCTCCTGCTTCTCGTCGGCACGCCGATCGCCTGGGCGCTGTCGCGGATGCGGCACTGGGCGAAGGGGCCGTTGACGGCGATCGTCGCCCTGCCCCTCGTGCTGCCGCCGACGGTGCTGGGCTTCTACCTCCTCATCGTTCTCAGCCCCACCGGACCGGTGGGGCAGGCGATGCGGGCGGCGGGTCTCGGCACCTTGCCGTTCACCTTCGCCGGCCTCGTCGTGGCGTCGGTGCTCTACTCGCTGCCGTTCGCCGTGCAGCCGCTTCAGAATGCGTTCGAGGCGATCGGCGAGCGGCCGATGGAGGCGGCCGCCACGCTGCGGGCGGGCCCGTTCGACCGCTTCCTCACGGTGGCGGTGCCGCTCGCACGGGCGGGCTTTCTCACCGCCGCGGTGCTGACATTCGCCCACACGGTCGGCGAGTTCGGCGTGGTGCTGATGATCGGCGGCAACATCGCCGGGGAGACCAAGGTCATGTCGGTCGCGATCTACGATCATGTCGAGACGATGGACTATGCCGGCGCGCACCGCTTGTCGGCCGGGATGCTTGCCTTCGCATTCGCTGTCCTCATCGCACTCCACGCCCTCAACCGCCGCGACGTCGATCGCGGCCGCTGACCTCACCCGCCCCCCTCAGGAGCGCCGCAGATGACCATCGAAGCCATGTTCCGCCGTACGCTCGGCGCCTTCGATCTCGACGTCTCGCTCGCCCTGCCGGGGACGGGGGTGACGGCGCTGTTCGGCCACTCGGGGTCGGGCAAGACGACGACGCTGCGATGCGTCGCCGGACTGGAACGGGCCGCGGGGCGCCTGTGCGTCAACGGGGCGGTGTGGCAGGACGGACGGCGGTTCGTGCCGGTCCATCGCCGCCCGCTCGCGTACGTCTTCCAGGAGGCGAGCCTCTTCCCTCACCTCTCGGTCCGCGCCAACCTCGCCTATGGCGAAAGGCGCGTCCCCGGGTGCGACCGGCGCATCTGGTTCGAGCAGGCGGTGACGTGGCTGGGGCTCGGGCATCTCCTCGACCGCGCACCCGGCAAGCTCTCGGGCGGAGAGCGTCAGCGGGTCGCGATCGCACGGGCATTGTTGACGAGCCCGCGCCTCCTCCTGATGGACGAACCGCTGTCGGCGCTCGACCACCAGAGCCGCCGGGACATCCTTCCCTACCTCGAGCACCTGCGGGACACGCTGTCGATCCCGATCCTCTACGTCACGCACGCGCCGGACGAGGTGGCGCGGCTCGCGAGCCATCTGGTGGTGCTCGACAACGGCCGCGTGGCCGCCAGCGGCCCGCTGACCGCGACGATGGCCGCGGTCGGTCTGAAGACCCCGGAATCGGACTCCGGAGTGGCGTTCGAGGCGACGGTAGTCGAGCGGGAGGCGCGGTGGGCGCTGATGCGGGCCGCCTTTCCGGGCGGCAGCATGTGGGTGCGGGACGACGGGCGGCCGCTCGGTGCGCGCATCCGGCTGCGGGTGCTGGCGCGCGACGTCTCGCTGGCGCTGGAGCGGGCGGTCGACGGCAGCATCCTCAATGTGCTCCCGGCGCGAGTGCTGGATTGCGCCCCGGGCGATCATCCGTCGGTGGTGATGGCGCGGATCGCCCTCGGCGGATCGCCCGAGCGCCTGCGCGGCGGCGGCAACGCGGACCGGGGCACGACGCTGCCGGCGATGGACGGGGAGACACCGCTGGTGTCGCGCCTCACTGCCCGCTCGATGGAGACGCTGGCGCTCGGCCCCGGCACTCCCGTCTGGGCGCAGATCAAGTCCGCCGCAGTGATCGGCTGACCGGCCGGCGTCTCGCATCTTGCCGGGATGGGCTGCTGGCTGCGTCAGCACACGGCCGGGCCCGGATCAGGCCCCGCGTGGCGGTCCGAGCCCGTCGCGGTACTGGACTCAGTGCCCGGCGCGGCGGGCGTCGTGGGGGTTGCCCGGCAGGTTGCGCATCCAGTCGGCGAGCTTTGCCATGTTGGTATAGATCTCGATGCGCGCGACGTCGTCGGCGATCGCGACCGAGAGAGCGGTGCGCATGCACGACAGCCACGCGTCGCGCTCCGCCTCGCCGATGGGAAAGCCGACGTGGCGGGAGCGCAGGCGCGGGTGGCCCTTTTCGGGGGAGTAGAGCCTGGGGCCGCCCGTCCACTCGGTGAGGTAGCGCTTCAGGATCGCCTTGATCGGCCCGAGGTCGTCCGGGTGCATGGCGCGGATCGTCGCCGCCTCCGGCACGGTGTCCATCTGGGCGTAGAAGGTGTCGACCAGATGGTCGATCGCGTTCGCACCGCCCAGTCTCTCGTAGAGGGTAAGCTCCGCCAGAGTGACGTCGTCCGCTACGCTCATGTCTCGATCGCCTCTTCACGCATCGCCGGCACCTTGTCCGCGTCGAGGCGGAAGACCCCCCGCCCGCCGGCCAGGGCACGATATGTGTCACCGGCATGGAGGGAAAGCCAGTCGAACCAGCCCTGCGGTGACAGGGCGGCCGGCCGTTCCGAGATCTCGGTCACGGATCCGTCCGGCGCGAAACGTACGTGGACGATGGTCCTGCCGGAAACTGCATCGGGGACGGTATCGATCGTGTTGTCGGCCATTGCGCCCTCCCTCAGAAGCCTGATGCGAAGCCGAGGATCTCGATGCGGATGTCCTCGGTGCCTAGGACCGTCGCCTGACAGGCGAGGCGCGACTTGGAGCCGACGCCGACGATCGTGTCGAGCTTCTCGTTCTCCTCGCGGGTCACTCTGGAGACGCCCTTGCGGCCCTCCTGGACGAAGATGTGGCACGAGCCGCACTTGGCGTTGCCGTTGCACTTGTGCGGAAACTCCGGATCGTTCTCGAGAAGTGCCGCGAGGATCGATATGCCCTCGGCGGCTTCGATGGTCTTGCCGGACGGCATGATGGTGATGGTCGTCATGGTTGGGCTCCTGCGGGTCAGTAGATGGCGGCGCCCGCGCCGACGTTGACCGAGGAGTCCTTCATCGTCTCCACGATGAAGGCGATCTCCGCGGCGTCGAGGTGGGCGTGGAAGGGAAGCGCGATGGCCCGGTCGGCGACCTTCTCGGTGACGTAGAGGTCGCCGCGGTTCCAGCCGAGGTCGCGGTAGTGGCGCTGGAGGTGGAGCGGGCTCGAATAGGCCGCCGCCTCGACCTCCTCGGTGGCGAGGTCCTCGATGATCGCGTCGCGGCCCGACTTCGGGAAGCGCGTGCCGAGGTGCACCAGATAGAGGAACCAGTGCACCTCCGTGACATCGGGGGCGATGTAGGGCGGCTTGATGCCCTCGAAGGAGCGCATCACGCCGAGGTAGTCGTCCTCCACGCGCTTGCGGGCCGTGAGGATCTCCGGCAGTCGCCGCAACTGCGCGAGGCCGAGGGCGGCGGTGAGGTCGCTCATCATGGCATGGAGCGGCGGAGTGGCGCCGGCAACGACGGAGGTGCGCTCGCCGAGGCTTCGGGCGCGGTGGCGGCGGAGCGTCACGGCGATGTCGACGTCGTCGGTGACGACCATGCCGCCTTCGCCGCAGGTGACCGCGGCGGGCTGGGCGAAGTCGAACACCGACGCGGCGCCGAACGTGCCGACGAGGCGACCCTTGTAGCGCGAGCCGATCGCCTCGGTGGAATCCTCGATCAGCGCGAGACCGTGCGCGGCGGCGAGACCGGCGAGGTCATCCCACGCCGCCGGATGGCCGTTGGTGTTGCCGGCCACGATGGCGCGGGTCTTCCCGGTAATCTTCGGCTCGACCTTGTTCGGGGCGAGCGTGCCGGACCAGTAGTCGATGTCGGCGAAGACGGGCGTCGCGCCGACGAGTCGGACCGCGTGGACCGCCTCGCGCCAGGAGAATGACGAGGCGATCACCTCGTCGCCGGGACCGATCCCGCAGGCGTCGAGGACCAGCCGCAGGCCGATGGTGCCGCTCGGCACGGCGATGGCGTAACGGCGGCCGAGCATCTCCGCGAAAGCGGTCTCGAAGGCGTCCACCACGGACCCGGCGGAAATGCGCGGCGAACGGATGACCGCCTCGACCGCTTCGAGCTCGGCGGCGGTGACATCCGGGTCGGAGAGGAGGATGCGGCCCTCCGCCTCGACGAGGGGGGCCGCCTCGTCCGGCTCGACGAGCGTCAGGTGGGCGGCACGGCCATCGCCCGCGCCGCTCATGCCGGCACCCGGCGCAGGGCGAGGGCGAGGCCGTGGGCCTCGGCCGGATCGGCGGTGATGCGCACGCAGTGATCGGTCATGTCGACCAGGTGGAGGTCGAACGCCCCGACCGTCAGGAACGGGTCTTCCACGAGGTCGGAGGCATCGCAGCGGGTGAGCATGATGTGCGGATAGCGGCCGCGCAGAGTGGCGTAGCCGGTCTCGCGCGCGTCGGGCGCCGACAGGATGGCGGCGATCCCGCGCATCTCGTCCTCTGTGATGGCCATCGTCGTTCTCCTTCGTGCCGTCTCGGCGGTCGGGTTCGGCGCGACCGACGCGCCGGGTGCGGCTTCCGCCCGCCCGCCCGCGCGGTCGCGGGCCGGGGCTATTGCCAGAAGCTTCGTTCGTCGTCCTCGGCGAGCTCGATCAGGATCTCGACGAGGCGCGGGTAGATGCCGTGGAGGTCCCACTCGCCGAACGCGTGGTCCTTGCGGTAGAGACGCCAGCGGTCCGTCTCCGGGTCGTGGACGAGAAGGGCGATGTCGATGACGCCGCCGTCGGGATCAATGGTGCGCGAGCAGCATGGCGCCTCGATCCGGTAGCCGTTGACGACCGGCACGATGGCGGGCTCGACATAGCGGTACCGCCGCCGTCCCTGGAGGCCGCGAAGGATGCGGCGCTCGTCGAACGGGTTCGGGTGCGCCGGGAGGATGTCGAACGCGGGAAGAGCCTGTCCCATCCTCGCCCCCTCAGTGGACCGGTGCGATCTCGTCCTCGGTGCAGCCGACGACACGGGTGCTGTCGAACTCCACGAGGTAGATCGGCGTGTTGGTGTCGGTGTGCATGCCGACGCGGACGATCTCGCCCTTCTCGCCCGCCCGCACGAGGAGGGCATCGGCGGCGAGCTCGGGATAGGAGCCGTCGTTGTAGAGGTCGGCGAGGCACGCGATGCGCTGCCCCCAGTCGTACTTCGGGGTGCGCGGCTCGAGCGGGAGCGGCGGGCGGGACGGGCTGGCGTCGGTCATCGGGCGACCTCCACCGGGCGCACTTCGCCGGGGAAGAGGATGTCGTCCTCCTCCTCGTCCTCGAAGGCCGCGTCGAGCTCCTTGCGCTTCATGCCGACACGGTTGCCGCTGACGAGGAACTCCACGCCGTAGATGTAGAACTGCTGCAGGAAGGTGCCGATGTGAACGACGTAGCCCTCCTCGCCCTTCTTCACGAGGAGGTCGCCGATCTCCTTGCCGGCGTAGGTGCCGTCGTTGCGCACGTTGCGCCGCGCGCGGACCTTGTCGCCGTAGTTGAACACCGGTGGGCCGGCGAGTTCGACGACGTCGCTGTCGCGGACGATGTTGGTCATGCGCTGATCCTCCTCTGTGCTGGGGCCAGACGGGTGCGGGCGACCTCGGCGACGACATCGTCGGCGTCCTCCGCGAGTCGGGTGAGGATGCCCTCGTGACGGGTTTCGAGACGGCTCGCGACCTCGTGGCGGACGCGCCAGTCGGTATCGCTGGCGAAGCGGGCGAGCAGGTCGCCGTCGAGGCGTGCGGCGACGTCGAGGCGCACCGCGGCGTCCGCGTCGTCCATCATGGATGGGAGCCATGCGTCGGGGACGCGTCGCGCGACGATCCGGCGGACCTCTGGCTCGGGGTCGGTCATCAACGGGCCGAGCCGCGCCGGGGCGATGCGCTTGGCGACGACGAGGCGGACATAATAGTCCTCGTCCCTCATCATCGGCGTCAGGTCGTCACCGTCGAGGAGCGTGGCGATGCGGATCCTCACCTCGCGGTGCGGGTCGGCGCGCAGGAGCAGGATCCTGGCTTGCGGCAGGCGTCGGGCGGCGTTCCAGCGGACGGTCTCCTCCGGATCGTCGAGAAGCCGCGGCAGCCGGAAGACGTCGGCGGACTTGGCCGCGATCGCGCGGACCTCGAAATGCGGATGCGCGAGGTAGTCGTTCGCAAGGTCCGCGTTCCAGGCGAAGAAGCGATCGATGCGCCGGGCGTAGCGGTCGTGGACGCACGCCTTGAGCGGCTGGCAGCGCCCGGCGGAGAGGCGGTCGCGATGGTCACAGGGGGCGCAATCGACGGCGCGGCCGAGATAATCGAAGGCGGCGATCTCATTCATCGTCGTCGTCCTCCCTCCCCGCCCTGGCGGCGACATCGGCGAGGACCTTCGCGCCGATGCGGTCGGCGGGATCGAGTTCGAGGAGCTTGGCGACGGCTTCCTCGGCAACGTCGAGCTCGCCGAGCCGCATGGAAAGGTAGGCATAGCCCTTCAGCGAGAAGAGCAGGAAGCGCGGCAGCACCGCGTCCCACGCCCCGAAGGCGGCGTCGTCCGGCGAGAGAGCCCGCCAGTCGGGACCGAGACCGGTCATGTCGAGCGCGGCGGTGAGGCAGCGTTCGGCCACCTCGCGCGCCTCGCTGCGGCGCCCCTTGTAGAAGAGGTAACGGTAGCGGGCGATCAGCACCGCCGGGTGGTCGGGCGCGATGGCGTCGGCCCGGGCGAGGTGATCCTCCGCGCGGGGGCTGTCGGCATAGGCGAGGCCCGCCGCGGTCAGATGTTCCTGCGCCTCGACCGGCAGGCCGCCGGCGAGGAGGACGGCAGCCGCGAGCGCCTCCTCGGATGCGTCCGCCGCGCCCGGAGACACGGCGGGCACGATCCGGCCGGATCGGTGCATGCGGGTGCTGCTGCCGCCCATCAGCATCTCAGTGGCTCGAGCAGGAGCCGGTCGCCTTCGGGTCGTGGAAGACGAGGCCGGTCTGGAGCGGAGTGTCGGCGAAGTCGATGGTGACCCCGTCGAGCAGGATGCGGCTCTCGGCGTTGAGGAAGAGGCGCAACGACCCCTTCTCCACCACCTGCTCGCCCTCGGCCGGCGCATCGACGACGGCGACGTCCGAGTTGAGTCCCGAACAGCCGCCCGGGGTAACGGCGAGACGGAAGCCGGAACCCGGCTTGCCGTCGGCCATGATCATCATGCGGATGAAACGCTCCGCGGAACGGGTCAGCTCGAAGCTCATCTGGGCCTCACGCGGCTTGGTAGCGGGGGAATTTCGGGTCGACGACGCAGGTGTCGTCGATGGGACAGACCGCGGCGCACTGCGGACTGTCGTAGTGGCCGACGCACTCGGTGCATTTCGCCGGGTCGATGACGAAGGTCGTCCCCTTATCGGAGATCGCCTCGTTGGGGCACTCGGCCTCGCAGGCCGAGCAGCTCGTGCACTGGGAGGAGACGATCTTGAACGCCATCGCGCCCTCCCCTCACGCGACGTTGATGAGAGCGCCCTGGCGGATCGAGGCGTCCCCGTGCCGGGTGTGCTCGACCTCGCCCGAGGCGACGCGCTCGAGGTAGGTGCGGAACCACTTGAGCGCCGATTTCTCGATGAAGCCGTGGGCGTATTCGTCCACCGGCTCGATGCCGGCCGCTGTCAATTCCGCCTTCGGGCAGCCGCCGATCTTGGAGACGAACACCGCGTGGCAGTCGTTGATCGCGCGGATGACGGTCGGCAGCGCATCCTCGTCGCCGTAGCCGCCCTGGCAGTAGAGGTCGACGCGGCGGTGCCCGACGAACTTGGCGCCGGCGGTGGAGAGCTCGTAGATCTGGAACTCCTTGGCGTGGCCGAAGTGCTCGTTGATGAGGCCCGAGCCCTTCGTGGCGACGGCCGCCAGGACGGTGATGTCGCTGGCGGTGCCGGCGAGCGCCTCCAGCTCCTCGGACCGGGCGGCCACCTTGGCGGCGCGCTCCTCCTCGACCTTCTCCTGGTAGGCTTTGCGGCCGGCACTGTCGTACGCGATCTCCATGTCCATGATCTTCTCGGTGGTGAACTCGGCGGACCGGTCCTCGCCCAGAAGGCCGACGGCGTCGGCGCGGCACTGGCGGCAGTGACGCATCATGTTCATCTCGCCCTCGCAGCTGTCCTGCAGGGCCTTCAGCTCCTGGGCCGAGGGGCCGCGCTGGCCGTTGAGACCGAAGACGGTGCCGTGCTCGGGGGCGGAGATCAGCGGCATGATGTTGTGCAGGAAGGCCCCTCGCGACTTCACTGCCTTGTTCACCTCGACGAGGTGCTGGTCGTTGACGCCGGGGATCATGACCGAGTTGATCTTGGCCAGGATGCCGCGCTCGGTCAGCATCTCCAGCCCCAGCATCTGCCGCTCGTGCAGGATCTGCGAGGCTTCGACGCCGGTGTAGCGCCTGTGGTTCCAGAAGATCCACGGGTAGATCTGCGCACCGATCTCGGGGTCGACCATGTTGATGGTGATCGTGACGTGGTCGACCTTGAACTTCTCGATCGTGTCGACGTGGTCCGGGAGAGCCAGGCCGTTCGTCGACAGGCAGAGCTTGATGTCCGGGGCGACCTCGGAGATGAGCTCGAAGGTCTTGAACGTCTTCGCCGGGTTGGCGAGCGGGTCGCCGGGGCCGGCGATGCCGAGGACGGTCATCTGCGGGATGGTGCTCGCCACGGCCAGTACCTTCCTGGAGGCCGCCTCGGGCGTCAGCTTCTCGGAGACGACCCCCGGCCGGCTCTCGTTGGCGCAGTCGTACTTCCGGTTGCAGTAGTTGCACTGGATGTTGCAGGCGGGCGCGACGGCGACGTGCATGCGCGCATAATGGTGGTGCGCCTCTTCACTGTAGCAGGGGTGGTTCTTGACCTTTTCCCAGATCTCGGTGGGAAGGTCGCCCTGCCCGGCGCCGGAGCCGCAGCTCGCCTTGCCGCTGCCGCCTTCGGTGCCGCAGCCCTTGTGCTCGGCGATCTGCTGCATGATGCCGTCGATATCGACCGCACCCTCATGGGCGGGATGGTTCACGGGAGAGTCCATCATCCGTACCTCGCTCTTCGACGGTCCGATGTCTTGCGAAACCGTTGGAGCAGACGGTGTGCCAGCGAGAAACATTCCAAAGAGCAGCAGAAATTCGGAGATTTACTCGACGAATTCTTAAATGCGACGGCACGCCATGGACCGGATGCGACAGGGACTGTCGTGTTGGAAACAAACCCGACGTGCCGGGTGCGACATCGGCACAGGCCCCGTGCGACACGACTGTCGCGCCGTCGACAACGCGACATCGCCGACATGCGACACGTCCCGTCAAGCCGGCGTCAGGTGTCCGGCAAACGCGAAACGGCGGCGCACCCGTGGGTACGCCGCCGTCGAGGCGCCGTGGCGCGTCGCGCTCAGGCCGGCTGGAGCAGGGCCGACGCGAGTGTCAAGAGGGGAGCTGCGACGGGAACGATCCCCTCCGCCGCGAGGAAGCGCCTCTCGTTTCGCGTCAGCGCCGTGCCAGGGTCGAACACGGCGACGTGCGGGCCGGAGGAGCGCTTGGCGATCTGCCGCGCGTAGGTCCGCAGGAGCTGGTCGTGGAAGCGGCAGCCGAGGAAGAGGAACGACCGCCCGGCCCGCCGTTCGGCGACGATGTCGGGGATCGGCGTCTGGATGTCGATTTCCGTCAGGGTCTCGACATAGTCGGCGTCGGAGATCAGGTAGTTGTGCGCCGGCCGGGTGCCGCCGTGCGGCGTGTAGAGGACCGTGCGCCACGCCGCGGGCGCTGCGACCTCGTCGCCGGCGGCGTCGTAGAAGCGGTACCACTCGGTCTCGCCGATGGCCGCCCGCGTGATCCCCTGCACCTCGCCGAAGTCGGCGCCCGCCTCGGCGAGCGCCCGCCGCATCGCCGCGTCGTACCAGGTGGACACGATCATCGGCGCGCCCATCCGGGCGAGCGCGGCGTGGAGCGGCCCCGGCACCACGGGTGGCGCGAATGCCTCGTCCATCAGCGCGGTGACGGTGTTGCGGTGACGGCGGCTCTCGATGAACTGCGCCGCCGCCCAGACGTTGCCGCGTGCCCGGGCCGGCAGGGCCACTTTGGCACCGAGAAATTCCGCCAGCGCCTCGGGCGAGGCCGGTACCGGCGCGTCCGCCCCCAGCGCGCCGGGGCCGAGATAGGGCACGATCTCGCCCTGCGCGATGCGCGGCGCCAGCGCCGCCAGCGTGGCGCCCGCGTCCGCGAAGTCGACGTCCGCCTCGTCGGGAAGGAGGCCGGTCATGGCGTCGCCTCCCCGGCCCGCTTCTTCGCCTCGACGGTGATGGGGAGCCGCGGCGCCTCCTCCATCGCCGGCAGGTCCAGCACCCAGCCGTTGGCGATGCGGATCCAGCCGCCCCACAGCCCCTCGTGCTCGGTCTCCACGATGGGCTCCTCGAGGTCCTTCTTCGGCACGTAGATCGACAGGCCCATCTCGGGCGAGCGGCGGATCATCACCTTCATGACGCTGCTCCTCAGGCCGGGACGCAGGTGTCGGGAACCGGGCACACCTCGGCGCACTTCGGACTATCGTAGTGTCCCTCGCACTCGGTGCAGAGCTTCGGATCGATGATGTAGGTGTCCGACTTGAACTTGATCGCGGCGTTCGGGCACTCGAACTCGCACATGCCGCACACGGTACACTGCGATTTGATGATCTTCAGGGACATGATCGTGCTCCTTCATGGGTTGCGGCGCATGAGGGGCGCCGACGAAGACGGGGCGGCGCGTCAGCCGAACTTGTAGAGGACGCCGAAGCCGCCGCGCGGATAGTTCCACTCGATCTCGCCGGTCTTGGCGGTGACGACGCGGCAGGTGCCGCATTCCATGCAGCCGTCGGCGGTGATCTCGACCTGCCCCTTCTCGTTCTCGGCGTAGCAGCCGGCCGGACAGGCGTGGACGAGGCTCCTGAGGGCCCTGGACGGCGTGTCATGGGGGCGGACGGTGATGTGCGGGCGCCCGGCGTCGACGAGATAGCGGTTCTGGAACAGCTTCTCCTCGACCTTCACGCGGCTCGCCGGTGTCTTCGGATCCATCGTGGTCATCGCCACGCCCTCGCCAGCTTGACCGCGTCGCCGACGAGGCCGAGCATCGAGCGGCCGCCGCGGAATTGGTTGAAGATCGCCTTCTGCTTGGTGCGCTTGTCGACGCCGTCGACGCGGAACCACGTCTGCATCGCGCCGGAGAACAGCTTTGGATAAAGATCGAAGACCTGGCGGTTGCGGTGCAGGAAACCCGGAATGCCGCGGTACTTCTTGAGATCCTTCATCACGAAGGTGCCGTCGAGCCGCGTTCGGTAGTCGGCAAGATTGGCCTTCGTCATCGGCTCGCGCCTGCGGTGCAGCGCGACCACCGTCTGCGCCGCGATCCGGCCCGTCGTCATCGCGAGGTTGGAGCCCTCGCGGTGGACGGCGTTGACGAACTGACCGGCGTCGCCCACCACCAGCCAGCCGTCGCCATAGAGCTCCGGCATGGCGTGGTAGCCACCCTCGGGGATGAGGTGCGCGGCGTACTCCTTGCACTCCGAGCCTTCGAGCAGCGGCTTGATCGAGGGGTGATTCTTGAACGCCTCGAGGAGGCCGTAGGGCGTCACCTCGCTCTCGGCGAAGTCGGAGACGATGCAGCCGATGCCGACCGAGACCGACTCCTCGTTGGTGTAGAGAAAGCCCGTCCCCGTCATGCCGGCGGTGATCGTCCCCATCGCCTCGATGACGACCCCCTCGTCGCCCTTGATGTTGAAGCGGGACTCGATCACCTCCCGCGGCAGGAAGTGCATTTCCTTGACCGCAAGCGCGACGGTGTCCGGCGGGACGATGTCGCGAAGGCCCGAGCGCTGGCCGACGAGACCGTTGACGCCCTCGGCGAGGATCACGACGTCTGCCATCACGGTTGCGCCGTGACGGTCCGTGCGGACGCCGATGACCTTGCCGCGGACGTCGCGCACCAGCTCGGTGACGGTGGTCTCGCACAGGACGGTGGCACCCGCTTCCTTCACCTTGGAGGAGAACCACTTGTCGAACTGGGCGCGGATGATCGTGTAGCGGTTCGGCTTGTCTTCGTTGAAGTCCTCGGAGCGGTAGTGCATCCCGACGTGGGAGCTGTCGTCCATCGTCCAGAGCCGCTGCTCGACGATGTGGCGTTCCAGCGGGGCGTCGTCCCGGAAGTCCGGGATCAGCTCCTCCAGCGCGTTGGCGTAGAGGATCGCGCCCTGCACGTTCTTCGAGCCCGGGTACTCGCCGCGCTCGAGCTGGAGGACCTTCAGACCCGCCTGGGCGAGGGTGTAGGTCGCCGCGTTCCCGGACGGGCCGGCGCCGACGACGATGGCATCAAACCGTTCTTCGCTCATCCTGGCGCTCCTCAGCTCGCGAGCCGGTTGACGGAGAGGTGACGCGCGAACGCGTCGGTGAGCGCCGGCAGGATCTT
The DNA here is from genome assembly GCF_003258595.1 of Acuticoccus sediminis. NCBI lineage: Bacteria > Pseudomonadati > Pseudomonadota > Alphaproteobacteria > Hyphomicrobiales > Amorphaceae > Acuticoccus > Acuticoccus sediminis. The sequence goes on from NZ_QHHQ01000003.1 coordinate 361,788, forward strand.
CACCGCGTCGCCGACGATGGCGAGGTGGGCGAACTCCATGATCGGCGCGTTCGGGTCGGTGTTGATGGCGACGATGGTGTCGGCCCCCTCGACGCCGACGCGGTGCTGGATCGCACCGGAGATGCCGGCGGCGATGTAGAGGCGGGGACGGATCGTCTTGCCGGTCTGGCCGATCTGGCGGTCCGCGGTGATCCAGCCCTTCTGCACCAGCGGTCGCGAACCGCCGTATTCGCCGCCCAGCACCGCCGCGAGCGCCTTCACGAGCTGCATGTTCTCCGCCGAGCGAAGGCCGAGGCCGCCGGCGACGACTATGTCGGCGTAAGGGAGCGCGGCCCTGCCGGAATCGCCGTCGGCGATGAAGTCGAGCACCTTTGTGACGATCTCGGCCTCGGCGAGACCGAGATCGTGGGAGACGATGCGGCCGCGACGGCCCGGCTCGCGCTCCGGCATCGCCATGACGCGGGGGCGCACGGTCGCCATCTGCGGGCGGTAGTTCAGCGTGAAGATCGTGCACAGCAGCGAGCCGCCGAAGGTCGGGCGGGTGGCCGCGAGCGAACCCTCGTCGTCGATGGCGAGCTCGGTGCAATCGGCGGTGAGGCCGGTGAGCAGCGTCGTCGCCACGGAGCCCGCGAGGTCGCGGCCGAGGTTGGTGGCGCCCAGCAGCAGGATCTCGGGCTTGTACGTGTTGACGAGGTCCGTCAACGCCCGGGTGTAAGGGTCGTTGCGGTAGTGGGTGAGGATCGGATCCACGATGGTGTAGACCACGTCCGCCCCGTGCTCGAACGCCTCGATGGCGGCGGCCGCGACCTCCTCACCGTCGCCGCCCATCACGACGCCGGCGAGCTCCACGCCGCGCTTGTCGGCGAGCTTGCGGCCCTCGCCCAGCAGCTCGAAGGAGACCGGGTGCACCTTGCCGTGCTCCATCTCCATCGCCACCCAGACGTGCCGGTAGGCCTTGAAGTGCTCGGGCAGCTCCTTCCTGGTGCTGGCCCGCCCTGCTCCGGCCGCGGGGGCCGGCTTCGGCGCGTTGCTCATCAGTGTCCCCCTGGCAGGTAGTGGTTGCCGGCCGTCCGCATGAGGTCGGTCTGCAGGTCCGGCTGACGGGTGAAGATCGCCTCCACGAGCGCAGCGGCGTTCGCCTCGGCGGTGCTGCCCTCTTCGGTGTTGACGCGCTTCGCCTTCTCGGCGCGCGCGGTCGGCGCGAAGACCTTCTTGACGATCGTCGGCGAGCCCCTGAGGCCGCATTTGGTAAGGTCCTCGATGCCGGCGTCCGCCGCGCTCCAGCGCACGACCTGGGCGCGGGCGGCACCCAGCGCGTTGTCCAGCGTGCCGCGGCGCATCTCGTTCGCGCCTTCCAGCATCGTGATGAGGACGGGCATCCGGCTCTTCAGCACCTGCAGCCCGCCCTCGGCGCGGCGCTCGACGGCGATCTCGCCCGCCGCCGGGTCGACCTCGACGATGCGCGCCACGTAGGTGAGCTGGTTGAGGTCGCGACGCTTGGCGATGCCCGGGCCGACCTGGGCAGTGTCGCCGTCGATGGTCTGCTTGCCGGTGAAGACGATGGGCGGCTCGCCGAACTCCTCGCCGATCTTCTTCAGCGCCATCGACAGGGCGAAGGAGGTGGCGAGCGTGTCTGAGCCGGCGAAGAAGCGGTCCGTCAGGAGGACGGCGCGGTCGGCTCCGAAGGCGAGCGCCTTGCGCAGCGAGTCCTCGGCCATCGGCGGGCCGAGGGTCAGCACCGTGACCTCGCCCCCGAAGCGGTCACGCAGGCGCAAGGCTTCTTCCAGGGCGAACAGGTCGTACGGATTGATGATCGTCGGCACACCTTGCCGCATGATCGTATTCGTCACCGGATGAACGCGGATCTGTGCGCTATCGGGGACCTGCTTTATGCAAACGACGATATGCATCGTTCTGTTTACCCCTCTTCCGGCTGTTCCCGGCTGGTGGATGTCTTGGTCTCCGCAAGCGCCGTGCCAGCGAGATGTCCCGGGCCCGGCACGCTTTCAGTTCGTTTTGCGCGTCGAAAGCAACGAACACTGGCGGATGACCAACGCGGTGTGTTCGAGATCCGACAACCTGTCAGGGCCCGACGACGAGCGCCGACAGCGGCACGAATGGACGCTCGGGCTCGATCTTCGGCGCCACCGCGTCCTGGTGGACCTTGAAGAGCCGCTCGGCGATCGGCGAGGACGTCACGAACTCGTCGTAGGCGTCCGCCAGACAGGCGCGGCAGCGGCGGCGGATGTCCTCGTCGGAGAGACCGTCGAACGTCCCCTCCGCCTGGGCCGAGGCCAGGTGCTGGCCCATCCGCTTCAGGATGTGGAGCCGCGCGACGTGGACGACGGCGGGCTCGTAGGACACGTCGAGCAGCGCGAAGAACTCTTCGGCCGACGACAGGCGGGACAACTCGTCAAGCACGCTCACGATGCGTCTCCTTGGGGGATTGTGGGGCGGGGATGTCGCAAAGGTCGGAAAGGCGACGGACGGCGTCGGCCTCGCCGCCCTTGAGACGGCGCGATAGGTGCGCCACGCGGCGCTCGAGGAAGTCGACCTGGTCGATCAGCTGCGCGAGCGCATCGCCGACCGGGTCGGGGATGAGGTGGTGCGAGAGGTCGATGCGCCCGTCCGAGTGCTGCCGCACGGGACCGCGCACGATCCGGCCGGGGATGCCGACGACGGTCATGCCCGCTGGCACGTCGTTCACCACGACGGAGTTGGCGCCGATCCGGCACCCGGCGCCGATGCGTACGGGGCCGAGGATCTTGGCGCCGGCGCCGACGAGGACGCCGCTCTCGAGGGTCGGGTGGCGCTTGCCGGGCGACCAGCTCGTGCCGCCCAGCGTCACGCCGTGGTAGAGCGTCACGTCGTCGCCGACCTCGGCCGTCTCGCCGATGACGACGCACGCGCCGTGGTCGACGAAGAAGCGCCGGCCGATGGTGGCACCGGGGTGAATGTCGACATTCGTGACGAGACGTCCGAACCACGACAGGACGCGTGCGGGAAAGCGCAGGCCCCGCCGCCACATGACGCTTGCCGCACGGTGCCACACCACGGCGTGGACACCCGGATAGGTGAGGACGATCTCGACCGTCGACCGGGCGGCGGGGTCGCGCGCCTTCACGCAGGCGATGTCCTCCGCGACAAGGGCCCAGAGCGAGGGACGCGGCTGCTTTTCGGCGTGCGATGCGCTCATGCCGGTAACCCCGCCTCGGCACCGTGCCGCTCCTGCCAGAAAGGCGACGCCTCCTGCAGCGAGCGGACGATGGGCGGCAGGACGGCCAGCACGCGGTCGATCTCGGCATCCGTCGTCTCGCGCGACAGGCAGAGGCGGATGGCGCCCTCCAGCGCCGTCGGCGGGACCGCCATCGCCTTCAGGACGTGGGATGGCTCCATGCTGCCGGAGGCGCAGGCGGAGCCCGACGAGGCGGCGATGCCCTCCTTCTCGAGGTTGAAGAGGATCGCCTCGGAATCGAGCCCGTCGAAGGCGAACGCGAGCGTGCCGGGCAGCCGCGACGCGACATCGCCGAGCACCTCCACCGCAGGCACCGTGGCGAGGATCCCCGCCTCCAGCCTGTCCCGCAGGGACGTGATTCGCGGCAGCTCGGCCGCCATGCGCATCGTGGCGAGCGCCGCGGCGCGGCCGAGCCCGACGATGCCCGGCACATTCTCCGTGCCGGCTCTGCGCCCGCGCTCCTGCCGTCCGCCGCGGATCAACGGCGCGTACGGGACGCCCTTCCTGACATAGAGCGCGCCGACACCCTTCGGCGCGTGGAACTTGTGTCCGGAGAGCGACAACATGTCGACGGTGGCCGACGCGACGTCGATCCGGACGCGACCCGCCGCCTGCACCGCATCGGTATGGAAGAGCGCACCCGCTTCGTGCGCGAGGGCGGCGAGGTCGGCGACGGGGAAGATCGTCCCGGTCTCGTTGTTCGCCCACATGACGGTGGCGAGCGCCGTCCGCGGGCCGAGCGCCGCCTTGTAGGCCGCGATGTCGATCCGGCCGGAGCGGTCGACACCCACGACGGTCACACGGGTCCCCCGTGTCTTTTCGAGGTGGGCAAGGAGGGCCAGGACCGCCGGGTGCTCCACCGCGCTGGTGACGATTTCGTCGCGCCCGGGATCCGCCGCCAGGGCGGAGAGGATCGCGGCGTTGTCGGACTCGGTGCCGCCGGAGGTGAAGACGATCTCCGCGTCGCTCGCGGCCCCGACCAGGGCCTTCACCTCGCCCCGGGCAGCCTTCACCGCGGTGGCGACGCCGGCCCCGAAGGCGTGCGTCGACGAGGCGTTGCCGAAGGTCTCGCCGAAGAAGGGCAGCATGGCGGCGACCACCTCGGGGTCGGTCCGCGTCGTGGCATTGTTGTCGAGGTAGATCGGCGGCATGGCGGCCTCCCCGCTGGAGCGCGGTCCCGACCGGAACAGGCGGACCCCTCGCTCGCTGTTCAGACGTGGCGCATCGCCGGCTCGCTGCGGCGAGCGGCGCTGCGTTAGAGCTTCACGCCGCCCATCACCGGAACGAGGCGGACGAACTCGCCGAGCCGCTCGACCATCTTCGACTGGATGCCCTCGAGCGTCATCGAGGCGAGCTTGCACATGACGCACGCGCCGGTGAGGCGGACATAGATGGTCCTGCCGTCCACCTTCACGAGCACGCAGTCCCCGCCGTCGCGCTGCAGGTTGGGGCGGACCTCGTCGAGCACGGCGTTGATTGCGGCGATGCGCGCCGCCTCGGCATCCGTCGGTGCAGCCGTCGCAGGCGATGTGGCGTTCATGGTCTCCAGCATCACGATCCTCAGCCGAAGGACTTGCCGCAGGAGCAGCTCGACGCAGCGTTCGGGTTCTCGAAGGTGAAGCCCGAGCCCTGCAGCGCGACGACGAAATCGATGGTGGTGCCGGCAAGGAAGGGCTGGCTCTTGCCGTCGATGTAGACGGTGACGCCGTCCGTCTCGATCACCGCGTCGTCCGGCGAGGGTTCGGGCACGAGGCCCATCGAGTACTTGAAGCCGGCGCACCCGCCGGTCTCCACCATGATCCGGAGCCCGCCGACCGGATCGGAGGTGTTGGACATGGCGGTGCGTACCGCATCGAGGGCGCTGCTCGTCAGTGTGATCATCGGTGTCTCTCCTGATCGGCGGTGTCGTCGACCCGCGGAGAGGCTTGCGCAAAGGGTGTGCCATGGCCGAAGCCGCAGAAAGGGCGAGTATTTGTCGAGCAACGTCGACGACGTCGGTGTGTGATGTTCGACAACATGTCGCGTTTCGTCAGGTTCATGACGGGACCGGACCGCGCCGCCAGCCGGTTCGACTTTGCGACAACGGTGTCGGCTTTCCGACAAGCCACGCCACCCGGCCGGGCGGCAACCCCTTTGCAGCGGGGCCGGCAGCGCCCCGACCGGCGCGTCCACCCACGAAAGGCTTGCCATGACGACCATCGACGACACCGCCCTCGCCCGTCTGGAGGCCGAGGGCCGCCTCTTCAACGCCGTTCTGAAGGCGGAGATGCCGCAGCCCGGCCGTTTCGGCTTCCGCGGCGACATCGCGCTCCGGTTCCAGCAGCAGATGGCGGACGAGAAGCGCCCGCCGGACTACTCCATCGAGCAGGTCGTGACCTTCGCCCGCGCGGGCGAGGCGATCATCCCCGCGCTCGCGGGCTACCTCCACTCCTTCGCCTATCTGGAAGACGTGGTGAAGGTGATGGGCGACCTCCTCAGCCCGACGGGCGTCTACCTGATGTTCTGCAACAACATCGACCTGCGCGCGCAGTACCGGGTCGTGATGAACGGGATCCCGTTCTCGGTCCTGCCCTGCGACGAGTCGACGGTGTGGAAGGAGCTGACCGAGCTCCTCGGCATCGAGAAAAGCGAGCTGAAGAAGCTCGACACCGCCGGCAAGACCGACGTCGTCCTCGACGCCCTGCTCGACTTCGGCGACGCCTTCGACGAGATCACCTTCCAGCGCGGCGTGGAGGTGATGGAGCCGGTCCGCAACCGCAACGAAAACCGGCCCGTCTGAGGCTCACCCCGCGGCCGAGGTGGGCGCGCCCGGCGCTCCCTCGGCGTCCTCCCGCGGGTCGCCCTACTCCGCCACCGCGAGGCGGACCCCACCGACGACGACGTCCCCGTCGATCACCTCGACCTTGACCCGCTCCAGTGCGGATCCCGTCGCCGGCCCGCTGGCGCAGGCGCCGTCGGCGAGCGCGAACGTCGAGCCGTGCTTGCCGCAGATCAGCCGCTCGCCGGTCGTGTCGAGGAACTGCCCCTCCTCCCAGTCGAGCCGTGTGCCGGCGTGGGGACAGCGGTTGACGTAGCCGACGACGCGCCTGCCCCACCGCACCAGCACCACCGGATAGGGCACCTCCCCGCCCGTCGCCTCGTCGATCCGCGCCAGCACGAGGCCGACGGCCCGCCGGTTCGGAATGTCGTCGATGCTGCACACGATGTAGGAATTGTCGCACGTCATTGTCGGACCTCGCCGAAATGGAGCCCTGTCACCTTCCCGACATTGCAAGAAACGGACGACGCCGGAGCCATTCTCATGTTGGACACGGTGGCACGAATGTTGACCGTACCGTTGGCGACACAGGAGCACGAGGAACCGAACCCATGAAACTCGCGTCTCAATTCCAGGACTTGTCGTTCGATGACATCAAGCCGCTGCTTAACGGTGGCTCGCTGACCATCTACTCGGTCGCCCGTCCCCGGTCTGCGGACCTGCCTGTGGAGCGGAGCGCGGCACTCGCCACCTTCACGCTCGCCTCCCCCGCGTTCGGGCCCGAGGAGGGACTCGACGAGCCGGTGTTCGTGGCGCTCGCCGTCCCCGCCAGCGGCGGCGGCACGCCGGGCTTCGCCCGCCTCGCGACGGCCGACGGTACGATCGTCGCCGACCTCTCCGCCGGCCCGGGCCAGCGGGAAGTGAAGTTCACCGAGGTGTCGTTCTCCAGGGACGCGCCGGCGGAAATCGCGGCCTTCCACCTGCTCCCGGAGGAGAGTTGGCCGGAGAAGCCGGCGTTCTACCACACCAGCCGCGCGGCGAGGTCCTGATATGGCCGCGCCGATCCACGTGAAGACCACCGCCGACGGCCGCGCCGTGGAGGTGAAGGGCCTCGCCGTGACGCTGGCCGGCCAGGTCGAGGCGTTCGAGCTCATAAAGGTGGCGGACCATCCGAACCGCCGTGCGATTCTCGCGGCCGTCCCCGAGGCGACGCACATGGCCGGCCGCGTCCCGCTCGACGAAGCGCAGGCGGCCACGGTGTTCGCGGCCTTCGCCAGGGCCGAGGCCGAGATCCTGGCGCACCCGACGGCGATCGCGGAGCGCTTCCGCCTGGCGGTCAACCGGCGCGCGATGATCGACGGCATCGAGTGACACCGAAGGCCGGGCACAGGCGGCGGCGCCCGGCCGGCTTTCGAAGCCGGCCGAACCACCTGAAACACCGTGGGTGGGCTGGGCGCGCGCGTCAGATCGCGCGGGACTGCGCGGTCCCGGCGCCGGCCGCGAGGCGGGCCAGCCGCGAGGCGCCGTCCTCGTCGCCGAAACACACCTCGACTTCGTCGCATTCGGCACAGGTCGGTGCGGGGCACAGCGGGATCCCCTCTGCCCCGCATACCGTGCGATAGATGAACTTCTTCCATTTCATGTCGCCACGGTTCCTGGCGGCGAACCCGGCGAAGTGCCGCGTCATCAACGACTTCAGCTCGGAGCGGGCGTTGAGTCCGAGGTCCTGCCAGAGGTGGCGCGGGGCCTTGCAGCGCCGTGCGACCATCGCCGCCAACGGCCGCGAGATCACCGGGTCGCCGCTCATGAAGACCAGCAGGACGTCGCGGACGGACGCCTCCTCGGCATCGCGTTGGTGCGCGGGACCGCCGCGGGCGGCGATCTCGTCCGCGGCGGCGGGAAACACCGCCTCGGCGAGACGGGCGAGGTCCGCGTGGTCGAGGCCCGCCCCCGCCGCGAGCCCCTCCCCGTCCACCAGCGCCACCGCGAGGATCGCAGCCAGGATGTGGACGTCGAAGGGGTCGCGCGCGGGATCGGCGGCCGCGACGAGGCGGTCGTAGAAGGCGATGGCGCTCGCCTCAGACAAGCGCCATCGCCTCCGTTGCATGGCTCTGACAGCCGGTGGGGCAGACCCTGGCGCAGGCGCCGCAGCCGATGCAGGCGCCGGCGTCGTTCATCACCATGACCTGCTTCTCGACTTCGTCCTCGTCATCCTCGTCGACGTCGACGATCTCGCCGTCCTCGTTGACGCCCTTCAGCGTCATCACCTCGCGCCCGCAGACCTTGTAGCAGCGGCCGCAGCCGATGCAGCGCTCGGGGTCGATGGAGACGAGGTAGTCGGGGACATACTCCCGCCCGTCGCGGGTGGCGTACGCGCTCATGCCGCCTTCGCCTCCAGCGCCTTCAGCTCGGCGCGTTTGGCCTCCAGCGTCTCGTAGGTGGCGTGCGTCTCGGAGGCCACGTCCATGATGGTCTGCCAGTTGACCGGAAGGTCCTCGGCGAGGTCGTGGAGGTTCATCTTCATCGTCGTGGCCCGGGAGGAGAGCTTCTTCACTTCGGCCTTGAGGGTCTCGATGTCGGACATGTCGGCACCTTCAGTATTTTGCGACTTCAGGGAATTCTTCGATCATCCCGACGCCCTGGCGGACGTACTTGTCGCCCTCGGCGGCGAGCTTTTCGAGGGTGTCGAAGCCGAAGCGGTGGACGTCGCGGAGTTGCTTGTTCACCACGATGAGCCGGCCGCCGATCAGCACCATGCGGCCGAAGCCCTCGTGGTGCATGTGCATCATCGGCGTGATCATCACGCGCGTCTGCTTCTCGATCATCAGGCAGACGGCGTTGAAGAAGAGCTCCAGACGCCAGACCGTATCGGGGTCCGGGTCGCCGACGATGGGAAGCGCGCGGCGGGCGGCCTTGTCGACGATATAGGGCTCGATGAGATCGAGGTCGGCCTTCCCCTCCCACGTACCGTGGGTGTCCTGGGCGCGCCAGACCTTCACCAGCTCCCTGATGAACGGGAGGTCTGCGGGGTTCGTCTCCCGTACGGCGGCGGCGTCGCTCATGCCGCGTCCTCCTCGTCGTCGAACTCGAAGGTCTTCTCCCGGCCCTTGGCCATGACCTTGCGGAGCCACGGCGGCGGGTTGCCGGCCAGAACCGCGCGCAGCTTCTCCAGCAGCGCCTCGATCTCTTCCGGCTCGCTGACCTTCATCGGGTGGATGTTCTGGGCGACGACGCGCGCCGCGCCCGAGCCGCCGATCGCCGCGACGTAGAGGATCGCGCAGTCCCTGATGGCCTCGAGCTTGGGGGCGAGCTTGTCCTCGTCGCCGTCCTCCTTGAGGTCGCCCTCGAAGGCAACGGTCTCGGCGTGGGTCCAGCCCTCGGCGGTGAGATCGTAGATGGCGATGGTCTTGGCCCACCCGAAGTGGGCGTCGACGCGGCGACCATCCTGCGTCGCGAATGCGACCTTCATGGTGTCCTCCTTCAGTGGTGGGCGCGACCGGCGTTCTCGCCGGCACTACGCCAGGTGTCGGGAGTGGGCTCGTGCCGCTCGTGCTCGGCGATCATCAGGTTGGCGATCCGAAAGATCGTGTCGCGGGTGCCGCGGTAGCCGAGGTGCGTGACGTGGCCGGCGCCGATGCGGTCGAACATCGGGATTCCGGCGCGGTAGAACGGAATGTCGAGGCGCGCCGCCATCTGCCGGCCGTGGCTATGGGTCACGAGGAGGTCGCACGCGCGTTCCGCCGCCATCGTCTCGAGGTCCTCGAGGTCGCCGATGACCACCTCCTCGGTCGGCACCTTCGCGAGCGAGGGCGAGGGCGTGGTCGTGACTGCGGCGGTGACCTCCGCGCCGATTTCCGAGAGCATCGACGAGAGGTCCAGCAGCAGGTCCGGCTCGGCGCCGATGGCAAGACGCACGCCGCCGGTATGGAAGTGCGCGTCGAGCATCGCGTCGACGAGCTGGCCGCGCTGGCGGCGGTACTTCGCCGGCACCTCGCGCCCGGTATGCTCGGCGAGGAAGCCGATCAGCTCGTCCACCGCGCCGAGGCCGCAGACCCGTTCGAAGAGCCGGTACGGGACGCCCGTCTTCGCCTGAAGCGCTTCGGCGGCGGCGCGCATCTGGTTGCCGATGGCGATGGTGATAGCCGCCTCCCCCATCCGTGCCACATCGCCGACGGACGTGCCGCCGATGGTGGTGGGGGTGAAATCGTCGGGGATGTGGCCGTCGAGGGAGCCGGAGATGTCCGGCAGGATCGTCGGCATGAGGCCGAAGTCCTCGAAGATCGTCCTGAGCTCGTCGAGGTCGCCGGGCGACAGGTGCGCGCCGGGCAGGACGTTCACGCAGCGGGGGTGCCGCTCCCCGCGCCAGGGCTCCACCAGCGCCTCGACGGCGCGCGTCACGGTCTTCGCCCAGCCGTCTTCGAAGGCCCCCTTGAAGTCGGGCGTCGAGACGGTGACGAGGGCGAGCCTCGCGTACTCGGGGTGGCGCTCACGGAAGAGCTTGATGAAGCCGTCAAGGTCGTCGCCCTTGGTCTCGGTGACGCCCGTCGAACAGATCCCGATCACCTCGGGGTTCGTGCGCCTGGCGATGTTGAGGATCGCCTCCTCCACGTTTTCATAGCCACCCAGCACCGTCGCGACCTCGCTCATCGCCGTCGTCTGGAGCGGGATCGACTCCTTGAAGTGACGGGTGAAGAGGACGAGGCCGAAGGAGGTGCAACCCTGACTGCCGTGCAGCAGCGGCATCGCGCCCCTCAGGCCCATGACGGCGAGCGCGCCGCCGATGGGCTGGCTCATCTTGAGCGGATTGACGGTGCAGGATTTTTTCGACGCGCGGACCGTCGCCATCGTCCTACTCCACTGCCTGGAGCGCGGGAGTGGGGCTCGCCATCGGCGTGACCGGAACCGCGGTCGGCGCGCTCGCCGCGACGGTCGCCGCGTCCGGCTGGGCGATGGCGCGCTCCTGCCAGGTCGCCTCGACCTCCCATGGCGGACGGCGGCGCACCTCGGCCCACACCGGGTTGAGGAGCGCCTTCTCGATCTCCGTCAGGAGCGTCACCATCCCGACATAGCCCATGTAGGCGTGGTGGCGCTCCTGGTTGATGTCGAGCCAGGGCATGAACGCCTTGAGCGCCACGAATTGGGACCGCGCGCCGGACAGCATGATGTCGGCTCTCGCGTCGCGGAGCATCTTGTACATCTCGCGCGGCGTCATGTTCTCGATCATGTGGGCGTCCTCGCCCATCAGCTTCTTGATCTTCTCCTTGTCCTCCCTGGTCGACTTCTTCACCGAGGTGCCGACCAGCTCCAACCCAGCCTCCTGCAGCGCCGCGACGACGGACCAGGACTTCACGCCGCCGGTGATGAGCAGCACCTTCTTGCCGGCAAAGCGCGGGCGGAACGGCCGGATCGCGGCCCAGGCCTTCGCCTCCTCACGGGCGATGAGCGCCTCGGTGCGGTCCATCAGCTCCGGATCGGCGCCCTGCTGGACGAGAAGGCCGGCGATCTGGCGCAGCGCATCTGACGAGTCCTCGATGCCGTAGAACGAGCCCTCGAAGTACGGGATGCCGTAGCGCTCCTCCATCTTGCGGGCGACGTTGATCATCGCCTTGGAGCACACCATCATCGCCGCCCTGGCACGGTGGGACATGGCGACGTCGCGGTACTTCGCGTCGCCCGAGATGCAGGCGCGGATGCGGATGCCGAGTTCGTCGAGCAGCGGCTTCACCTGCCAAAGCTCGCCCGACAGGTTGTACTCGCCGATGATGTTGATGTCGTAGGGTGAGACGTCGTCCGGCTCGATGGTGCCGATGACATGTTCCAGCAGGGCTTCACCCGCGAGCTTGTTGCCGAGGTTCTTCGCGCCGACGAAGCCCGGCGAGTTCACCGGGATCACGGGCTTGCCAAACTTCTCGGCTGCCGCCCTGCAGACGGCGTTGATGTCGTCGCCGATCATCGCCGGCACGCACGTCTGATAGACGAAGATCGCCTCGGGGTCGTGGCTGTCGAGGATCTGGCGGATGGCCTTGAAGAGCCGCTTCTCACCCCCGAAGACGACGTCGTGCTCGGTGATGTCGGTGGTGAAGCCGGTGCGCCAGAGCTGGCTGCCGGAGGATTTTGCGCCCCGGTTGTCCCACGAGTTGCCCTCGCAGGCGATCGGACCGTGGACGAGATGGGCGACGTCCGTGAACGGCTGCAACGCGATCTTGGCGCCGTCGAAGGCGCATCCGCCGGCGGCGCCGCCGGGCTGCAGCGCCTTGGTGCAGCCCTTCTTGCGGTCCTTGGCAGATTTCGCCTGGTTCTTTCCGCATCCCGGCTCGTTGAAGACGTCCTGGATGGTGGCCGACAATGAAGCCATCTCGCCTCTCCGGTGTTGATCAGGTGGAGACGCCCGGTGGCGCGGAGCCACCGGGCGTGGAGCGGGCGATGAGTCCCCGCTCCACGCTCGCTCTGGACGCGCATTCCGGGCGGTAGACCGGGTCCACGTGTTCCGAATGCGCGGGAGGCATCAGCGGATGATGTCGTAGGAGTAGTCGGTCTTGGACGGGACGTTGGTGTTCTTGTCCATCTCGTCGAAGATCTTGTCGAGGATCGTCACGAGAACGTTCAGGCCGCCCTGATAGCCCCACACCGGGTAGCGGTGCTTGTGGTGCCGGTCGAAGATCGGGAAGCCGAGGCGGATGAGCGGGGTGCCCGTATCGCGCTCCAGGTACTTGCCGTAGGTATTGCCGATGAGGAAGTCGACCGGCTCGGTGAAGAGCAGCGAGCGCATGTGCCACAGGTCCTTGCCCGCGTAGGCCTTGCAGTCCGCCCCGAACGGCGAGGACGCGAAGACCTCCTCCATCCTGGCCGCCCACGCCTTGCCGCCATTGGTGGACAACACGTGGACCGGCTCGGCGCCCAGTTCAAGGAGGAACTTGGAGAGGCCGATCGTGAGGTCCGGGTCGCCGTAGATGGCGAAGCGCTTGCCGTGGATGTGGGCCTGGCTGTCGGCGATCGCGTCGACCAGCCGGCCACGCTCCTTGTCCAGAGCCTCGGGGATCTTCACGCCGGCGAGGCGGGCGACCTCCATGAGGAACTGGTCCGTCCCGGCGACGCCGACCGGATGGTGGAAGGAGGCGACCTCGTGGCCGTGACCCTCGATCATCGGCAGCGTCTTCTCGGTGCAGAAGTGCTGCATGGAGACGGTGGCCCTGGCGTGGATCGCGTTCGCCGCCTCCTCCAGAGTGGTCCCGCCGTCGTACATGCGGAACTCGCCGTCGGTCGGCGTGTCGAAGACGTCGGAGTTGTCGCCCAGCAGCGTGTACTCGACGCCCATCAGGTCGAAGATGCGCTTCACCTCGCGCATGTTGCCGACGCAGTAGCCGTCGAAGCCGCCGATGAAGTTGATCGAGCCGTTCACCTGGCGCTCCAGCTTCGGCGCTGTGCCGGCCTTGCCGTCCCAGAAGTGTTCGACGATGCCCTTCAGCGCATTGTCGTAGCCGGTGACGTGGCTGCCGACGAAGGCCGGCGTGTGGGCGAAGGGAACGTCGAAGTCGGCGGGCAGCGATTCCTTTTCCTTCGCCGTCTTGATGAAGGCGTTGAGGTCGTCACCGATGACCTCCGCCATGCAGGTCGTGGAGACCGCGATCATCTTCGGCTTGTAGAGGCTGTAGGTGTTGGCGAGGCCGTCCACCATGTTGTTGAGGCCGCCGAAGACCGCCGCATCCTCGGTCATCGAGGAGGAGACGCACGAGGTCGGCTCCTTGAAGTGGCGCGACAGGTGGGAGCGGTAGTAGGCCACGCAGCCCTGCGAGCCGTGGACGAAGGGGATCGTGCCCTCGAACCCGGTCGCCACGAACACCGCGCCGAGCGGCTGGCAGGCCTTGGCCGGGTTCACCGTCAATGCCTCGCGGGCGAAGTTCTTGTCCTTGTACTCTTCCGTCTTGGTCCACTCCCTGACCCGCTCGATATCCTCCGCGGGCTTCGGGTTCTCGAACATGCGGCGCTTGTTCTCCAGCATCTGCTGGTATTCCGGACCGCGGAAGAGCTCGAAGTGGTCGAGCACGTTGTCAGCGTTCTGCGTCATGTCAGATCCTCATTCCATGAGATGCCGGGGGACCGGCCCCGCCCTTGTCGCGGGGCCGGACAGGCGCGATTACTCGGCGGCCATCAGCATCGGCTTGGGGGTTTGCTTCCAGGGAGCCTGGGGCAGGTTCCAGACGGGGGCGTTGATCGCCATGTCCATGTCGCGGGCGAAGATCGCGAACCCGTCGTAGCCGTGGTAGGGGCCCGAGTAGTCCCACGAGTGCATCTGGCGGAACGGCACGCCCATCTTCTGGAAGACGTACTTCTCCTTGATGCCTGAGCCGACCAGATCCGGCTGGATCGTCTCGACGAACTTCTCGAACTCGTAGCCGGTCACGTCGTCGTAGATCAGCGTTCCGTCCTTCACGTAGTGCTGGGCGGTGCGTTGATAGTCGTCGTTGTGGCCGAACTCGTACCCGGTGCCGACGACCTCCATGCCGAGGTCCTCGTAGGCGCCGATGACGTGGCGCGGGCGCAGGCCGCCGACGAAGAGCATCACGGTCTTGCCTTCCAGCCGCGGCCGGTACCGGGCGATGACCTGGTCCATCAGCGGCTGGTACTTCGCGATGACGCGCTCGGCGCCCTCCTTGACCTTGTCGTCGAAGAAGCCGGCGATCTTGCGCAGCGACTCGGCGATCTTGGACGGACCGAAGAAGTTGTACTCGCACCAGGGGATGCCGTACTTCTCTTCCATGTGCCGCGAGATGTAGTTCATCGAGCGGTAGCAGTGCAGGACGTTGAGCTTGACGCGCGGCGTCGCCTCCAGCTCGGCGAGCGTGCCGTCGCCGGACCACTGCGCGACGACCCGCAGGCCCATCTCCTCCAGCAGGATGCGCGAGGACCACGCGTCGCCGCCGATGTTGTAGTCGCCGATGATGGCGATGTCGTACGGTCCGGGCTCGATCTTCGGCTCGGCGCTCATGTCCAGCTTGTCGAAGACGAAGTCGCGCACCGCGTCGTTGGCGATGTGGTGGCCGAGCGACTGGGACACGCCGCGGAAGCCTTCGCAGCGGACCGGGACGATCGTCTTGCTGTATTCCTTGGACTTCTGCTTCGAGACGGCCTCGATGTCGTCGCCGATGAGGCCGATCGGGCACTCGGACTGGACGGTGATGCCGTTGTTGAGCGGGAACAGCTCCTCGATCTCGTCCATGATCTTGGCGAGCTTCTTGTCACCGCCGAAGACGATGTCCTTCTCCTGGAAGTCGGAGGTGAACTGCATCGTCACGAAGGTGTCCACGCCAGTGGTGCCGATGTAGTAGTTGCGCCGCGCGGCCCAGGAATACTGGCCGCAGCCGACCGGACCGTGGGAGATGTGGATCATGTCCTTGATCGGACCCCACACCACGCCCTTCGAGCCGGCGTAGGCGCAGCCGCGGATGGTCATCACGCCCGGGATGGACTTCAGGTTCGACTTCACGCCGCAGTCGGACTTGCCGTCGTTGTGCACGTTGAGGTGCTTGGCGCGCCGCTTGGCGGATTTCGCCGGGTAGGCTTTCAGGACGTCGTCGATCAATTCCCGGTTGCGGGCCTTGACCTCGTCGACACTTGCGTCTTTGGGCAAGCTCATTGGAATTCCCTCGTGTTTGCAGATGGTCCGGGCCACCGGGATCCCGGCCCCCGCATGGAGGGCCGGGGCCGTCGGGCGGGCGTTACGCGACGGAGAGTTCGGCCGCGGTCTTGCCGACCTGGGTCTCGTCGACCTGCTTCATGATGCCGTGCTCCATGAGGAGGTCTTCCAGCTCGTCCATGGTGATCGGCGTCGGGATCACGCCGTTGCCGGCGTTCTCGTGGATCTTGCGGGCGAGGGCGCGGTAATGGTCGGCCTGCCTGGATTCCGGGGCGTACTCGACCACGGTCATGCGGCGCAGCTCGGCGTGCTGGACGATGTTGTCGCGCGGCACGAAGTAGATGAGCTCGGTGCCGAGCTTCTTGGCGAGGCTCTCGGCGAGTTCCAGCTCCTTGTCGGTCTGACGCTCGTTGCAGATGAGGCCGCCGAGGCGCACGCCGCCGGAATTGGCGTACTTCAGAATGCCCTTGGAGATGTTGTTGGCGGCATACATCGCCATCATCTCGCCGGACATGACGATGTAGATCTCTTGCGCCTTGTTCTCGCGGATGGGCATCGCGAAGCCGCCGCACACGACGTCCCCGAGCACGTCGTAGGAGACATAGTCGAGATCGTCGTAGGCGCCGTTCTCCTCGAGGAAGTTGATCGAGGTGATGACGCCGCGGCCGGCGCAACCGACGCCCGGCTCGGGGCCGCCGGACTCGACGCACTTGATGTCCTTGTAGCCGATCTTCAGGACGTCCTCGAGTTCGAGGTCCTCCACCGAGCCGGCCTCGGCAGCGAGCGACAGGATGGTATCCTGCGCCTTGGCGTGCAGCATCAGGCGGGTGGAATCGGCCTTCGGATCGCAGCCGACGATCATGATGCGCTGGCCCAGCTCGGCGAGCGCGGCGAGGGTGTTCTGAGAGGTGGTCGACTTGCCGATGCCACCTTTGCCGTAGAACGCAATCTGTCTCAATGACGACATAACGGTCTCCTTCGGACCAATCCGTGTTTGCTTCCGCGCAAGTCGCGCGAGCGTGTTCCTCAAGAAGGAACGGGCGCCGCGTTCACCGGGAAGGAGCACATCGCTCGTCGCGGGCGATTTTGGCCGGGGTCGATCCCGTCCGGCGACGTAGGCGTGTGCTCAGCCCTCACTGGCCGTTCCGCACACCCCATCTTCAACGGATGTGCCAGCCCCGGTCGGGCCTTCCAATGCACTGAATTATCGGCTGAAATTGTCTCTGGCGGGCGAAGGCCGCCGCGCGCCGCCCCCGACAACCATGTTGTGGGACCGACAAAACAATACAGTCATTGTCGGGCAAGGCCGGGGTCTTCGTTGGGCATCCAGACCGGATCGACTGTCAACGACCCGCCGGGCACCAGCGAATATTGGGCCCGCGCGCGGGACGGACGCGGACTGGAACACTCCTTGCGCAACCGAACGTGATCCGGCCCATCCGGCGCCGGCCTCGAGCGATCCGGAGAATGCCCATGCAGATCGGTGTCGAGACCTCCAAGGCCGTCGACCAGCGACGCGTGTTCGTCATCGACGCGGACGACGTCACCCGCACCGTCCTCCAGTTCATGCTGCAGGACGAGATCGAGACCCACGAAGTCGCCTCCCTCGACGAGGCCTTCGTGAAGGGGGTCGACTGGCTGAAGCCGCACCTCATCCTCCTCGGCGCGTCCCTGCTGAGCGGGAACGCCCAAGGCGTCGTTGCCGAGATCTTTCAGCGCTTCGGCGGGGTTCGCCTCGTCATCGTCGCGGACGCCAGCGACGATCCGGCCGTCACCGCGGCGCTGCGTGCAGGCGCGCACGGCACCATCCTCAAGCCCCCTCACCCTCGAGGCGGTGCGCAGGAAGGTGGACACGGTCCTCGGCCGTACCGGCGCCGCACCGCTCGTCACCCTCCCCGGCCTCTAACGACACGACGAAGGATTTCCGACATGACACGACAGGTGTTCCGACACATCGACGTCGCCGATGCGCTGACGCTTCTCGACAGCCCGGGCATTCGGGTCTTCGACATTCGCGACAAGGGTTCGTACGACAAGCGACACGTCGACGGCGCCCGCCACCTGACGATCCTCGACTTCGAAACCGTCATCAAGACGACGGCGCGGGACACGGTCGTCCTCGTGTACTGCTACCACGGCTTCGCCAGCCAGGAGTACGCGGCCGCGTTCTGCGACTTCGGCTTCCAGACCGTCTACAGCCTCGACGGCGGGTTCGAGGCGTGGGCGCAGGCGGTCGACCAGCCCCCGGTGCGCGGCGACGCCGGCTGGCTCGCCCGCGGACAACGCGGTGCCGCCCCGCGCCACGCCGCCGCAGGCTGAGCGACCGCCCCGTCCGCTGCCGGCATGTCCTTGATCCGACACTGACCCGTGTGGGAACCCTGACAATGGCGGTTCCCGCACACCACCCGCGTCCGAGGTCGCGTCCCATTCGGCGCACTTTTCCCGGTCTTTGACGCTGGCACACCCTTTGCGGTGCCCATCCGGCAAGGTTCGTCTCGAAGTTTTCCAGTTCTACGAACACGGACCCGGGCCGGCTTTCTGACATCCGTTCGAATTGTCGCGCTCGGCGACCTGAGAACCGTGTGGCTGGCCGTTGCGTGATCTGCCGGACGTCGGGCGTCGATGGTCCGGCACGTCGAGTATTCAACAACGTCGGGAGTCTGACATGAGCGAACACATGGATGCCCTCGAAGACGCGACCAGTGCCAAGTACAAATACGGCTTCGTCACCGACATCGAGAGCGAGTTCGCCCCCCGCGGGCTCTCCGAGGAGGTCATCCGCTTTATCTCCGCGAAGAAGAGCGAGCCGGAATGGATGCTGGAATGGCGCCTCGACGCCTATCGCCGCTGGCTGACCATGACCGAGCCGCAGTGGGGCAAGCTCGACTACACGCCCGTCGACTTCCAGAACCTCTACTACTACGCCGCCCCCAAATCGGATACCGACGCGCCCAGGAGCCTCGACGAGGTCGACCCCGAGCTTCTGAAGACCTACGAGAAGCTTGGCATCCCCCTCTCCGAGCAGAAGATGCTCGCCGGGGTGGCGGTCGACGCCGTCTTCGACTCGGTCTCCGTCGCCACCACCTTCCGCGCCGCGCTCGAGGAAAAGGGGATCATCTTCTGCCCGATCTCCGAGGCGGTCCGGCAGCACCCTGAGCTGGTGCGCAAGTATCTGGGCAGTGTCGTTCCAACGACCGACAACTTCTATGCCACGCTCAACAGCGCCGTCTTCTCCGACGGGTCGTTCGTCTACATCCCCGAGGGCGTGCGCTGCCCGATGGAGCTGTCGACCTACTTCCGCATCAACGCGATGAACACGGGCCAGTTCGAGCGCACGCTGATCATCGCCGACAAGGGCGCGTACGTGTCCTACCTCGAGGGCTGCACGGCCCCGCAGCGCGACGAGAACCAGCTCCACGCGGCCGTGGTCGAGCTCGTCGCGCTCGAGGACGCCGAGATCAAGTATTCGACCGTCCAGAACTGGTACCCCGGGGACGAGAACGGCCGCGGCGGCATCTACAACTTCGTCACCAAGCGCGCGGACTGCCGGGGCCGGAACGCCAAGGTGTTCTGGACCCAGGTCGAGACCGGCTCGGCGATCACATGGAAGTATCCCTCCTGCATCCTGCGCGGCGAGGGCAGCCAGGGCGAGTTCTACTCGATCGCCATCGCCAACAACGCCCAGCAGGCCGACACCGGCACGAAGATGATCCACCTCGGCAAGAACACCAGGAGCCGGATCGTCTCGAAGGGCATCTCCGCCGGCCGCGCGCAGAACACCTACCGCGGACTCGTCAAGTTTCACCCCAAGGCGGACGGCGCGCGCAACTTCACCCAGTGCGACTCGCTGCTCCTCGGCGACCAGTGCGGCGCGCATACCGTGCCGTACATCGAATCCGGGAATCTCTCCGCCGTCGTCGAGCATGAGGCCACGACCTCGAAGATCTCCGACGACCAGATGTTCTACTGCCTCACCCGCGGCATCGACCCGGAAGAGGCGGTCGCCCTCATCGTCAACGGCTTCTGCAAGGAGGTCCTCCAAACGCTCCCCATGGAGTTCGCGGTGGAGGCCCAGAAGCTCGTCGGCATCAGCCTGGAAGGGAGCGTCGGCTAATGCTTACCATCGAGAATCTTTTCGTATCGGTCGAAGACAAGCCCATCCTCAAGGGCCTCGATCTCACCGTCCCCGCCGGACAGGTGCATGCGATCATGGGACCCAACGGCGCCGGCAAGTCCACCACCTCCTACACCATCGCCGGCCGCGAAGGGTACGACGTGACCGGCGGCCGCATCCTCCTCGACGGGGAGGAGATCACCGGTCTCGCCCCGGACGAGCGTGCCGAGAAGGGCGTCTTCCTCGCCTTCCAGTCGCCCATCGAGATCCCGGGCGTTTCGACCATGAATTTTCTCAAGACGAGCGTGAACGGCATGCGCCGGCGGCGCGGTCAGGACGAATACGACACCGTCTCGTTCCTTCGCCGCGTGCGCGAGGTCGCCCGCGCGCTCAATGTCACCGAGGACATGCTGAAGCGTACCCTCAACACCGGCTTCTCCGGCGGCGAGCGCAAGCGCAACGAAGTGCTCCAGATGACCCTGCTGGAGCCCAAGCTCGCGATCCTCGACGAGACGGACTCCGGCCTCGACATCGACGCGCTGCGCCTCGTCTCCGAGGGAGTCAACGCGCTGCGCGCGCCTGACCGCTCCTTCCTCGTGATCACCCACTACCAGCGCCTCCTCGACTACATCGAGCCGGACGTCGTCCACATCTTCGCCGACGGCAGGATCGTCATGTCCGGCGACAAGACGCTCGCCAGACGCCTCGAGGACTA
This sequence comes from Acuticoccus sediminis, assembly GCF_003258595.1. Lineage (NCBI taxonomy): Bacteria > Pseudomonadati > Pseudomonadota > Alphaproteobacteria > Hyphomicrobiales > Amorphaceae > Acuticoccus > Acuticoccus sediminis. The sequence goes on from NZ_QHHQ01000003.1 coordinate 382,244, forward strand.
CGGCTACGACACCGTCATCGCCGAGGCGGCGTGATGGGTGAGTTCGTCACGACCCAGAGCCTCCTCGGCGCCGCGCCCATTGACGGCGGCGGCTGGGCCGCGGCCTTCCGCGCCTCCGGCCGTGAGACGTTCCAGCGCCTCGGCATCCCGCACCGGCGCGTCGAGTCCTTCCGGTACTCGGACCTCTACACCACGCTGCAGCGCAAGGCGCCCGAGGCGGAGCCCGCCACCGAGCCGCTCGCCCTCGAGGGCTCAGCCGTCCTCACCGTGCGCGACGGGACGGTCCGGGGCGCCCTCCCCGCTGGAGCCGCCCTCCTCAGCGACGCGATGGCTGAAGCCACCTCGCCTGCGGCGCCCCTCGTCGGCCGCATCAACGCGGCCGAGCAGTCGGGCCATCCGGTCGCCGCCCTCAACGCCGCCAGGGCCGATGAAGGGCTCGTCCTGACCGTCCCGGCGGGTGCCATCGCGCCCCCCCTTCACCTCGACTTCGACTGGACGGACGGCGAGCAGCGCCACCTCCGCCTCGTCGTCGTTGTCGAGGCGGGGGCGTCCTTCACCGTCACGGAGACGCACCGGGGCAACCCCGGACTCGCGACGGTCGTCACCGAGTTCCGCCTCGCCGAGGGCGCCCGCCTCGCGCACCTGCGCATCGACCGCCTCGGCGCTGCCGCGCGCCTCTCCACGGCGCTCTTCGGCGAGGTGGGCGCCGGCGCCGCCTACGAGGCCTTCACGCTGTCAGAGGGCGGAGACTTCTGCCGCGCCGAGGCACTGGTCGCCCTCACCGGCGAGACCGCACACGTCGCCCTCGACGGCGCGCTGCTGACGGGCGGCGCGCGGCACGTGGACGTGACCGCCGTCCTGACCCACGCCGCACCCAGCACGACGAGCCGGCAGTCCTTCCGGGCCGTCCTCGGCGGCAAGGCGAACGCGGCCTACCAGGGCGCGATCAAGGTGAGGCCCGGCGCCCAGAAGACCGATGCCTACCAGATGAGCCGCGCGCTGCTCCTGTCGCCGCGTGCCTTCATCGCCACCAAGCCCGAACTCGAGATCTACGCCGACGACGTGAAGTGCAGTCACGGTGCGGCCACCGGTGCCCTCTCTGAGGACGCACTGTTCTTCCTGCGCACCCGTGGGCTGACCGGGGCCGAGGCCCGCGCGCTCCTGGTGGAGGCGTTCGTCAACGAGGCGCTGGAGGCGATCCCCGACCCGGCGCTGCGCGATCTCGCGACGTCCGCGGCCCTTGAATGGATGCAGACGCACGCCGGAGAGGTGAGCCATGCCTAAGCCCGCCCCCCTCGCCGCCTCCGCGTTCGACGTCGAGGCGATCCGCCGCCAGTTCCCGATCCTGTCCCGAAAGGTCCACGGCAAGCCGCTCGTCTACCTCGACAACGCGGCCTCGGCGCAGAAACCGGCCGCCGTGCTCGATGCGCTGACGAACGCCTACAGCGAGACCTACGCCAACGTTCACCGGGGCGTGCACGCGCTATCGACCGAATCGACGCTCCTCTTCGAGCAGGCCCGCGAGCGGGTCCGCGCGTTCATCAATGCGCCGACCCTCGACGAGGTCGTCTTCACCAAGGGCGGCACGGAGGCGATCAACCTGGTCGCCTCCGGACTCGCCGAGACCATCGGCGACGGCGACGAGATCGTGGTGTCCGAAATGGAGCACCATTCCAACATCGTCCCCTGGCACTTCCTGCGCGAGCGGAACGGAGCGGTCCTGAAGTGGGTGCCCGTCACGGCCGACGGGAGCTTCGACCTCGACGCCTTCGCCCGCCTCCTCACACCGCGAACGAAGATCGTCGCCATCACGCACATGTCGAACGTCCTCGGCACCGTGACCCCGGTCGCCGAGATCGTCCGCCTCGCCCACGCGGCAGGCGCGGTGGTCCTGATCGACGGCTGTCAGGGCTCGGTGCACCAGCGCGTCGACGTCCAGGCGCTCGGCTGCGACTTCTACGTCGGCACCGGCCACAAGCTCTACGGCCCGTCCGGCATCGGCTTCCTCTATGGCCGGATGGAACACCTCGCGGCGATGCGCCCCTACCAGGGCGGCGGCGAGATGATCGACACCGTGACGAAGGACTGGGTCACCTACGGCGCGCCGCCGCACCGCTTCGAGGCCGGCACGCCGCCGATCGTCCCGGCGATCGGTCTCGGTGTCGCGCTCGACTGGCTGGGCCGTCTCGACATGGCCGAGGTCGCCGCGCACGAGCACGCGCTGCTGGAGCATGCCACGGAGGCGCTGGAGGCGATCCCCGGCCTCTCGATCATGGGCAAGGCGCCCGGCAAGGGCGCGCTCGTCTCCTTCGTCGTCGACGGCATCCATGCCAGCGACATGTCCGCCGTCCTCGATCGCTACGGCATCGCGGTGCGGGCGGGCAGCCATTGCGCTCAGCCGCTGATGGACCGCTTCGGCGTCCCCGCGTCGCTGCGCGCGTCCTTCGCTCTCTACAACACCCACGAGGAGGTCGACGCCCTCGCCGAGGGCCTCGCCAAAGCCAAGACGTTTTTCGCCTGACCGCCCCTCACCGACGGAGATTCGTCATGAGCCTGTCCGAAGTATCGTCCATGACCTACGGTTATGTCCCGAAGATCTCGGCGCCGTCTGCCGTCGAAGACCAGATGGTCGCAGCGCTCCGCACCGTGGTCGATCCCGAAATCCCGGTGAACATCTACGACCTCGGCCTCATCTACGAGGCGACCGTCGACGAGAACGCCGTCGCCACCATCGCCATGACGCTGACCGCGCCGTCCTGCCCCGTCGCCGGGCAGCTCGTCGAATGGGTGCAGAAGGCCGTCAACGATGTCCCCGGCATCGACGCCACCGTCGTGCGGCTCGTCTTCGACCCGCCCTGGGACTCCAGCCGCATGTCCGAAGAGGCCTGCCTCGAACTCGGACTGATCTGACCCGCCCCCGCCGCTCTCGCCCAGGAGGCCTTCATGTTGGCATTCTACACCAAGACACCGACCGACCCGTCCGCACGCCAGTCCGCGGTCCGGGATCTTCTGACGGCGGCGGGCCTCAAGGCGACACGGCAACGCATGGGCCTCGCGTGCCTGCTCTTCGGCGGCCCCCACCGGCACTTCACCGCCGAGGAGCTGCACCACGAAGCCCTGTCGGCCCGCATGCCCGTCTCGCTCGCGACGATCTACAACTCGCTGCGCCTCTTCTGCGACGCCGGGCTGGTACGCAGCGTCGTGGTGGATCCGTCGCGCGCCTACTTCGACACCAACGTCTCCGACCACTTCCACTTCTTCAACGAAGAGGACGGGGCGATCTACGACGTTCCGGACGGTGCTCTCGATGCACCCGTCGTGCCGCAACCGCCGGACGGCTACGTCATCGAGCGGGTGGACGTGGTGGTGCGCCTGCGCCGCCGGGACAGCCAGCAATGACGCCCCGCATCCACCTCAACGACACCACGTTGCGCGACGGCGAGCAGGCCCCCGGTGTCGCGTTCACCCTCGCCGAGAGGATCGCGATCGCCGAGGCCCTGGCCGCCGCCGGCGTCCCGGAGATCGAGGCCGGAACGCCCGCGATGGGTCCGGACGAGGTGTCCGCGATCGCCACCATCGCCCGGTCGGTCCCCCAGGTCCGCACCCTCGCCTGGTGCCGCCTGTCGGAGAAGGACCTGGCGCTCGCCGCCCGGGCCGGCGTTCGGGCGGTGAACCTCTCCATTCCGCTCTCCGACCGGCTGCTGGCGACCAAGCTCGGCATCGACCGCGAGGAGGCCCTCGCCCGGATCAAGCGCGTCGTCCCGCGCGCGCTCGACATGGGGATGGATGTCGCGATCGGCGGCGAGGACGCTTCCCGCTCAGACCCCGAGCACATCGTGCGCGTCGCCGAGACGGCAGCGGCGCTCGGCGCCTTCCGCCTGCGCCTCGCCGACACGGTGGGCGTCCTCGACCCCTTTTCCACGGCCGATCTGGTCGGCACGGTCTGCCGGGCCGCGCCGATCGCCATCGAATTCCACGGTCACGACGATCTGGGTCTCGCCACCGCCAACTCGCTGGCGGCGGTCCGCGCCGGGGCGACGCACGTCTCCGTCACCGTGCTCGGCCTCGGCGAACGTGCCGGCAACGCTCCGCTGGAGGAGCTCGCCGTCGCCCTCGACCGGCTCAGCCAGGGTGAGACCGGCATCGACCTCGCCCGGCTCCCCCGCCTCGCCGAGGTGGTGGCGCGCGCCAGTGGACGCCCGGTGCCCGAGGGCAAGGCGATCGTCGGCCGGGACGTCTTCACCCACGAATCCGGCATCCACGTCTCGGCGATCCTGAAGGAGCCGGAGACATACCAGGCCCTCGACCCCGCGCTCGTCGGGCGCGGACACGCGATCGTCATCGGCAAGCACTCAGGTGCGGCCGCGCTCGCCCACGCGCTCGGCGAGGCGGTGCCGGACGCGCTGCTCCCGACCCTGCGCGCCCGCATCATACGGCAGGCCGCCCGAACCAAGCGGCCCATCGCCCCCGGCGATCTCCGCGCCATGGTTCGTGATCTCGAGGACCAGATCGCCGGCTCGCCGCTGCCCATCGCCTCCTGACAAAAAAAGACGCCCGATGATCCCCATCGATCATCGGGCGTTTCCGAGTTTACGCGGAGAGAGCTCGGGAAGCGTCAGAAACGCTTCAATTCAATGTCGTACTTGCGCAGCGCGTAACCGATCTGGCGCGGGGTAATTCCCAGAAGGCGCGCGGCCTTCGCCTGGACCCAGCCGGACTTTTCCATCGCATCGATCAGCCGCTGCTTCTCGGTCAGGCGCGATCCGCCGGTCGCCGGGCAGTTCCCGTCCTGCGCATGCCCGCAGCTCGACGGGCCGAGCACGACGAGTTCGCCGTCAGCGGACACGTCGGGCGCGGTGTCGGCGGGCACCGGGGCACGCGCCGCGACCGAGCCCGGCGTGACCGGCGGCCGCGCCACGATCGGCAGCGGGCCGGACGGCGGCCCGCTCGACCACAGGAGGGTGGACAGGCAGTCGCCGTGCGAGCAGGCGAAGTCCCCGCTCGCGATGGTGCCGCCGGGCGCCAGCGTGGCGGTGCGCATCACGCAGTTCTCGAGCTCGCGCACGTTTCCCGGGAAGCTGCAGTGTTCCAGGATCTGCATCGCCGAGTCCGAGAACTGCATCTCGCGCCGGTTCTCCTTGTTGAACCGGTCGAGGAACGAGTTCGCCAGCCGCCGCACGTCGCCCGGCCGTTCCCGCAGCGGCGGCAGGAAGATCGGCACGACGTTGATGCGGTAGTAGAGGTCGGTCCGAAAGGTCCCCTTCGCGACCGCGTCCTCGAGGTTCTTGTTGGTGGCGCAGATGAGGCGCACGTCGATCTTGATGGTCTTCGTCCCGCCGACGCGCTCGAACTCGCCCTCCTGCAGGACGCGGAGCAGCTTGGCCTGGAAGCTGGCGGAAATCTCGCCGATCTCGTCGAGCAGGAGCGTTCCGGTGTGGGCCGCCTCGAAGCGGCCGAAGCGCTGCTGCTGCGCGCCGGTGAAGGCGCCCTTCTCATGGCCGAAGAGTTCCGATTCGAGCACCGTCTCGGACAGCGCCGCGCAGTTCACCTTGACGAACGGCTTGCCCTTGCGCGCCGAAAGGTCGTGGATCGCGCGGGCGAAGACCTCCTTGCCGGTACCGCTCTCGCCCCGGAGCAGCACCGTCGTGTTGGACTTCGCCACCACCGCGACCGTGTCCATAACACGGCGGATCGCGGGGCTCTCGCCGACGATGCCGCTCACCTCGATCGCCTTGGGCGGCGCGATCTTGTCGGCCATCGCCGTCTCGAGTGCCTTCTCGTAGGTGCGCCGCTCGTCGATGAGGCGCTGCCGGTCGGCGGACAGGAGGCGGTGAAGCCGGACCGTCTGCCCGACAAGGTTCGCCACCATCGTCAGGAAGCGGACGTCCTCGTCGAAACGGAAGCTCGTCGCCCCGTCCCAGACGCGGTCGATGGACAGTGTTCCGACGACCACGCCGCCGGTCTTGATCGGCACGCCGATGAACGAGACGCGGTCGTAGCCGGGTGTGCCGGGAGGCGCCATCGGACCGAACATCGCCGGTTCGGCGGCCATGTCCTGCACCACCAGCGGCGTCGCCGTCGCAACGATGCGGTCGACCACCGCCTGCGGCACCACCTCCAGCGGCTTGCCGTGGGTGCGCCCCGCCCCGCGCGTCGTGGCGACGAGCTCGGCGTCCCCTTCGGCGTTGAGGATCACGAGGACGCTGTCGCGCATCTGCATGAAGGAGGAGAGGACCTTGGCGACGCTCTCCAGGATCGTCTCCAGCGGCAGCGGCGCCCCGAGCAGCTTCGAGATTTCGTAGAGACCGTAGATCGAGATATCCCGCGAGACGTGCGTGGACGTTTTACTCGCGGCCTGGGAGAGTCCGCCGACTACCCTTTCGGGCGATGCCGTCGTCGTTCCTGTCACGCCGATCACCATAGCGGAGACTCCGTCACGCTACTCGACGCGCGCTCTGTCCGGGCGCGTGGAGTCGCCTCGCATGCGAGCAGTCCCAGTGGTGATCTTTCCGATCGACCGCCGCAGACGCGGGTCTCAAGTCATGGCCGCGTCGACGCCCGCTATAATCTTCGCAGGTGTACCCTCGCTAGAATAGAAATAACAACATATCGCCGCCGATGTCGTGCGCGAATGTGCGGCAGCCCCGCGCGAAATCTAGTCAAACCGCCACAGAAATTCCGTGTTTCATGGTCTCGTGCCACGAAACGACCCTTCCCCGAACCCGAGGACAACCCACCCATCCCATTACGTGCAAGGCGACGCAACCCATGCGTGCTTCGCCGGATCGATACAGGCTCCCACGGCTGCCGCCTGGGCGCCTCGAATCGCAGCACGGCGTTCGACGGGCGGACCGTTACGTGAGCGTGGCGAGTTCGCGCAGCCCCTCCCGCAGACGTTCCGCCGCGAAGTCGAGGAAGGTGCGCGTCTTGAGCGGAAGGTCACGGTCGCCGGCATGGATGAGATGCACCGGCACAGCCGGCGGCTCGAAGTCCGGCAGCAGGATCCGGAGCCGCTGCCGCCGCACCTCCTCCGCCGCCTGGTAGAGGAAGACCCGCGTCGCACCGGCACCGCGCGCGGCCGCCTCGACCGCCGCCTCGGCCGTCGTCACCGTCAGCCGCGGCATGACCGGGACGCTGACCATGTCCGCCCGGTCGGCGCGATGGAAGGTCCACGTCGCCGACGGCGACAACCGTTCGAAGTTCACGATCGGGATCCCGGCGAGGTCAGGCGGCTCGCCCGGCGTGCCGTACCGGTCGATCACGTCCGGCGCCGCGCAGACGACCATGCGCATCGTCCCGACCCGGGTCGCGATGAGGCCGCTGTCCGGCAGCGCGCCGATCCGCACGCCGACGTCCACGTGCTCCTCGATGAGGTGGAGGTTCTGGTCCGACAGCAGGAGGCGCACGCTGATGTCGGCGTAGGCCGCCAGGAAGTCCGTGACGACCGGCAGCACGTGCAGGCGGCCGAAGAGCACCGGCGCGGTGACCACGAGCTCGCCGCGCGGCGTCGTGTATTCGCCGGACGCCGCCCGCTCCGCCTCCTCCACCTCCTCAAGGATGCGCCGGGCGGCGGCGACGTACGCCACCCCGGCTTGCGTGAGGACCACGCTGCGGGTGGAGCGCAGCAGGAGACGCGTGCCGAGGTGCTTCTCCAGCTCGGCGACCTTGCGGCTGACCGAGGCCAGCGGCATCCCGGACGCCTTCGCCGCCGCCGTGAAGCCACCCTTCTCGACCACCTGCATCAGGATCGACATCGCCTCGAACCGATCCATCCCGCCTCTCATTCCGTGAGATAGTCTCTCTCGAAATTAGCCGATTATCCTGTGGGGTGAAACGCATCATCTTGCCGTCAACCGAGCCGCACCGGCCGGACAGCAGCAAGGAACAGCCCATGTCCCGACTTTCCATTCCGTCCGTCGACGACGCCCCCGCCGCCTCGAAGCCGATCCTCGAGGCGGTGAAAGGGCAGCTCGGCGTCGTTCCCAACCTCTTCCGCCTCGCCGCCCAGAGCCCCGCCGCGCTGCAGGCGCTCACCGGGCTCAACGGCGCGCTGAGCAAGGCGCTCGACGTCAAGACGCGCGAACGGATCGCCCTCGCGGTGGCGCAGGTGAACGGCTGCGACTACTGCCTGTCCGCCCACACCTACCTCGCCACCAACCTCGCCAAGCTCTCCCCCGACGAGGTCGCGCTGAACCGGAGCGGCCGGTCGGGCGACGTGCAGGCCGACGTCGCCGTGCGCTTCGCCGCGAAAGTGGCTGCCGAGCGCGGACACGTCGGCGAGGCGGACATCGCGGCAGTGAAGCTCGCCGGCTACAGCGAAGCCCAGATCGTGGAGATCGTCGCGCTGGTCGCCGAGAACACCTTCACGAACTACCTCAACGAAGTCGCCAGGACGGACATCGACTTCCCGGTCGTGCGGGCGTCCGAAGCCGCCTGATCGGGCCCGGGCGGTGTCCTTCGCGCACCCGCCCGTCCCGGCATTGCCAAGCCGTCCGACCCGCCGTTCCATCGAACGGCGGGGTTTCCTCCATCTGAAGGCGTACGACCATGCCCTACGGATTTCTCGATATCGCACTGACGCCCAGCGTCCGCGCCGCGCAAAAGTCGATGGGCGCGGACCACCTGTGGGAGGACTTCAAGGGCCACCGCGCCTACGACCGTTTCTCGCAGAACGAAGCCGCCTTCATCGCCGAGCGCGACAGCTTCTACATGGCCAGCGTCTCGGAAAACGGCTGGCCCTATGTCCAGCACCGTGGCGGCCCGCCGGGATTCCTGAAGGTGATCGACGACCGCACGCTCGCCTTCGCCGACTACCGTGGCAACCGACAGTACATCAGCCTCGGCAACGTCAATGCCGACGACCGGGTCTGCCTGTTCCTGATGGACTACCCGCGTCAGGGGCGGCTCAAGATCTACGCCCGCGTCGAGGCGCTGGCGCTGGACGACGACCCGGCCCTCACCACCGCGGTTCTGGACGAGGGGTACCGGGCGAAGGTGGAGCGGATCTTCCGCCTGCGTCTGGAGGCGTTCGACTGGAACTGCGCGCAGCACATCACGCCCCGCTTCACCCAGCCGCAGGTCGAGCAGGCGATGGGCTCGGTCCTCGAGCGCATCGCCGCGCTGGAGAGCGAGAACGCTGCCCTGCGCGCCCGCCTTGCCGACGTCGGGGGGGCGAGCTGAGCGCGGCCCTACGCCGGGACGTCCGCCATCAGGCGTTCTGCGATCCGCCTGGCGTCGGCGGCCGGGTCCTTCTCGTGGCCGATGTGCGCAGTGACGATCGCTCCCTCCTTCAGGAGGAGGAGGCCACGGGCGAGCCCCGCCGGGTCGGGCGCCCCCGCCGCCTTGGCGATCCGCTCCACGCGCTGGAAGAGCAGGCGCTTGTGCTCCGCCGACTGGGCATGGATCGGGTGCGAACGGCTCGGGTACTCCGACGCGGCCTTGATGAACATGCACGAGCTGAAGCCGGGGCTCGCGAACCACTCTCCCAGCGCGTCGAACATGGCGAGGAGCTGGGCCCTCGGCCGTCCGGCCTGCTCCATGCGCCGGAACAGCCAGTTGCGGAATTCCTCGTCCCTGAGGCGCAGCACCGCGAGGATGAGGTCCTCCTTGGTGCGGAAGTGGCGGAACATCGTCGTCTTGGAGATGCCGGTCTCGGCGGCGAGGCGATCCATCCCCGTGGCGTGGAAGCCCTCGCGGTAGAAGATCTTGAGCGACTCCCTGACGAGCTCGTCGCGCTTTTGCGGGCGCATTGCGCCTCCAGACACTGCACTGACCGGTACCTAGTCTAAACCCATCGCCGGGCGATGAAAGCGACAAATCCACTCAGGAAATCGGAGCCTGTCCAAAGGCCTGTCGGAATTGAACGAGGGAGCGCATCGGCCCCCCTCCCCAAACGATACCGATTAGTGCATTTATGACCGACCAAACGAAACAGATCAGTTCACCCGCGTCCCGCACCAGGAGCCCGCCATGAGCCGCCCGCCCTTCCCCCCCTTCACCGCAGAGACCGCCGCCATCAAGGTACGCGCCGCCGAGGACGCCTGGAACAGCCGCGACCCGGCCTGCGTCGCGGCCGCGTACACTTCCGACTCGAACTGGCGGAACCGCTCGGAATTCCTGGTCGGCCGGGACGAGGTGGAGGCGTTCCTGACCCGCAAGTGGCAGGCCGAGCACGACTACCGGCTCATCAAGGAGCTGTGGGCCTTCACTGGCGCGCGCATCGCCGTTCGCTTCGCCTACGAGGCCCACGACGGCAACGGCCGGTGGTTCCGTGCCTACGGTAACGAGAACTGGGAATTCGCCCCCGACGGCCTGATGGCCGTGCGCCGCGCCTCGATCAACGACCTCTCGATCACAGAGGACGAGCGCCTGTTCCGCTGGCCCCTCGGCGTCCGCCCGCAGGACCACCCCGGCCTCTCCGACCTCGGCCTCTGACCACCCGCGTCGGGCGCTCGTCCGGTGCCTGCACTGCGGCCGGTGCGGGAGGAATGCCAAGGGCCTGCGTTCCGACCCTTGTGGGAGGATTGTCCGGTCCGAGATGTCCACCCGGTGCCGGCTCGCCGACCGATAAGGGATTGCTGAGGGATGCATGATTTCCGCCCTGTGCCGGCGGTCTGGCGCGGGAAGCCCGTTCGCAAGCTCCAGTCCGACCGATCCGAAACGACTGTCCGATGCCCGATGTCCGGTCGCCGCCTGCGATGCGACCGGCGCTGGTGGCCGGGCGAGTGCAGGCTGATCCGCCCTCGATGGGCCAATCCCCGCGGAGGTCGGCTCTGCCCCAATTGTTCAGCATGAACCGCATCTCTGCTCGTCGGACCCGGGGAGCAGTGCACCTCAGGACGTGTGGATGAGAGCGGTATCTCGTGTGGCCGTGAAGCTCCGATCCGAGGCCTGGCTCCGCCGGAGTGACCCGGTGGTGCCTGCGTCGGGACATATATTCAGTAGCGGACGATGGCTGCGAGGCGGACGGCGGCGAGGAAGGTGGTCGCCGGTCGGTCGTAGCGAGTTGCGATGCCGTGGAAGTCCCTGAGGCGTCCGACCATGCGTTCGATGGCGTTGCGGTCGCGCTAGTGGCAGGGCGAGAAGCAGCTCTTCCAGCGCCGATTGGACTTCGGCGAGGTGTTGGGAAGGGCGAGGCAGGACTAGACCGCCCGGCCGACAGGGTCGGTGCCGCAGGCCTTATCAGCGTGGACGACCCGACAGTCCGGCATGATCCGGAGGAGGACCTCGGAGGCTCTGCAGCCCGCCATCTGGCTGCCTGAAGGCGGAAAGGCGACCGGTCTGCCGAGTCCGTCAGTCAGGACCTTCGTCGTGCGCCTGCCACACGACTGCCCGATGGCCTCGTCGCGTTCCCCCCCTCGGCCATCGGCCGCACAACGGTGCGCCTTCACCGCGGATGTGTGGTGCAGGATCGCAGTGGGTGGCCCACCCGCTGCAGGGAGGGCACGGAAGACATCGATCCAGACACCCTTTTCGGCCAACAAGCGGTTGCGGAATGCCCTGTGAGTTCCGTGGTCCTCGGGCGCAACCTTCCAGCGGCGGCCCGGCTTCAGGACATGGATGATGCCCCTGCTCACTCGGCGGTCATCGACCCTGGGCCCGCCTCTCGTGCCGCGCGGCAACAGCGGCGCGAGGCTCTCGAACTACGCCTTGCTGAGCCGGAAGTACGATCGGCCCATGACGATTTCCCTACGGAGATCGGGAAACCGGACCCGCCTGCACATGGCGGCGAACGTCATCGCACCGCCGCCGCCGATCGACTATGAGGCATGGGCGATCGAGAACCTGACGTCCTCAGACCGCGAATCGCCCTTCGTCGGCCGGTACAATCCCGAGCTCTTCCCGTTCTTTGCCGGCATCTTCGAGGCGCTCTCCCCGGAGGACCCGTGCCGCACGGTGACCTGGGTGAAGAGCGCCCAGCTCGGCGGGACGGTGGTCGGGACGATTTTCACGCTCGACTCGATGGACATGGACCCGTGCGACTTCCTGTTCGTCCACCCGACCGAGGACAACGGCAAGCGCTGGTCGCGCCTGAAGCTGGCGCCGATGATGCGCTCGACCCCGGCGATTGATGCGGCGTTTCTACGGAACCGCCGAGGATGGCAGCCCGCGCACGCCCGCGGAAGCGTGCGGCCTGGCGATGCTCGGCGTCATCAATGGCTGGAAGGCGAGCGCTCTTCTGGAGGAGCGGGCCGAGGCCGAAGCGGCGACGCGTGCCACCGTGAACGACATCACCGTGACGGAGATCGGCACCGCCGAAGCGCGTGTTCCCTGACGACAATCCGTTGGCAGACCGGGCCGTCTTGTGATCCAAAGTATGAAACCGGATTATTCGTCGGGCATGTCCTCACCGTGTCGGTATTCCTCAGGATAATAACTGTCGGGAACGCCGATAGAAATCCAGTACACCGGGTTGTTCTCCAGCGGGGGTAGTAACTTGGATAGGCTGGCGAATGAGGCGCCATCTATATATCCCCACTCGAAAAGTGATGCGATATAGCCAGACCAAGCGATATTCACATGATCCTTATTCAGATTTTGGTCCTCAGCGTATTGCAGGTGCGCCTGAATACGCACGAGCAGCTCCTCTATGTTTTCCTGATTCATCATCGCTCTGAATAACCCTCATTAAAGGCGTGAAATCGATGGGCTCAGCGGGCACATCATTGGTCGCAAAAGGCAAGGAGATCTCGTGGAACAACTCCAGAAGATCATCAACGATCGCATCGCGTTCATGCTCGGGCAGCAGGCACTGCGCTCGATCATGCTCCAGTCCGAGAACGAGGCTCTCCGCGCCGAGGCGGACGCTCTGCGGGCCGAGGTTGAGCGACTGAGGCGGCCCGCAGAAGACCAGAAGGGGAGCCTCCATGGCCTCCGGAAGGCCGGGGCCCGGCAGTGGGCCGAGAGCGGGGCGACGGAGAACGAAGTAGCGTCTTTCCTTGCCCATCGCGGAACCAGAACCGCATCGACCTACACTCGAGAGGCGGACCGCCAACGGCTGTCCGATAGTGGGTGGGAGAAGGTCAAAGCGGCAACAAACCTTGCCCAACCATCCAAAAAGGTTGGGCGCACAGGCGGAGAAACACCTTAAATTTCAATTGCATGGAAGTTTGGATGGTACGCCCGCCGGGACTCGAACCCGGGACCTGCCGATTAAAAGTCGGATGCTCTACCAGCTGAGCTACAGGCGCGATGTGGTCGGGTTAATGGTTTCGGCCATGCGGTGCAAGCGGGAACCCGCCCGTGCGCCGCAATTCAACCAGCCGTCCACGCCCCATGGAACGGCCGGCCCGCCGCCGGGATCAGCGTCGCAACCCGTCCGTCGCCACCGCAATGATATCGGTCCGCGCAACCCGTATGTCCAGTGTGGGCGATGGCGACCGTCGTCCGGTTCCCACTCCGCCCGGATTTCGCGGGCACCTCGCCGCCGATCTCCGAGGGAAGAGAACCGGCGGCGAGATTCGTGCTTCGCGCTTCCGTGACTCAGGCGTCGCCCGGCTTGCCGACCCGGCCGCGGCTCTGCGCGTCGACGACCGCGACGGCCGTCATGTTGAGCACACCGCGCGCCGTCGCCGACTGGGTGACGATATGCGCCGGCAGCGCCGTCCCCAGCATCATCGGCCCGACATGGAGGGCGTTCGTGACCTCCTTCAGCAGCGTCATCGAGATGTGGGCGGAATCGATGTTCGGAAAGACCAGCAGGTTCGCCTCGCCATCCAGCGTGCTGTTCGGCATCGCGCGCTGGCGCACGACCTCGTTGAGCGCGTCCTCGCCGGTCATCTCGCCGTCCACCATCAGGCCGGGAGCGATCGAGTTCAGCCGGTGCAGGGCGCTGCGCATCCGCCGCGCGGACTCGGTGTCGCGCGAGCCGAAGCGCGAGGCCGACAGCAGCGCGACGCGGGGCGTGATGCCGAATGCCGAGATCTGGTCGGCCGCAAGGACGGTCATCTCGGCGATCTGGTCCGGCGACGGTTCGACACATACCTGCGTGTCGAGAAGGAAGAGCGTCGACCGGTCCCCCAGCAGCAGCGACATCGCGGCGAGCTCGCTGACCCCCTCCGCAGTGCCGATCACGTCCCGTACCGCCTTGACGTGCGTCGCGAACGGGCTCTCAACGCCGCAGAGCATGGCGTCCGCCTCCCCGCGCCTGACCGCCAGCGCGGCGATCACGGTCGCGTTGGTGCGCACCACCGTCCGCGCCGCCTCCGGCGAGATGCCGCGGCGGCCGACCAGCCCGAAATAGGTGTCGACGTATTCACGGTAGCGGGGATCGTCCTCCGGATCGATCACCTCCACCGCGTCGGGGACCCGCTTGAGTCCCGCCCGCTTCGCGCGATGCTCCACCACGCGGCGCCGGCCGATGAGGATGGGCGAGCACAACCCCTCCTCCAGCGCGATCTCGGCGGCACGCAGCACGCGCTCGTCCTCGCCCTCCGCGTAGACGACGCGGCACTGCGAACCGGCGGCCTTCGCGAAGATCGGCTTCATGATCGAGCCGGACCGGAACACGAAGCGGTTCAGCTGGTCGACGTACGCCTCCATGTCCGCGATGGGGCGCCGCGCCAGCCCGGCCTTCTCCGCGGCGCGTGCCACAGCAGGTGCGATCCGCAGGATCAGCCGCGGATCGAACGGCGCCGGGATCAGATAGTCCGGGCCGAACGTCTTGACCGTGCCGCCGTAGGCGCGGGCGACCTCCTCGCTGGGCCGCTCGCGCGCGAGGCCGGCGATCGCCTCCACCGCGGCCTTCTTCATCGACTCGTCGATCCCTGTCGCGCCGGCGTCGAGGGCGCCGCGGAAGAGGTACGGGAAGCAGAGGACGTTGTTGACCTGGTTCGGATAGTCGGAGCGCCCGGTGCACATAAGCGCGTCGGGCCGCACCTCGGCGACGACCTCCGGCATGATCTCCGGATTGGGGTTGGCGAGCGCCAGCACCATCGGGTTCGGCGCCATCTTCGACACCATCTGCGGCTTGAGGACCCCTGCGGCCGAGAGGCCGAGGAAGATGTCCGCACCGTCGATCGCATCGTCGAGCGTGCGCATCGTGGTGGCGCGCGCGAACTTCGCCTTCCACGGGTCCATCCCCGTGTCGCGCCCCTCGTAGACGACGCCGTCGATGTCGGTCACGATGATGTTCTCGAGTCTCGCGCCGAGCTCGAGGAGAAGATTGAGGCATGAGAGCGCCGCAGCGCCCGCCCCGGCCGTCACGATCTTCACATCCGAGAGGGACTTCTCCTGGATGAGGAGGCCGTTGCGGATGGCGGCCGAGACGATGATCGCCGTCCCGTGCTGGTCGTCGTGGAAGACGGGGATGCCCATCCGGGCCTTCAGCTTCTCCTCGATCTCGAAGCAGTCCGGGCCCCGAATGTCCTCGAGGTTGATCCCGCCGAAGGTCGGCTCCAGCGCCGCCACGACCTCGACGAACTTGTCGATGTTGGTCTCGTCGACCTCGATGTCGATGCCGTCGATGTTGGCGAACTTCTTGAAGAGGACGGCCTTGCCCTCCATGACCGGCTTCGAGGCGAGTGCGCCGATCGCCCCGAGTCCGAGGACCGCCGTGCCGTTGGTGACCACGGCGACGACGTTGCCGCGGGCCGTATAGTCGAATGCCGTCAGCGGGTCCTTGGCGATCCGCAGGCACGGCACCGCGACGCCGGGCGAATAGGCAAGCGACAGATCGCGCTGCGTCGACAGCGGTTTCGTCGCGCGGATCTCGAGCTTTCCAGGGGGATTGAGCTTGTGGTAGGCGAGTGCTGCGTCTTCGCCGGCAGTCGGTTCGTCGGTCATGGGCCCTCCGTCGCCCTTGGATTAAGCCCAGTGGATGACGCCAGCAACACACGAACGACCTTCCGGAACCATTCATGCCGAAGATCGACGATAGCATCCCCTTCGAGCCGGCGGGCTTTGCGGTCATCATCGTGTCCGACACGCGCGACGCGTCGACCGACAAATCCGGCGATCTGCTCGCGAGCCGCATCGGCGAGGCCGGCCACCGCCTCGTCACCCGGACCATCGTCAAGGACGACCGCTCGGCCATTCGCGCAGCCGTCGAGGCTGCCGTTGCGAACTCCGAGGTCGACGCCGTCATCACCTCGGGTGGCACCGGGTTCACGGGACGGGACGTGACACCGGAGGCCATCGAGCCTCTGTTCGACAAGAGGATGGACGGCTTCTCCGCCGTATTCCACCGCCTCTCGTATGACGTCATCGGCACGTCGACCGTCCAGTCCCGTTGCACTGCGGGCCTGATCGGGACGACATTCGTCTTCGTTCTCCCAGGGTCGCCGGGTGCCTGCCGGGACGCGTGGGACAAGATCCTCAAAGACCAGTTCGACATCCGCTTCCGCCCCTGCAATTTCGTCGAGATCATGCCGCGGCTGTCGGAACGCTAGTCGAACAACAAGACCGTATCAAGAACAAATTGCGATTGATGAGGTTCCGGGAACGCGCTACCTTCTGTTCCGCAGAAGGGCGATGTTCATGTCTGAGACGCTTTATGTTCCACGAAAGCAGGCCGACGGGCAACGCATGCCCAAGCGAAGCCGTGGAACGGCGATCAATCCGCATCCCCGCTTCGAGGCCGAGGTTCGCGAAGCCGTCGACGACGGGTGGGAACAGGGCGAGGCCGCACGTCCCCGCACGACGGTAACCGACGAAACCGCGAAGACGATCATCACGCGGAACGCCTCGCCCGACATCGGGTTCGACCGATCGATCAATGCCTACCGCGGGTGCGAGCACGGCTGTGTCTACTGTTTCGCGCGCCCGACCCACGCCTACCTGGGCCTCTCCCCCGGGCTGGATTTCGAGACACGGCTGTACGCGAAGCCCGGCGCGGCCGCCTTGCTTCGCAAGGAGCTGTCGTCACCCTCCTATCGCTGCCGG
Organism: Acuticoccus sediminis; assembly: GCF_003258595.1. Lineage (NCBI taxonomy): Bacteria > Pseudomonadati > Pseudomonadota > Alphaproteobacteria > Hyphomicrobiales > Amorphaceae > Acuticoccus > Acuticoccus sediminis. The sequence continues at coordinate 399,125 of NZ_QHHQ01000003.1, forward strand.
TCGATCGCGATCGGCACGAACACCGACCCCTATCAGCCGATCGAGCGGACGCGCCGGATCACCCGTGAAATCCTGGAGGTTCTGTCGGAGACGCGGCACCCGGTCGGGATCGTGACGAAGTCCGACCTCGTCGTACGGGATATCGACATTCTGTCCGAGATGGCCGCGCACAACCTCACGAAGGTCGGCCTGTCGGTGACGACGCTCAATCCGGAGCTCGCGCGGACGATGGAGCCACGCGCGGCCCATCCGCAAAAGAGGCTCGCCGCAATCGAGGCCCTCGCTAAGGCGGGGGTGCCGGTCGCCGCGCTCGTCGCGCCGATCGTCCCGTCGATCAACGATCACGAAATCGAGGCGATCATAGAGGAGGTTGCGAAACGCGGGGCGACGCACGTGAACTTCGTGCTCCTGCGTCTCCCCAACGAGGTGAAGGAGGTCGTCCGTGACTGGCTCGCCCGCTATTTCCCGGATCGGGCCAGGCGGGTGATGTCCATCATGCAGGCCATGCGTGGCGGAAAGGACTACGACGCGACCTGGGGGCTGCGCCAGCGCGGCGAGGGTCCGTTCGCGAAGGCGATCGCCGAGCGGTTCGCGCTGGCGGCGAAGCGGCACGGCATGGCCATCGGGACGATCCGGCTTCGGACAGATCTTTTCCGATCACCCGGCGCGCACTCGCCGCAACTCGACCTGTTCGGATAGTCCCGTGAGGCCGCGGAGCAGCGCACGGCTCGACAGCTGGTCAGCGACCGAGGGCCCTCAGCGCAGTGGAGGATGCGGAATTGAGCGGGGCATGCAGGAACACCCACGCCGGGGGCGTCGCGCGGGCGAGCGCGCCGGCCTGGGATTCGGGGCGCCGGGCCGACGCGAACGCTCTCGCCGCGGTGGACGATATTGCGGCCAGGGAGGCGCCCGGCCGGTCGACGACGGCCACCGGGACGGAACGCATGATGAGCTTCCATTCCTGCCAGCGGTGAAGCGTGGCGAGGTTGTCCGCCCCCATGAGCCAGATGAAGCGAACGGCCGGAAAGCGCCGTTTCAGATAAAGGATCGCGTCGGCGGAGTAGCGGATCCCGGCGGCCGCCTCGAACGCCGTGACCGTCATGCGGGGGTGATCGGCGATCGCCTCGGTCAGCCGGATGCGCTCCGCGAGCGGCAGCAGCTCCTTGGTGGACTTCAGCGGGTTGCCGGGCGTCACCATCCACCAGACCCGATCGACGCCGAGGCGGCGCAGCGCGGCGTCGGCCACGGCGCGGTGCCCCCCGTGCGGAGGATTGAATGACCCACCGAAGAGCGCGATGCGCTGGGCGAAGCCCACCCTCGGAGGGCGCAGGTAGAATGGCGCGACGGACATGTCCGCCGGCCTTATCGACGGAGGGCAATTCACGGGCGGGTCTGGCCGGCTCCGCGGACCTGGTACTTGAACGTCGTCAGCTGCTCCACCCCCACAGGGCCGCGCGCGTGCATCCGCCCTGTGGCGATGCCGATCTCGGCGCCCATGCCGAATTCGCCTCCATCGGCGAACTGGGTCGAGGCATTGACCATGACGATCGCCGAGTCGACCTCGGCGAGGAAGCGCTCGGCCACGGAGGCGTCCTCGGTGACGATCGCATCTGTGTGGTGGGAGGAGTAGCGCGCGATGTGAGCGAGCGCGCCCTCCAGCCCGTCGACGACGGCGATGGAGATCACCGGAGCGAGATATTCGGTGGCGAAGTCCTCCTCCGTGGCGGCCGCCATCGGTGCGATCGCCTGCGCGCGGGCGTCGCCGCGAAGCTCGCAGCCGGCGTCGTCGAGGGCCGCGGCAAGGACCGGGAGGTGTGTCGCCGCACAGGCAGAGTCGACCAGCAGCGTTTCCGCCGCGCCGCAGATGCCGGTTCGACGCATCTTCGCGTTGACGACGATGTCCCTCGCCATCTGAAGGTTCGCCGCGGCGTGGATGAAGACGTGGCAGAGCCCCTCAAGGTGGGCGAAAACCGGCACGCGCGCCTCGGACTGGACGCGCTCCACGAGGGAACGCCCACCGCGCGGGACGATCACGTCGATGCCGCCGTGCGCGCCTGCCAGCATTGCCCCGACGGCGGAGCGATCCTTCGTCGGGATCAGTTGAACCGCATCCTGCGGCAGACCCGCGGCTGCCAGTCCACGGCGCAGGCAGTCGGCGACCGCGGTCGCCGAGCGGAGCGTCTCGGAACCGGACCGCAGGATCACGGCGTTGCCTGCCATCACGCACAGGGACGCGGCGTCCGCGGTGACGTTCGGGCGGCTCTCGTAGATGACGCCGACGACGCCGAGCGGGGTCGCGACGCGGTCGATCCGGAGGCCGTTGGGCCGCTCCCACGACGCGAGCACCCGGCCGACAGGGTCCGGCAGGTCCGCGACCGCCTCGATGGCGGCGGCCATGGCCTCGATCCTGTCGGCGCTCAGCATGGCGCGGTCGCGGAACGCGCTCGCCGCGTCCATGTCGATAAGGTCCGCGGCGTTCGCCTGAAGGATCGCCTCCACCGAGCGTCGCACCTCCGTCGCCATCGCCGCCAGCGCGGCGCGCTTGGACCCGGACGGCGTCACGGCGAGCGTGGACTGCGCCGCCCTTGCCTTTCGTCCCATCTCGGCGACGAGAGCGTCGGTGTCGAGCGTGTCGCGCGTAAGAGGAATGACGGTCACAATGCCTCCGGTGGCGCCGCGTCCAGCGCCATGTCGTCCCGATGAACCATGGTTCGGCGCATGCGTGGACCCACGCGCTCGGCGATAGTTCGCGTTTTCTGCCCTGCGATCAAGCGCGCATCCTGGGCGTCGTACGCCACCAGGCCGCGGCCGAACTCGCGGCCGCTGGCGTCGAGGAGCCGCACCGCGTCCCCCCGCGCGAAGTCCCCTTCGACGGCGATTACGCCGGCTGGAAGGAGACTGCGCCCGGCCCGCACCGCGGCGACCGCGCCCTCGTCGAGTTGCAGGGACCCGGTCGTCTGGAGCGACCCGGCGATCCAGACCTTGCGGGCCGTCCTGGGGTCGGATCGCGGCCGGAACCATGTCGCGCGGCCGCCGTCGTCGACGCTCGCGAGGGGGTGGTTCACCCGGCCGGAGGCGATGACCATCGTCACGCCGGCCTCGGTCGCGATCCGCGCGGCGTCGATCTTGGTCTTCATGCCGCCGCGCGACAGCGCCGAGCCGGCATCGCCCGCCATCGCCCAGATCTCGTCCGTGAGGTGCGGCACCTCGGGGATGAAGCTCGCCGCCGGGTCCGTCGCGGGCGGCGCGGTGTAGAGACCGTCCACGTCGGACAGGAGGACGAGACAGTCGGCGGAGATCATCGTCGCGACGCGCGCCGCGAGGCGGTCGTTGTCGCCATAGCGGATCTCGCTGGTCGCGATGGTGTCGTTCTCGTTGATCACCGGCACGACGCGGGCGCGGATGAGCTCGGCAATCGTCGAGCGGGCGTTGAGGTAGGAGCGCCGCTCCTCTGTGTCGCGCAGGGTCAGAAGGACCTGGGCCGCGCGCATGCCCTCTGCGGCCAGCGCCGCCGACCATTCCGCCGCCAGTGCGATCTGTCCGACGGCGGCGGCGGCCTGGTTTTCCTCGAGGCGGAGCGGGCGAAGGCCATAGCCGATCGGTCCGCGGCCCAGCGCGATCGCGCCGGAGGAGACGACGACGACCTCGGAATGGGCGTGCAGCTTGGCAAGGTCCGCAGCGAGCGTCGCCAGCCAATCGCGGCGCACGCCGTTCTCGCCGACGATGAGCGCCGAGCCCAGCTTGACGACGATGCGTCGTGCCGACGACAGGCGGCCCCGGTTGACCGCCTCGGCGGGAGCGCTCAGGGCTGCCATGTCGGCTCCTCGGGCGTGTCGTCCGTCCGCTCGTTGCGGATGACGCGGGCGAGAGCGCGCAGGACGTCGGTCACCCCCTGCCCCGTCGCGGCGGAGATCAGCATCACCTCGTGGCCGCACGCCTCGGCGAGCGCGGCGCGCTTGTCCTCGGCGTCCAACGTCGCATCCGCCTTGGAAAGAGCGACCACGCGCGGCTTGTCGACGAGGTCGGCCCCGTAGAGCTCCAGCTCGCGGTCGACGGTCTGGAAGTCGCCGACGACGTCGTCCGACGTGCCGTCGACGAGGTGCAGGAGGACCGCGCAGCGCTCGATGTGGCCGAGGAAGCGGTCGCCGATGCCGATCCCCTCGCTCGCCCCCTCGATGAGGCCCGGGATGTCGGCGATCACGATGCGGCGCGTGTCGACGGTCGCGATGCCGAGGTGGGGATGCAGCGTCGTGAACGGATAGTCCGCGACTTTGGGCTTCGCGGCCGAAACGGCCGAAAGGAAGGTCGACTTGCCGGCGTTGGGAAGGCCGACCAGACCGGCGTCGGCGATCAGCTTGAGGCGCAGCCAGATGGCCAGCTCCTCGCCCTGGAGGCCAGGGTTGGCGTGCCGGGGGGCCTGATTGGTCGACGACTTGAAGCGCTGGTTGCCGAAGCCGCCGTTGCCGCCCTTCAGAAGGCGCACGCGCTGGCCCGCCGCGGTCATGTCGGCGAGCACGCGCTCCTTGTCCTCGGACAGGACGACGGTACCGACCGGCACACGCAGCACCGCGTCCTTGCCGTCGGCACCCGTGCGGTTGCGGCCGGAGCCGCCGTCGCCGGCGCCGGCCCGGAAATGCTGCTGGTAGCGGAAGTCGATGAGGGTGTTCAGGCCTTCGACGGCCTCGACCCACACGTCGCCGCCCCGCCCGCCGTCGCCGCCGTCGGGACCGCCGTGCTCGATGAACTTCTCCCGCCGGAACGACACAGCGCCGTTGCCGCCGTTCCCGGAGCGCACGTAGATTTTGGCTTGATCGAGAAATTTCATAGTCGTCGACCCGCTTGCCGCGCCAACGACTTCTCGCGCAGACGTTGCCCTCTGGAAAGGGGGCAGCCGTCGTCCGCGTTGAACTGCAGGGGCCGGATCACCCGCGCTGCATGTCCAGTGCGGCCGTTGTGGCCGGCCTGAGTTACGGTCCGATCAGCGGGACACCGGAGTGCCCCGACGCCGGACCAGGGGCGACGCGCGGCCCGATGGACACGCCGCGCCGACCTGGTTGTGATGTGGTTTGGTCCGTCGACGCTTACTCGGCCGCAGCCGGGACGTCGCCGGTCGCGCGCTGCGTGGTCACGGACACGAAGGTCCGGCCGAGGCGCTTGCGGAACGCGACGTAGCCTTCGGTCAGGGCGAACAGGGTGTGATCCTTGCCCATTCCGACGTTATCGCCAGCGTGCCAGCGCGTGCCACGCTGACGAACAATGATGTTGCCGGGTTCAACGGCTTCACCGCCGAACTTCTTGAACCCGAGGCGTCGGCCCGCTGTATCACGACCGTTGCGTGAGGAGCCGCCAGCCTTCTTATGAGCCATGTCGATCTCTTGAACTAATTCGGGGCATCCGCCCCAGGACAACGAACGGAGCTCAAAACTCCGAACAATTTACGACTCAGGCGCTCGCCTGGATGTCGGTGATACGCACCAGCGTCAGAGGCTGCCGATGGCCGTTGCGACGGCGCGAATTCTGCCGGCGGCGCTTCTTGAAGATGATGATCTTGCGGGCGCGCACATGGTCGACGATCTCCGCCTTCACCGACGCGCCCGAGACATGCGGTGCGCCGACGGAAAGACTGTCGCCGTCACCGACCATGAGGACGTCGTCGAACGAGATCGAGTCACCGGCCGAACCATCGACGGTTTCGACCTTCAGCTCGTCCCCAGGCGACACTTTGTACTGCTTGCCGCCGGTCTTGATTACCGCGAACATATTCCCTCTCGTTCGGCCCACGCCACGCGCAATTGCCCGCCCTGCTCTGCGTCGATTCTCGAGGCGCAGCGCATGCGGGAACTGGACTTAGGACGCGTGCATGTACGGCCTCGTCGCCCTTGCGTCAAGCGGCGTGGGCTTATGATGGAGAAGTTTTGAAACCTCTCTATTCACTTTGTGTGACATTGCGATCAAACGATGCGAACGCACGCGACCTCGCTCTCGAGCGCACGCAGAAGGCTCATCGCCGCGAGGCCGGACGAGCGGGGATTGCCGGGGAGCGGCGCTGCCTCGAACGTCGCCGAGAAGCGGCCGAACGCCCCTTCCGCCTCGAGAGTGTGGGTGTTGGCGGCGACGCCGGGGTCGGCGATCAGGCGCACCGTCGTCGCCTCGAAGCCGATTCCGGCGAGGGCCACTGTCGCCGCCACGTTGGCGTTCTTGGGGTAGGCGAGCGCCGCGTCCCGGGCGTTGCCCTCGAAATGGACGAGCGGCTCGGTGAGCGACTTGAGGCCGAATCGCTCCGCCGGCGTTCCCGCCCAACCTGCCGGAGGCTTGCGGCCGGTGTAGCGGACGGCGGTCAGCCCACCGACCTTCGCGGCCGACAGGGTGTCGATGGCGCCGATCGCGCCGGCGGCGAGGATGATTCGCCCCCCGCCCCGCTCGGCCGCCGCGACGAGCGATTCGGCGAGCGCGGCGTCGGCGAAGGCCGCGGCCGACAGCGTGAACACCCGGTGGCCGGCCTCGAGCAGCGCGGGGCCGTGGGCGCGCAGGCCGTCCATCCCGGCGCAGTCGGCGACGACGTCGGCGTCGACGTCGCGCGCGTCGCTCACCGCCGGGACATCGAGGGGGGCTTCCGCGCCGGGGCGCAGCAGCATCTGCGCCAGCGCGAGCGGCGGTTTCAGGTGTTCGGCGATATACTGCGCGATGGGCCCGCGGCCGATGATCGCCACCCTCACGACACGGCCCTCCGGGGGTTGTCATGCAGCTTGCATGAAACCGTCCAACCGCCATGATGCGGCATAAGTTGGAGGAGAGAACGCATGAAACGTATCCTTATCGCGATGACGGCCCTGGTGCTCGCGGGTCCCGTCGCCGCGCAGGACAAGATGCAGTTGAAGATCGGTACGGAAGGCGCCTACCCCCCGTTTAACTACTACGATTCAGACCGCAACCTCATCGGCTTCGACGTCGATATCGCCAAGGCCCTCTGCGAGGAGATGAACGCCGAGTGCACGTTCGTCGCCCAGGACTGGGACGGCATCATTCCGGCCCTGCGCGCCGGCAAGTTCGACGCGATCATCGCCTCCATGTCGATCACGCCGGAGCGTGACGAGGTCGTCGACTTCACCAACAAGTACTACAACACGCCGCCGGCGATCGCCGTGCCGAAGGACTCGGACCTGACCGAGGCGACCCCCGAGGCGCTCGCCGACGTCATCATGGGTGCCCAGTCCTCCACCACCCACGCGAACTACGCCGCGAAGTACTTCCCCGACACGGAGCTCCGCCGCTACGGCACGCCCGAGGAGTACAAGCTCGACCTCGCCTCCGGCCGCATCGACGCCGCCATCGACGACGTGGTCGTCCTCTCCGACTGGCTGAAGAGCGAGGACGGCGACTGCTGCAAGATCCTCGCGACCCTGACGCCGGATCCGGAGATCAACGGTCAGGGCGCCGGCATCGCCGTGCGCGAGGGCGAGACCGAGCTCGTCGACAAGTTCAACAAGGCGATCACCGCCATCCGGGAGAACGGCAAGTACGCCGAGATCCAGGCGAAGTACTTCGACTTCGACGTCTACGGCGACTGATGCCGCCCGCGTCCGCCGCGCTCAGCCGGCGGGCGCCTCCTTCGGGACCGGCGGGGCGTAGATCCGCGACAGGAACCACAGCAGCACCAGCGCCGGGATCGCGAACAGCGCCGTCGCGGTGAAGAAGCCCGACCAGCCGAGCGATTCGGCCAGCCAGCCCGACGAGGCGGCGAGCATCGTCCGCCCGAACGCCATCAGCGACGTCAGCAGCGCGTACTGCGTCGCCGTGAAGGCGAGGTTGCAGAGCGAGGAGAGGTACGCGACGAACGCGGCCGATCCCAACCCCCCGGTGAAATTATCTGCCCCGACCGCGACGGCGAGCGCCGTCATGTCGTGGCCGCGCGTCGCGAGCCAGGCGAAGGTGAGGTTCGTCGCAGCCTGCAGGACGCCGCCGACGGCAAGCGCCGGGAGGATCCCGATGCGCGCCACCAGCGCCCCGCCGACGAAGACGCCGACCATCGTCATGACGACGCCGAACACCTTGGTGACGCTGGCGATCTCCACCCCGCTGAAGCCGAGGTCCACGTAGAACGGGTTCGCCATCGCGCCAGCGACCGAGTCGCCGTACTTGTAGAGCAGCACGAAGGCGAGGATCAGCACCCAGCCCTTGCGCGTCGCGAAGTCCTTCAGCGGGTCGAGCGTGGCGTGGCGCAGGAAGGCGAGCGGCTTGTCGGGCGGCGGCGGACGGCGGTTCAGCGGCTCGTCGGCGATCAGCGTGCCGGCGATGCCGACGAGGATCAGCCCCGCCATGATGGCGTAGACCCCGTCCCAGGTCATGAAGTCGGCGAGCGCCAGCGCGCCCGCGCCGGAGGCGAGCATGCCGACGCGGTAGCCAGCCTGTGTCATCGCCGCGCCGGCGCCCTGCTCGCTCTCGTCGAGGATCTCGATGCGGTAGGCGTCGACGACGATGTCCTGTGTCGCGGAAAGGAAGGCCATCACCAGCGCCGCCATGGCGAGGAAGCCAAGGCCCTCGGGCGGCGCGGCCTGCCCCACCACCACGATGGAGACCATCAGGAGAAGCTGCACCACCAGGAGCCACCCGCGCCGCAGGCCCAGCCAGCCGGTCACGTACGGCAGGCGTACATGGTCGAGGAGCGGCGCCCACAGGAACTTGAGGCTGTAGGGCGTGGCGACCGTCAGCAGCCCGCCGATGGCCGCGAGGCTGACGTCCGCCTCCCGCAGCCAGAAGGAGAGCGTCGAGAAGCCGAGCAGCAGCGGCAGCCCGCTGGAGAAGCCCATCAGGAAGATGACGAGCTGGCGGCGGCTCGTATAGACGGCGAGCGCGCTCCTCCAGCCGTCGCGGTGTGTCTCAGCGTCGGTCATGCTCGCATGCTTCTACGTCCCGGGTTCCGGCCGCCAGCCGTCAGGCGCGCTCGTCCACCGTCCGCTGACCGGTCCGGTCTCAGGGGGCGAACGCGGTGTAGGGGATGAAGCGGACCGGCGTGCCGGGGGTGATCGAGACGCCGTCGTCCGGCAGCTCGACGAGCCCGTCTGACCAGGTGAGCCCGGTGACGAGGCCCGAACCCTCCGAGCGGAAAACCTCCGCCGCGCCGTCCGCGTCGATGCGGGCGCGCAGGTACTCCCGCCGCCCGCGCTTCTTGTTCTTGGCGAAGGCCGCCGGGACCATCCACCCGGCGGGAAGCCGCCAGTCGCCGCCCGCGAGGCGCCGGAACGCGGGCGCGGCGAAGACCAGAGTGCAGACGAAGGCCGCCACGGGATTGCCCGGCAGTCCGAACACCGGGACGCCGCGCCACATCGCCATCGCCAGCGGACGGCCCGGTTTCACCGCGATCCGCCATTCCGCGAAGCTGCCCTCGCGCGTCAGTAGCGCGGACACGTGGTCCTCGTCCCCCGTCGAGGCGCCGCCGGAGGTGAGTATGACGTCCGCCTCCGCCGCGCCGGCGTCGAGCCGGGCGCGAACCTCGTCCGGATCGTCGGCGGCGTGGCCGAGGTCGACCGGCACGAAACCCCACGCGGCGATCTGGGCGAGCAGCATCGGCCGGTTGGCGTCGTAGACCTGATGCGGCTCGGCGGGCGCGCCGGGCGGCAGGATCTCGTCCCCGGTGGACAGCACGGCCACCCGCAGCCGCTCGCGCACCGCCACCTCGCCGTGGCCGGCGGCGGCGAGGAGGGCGACGTCCTGCGGCCGGAGGCGGTGTCCGGCGGAGAGGATCGTCTGACCCGGCGTCATGTCCTCCCCGGCCCGGCGCGTATTGGCGCCCGCCTTCGGGAGGGCGACGAGTGTGACCGTCCCCTCACCCACCGTTGCGTCCTCCTGCATCACGACCGTGTCCACCCCCTCCGGGAGCGCGGCACCGGTCAGGATGCGCACCGCGGCGCCCGGCGGAACCACCCCGGCGAAGGGCTCGCCCGCGGCGGCGCGTCCGGCGAGGAGCCGCATCGTGCCGCTCGCCCCTTCTCGCGCGAAGCCGTAGCCGTCCACGGCGGAGTTGCTGGCGGCCGGGTTGGCGCGGCGCGCGGCGACGTCCTCGGCCAGAAAGCGCCCCGCTGCCGACGCGAGGTCCACCCGCTCGACGCCCGTCACCGGGGCGAGCCGTTCGCCCAGACGCGCCAAAGCCTCGTCCACCGGCGTCCAGTCGACACCGGGCGGCAGCGCGAAGCAGTCGTTGGGGAGGCGGCCGGTCAACGTCCGAGCCCCGTCTCGGCGAGGATGAGGTCGGCGATCCCCGCGACGTCGTCGAGCGACAGGACCGGGCGGCCCAGGTCGGGCAGCGCCGTGTCGGTGGCGATGGCACGCACGGTGGCGTCCTCGCGGGCGAGCAGCGTCCCGCCGCTCTCGGCGCGGTGCACCTCGAGCTTGTCGTGCCGGCTCCGCTTGAACCCCTCGACGATGACGAGGTCCACCGGCGTCATCCTTGCGAGGAGGCCGTCGAGCGGCGGCTCCTCCTCGTCCCCGAGCTCGTGCATCAGCGCCCAGCGGGTGGAGGACGCGAGCATCACTTCCCTGGCGCCCGCCGCGCGGTGACGCCAGGAATCGGTGCCCTCCTGGTCGACATCGACCCGGTGGTGGGCCCGCTTGATGGTCGAGACCGTCAGGCCGCGCGCGGTGATCTCCGTGACCAGGCGCTCGACCAGGGTCGTCTTGCCGGAGTTCTTCCAGCCCACAACGCCGAACACCTTCACGCGACCATCGCCTCCGCCCTCGCCAGGTCCTCCGGGGTGTTGAGATTGAAGAACGGATCGCCGTCGAACATGGCGCTGACGGCGCCGTGCGCGTCGGTCCACAGGACGATCTTGCGCGTCCCGGCGGCAAGCGCCTCCCCGAGGTCCGCGGCGAGCGCCACCGACCAGAGGCCGAACGTCGGGTGACGCCGTCCGTCCTCGCGGGTGGCGGCGAGGACGATGGGCGCACCCGTCGCATCCGCCTCGGCCGCGAGCCGGACGACAAGGTCCTCCGGGAAGAAGGGCGTATCCGCCGCGACGGTGACGACGTGGGAGGCGCCCTGCCCCGCCGCCCACTCCATCGCGGCGAGGATCCCGGCCAGCGGTCCCGGCCGGTCCGGCACGGTGTCGGCGATGACGGGGAGGTCCGTCGCGACACCGTCCGGGATGTCGTTCGCGTTGAGCGCCATGGCGCTGACCTGCGGGGCGAGACGCTCGACCACGTGGGACAGCACCGGGCGACCGCCGAGCGGCAGCAGCCACTTGTTGCCCCCGCCCATGCGGCGCGACAGCCCGCCGGCAAGGATCACTCCTGGGACGTTAATCGCGGCCCCCCTTGCGGCGGTGCCGCGGATCTTCGGTCGCCACCTGGCGGATGTCGGCGTCCCGCGTCAGGCGATGCTCGCCGGAGACGCACATGAACCGCTCGCCCCGCATCCGGCCGATCAGCGTCAGCCCGACGTCCCGCGCGATCTCGACACCCCAGGCGGTGAAGCCGGAGCGAGAGGCGAGCACCGGGATCCCCATCAGCGCCGTCTTGATGACCATCTCCGAGGTGAGGCGGCCGGTGGTGTAGAGGATCTTGTCCGCCGCGCCCTCGCTCTTCGCCAGCATGTAGCCGGCGATCTTGTCCACCGCGTTGTGGCGGCCGACATCCTCCATGTAGACGAGCGGCACGTCCTGCCGGCACAGCACCGTGCCGTGGATGGCGCCCGCCTCGAGGTAAAGGCTCGGCATCGTGTTGATGGTCCTGGCGAGCGCGTAGAGCCAGGAGGTGCGCACCTCGGTGTCCGGCAGGGTGAGGTTCTCCAGCCCCTCCATCATGTCGCCGAACACCGTGCCGACGGCGCAGCCGGACGTGCGCGTCTTCTTCGCCAGCTTGTCCTCGTAGTCGGTCGGCGAATCGGTGCGCACGACGACGGTCTCGAGCTCCTCGTCGAAATCGACGCCCGTCACCGTCTCGCCGGCGCGCAGCATCCCCTGGTTCCTGAGGAAGCCGAGGGCGAGGTACTCGGGATAGTCTCCGATCGTCATCGTGGTGACGATCTCGCGGCTGTTGAGGAAGATGGTGAGCGGCCGCTCCTCTACGACGCGGATCTCCTGCCGCGCGCCGGTCTGGTCCGTCGCCTCGATGGTGCGGGTCAGGCGCGTGTCGGCGGGGTCCGGCGCGATGACGAGGCCGGGCGCGGCGATCGTCTCGCTCACCGGTCCACCCGGTCCGGCCTCGCCCACGGGCGAAGGCGTGCATCCAAAGCCATGACGTGCTCCCTTCCGGATTGAGATATGAAGCGAACGCCCCCCGGGTGGCAACCGCCCCCACCGCCGCCGGGAGCGATGGTCGCAGGGAGATTGACGCGATGGCCGAAACGCCCGCATTCGACGAGGACTGCGACACGCGCGGCCAACGCTGCCCGCTGCCGGTGCTGAAGGCCCGAAAGCGGCTGAAGCCGATGGCGTCCGGCACCGTCCTGCGTCTCGTCAGCGACGACCCGCTCGCGCGGATCGACGTTCCCAACTTCTGCCGGGAGGACGGGCATACCCTGATCGCCACCTCCGAGGCCGAAGGCACCCTCACCTTCTTCATCGCCAAGCCCTGACGGGCCGCCTAGGTGGCGAGGACGACGATAATCCCGCAGACGGAGATCGCGACGCCGGCGGCGGTCATCACCGTCACCCGCCGCGAGCGGTGGATGATCCGGTCGAGCGCGAGGGTGAAGATCGGATAGGTCGCGACGATTGGCGCGACGACGGTGACCGGCCCCCGCGACAGGGCGTTGTAGAGGAGGAGGACCGCGACGCCGTTGGCGACGCCGACGACCATGTACCACCCCGCCGCCCGACCGAGCGTCACTCGCCGCGGCGCGAAGGCGAGGCGCACCGTGAGGAGCACCAGCGCCGAGACGCAGTAGCCGATGGTGACCGCCGCCATCGGGTCGGGCCAGCTCTCCATGCCGAACTTGATCGCCGGCTGGGTCGCCCCGCGCACCATCGCCGAGAGGATCGGCAGCGCCATGAAGATCAGCGCGGCGCGCGGCACGTTGCGCCACCGCTCCACCGCCAGCAGCGACAGCCCGCCGAAGATCGCGCAGACACCCACCATCTGCGACAGGCGCGGCACGTCGCCGAACACGATCGCGGCGATCAGGATGGCGAAGAGTGGCGTCAGGTTCCCGAGCGCGCCGGTGAGGTTCGGGCCGTTGTGCCGGTTGCTGGCGAACGACAGCAGCGTCACCGCCGCCGGGAACAGCGCGCCCGTCGCGGCGAATACGGCCGCCCCCGGCATCGCCCAGGCGGACCAGTCCACCGTCAGCGGCGAGATGAGGAGGAAGAGCGCGGCGGACGTCGGCACGCTGATCGCCCCGCCGACCAGCGGTCCCGCGCCCCGCAGCGCGTAGGGGGCGAGCACCAGCGCGAGCGCGAACGAGAACGCCGCCGCGACGGCGAGGAGCGCCAGAACCGGTTCCACCCTACGCGAGCCCCTTCAGGATGAGCGCGGCCCCGGCCACCGTCAGCACCACGAGGATGCCCCGGCGGAAGGTGCGTTCCGGCAGCCGGTGGCGCACCCTCGCGCCGAGCCGGACCCCGCCGACCGACAGCGCCACGCCCGCGAGCGACACCACCGCCGCCGGCACGGTCATCAGGCCGATGCGGGTGAGCGCCGTCGCCATCGCCGCGCTGGAGATCGTGAAGGAGAGGTTCATCACCTGGATCAGCATCGCCGGCGTCAGCTCCAGCGCCATCACGAACGGCGCGAGCGGCATGACCTGACTGCCGGTGAGCCCGTTCACCAGGCCCGTCGACAATCCGACTCCGGGGGCTAGCGGCCGCTCAAGGTGGGGCGGCAGACGCCAGTCGAGGCGGCGGAACGAGAAGGCGCACCAGGCGATCAGCGCGACGCCGAGCGCCGCCCCCGCCGTCGCCCCGTCCACCGACCCCAGCAGCGCCGCGCCGAGGAAGACGCCGACGGGCGCCAGGACGAGCATCAGCCAGAAGCGACGGATGGTCGGCAGGATCGGCCCGGTGCTGACGAGGAGCGTGAAGTTCGACGCCACCGATGGCGCGAGCACCAGCGGCAGCGCCGACTTGATGCCGATGACGAGCGCCAGCATCGGAATGCAGGAGGTGGCGTAGCCCAGTCCCGTCGCACCCTTGATGATGCCCGAGACGAAGAACGCGAGGCCGACGTAGGCGAGCGTCGGCGCATCGTAGTCCATACCGGCCCTTTCTGGTGTCCCGTCGCGGCCGGGGGCGCGTGTCCCTGAGGGGTGCCGCGATGGCTTCGGGCCGTGGTCGAGCCCCGACACGCAGCTGCGCGTCGGGAGCCATTGGCGCCGCCGGGCCCGGCGCCGTCAAGGCCGGCGCGGCCTCTCGTGCGACATGATCGCGCGGAGTCGCGCCCAGCGAGACGATCGCGCCGCCGGACGGCGCGCCGGGCCCCCCGGAGGGGTCGCGGCTCAGGCCGTGACGCCGCCCCAGACCGCGTCGGCGGTCTTCACCACCAGCTCCAGCTTGGCGCGCTGCTCGGCCTCGGTGATGTTGTTGCCCTCCTCCGTGGAGGAGAAGCCGCACTGCGGGGCGATGCCGAGCTGGTCGATGTCGGCGTACTTCGAGGCTTCCTCGAACTTGGCCTTCAGCCAGTCGAGATCCTCCAGCTTGCCGGTCTTGGTGGTGATGAAGCCCGGCATCACGCGCTGCTTGCCCTTCGGCAGGAGGCGCAGCGGCGCGAGCCCGCCGGCCCGCTCGGTGTCGTATTCCATGAAGAAGATGTCGACGCCGGTCTTGTTGAAGATCGCGTCCGCGGCCGGGTCGTAGCCGCCCTCGGCGACGTGGGTGGATTTGAAGTTGCCGCGGCACATGTGCATGCCGATGACGAGGTCCGCCGGGCGGTCCTTGATCGCCTCGTGCATCATCCACGCGTACTTCTCGATCAGCATGTCCGGGTCCTGGCCCATGTCGGCGCGGACCTGTCGCTGCTTCGGATCGCACAGGTAGGCGAAGAAGATGTCGTCCATCTGCAGGTAGCGGCAACCGGCCTTGTAGAAGGCGTCGACGGCCTTCCTGTAGGTCTTCGCGATGTCCGCGCAGAAGGCGTCGACATCCTGATACTGCGCCGGCCCGATGTCCTTCGGGTTGGTCCGGAAATGGACGCAGGACGGGCCGGGGATCGAGATCTTCGGGGTCACCGAGGTGTTCGCCGCGACGAACTTGAAGTGCTCGAGGTGCGGGTGATCCTCGGGAAAGTCGAGCGTTCCGGTGATCGTCGGCCGCACGGCCTTGGTCTGCACCCCGGCGAACTGGATCCCCTCGTCGGAGGAGACCATGTCGAGCCCGGTCAGCTCGCCCATGAAGTCGAAGTGCCAGAAGGAGCGGCGGCACTCGCCGTCGGTGACGGCCTTGAGGCCGACCTCCTCCTGCATCCCGATGAGGTCCTTGATGGCGACGTCCTCGGCCGCGCGGAGGTCGGCCTTGGCCTCGGTGCTGCCGGGGTTCTCGGCGACCCGCTTGCGGGCATCCTGGACCGCCTTCGGGCGGAGGAGACTGCCGACGTGGTCGGCGCGATAGGGAGGCGTGGTCATAGCACTCTCTGCTAGTTCGATAGGAGATGCGGCAGGAGCAGCGTGATCGCCGGGAACGCGACCAGCAGCACCACCCGCACGATCTCCATGGCGAAGAAGGGCATGACGCCGGCGAAGGTCTGCCGCATCGGCACATCCTTCGCCAACTGGTTGATGATAAAGACGTTTAGTCCGACAGGCGGTGTGATCAACCCCAGCTCGACGACGATCAGGATGACGATGCCGAACCAGATCTTGGTGTCGTAGGGCGTGAGGCCGAAGTCGAGGCCGGCGATCACCGGCCAGAAGAACGGGATCGCCAGGATCACCATCGACAGCGAGTCCATCAGGCAGCCGAAGATCAGGAAGGCGATGATCACCAGCGCGAGGATCTCGTACGCGCCGAGGCCGCTCGACATCAGGTAGTTGGCCGCCGCCTGCGGCACGCCCGCCCGCGCCATGAAGATCTTCAAGAGCTCGGCCCCGAACAGGATCAGGTAGATCATGCCCGTGGTGCGTGCCGTCTCCAGCAGCGCGTCGATGAACGCGCGCCAGGTGAGGCCGGCATGGACGACGCCGTAGAGCGCCACCAGCACGACGCCGATCGCCGCCGCCGGCGTCGGATTGTAGATGCCGGCGTAGATGCCGCCGATGACGATGCCGAAGATCACCGCCACCGGGATGACGCCGAGGGTGGCTGCGACGACCTCGTGGCGCGGCACGCGCTCCCCTTCCGGGCCCGAGCCCGGCACGAGGCGCACGTAGATCGCGACCGTCACCATGAAGAGGAAGAGCGCGAGGATGCCCGGAATGAGCGCCGCGGCGAACATCGTGACGATGTTGGCCTCCACGATGATCGCGTAGACGATGAGGACCACCGACGGCGGGATCAGGATGCCGAGGGTCCCGCCCGCGGCGACGGTGCCGGTGGCGAGCGAGTTGGAGAACTTGTAGCGCTTCAGCTCCGGCAGGGCGACCTGGCCCATGGTCGAGGCGGTCGCCGTCGACGAGCCGCACAGCGCGCCGAACCCCGCGCAGCCGACGAGGGCCGCCATCGCGACGCCGCCGCGCATCCGCCCCAGCCACGCGTTCGCCGCCCGGAAGAGCGCGCGCGACAGCCCAGTGCGCGAGGCGAGCCCGCCCATGAGGATGAACATCGGCAGGACGGAGAGGTCGTAGTTGGAGAACTGCGCGTAGCCGAGGTCCTTGAGCTGGTTGAAGACGATCCGCAGGCCGAGCTCGGTCTTCGGCATCGCCATCACCGTGCCGGGAAGGCCGACGACGATCATCGAGTAGGCGATCGGCACGCGGATCGCGATGAGGAGGAAGAGGACGCCGAGACCGCCGAAGCCAAGGGCGAGATTGTCCATCAGGCCCCCTCCTCCTCGGCCGCCGCCGGGCCGAACCAGGATGGGCGGCCGCGCATGGCGCGGATGGCGTCGGCGAAGGTGAGGCAGGCGGCGATGAACAGCAGCGCCAGCGAGACCAGGATCGGCGGGAACGCGGTCCACAGCGGCAGCTTCAGCACCGGCGTGATCTCGACGTACTGGCGGTAGTCGATGAGCCCGAGATACATCTGCCGCAGGAGCAGGAGCGAGAAGGCGATGGCGAGGAGGGACGCGAAGGCCGCCATCAGAGCCTTCGCCGTGTCGCCCATCCCCTCGGTGAAGATGTCGACGGTCACGTTGGCGCCGGCGAGCTGGCAGTACGGCAGGAACATGAAGATGACGATGGCGACGAAGTGCTTGATCAGCTCGTGATCGGCCGCGAACGGCGCGGAGAACAGAAGGTTCGAGACCGCGCTCGCCGCCGTCATGAGCGCGAGCGCGGTCGCGGTGAGGCCGCCGAGGATCGCCCAGAAGCGCACCACCGAGGCGGCCACGCGGGCGAAGCGCCCGGCCCCGCTGGTCGGGCGACGCTCGCCCGACCCTGAAAAGTTGATCCGCAAGGGACGCCTACGAGCCCGAGGCGTGCTTGGCGATGGCGGCGCGGGCCGCGTCGACGAGACCCTTGGCGTCGAAGTCCGGATGCGCGTCGACCCACTTCTGGACGACCGGCTCCATCACGGTGTTGAACTTGTCCATCTCCTCCGCCGTGAGGACGATGTGCTCGTTGCCGCTCTCGACCGCGACGTCGATGGCGCGCTTGTCCGCCGCGATCCAGACGTCGGCGACCTCGCCGAGCCACTCCGGACCGGTGTTGTCGTTGATGATCTGCTTCAGGTCGTCAGGGAGCGAGTCCCAGCGGTCCTTGTTCATCGAGACCTGGAAGACGGTGGTGCCGAAGCGCTCCATCTCCGGGCCCTCGATCTGGTACTTGGTGACGTCCTGCAGGTGTAGCGGCAGGATGATCTCCCACGGAATCAGCGCCCCGTCGACCGCGCCGGTCGCGAGCGCCTGCGGCAGGTCCGGCACGGGCATGTTGACCGGCGTGGCGCCCAGCGCCTCCACCACGTTGGTCCCCGTCGGTCCCGGCACGCGCAGCTTCAGGCCCGCGGTGTCGTCCGGCGAGCGGACCAGCTTGTCGCGCATCTGCAGCGCCTGGCCGGCGTGGACGTGGTTCCAGAGGACGTGGATGCCCTCGTAGTCCTGCGACAGCCACTCGTCGAAGAGGTCGCGCATGGCAAGGTTGGTCGCCTTCACGTTGTTGGTGAAGACGGTCGGCAGCTCGAACACCTCCGAGCGCGGGAAGAGGCCCGGGGTGTAGCCGTTGACGGTCCAGATGATGTCGACCACGCCGTCACGCACCTGGCGGATGAGCTGGGGCGGCGTGCCGCCGAGACTCATGGCCGGGTAGATCTCGATCTTGATCCGCCCGCTCGAGGCCTTCTCGATCCGCTCCGCCCAGGGGACGAGCATGTCGGTGTGCGCCGGCGCCTTGGGGCCGAGGAGGTGGTGCAGCGTGAGCGTCACCTCCTGCGCGGCCGCGGGCGTGGCGAGGGCCACGCCGACCAGGGCGGCCATCAGGTGTTTCAGTTTCATGTGTCTCCTCCCTCTTTTCTCGTTATCCGGTCCGAGTGTTGTCTGGTCTCAGGTGGCGCCGTCGAGCGCCGTCCCCTCCGGCGCGCCCATCTGCTCGATCGCCGACAGCAGCCTGACGCCGGTCAGCAGAGACGCTCCGGTTGCCGCGCACATCTGCGGCAGGATCATCCACTCCAGCGCCCAGGAGACACCCGAGCGCTCCTGCTCGTGCATCAGGGACTGCGCGAAGCCGCCGAGCTGGGCGGCGTTGAAGCGGGCGAGCGTCACGAGGAGCTCGCCGTCGATGGGGTTCTTCTTGTGCGCCATCGCCGAGGACGAGCCGCCGCCGGCGAGGCGGATCTCGCCGATTCCCTGCTGCGCCATCAGGAACACGTCCTCGCCGATCTTGCCGAGGGCGGCCGAGATCTGCGTCAGCCAGCCGACGTAGACGCCGAGCCCGTCGCGCGCCGTATGCCATGCGGCGCCCGGGTCGGAGAGGCCGAGGGAGCCGGCCATGTGCGTCGCAATCTCGTTGCCATGGCCGTTCCAGCCACGCCGCGTGCCCACGGGTCCGCCGAACTGGACGAGCTCGATCCGCGGGCGCAGCCGCACGAGGCGCTCGCGCTGCCGCTCGAGCGGCAGCGACCACTCGCGCAGCCGGTCCGCGACGGTGATCGACAGCGCCGCCTGCATGCGCGTGCGGCCCATCATCGAGCGCTGCCCGTGGGCCTGGCCGAGCGCGCTCAGCTTGGCCAGGATCTCGACGAGCCGCTGGTCGAAGGCGTTGTTGATCTCCATCAGCGTCAGCGCTAGCGCGGTGTCCATGATGTCCTGGCTGGTAGAGCCGAGGTGGACGTAGCGCGCATTGTCGCCGGCGGCGGCCTTGATCTGTGCGGCGTAGCGCGGCAGCGGGATCCCGTCCCTGACGGTCCCTGCGGCAAGGTCCGCCATGTCCGGCACGAAGCGGTCCAGCATCTGCGCGATCGCGTCGGCGGCGGCGGTCGGGACGAGGCCGACGGCTTCGGCGCCGCGCGTCAGGGCGATCTCGACCTGGTTGTAGCGCTGGATGGTTCGCTCGGCGTCGAACGCGTCGGCGACCAGCGGGTCGCCGAACAGGCCCTTCAGCAGCGGATCCTGGAAGACGCTGATCGACATCTAGACGTCCAGGAACACGGTTTCGTCATTCCCCTGAAGGTGAATGTCGAAGAGGTAGACGCCGTTCTTCTCCTCGGCGAGCAGCGTCTCGCGGCGCACCTTCTGCTCGATGCGGCTCAGCAGGGGGTCGTTGGCGTTCGCGTCCAGCTCCTCGGGAAAGTACATCCGGGTGTGGAGGCCGATATTGATGCCTCGCGCGACGATCCAGAGCGCGATGTGCGGCGCCTGCATCCGCCCGTCGTGCCACGGGACGCGGCCGGGCTTGATGGTCTCGAAGGTGAAGACGCCGTCCGTCCCCATGGTGGCGGAGCGGCCCCAGCCCCTGAACTTCGGGTCCGACGGCCCGCGCGGCTCGAGCGGTGAGTTGTAGATCCCGTCCGCGTCCGCCTGCCACGCCTCCACGACGCCGTCGAGGAGCGGCGTGCCGGACCCGTCGAAGATGTGCCCCTTGATGGTGATCCTCTCGCCCTTCACCCCCTCCTCGTACATCGGGCCGGAGCCGAGGTCCTCGGGGTAGACGCCCTTGAGGCCGGCGAAGGTCGGGACCGCGCCGATGTGGACGTAGGGGCCCGCCGTCTGCGACGGCGTCTCGCGGAGCCGGCCCATCAGTTGCCCTCCAGCTTGTTCTCGAACGGGGTCGAGCGGCGGCCGCGCAGGACGATGTCGAACCGGTAGGCGCGGGCGTCGAAGGGGATGGTGTTGTCCATGTCGAGCCTGGCGGTCAGCAGGTCGGCCGCCTCGGGATCGGGAAGAGTTCCGACGATGGGGCACAGCCCGATCATCGGGTCGCCCTCGAAGTAGAGCTGGGAGATCAGCCGCTGCGCGAAGCCCGAGCCGAAGACGGAGAAGTGGATGTGTGCCGGGCGCCAGTCGTTGGCCCGGTTCGGCCACGGGTAGGCGCCGGGGCGAACGGTGCGGTACCAGTAGTAGCCGTTCTCGTCGGTGATGACGCGCCCGCAGCCGCCGAAGTTGGGGTCGAGCGGCGCGAGGTAGCCGTCGCGGATGTGCCGGTAGCGCCCGCCGGAGTTGGCCTGCCACACCTCGAGCAGCGCGCCGGGCACCCCCTTGCCGTGCGCGTCGGTGACATAGCCGTGCACGATGATGCGCTCGCCGATCGCGCTCTCGCCGGGCTCGGCGTAGTTCACCGTGAGGTCGTGGTCGTTGGGGCCGAGCAGGTCGTGGCCGAACACCGGACCCGTCGCCTCGGTCAGCGAATTGGTGAAGGAGACGAGCGACAGGCGCGGCGAGCGCAGCACGCTCGTCTTGTAGCCCGGCGCATAGGAGGGCGGGTGAAGGTCGAGATCGCGCGGGATGAACGGATGGACGTCGTTGTAGTTTCTCATCATCACGCCTCGCTGTTCGCGGCCAAGGTCGCCTTGGCGAGCTTGATCGCGTGATTGGCCGCCGGAACGCCGGCGTAAACGGCAACGTGCATCAGAACTTCGGCGATGTCCTTCTCGCTCGCCCCGGTGTTGCGGGTGGCGCGAAGGTGCATCTGGAACTCCTCCCAGTGTCCGAGCGCGGCGAGCAGCGCCAGCGTGATCATCGATCGCTCGCGCAGCGTCAGCGCGTCCGACGACCAGGTCCGGCCCCACGCCGCCTCGGTGATCATCCGCTGGAAGGTGGCGTCGAACTCGGTGATCCCCTGCGAGGCACGGTCGACGTGCGCCTCGCCCAGCACCTTGCGGCGGGTCGCCATGCCGACGTCGTAGATGTCCTCAGCCACGGCCAATGCCTCTGTCTTTCAGGAAGTGGGCGATGGTGCCGCCGACCTTCGCCGGATCCTCGACGCACGGGATGTGGGCGAGCCCCTCGAACACCACGCTGGTCCCGTTCCGCACGGCGGCTGCGGTCTCCTTCAGGAGGTCGGGCGGCGTCGCCTGGTCGAGACCGCCGGCGATCGCGAGCGTCGGCACCTCGATGGCGGAAATGTCGCCCGTGAGGTCGGTGTCGCGCAGGAGCGCGCACAGGGCGGCGTAGCCGGCGGCCGACTGGCGCTCCAGCATGGTGCGCATGCCGTCGATCACCTCCGGCGCGTCGGAACGGAACTTCGGCGAGAACCAGCGCTCCATCGTCGCCTCGGCCAGCACCCCGACGCCCTGCGAGCGTACGGTCGCGATGCGGGCCTCCCAGTCGTGGCGGCTGCCGATCCTGGCGCCGGTGCAGCACAGGACGAGCGCGGCGACGCGGTCCGGGTAGTCGAGCGTCGCCTTGAGCGCGATCAGCCCGCCGATGGACAGGCCGCACGGCACGATCTTCCCGACGCCGAACGCGTCGGCGAGGCCGATCATGTCGGCGGCGTTCGCGCCGACGGATTCGGAGGGCGCCAGCGGCGACAGGCCCTGGCCGCGGGTGTCGTAGCGCAACACGCCCCATCCGGCGGGCAGTTGGTCGACCACACCGTCCCAGATGCGGAAGTCCGTCCCGAGCGAGTTCGAGAAGGCGATCGTCGGCGCGCCGGCCTGTGCGGGCCGGTGGTCGACGTGTAGCGTTGCGCCGTTGGTTTTTATGAAGCGCATGTTTCCTCCCAACGCGTTGGCGACATTGCCACGACAATCCGCAGATATGAAATGACAATCTGGGGCAGATCCATAACAATTATGGTATGAATTCCACGAGCCGGCTTCGCCTTCGCCATCTGGAAGTGTTCGTCGAGACCGCGCGCCTCGGCAGCGTCAGCCGTGCCGCGGAGTGGCTCAATCTCACCCAGCCCGCGGTCAGCCGCACCCTGCGCGAGCTCGAGGCGTCGTGCGGGGCGACGCTGGTCGAGCGGCACGGGCGCGGAATCCGGCTCACCGCCGGCGGCGAGGTCTTCCTGCGGCACGCCATCGCCGGGCTCGACGCCATGCGCGGCGGCGTCGCGGCGATCGCCGGCGAGGCCGACGCCGCGCCGGTGCGGGTCGGCGCCCTGCCGACCGTCGCCACCGCGCTGATGCCTGACGCGGCCGCCCACTACCTGCGCCTCCAGCCCAAGGGGCGGCTCGCGGTCGCGTCGGGAGAGCAGGACATGCTGATCGACCGCCTCCGCCGCGGCGGTCTCGACCTCGTCGTCGGCCGCCTGCCGGCGCCGGAGGAGATGGTCAGCCTCGCCTTCGAGCCGCTCGCGCACGACTCGGTGGTCTTCGTCGTGGCCGCGCGCCACGCCGACGCGGTGACCGCCGCCCCGCGCGAGGCGCTCGCCAACGTCACCACCCTGCTGCCTCCGGCCAACAGCATCATCCGCCCGATCGTCGACCGCCTCTTCGTGGAACTCGGCCTGCCACGGCCTCTTCACGTGATCGAGACCGTTTCGGACTCGTTCGGGCGAGCATTCGTGCGACGCTTTCCGGCAGTATGGGTCATCTCCAGCAACGTCGTGGCGCCGGAGCTTGCCGCCGGAGAATTCACCACCCTGCCCTTCGACACCGCGTCGACGCTGGGCCCCATCGGCCTGACCACCCGCGCCGGGGACACGCTTTCGCCCGACGCCGCCGCGTTCGCCGAGAGCCTTCGCCATACGGCAAGGCTGCAAAAGGGCAATTCCGCGGATGACGCGCGATAGCGAAGTCATCGCATGTTGTTTATTGTCGCGTGAGCGGTTTGATTTTTATCTGTCCGGGACGGCGCCCCGGAACAGCACACGACACGCGCCGATGCTAGGAGAGAGATCGCATGAGCAGATCATTGCCCCTTGCTGCCCTGGCCGGTGCCGTCGCCGCGGCTGCGTCGATGGCCGCCCTCCCCGCCCACGCCCAGGCCAAGGAGAAGTGCTACGGCGTCTCCCTGGCGGGCGACAACGATTGCGCGGCCGGCCCCGGCACGACCTGCGCCGGCACCTCGACGGTGGACTACCAGGGCAACGCCTGGACCCTCGTCCCGGCCGGCACCTGCGCGACCATGGACCTTCCCGGCGGCCGCGAGGGCGCCACGGCAGACATGCTCAAGGCGGAAGGCTATGACGGCCTCGACCGCGACCTTCCGCAGGGCGCCGACACGTCCAAGCTGAAGCCGGTCGAAAAGCCGGCCTGACCGGCGCCGCCGCAACGCGCCGACCTCCGGCGCGCCGCGCGACGCGGCCGCCGGCGACCGCCAGTGGCGGACATGAGGCGTTGCCAGCAGGCGCGCCGCGCGTCCGGCGCCGGCGAACGCGGACAGTTTGGACAATGGAAGGAGCGGCGCTCCCGCGAGACGTCGAGGTTGCGAGCATGTACACGACACCTGCCCCGATCCCCGCCCGCTCCGGCGTCGGCTTCAAGCTCGCGCACGCCGATGCCATCCTCGAGGACCCGGCGCGGATCGGCTTCGTCGAGATCCATGCCGAGAACTTCATGGGCGACGGTGGCCTGCCCCACCGCGCCCTCTCGGCGGTCCGCGAGCGGATGCCGGTCTCGCTCCACGGCGTCGGCCTGTCGATCGGCGGCGAGGGACCGCTCGACCGGGCGCATCTGGCGCGTCTCGCCGCCGTCGCCCGGCGCTACGAGCCGGGCCTCGTCTCCGAACATCTCGCCTGGTCCACCCACGAAGGCGCCTACTTCAACGACCTGCTGCCAGTGCCCTATACCGAGGCGACGCTCGCCCGCGTGGTCGCGCATATCGACGAGGTGCAGAGCGCGCTCGGCCGCACCATGCTGCTGGAAAACCCGTCGAGCTACGCCGCGTTCGAGGCCTCGACGATGGACGAGGAGACCTTCATCCGCCGCATCGTCGCCGCGACCGGCTGCGGCCTCATCCTCGACGTCAACAACGTCGTCGTGTCGGCGACGAACCTCGGGGCGAGCCCCCTCGCCTATATCGACGCCTTCCCGCTGGAGGCCGTCGGCGAGATCCACCTCGCCGGCCATGCCGAGGACGCGGACGCTGCCGGCGCACCGCTTCTGATCGACGCGCACGACCGGGCGGTCCCCCCGTCCGTCTGGTCGCTCTACAAGACGGTGATCGCGCGCATCGGCCGGCCGGTCCCGACCCTCATCGAGTGGGACAACGACGTGCCGGACTTCGCGACCCTCGCCGCCGAAGCCGAGAAGGCGGACGCCGCGATGGCCGCTGCGCTCTCCGCCCGTGCCGCCTGAGGAGGAGGCCCCCTCGGCCCCGGCGGCCCCGGCGTCAGGCGGTGCCGAGGCCCGGCGTCCCCGCGACGCGGCGCTGGCGGCGGGCTTCGCCGAGGCGCTGAACCGGCGCGGCACCCCGGTCGAAGGGCTGACGGACGGGCGGGGCCGCGACGCCGCCGACCGCTTCCGCGTCTACCGCAACACCGTCGTCCACTCCCTGTCGGAGGCTCTCGCGACCACGTTTCCGGCGACGCGCCGCCTGATGGGCGCGGACGACTTCAAGGGCGCCGCCGTCGCCTATGCGGAGGCAGTGAAGCCGGCGAGCCCCGTCCTCTTCCGCTACGGCGAGACCTTCCCCGAATTCCTTATGGCACCCGGCCACCTGCCCCGGCACGTGGGCGAGTGCGCGCGGATCGAGTACGGACGCGTCCAGGCCTTCCATGCCGCGGACCGGGCGCCCCTCGCGCCGGACCGGCTCACGCTTCCACCGCCGCGGCTCGCCCGCGCAAGGTTCGTCGCCCATCCTGCGACACGCTTTCTCGCGACGCCGCACGGCGGCTACGGCGCGTGGCACGACGGCGTGCCGTGCTCGACGGCGGCGGTCGCCGTCACCCGGCCGGAGTTCGACGTCCTCGTCCTCCCGCTCGCCGCGCCGGCGGCCGAGTTCGCCGCGCGCCTCGCGGACGGCACGCCGCTCGGCGAGGCGGCGTCCGTCGAGGGGCTCGACCTAACCGCGGCGCTGGCCGCGCTCCTCTCGGCAGGTGCGTTCGCGGACCTGTCATGACGACACGCCTAGCAACCGTCCGCCTCACCTTTCCGCGGCGGCCGGTGCCGCCCTCAACCGCTCGACCCCCGGGGATTGCGCCATGCTGGTCAGACTGCACAACTTCGTCTTCCACTCCGTCCAGCGCCTGCTGGGCACCTGGTTCCTCGGTACGCTCGGCCGCGTCATCTTCGCGGGCGTCTTCCTGGTCTATTTCCTCAACAGCGCGGCGACGAAGCTCGGCAGCGGCGTCATGGGCCTCTTCACGCTCAGCGACGGCGCCTTCGTGCAGATCCTGCCGAAGACCTTCGAGGCGGCCGGCTACGACCGGTCGGGCCTCTCCGCCCTCGACGTGGTCATCGTCTACGCCGGCACCTACGCCGAGATCGTCCTGCCGATCCTCATCGTGGCCGGGCTCTTCACCCGTCTCGCCGCGCTGGGGATGATCGGCTTCGTCGCGGTGATGACGTACGTCGACATCGTCGGGCACGGCGTCGATGCGGCCACGATCGGCTCATGGTTCGACAATGTCGCGAACTCTGCTATCGCTGACCAGCGTTCCCTCTGGGCCTACCTGCTGGTCACGCTGGTGCTGACCGGACCCGGCCCGATCTCCCTCGACTATCTCTTCGGACGGTGGTTCCAGCGTTGATATCATTCGGTTCTGACAATTGGGCTGGCGCCTCCGACAAGGTGATGGCCCTCCTCGGCGAGGCCAATGTCGGCCCCGCTCCGGCCTACGGCAACGACGTCTGGACGGACCGCGCGAAGGCGGCGCTCAACGCGCTGTTCGAGCGTGAGGTCACGGTCTTCTTCGTCGCGACCGGGAGCGGCGCCAACTCGCTGGCGATCGCCGCGTACAGCCGCCCGGGCGGCATCACCCTCTGCCACCGCGATTCGCACATCGCGCGGGACGAGGCCGGTGCGCCGCTCCAGTTCGCGCCCCAGCTCATCGACGGGCTGGACGGTGCCGCCGGGCGCATCGACCCGGCGATCCTGGAGGAGCGGCTGGCGAGCTACCGTCGCGGCAACCTCAACGACGGGCGGCCGACCGTGGTCTCCCTCACCAACGTCAACGAATTCGGCCAGTGCTATTCGGCCGCGCAGGTGGCCGAGCTCGCCCGGCTGGCGAAGACGCGGGACTGTACCGTCCACATGGACGGGGCGCGGTTCTTCAATGCGCTCGCCTATCTCGGCGCCTCCGCGGCAGACCTCACCTGGCGCGCAGGCGTCGACGTCCTGTCGCTGGGACTGACCAAGGTCGGCGGCTGGTGCGCGGAAATGGTCGTCCAGTTCGACGGCGCGCTGGCGGAGGACACCGCCTACCGCCACAAGCAGGCGGCGATGCTCCTCTCGAAGAACCGCTTCGCTTCGGCGCAGGTCTGCGCGCTTCTTGAGGAGGGACACGCGATGGACCTCGCCCTTCACGCCAACCGGATGGCCGAGCGCCTCGGCGAGACGCTGGCGGCCGCGGGCGCGCCGCCTGCCCTCGCGCCGCAGTCGAACGAGGTCTTCGCGTGGCTGACGCCGGACCGGGTCGCCCGCCTCAAGGCGGCGAGCGTGACGTTCGCGCCGTGGCTCGACATGCGCTCCGACTTCGGACCGACGCCGCCGGCAGGCCTCGCCGACGCCGTTCTCCACCGCTTCGTCGCGAGCTTCCGCACGACGGACGAGGACATCGAGGCGGTCGCCGCGGCGCTCGCCTGAGGTTGTCGTCGCCTGAACCATTGCGGGGCATCGCCGTTCGTTTCCCTAAAGGAGACGTACGA
This sequence comes from Acuticoccus sediminis, assembly GCF_003258595.1. Classification (NCBI taxonomy): domain Bacteria; kingdom Pseudomonadati; phylum Pseudomonadota; class Alphaproteobacteria; order Hyphomicrobiales; family Amorphaceae; genus Acuticoccus; species Acuticoccus sediminis. The sequence continues at coordinate 426,325 of NZ_QHHQ01000003.1, forward strand.
TGCATGTTACGCCGACGATCGCCCGCATCTGGCGCGGGCGAACCCGTCCCGAGCACGCCGACATCTACGAGGCGTACAATTACGAGATCGGCATCAGGCCGCTGATCGCGAAGTCGCTCGGGGTACGCACGTTTCGCGAGGACCGGCCGGACGAGACCTGGTTCGTCACCATGTCCTGGTGGGCCGACATGGAATCGATGGCCGCCTTCACCGGCTCGGACCCGACGGCGGTGCACCATCTGCCACGCGACGGAGAGTTCCTGATCGAGCTGCCGGAGCGGATCGAGGTGCTTCACCTGCGCCACAGCTACGGGACCAGCGGATGACGGGAGGATGCCGGCGCCGGACGCAAAAAAGCGCCCCGGAAACTCCGGGGCGCCCCAACTTCGACAATCGTTCCGCCTGTTAGACGGCCTGAGCGTCGATCGCCTTCGGCTGCTTGCCGTTCTCGATCGCGATGGTGCGGGGCTTCTTGGCCTCCGGGACCTCGCGCTTCAGGGAGACGTGGAGCAGGCCGTGATCCATCGACGCGCCCGTCACGTGGACGTGATCGGCGAGCTGGAAACGGCGCTCGAACGCACGCGCAGCGATACCGCGGTACAGGAACTTGTCGTTGTCGCTCTCGGCCTCGGTCTTCTGGCCGGTGACCGTGAGGGAGTTCTCCTTCACCTCGACGGTAAGCTCGTCCTCGGTGAACCCGGCGACGGCCATGGTGATCCGGTACTCGTCATCGGCGGTGCGCTCGATGTTGTACGGCGGATAGGTCTGGGTCTGGTTCCCGCTCGCGGCGTTGTCGAGCATCGAGAACAGACGGTCGAAACCGACGGTGGAGCGATAGAGGGGGGTGAGATCGAATTGACGCATTGTGTCCTCCGTGAGAAGCAACGTTTGCGACACTGCCGACTGGCCAGTGTCAGGGTCTTCGGCGCGGCCCCGCATTCGGCGACCGCAACGCAGATCTGGGGACCCTCTGGGACCTCTTCAAGTGGTTTTCGTGCGGAGTGACCGTGGCAGCATCAGGGACATGGGGATCCGTCGATCTCGGCGGCACCATTGGAACTTTGCACGCTCGTGCACGGCTTCGACTCGCCTACTGGAAGGGTGCCGAAAAGGCGCCCGGAACCGTCATCCTCGTTCAGGGGCGCGGCGAGTATCTTGAAGTCTATGGCGAAACCGTCGCCGATTTTTGCCAGCGCGGCTTTGCCGTCATGGCGTACGACCATCGCGACCAGGGCGGATCCCAGCGCCGCCTCCGCCGCGGCGGACATGTAGGCAGCTACAAGTCCTACGCGGAGGACCTCGTCAGCGTGGTCCGCTTCGCCGGCCAGCTCGACCTGCCGCGCCCGTTCTACATCGTCGCACATTCGATGGGCGGGCTCGTCGCGCTGACCGCCGCGCCGCAGCTCGTCGACGACGTGGCGCGGATGGTGCTGCTGGCCCCTGCGCTGGGGCTCGAGCGCCTGCCCATGCCGTCCGGTCTGGTGGAGGCGCTGACCTCGCTCTCCGGCGTCCTCGGCCTCGACCGGACGCGGGTCGGCAAGCCGGTGGTGCCGGCGACACCGTTCGCCGACAACCGCATCAGCAGCGATCCCGCCCGCTACAGGACGCTGACCGGCCTTGCCGCAGCGAACCCGGACCTCACCGTCGGGGCGCCGACGCTCGGCTGGGTGCGCGCGACGCTGACGGCGGCCCGCCGGGTGCGGCGCGACATCGGACTGCCGCTGGCGATCCCCTCGCTGTTCATCGCCTCCGGGCGGGACGAGATCGTGTCGACGCCGGTGATCGACCGTTTCGCCCGCTCGGCGCCGGGCGGCGGGGCCGTCCTGATCCCCGGCGCGCGGCATCAGGTCCTGCTGGAACGGGACGAGCTGCGCGACCTCGCCTTCGCCGCGCTCGACGCGTTCATCTTCGACACCGAGGCGGCACAGCCTGCGCCGCGCCGTCAGGGCGCGGCACGCCGTGCGCTGCGTTTCGACGCCTCGCCGACGTCCACCGGCAGGCCGCCGCACATCATGCCGCGCGCCCGAATGCCGAAGCCCCGGCACAAGGTCGAACCGGTTGCCGCGGTCGAGACAGCGCGCGTCGCCGCGAGGCCCGCGCCGAAGGTGGAGCCGAAGCCCGTCCCGGCGGCGGCGAGGATCGAGCCCGGGATCACGCCGAGGGTGGCGCCGGCGCCGCAGGCGGGCGAGGTCGCCCCCGCGACGGCCGAGCCGACGCCGGCGGTCACGCCGAAGGTCGCAAAGGCAGCGCCCGCCGCCGCGACGTCCGCTCCGGCGACGTCCGAGCCCGGCACCGCCCCGGCCACCCGGCCAGCGGAGCCTGTGACGAAGGTCGTTGAGCCCGTGGCGAAGGTGGATACCAGCCCCACCGCGACGCCCGCAGAACCGGTCACTGCGACCGCCGATGCGGCAGCAGCGCCCGCCAACTCGGCCGCGCCGTCGGAACAGCCGGCCGATGCGACCCCCGCGTCGGTCGGCGAGGATGCCAGCCTGGGCGAGACCGTTCAGGCCGGGTCGCAACGGCTTCGCCGTCGTATCCTCGCGCGCCGCGGCATTCGAACCGGCACGCCGGCCACGCCCGCGGAGGAGCCTCCTCCCACAGAAAATTCGGTCGGCAAGACCGGGGAGCCGGCGCCCGAGAAGACGCACGAGCCGGCCCCCTCGCCCGAGGCGATCGTAACCGCCGCGCAGCGAGCCGTCGCCGAGACCGCGAAGGAAGCCGCCACCCCCGTCCACACGCCATCGCCCGCTGCGGCGGCAGAGCCAGCCGGCACGGCAGCCGCACCCGCGCCGAAGGCCGAACCTCGTCCAACGCGGGCACCTCAGACGGGTGCCGTCCGAACGGCAGCGCCGGGGGCACCCTCCGCTCCGGAGTCCGGGCCGGACGGCGAGGCGGAACCGAAACCCGTCCCGCCGCGCACCCGGGTCTGGGCCCGCGCCCCACGTCCGGCGCCCCGCGCCGCGTCGCCGCGCTCCGCCCCGGTGGGTGGGACGCAGGGCGAAGCGCATGCGGCGAAGGTCGTGCCGGCGGAACAGCCTGCGCCGGCGCGGAGCCAGCCGCTGCCGCCCCCTGCGACCGGCGTGCCCTATACCCCGCATGCGCCGCGCCCGCATCACGACCGTCTCAGCACCCCGCCGGAGCCGCCCGCCCCGCCTGCGGTGGAGCCCGAGGTGGAAGTCCGGCGGAACTGGCGCACCGAGCCGCCGGTGGAACCAACACGCCCGTCAGACAGTGCCTCGCCGCACGACCCGTCGACGGTGATCCCGCCTGCCGGGACGGCCCCGCATGCCGCCGCCGGCGGCCCGGAGGACCCCGCCATGGAGCGGCGCCGCGCGATCGCGCGGGCCCGCCGCCGCCTCGCAACCGGTGGTCGGGACGCCGGCAACGGCAAGGACGGCACCGCGGCCTCACCCTCCGCCGCCCCGGTCGCCCACAAGACCGCCCCGGTCGCCCACAAGGCGCCTGCCGCCGGTGGCGACAAGCCCACCTCACCCGGCACCCCTGCGTCCCCCGGACGCCCTGCGCCCGCGGCCGCACCCGGGCCGAAGGCCCCCGCGACGACTCCCGCGAGCGCCCGCGCTGCGGTCGGTCCCGCACGGACCGCGCCGTCCGCTCCGAAGGCCCCGGCGTCCGCGCCGGCTGCGAAAGGCCCCGCCAAAGGCACCGCTCCGTCGGCGCCCGCGAGCGCGCCGACGCGCGCTCCCGCCGCGAAACCGGAGGGGCCGGCGGCCGGACCCGCGCGGACGCAGCCTGCCGCCGCAAAGCCGTCCGCGCCCGAGCCCGCGCGGGCCGCCGCCCGGCCGCAAGGAGCGCTGGACAAGCCGGTGGCGAACCGGCCCGCCAGACCGGCGACGCCGGCGGCCGATCCGGCCGTCACCTCGGTCGAGGGGACGGTCGACGCGGGCCGCGTCCGGGCTCCCGGCGAGGCCGCGGGCGCGCCCGCCGCACACGCCTCGACCGCCAACGCACCCCTCGGCGACGCGACCGTGGGCACCGCGGCGGAAGGTGCCGTGCCCCTCGCCGGGGGTGAGATCGCGTCCGACCGGCTGCCCATCGAGATCGGCGACGTGTCCGGCGAGCACGGCCTCTTCGCGACCGACTGGCTGAACACGCAGCGGCAGGCCGCCGCCGGGACCGAGCCGGTGAACGGAGCGTCCACCATGTGGGTGCCGGTCCCGCCGCGCACCGAGGCCGAGGAGATCGAATGGGCCGCCCAGCATCCGGGCGCCAACGTCTTCTCGCCCGACGACAGCCCCTCACCGCTCGGCGACGATGGGGCGGATGACGACGGCCCGCCGCCCGACGACGACCCCGCCCCGCCCGCGGGACGCGGCCCGATCCGTCCCGGGCGCCGCCTGATGCCCGCCCGCCAGCGTCTGATGCGGCGGCGCTGACGTGGCGGTCTGGGACGTGCTCGGTCAGGCGGTCCAGTCGGTCGGCGCCGTTGGGGCCGACGTGTTCGACCGTCTGCGCGGGCTCACCGGGTCGGGCACGCAGGGCCGCCAGGCCGCCTTCTCCATGGCCGTCGTCGCCCTCGCCGCGAAGATGGCCAAGGCCGACGGCGTCGTCACCATGAGCGAGCAGACCAGCTTCTGGAACCGCTTCGACGTGCCCGAGTCGGCCCAGCGGCCGATCCGCCGCCTGTTCGACTTCGCCCAGCAGGACGTCGCCGGCTTCGAAGCCTATGCGCGCAAGATCGCCCGCATGTTCCCCGGCGACGAGGAGGTGCAGGAGGACATCCTCGACATCCTCTTCACCATCGCCGCCGCCGACGGCGTCATCCACGAGAACGAGCTCGACTTCCTCGACAGGGTGGCCGAGATCTTCGACCTCGACGCAGTGAAGTGGAGCCGCATCAAGGCGCGGCACATGCAGCCGGACAGCGATCCGTTCGTGGTTCTCGGCCTGCAGCGCGGCGCGACGCGGACCGAGATCACCAAGCGCTACCGCGAGCTGGTGCGCGAGCATCACCCGGACCGCCTGATCGCGCGTGGCGTGCCTGAGGAGTTCGTGCGCATCGCGACCGACCGTCTTGCCGCGATCAACAGCGCCTACGCCACGGCGCTGGCCCGCACATCGTGAGCGGCATGGCGGAGCGCATGCTCAGCGACGGCACGCCGGTGCGCTGGGTCCCCTCGCCCAATCACGACCCGCGCGAGGGCGTGGCCGGCGGGCCGGACATGGTGGTGATCCACTACACCGACATGCTGAGCGCGGATGGCGCGGTCGCGCGGCTGTGCGACCCGGTGGCGCGCGTCTCGGCGCATTACCTGATCACCGCCGGCGGCGACGTCGTGCAGATGGTGGAGGAGGACCGCCGCGCCTGGCACGCCGGCATCAGCGCGTGGTTCGGCGTGCGCGACAACAACGCCCGCTCGATCGGGATCGAGCTCGACAGTCCCGGTCACCGTCCGGACGCTCCGGAATTTCCCGGCGTGCAGATCGACGCCCTCCTGGTGCTCCTCGGCGACATCCGGTCGCGCTGGGCGGTCCCGCCCTGGAACGTCGTCGCCCACTCCGACATCGCCCCTTTCCGCAAGATCGACCCGGGCGAGCGGTTCCCCTGGGGCCGCCTCGCCGCCGCCGGTCACGTCCTCTCCGTCGCCCCGCCGCCGGTCCAGCCCGCTCCGGGCGACGTCCTGCCGGCCGTGCGGGTGGCGCTGGCGGAGTGCGGCTACGTGTTTGATCCGGACACCGATCCGGTCCCGGTGATCGACGCCTTCCACCGCCGCCACCTCCCCGACCGTGTCGGCGCCCCCGCCGACGCCCGGACGCTCGCGGCCGCGCTGGCCCTCGCCGAGGCCGTCCGCAACGCGATGGCGGCCACCCGCCGCGAAGCTGTGGACAAGCTGGCGAGCAACGACGCGGCGCCCCCCGTGGCGGCCGGGAAAACGGGCTGATCGCGGCCTATTTTTGTCGGCGGGTCAGCCGCCGTCCCCTTGCGTCACCCGCGCCGGATCCCTATAAGGCCCGAACCGGCCAGTCCGGTGCTGCGCCCTTCGTCTATCGGTTAGGACGCCAGATTTTCATTCTGGAAAGAGGGGTTCGACTCCCCTAGGGCGTGCCAGCAAAATCAAACGCTTAAGTCCGCACCCGCAGCAATCTCCCGCATGACCCTGGCGCCGCGTCAGGTGTCGCTCCGTTCCGGCAGAGTTCAACTGCGTCGGACTTGTCGGGGCGCGACGGTCGTGTCCCCGGTTACCCCTCCTGGTCAGAGATGATCATGTGCGCCATGCGCTGCACGTCAGCGACGATTGTGCCGGCGGTAACCGAGGCCTCCTCCAGCACGCTGAGATGCAGGCCGTCGGGCAAAGGCAACCCGCAGCAATCTCGCTCCGGCCTGAATCGCGTGTAGACGATGAGGGGATCCGGACCGTCGTAGCAATCAATCGGTACGCCGTGCGCGAGGATGTTCCGCAACTTGTTCAACTGCGCTGCGCCCCCGCAGACGTACGCGATCGCGTCACGGTACGGGACGAGCCGCTTAAGCTTCTTCGCAGCCTTCTTCAGATCGCGCAGCTTGTCATTGAAACGACCCGGGTGCCGCTCGCAGATACCCGCGGCGATGGCTTCGTCCAGAATCGAGCAGATGGCAAAGTCCAGCGCCTGCTCCGCGAAGGCGTGGTGCAGGATGATGTCGCCCACTGGCGTGCGCATCCGCTCGAAAACGTGCTCCGGTATCACGCGCTCTTCTTCCGCTCTCAACGGCGGCTGCACATGTCGTGTCATCGTTCCGTCCCACTGGTTTCGATCAACCAGAGCGTTTGCGCGATCGCACGCGCAGTAAACCTTACGGTGTCCAGCCATCCACCGACGCGTTCGGGATTCGTAGATTTTCCACGACCGATGCGCTTCCGTGGAGACGCCGAGTGCGGGCGTTCGCCGGCTACCCGAGTCTCTACCCCGCCCCCGCCGACTCCAGCGCCCGCGGCAAAAACCGATCGGTTGCGCGCTTGGCGGTTGGTTCGCGGTCGCAGATCGGGCCCCCGGCGCATGTGGCGAGACGCAAACTCGCCGGTCGAGCTACGTCTAGGGCCGAATTATAAGCGGAATATCATAGATTTACGCACTTTACGGGCGGTGGGTGCGGCGGCGTCCGCAATGCGCTCTCGCCCGGCCGGCACGTCCTGCGGCGAGCGTTCTTCACCGCGTGATGCCGGCTGGTCCACCCGGCAGTCGGCGTCCCGGCCTGCACCGGGCGGTGGGCCGGCAAACCCGTCGGGGTTTGCCGGCCGTTCGCGCTACTCCGCGGTGAAGCGGTCCAGGACGTTGCGGGTGATCGTCTCGGTGAAGATGTCGTGGCGCGTCAGACCCATCACCCACTCGCATGAGCCGGCGGTGATCACCTCGCCCCGGCCGCGCTTCATGCCGACGACCATGCCGGAGCCGTGCTGGTAGCGCTTGCGGGCCTCGTCGCCCTCCTCCGGCGCGAGCCCCATCAGGCCGACGAGGTCGCTGTCGTAGAGGTAGTAGCGCAGGCCCGGACCCTGGTGCTCGTACTCGTAGAGCATCGCCGGGCTCATCGCGAGGATCTCGATGTTGTCCGGCACGCCCGGCTCGGCCACCGCATAGGGCAGGCCCTGGTGGAAGGTGTAGTTGAGGCCGTCCACCTCGTAGCCGAAGATCTGCGCCTCATGGCCGAAGATGTCGGCATAGCGCAGGTTCGTGCCCCCGAAGATCCAGTGCTCGGGCCGGTAGACGGTGAAGCCGCGGGTGCCACGCGGGCTGAAGCCGCCCCAGCTGGCGTACATGCCGTGGCAGCCGTTGACGCCCACGGTCGACGCGCCCGGCCATGCCACCTCCCTGGACTCCCAGCTCGCGGTCAGCTTGTGCTTCTCCGGGCCGTCCCGGTACGGGTCCTGGGTGGGCGCCTTGAACTTCCAGCAGACCTGGCTCGACCCCTCTTCCTCCAGGCGGATCTGCCAGAGGTAGTTGCCGCCGAAGCGGGCGAAGCCGCCGCCTTTCTCGACGAAATCCTCGACGGTCTTGCGCATCTCCCACGACCAGTACTCGTCGTGGCCGGAGGTGGCGAGGCAGGTGTAGCGGTCGAGAATCTCGGGGCGGTAGTGGAGGTCCGTCTGGGTGATGATGTCGACCTTGAAACCCTGCGCCTCGGCCCAGACGACGAAGTGCCGGTCGAACTGGGCCCAGCCGGCGGCCGCGTAGTACTGACCCCAGCCGCCCGAGTAGCCCCACTCCTTGGAGGGGTAGCGCGGGGCGTCGCCCATGTCCGGCCAGCGGTCGACGGTGATGCGCGCCGCGCCCTTCGGCAGCCACAGCATGCCGCGCGTCCAGGGCCGCTTCAGCGACAGGATGGGCGAGCCGTCGTTCTTCTCCGGCCCCCAGGTGCCGAAATAGTGGTTGGCGCCGCCCCAGTCGTTGTACGCGGTCCAGGTGCCGGTCGCGAGCATCACGAGGAGCCGGCCCTGCTGCGTCTCGGCGGTCGGGCGCACCACGAAGAAGTGGTGCTGCACGAACCGCTCGCCGTCCTTGCGCAGGCACGTCGACACGACGCGGTAGAAGCCGGAGCGCGTACCCTCGGGGATCGTCCAGCGCGTCAGCACCGGCCAGTCGCAGCCGTCCATGTAGGCGGTGCTGGACGTCGCGGTGAACTCGCCGGGGAGGCCCGTCGCCTCGTGCATCATCTCCGGCGCGGCGCCGTCCCGGTAGATCGAGATGGTCCAGCTCTGCGCGTTGCACGAGCCATGGAACTCGACCGTCTCGCCGGGGTCGTAGGACATTTTCTCGGTGTAGACGAAGACCTCGGCGAACTCGGGGTCCTCGCGCGGCGCCTGGAAGCGGTAGTCGCTGAGGAAATGCTCGTCTGCGTATCCGGGGCGCACGCGGCGCGGCTGGATCGCGTGCGGACCCGTCTCGGGGAATTGGAACGGCTTTTTCGTCATCTCGCTCAGCCTTTGCGCGCCAGAAGCTCGCGGGCGACGCCGGCGATGCCCGGCGCGTCCAGTTGGTAGTGGGCGTAGAGCGCCGCGGGCGGACCGACCTCGACGAACCGGTCGGGAACGCCATGGCGCTTGAAGGGAATGCGGGGCAGGTCGACGAGGACCTCGGCCACCGCGCTGCCGAGCCCGCCGGTGAGGTTGTGCTCCTCGACCGTGAGGATCGCGCCGGTCTCGCCGGCGGCCGCCTCGATGGCGGCGACATCCAGCGGGGCGATGGTCCACATGTCGACGACACGGACCGTGACGCCGTCCGCCGCCAGCGCCTCCGCCGCGTCGAGGCTCGCGCGCACGGTGGAGCCGGTGGCGAGGATCGTCAGGTCGCGCCCCTCGCGCAGCGTGACGGCGCGGCCGAAGGCGAGGTCCGGCACGGCGTCGTAGACCTTCGGGTCCCGGCCCCGGCCGAGGCGGATGTACATGGCGCCCGGCTGGTCGACGGCGATCCTGAGGAGGCCGCGCAGGTGGTCGGCGTCGGTCGCGCAGGCGACGGTCAGGTCGGCGACCGCACGCATCATGCCGAGGTCCTCGAGGCTGTGGTGGGAGGAGCCGTAGAAGCCCATGGACATGCCGGAGTGCGTGCCGACCACGCGAACCTTCTGGCGCGGGTAGGCACAGTCGGTCTTGATCTGCTCGGCGCCCAGGATCGCGGCGAAGCTGGCGAACGTCGCGACGAACGGGACGAGGCCGGACGACGCCATCCCGGCGGCCGCGGTGATCATGTTGCGCTCGGCGATGCCGAAGTTGAAGAAGCGGTCCGGATGGCGCGCGCGGAAGTCGTTGGTTCGGTTGGCGCTCGCGAGGTCGGCGGTCGCGACCACGATGCGGGGGTCCGTGTCGGCGAGCGCGGCGAGCTCCTCGCCGAGGACGAAGGCCGGCATGCCGGTCTTCGGCGTGCCGCGGACCGAGCGGCGGTCCTTGAGCCGCGTCTCGCCGAGCGTGGTGCCGCGGAAGATCTCCGCCTCGTTCTGCATTTCGGTGGTCATTGCGCCGGCTCCGGCTCGTAGGGAACGTAGGGCTGGAGGCCGGCTTCGAGCTCCGCCATCACGTCGTCGTAGTCCTCGCCGACGAGGTTGCCGACGTGCCAGTCGAGGCTCATCTCCATGCGCCGCACGCCGCGCCCCTTGATGGTGTCGGCGATGATCGCCTGCGGACGGCCCTTGCCGGGTGGCGGCAGCGCCTCGAGCGTCTCGATCAGGGCCGGGATGTCGTGGCCGTCGATGCGCGTCACGTCCCATCCGAAGGCGGCGAAGCGCTCGTGGACGGGTTCGATCGCCATTACGTCCTCGGTGTGACCGTCGATGCAGAGCCCGTTGCGGTCGACGATCGCGACGAGGCCCTGCAGGCCGAAGTGTGCCGCCGCCGAGGCCGCCTCCCAGACCTGCCCCTCCGAGAGCTCGCCGTCGCCCAGCAGCACGTAGGTGCGGTGGGTGAGCGCCTTCACGCGGGCGGCGAGGGCGATGCCGATGGCGACCGACAGGCCGTGGCCGAGCGAGCCGGCGGAGAAGTCGAGCCCCCTCACCTTCTTCATGTCGGGATGGTCGCCGTAGCGGGAGCCGAGGCGGGTGTAGGTCTCGAGCTCGGCCGGATCGAAGTAGCCGAGGTCGGCGAGCACCGGGTAGAGGCCGATGGCCGCGTGCCCCTTCGACATGACGAACCGGTCGCGGCCCTCCCAGTCGGGGTCCGACGGGTCGATGGCGAGGATCCGGTAGTAGAGCGCCGCCAGGATCTCGGCGCAGGAGAAGGTGGAGGAGTAGTGCCCCGCGCCGGCGATGCGGGTCAGGCGTAGCGTCTCGGTGCGGATGAACTTCGCCCGGTCGGCGATGGTCTCCGCGCCGGTGTTGGCGCGCGGGTCGGGATGGAGTCGCTCGGTCATCGGGGCGGTCGGGTCTCCAGTTGCGCAAGGTGCTGACGCAGGCGCGCGCCGCCTTCCAGCAGGTCCATGCGGATGGCGTCGCGCAGCGTGTAGGCCTCCCGCCGCCGCAGCGCGTCGAGCACGTTGAGGTGCTGGTGGCGCACGGCGTAGGTGGGCTTGGCGTCGGGGTAGAGTTCGGACAGGAGCGGGCCGACGCGGATCCACAGCCCCTCCAGAACCTCGATGATCACCGGCCGGCGGCTGCGGTAGTAGAGGCCGAAGTGAAAGTCGAAGTTGGCCTGAAGCGCGGTGGCCCAGTCGCCCGATGCCTCCGCCGCGACGAGGCGCTCGTGCACGGCGGCGAGTTCGTCGATGTCGGCGTTCGTGAGGAGCGGCAGCGCACGCTCGGCCGCCATCGGCTCGAGGGTCATGCGGATGTCGCGGATCTCGTCGTACTCGGCCAGGCTGAGCCGGCGCACGCGGATGTAGTAGCGCGGCTTGATCTCCATCGCCCCTTCCCGCGAAAGCTGGAACAGCGCCTCGCGCACCGGCGTCTCGGAGGTCCCCATGCGCTGGGCGAGCTCGCGGACCTTGAAGCGCTGGTGCGGCACCATCTCGCCGCGCATCAGGGCATTGCGCAGCCGGGCGAGGACGGCGCCGGAGAGGCTCTCGCCGCCGTCGTCCCCCTTCGGATCGGATGCAGCGGGGGCGCGGCCGGTGTCAGCCACGGCGCGTCCGGGCGGCCACCGCGGCGAACGCGCCGTCCGTCGCCTCGAGGGCGCGGTCGATCTCCGCGTCGGTATGCGCGCAGCTCAGGAACATGTTGTGGCGGTGGTGCATGTAGACGCCGCGGGCGAGCGCTTCCCGGCAGAAGGCCTCGCCGGTCGCGGCCTCCGGCGTGTCGCCCACGAACTGGACGAGCGGCATCGCGGGCGGGCCGGACTGGACGATCTCGATGCCGTGCCGTTCGGCCTGCCAGGCGAGGCCGGCGCGCAGGCGGAGCCCCGCGGCCTCGATCCGCGCCGGTCCGTCGATGCGGGAAAGCTCGGTGATGGTGGTGACGGCGGCGGCCATCGCGGCACCGCCGGTCCAGAACGATCCGGTGAAGAAGGCGCGCGAGGCCGCGTCGCGGAAGCGCTCCGTACCCGTCACCGCGGCGAGGGCGTGGCCGTTGGCGATGGCCTTCGAGTAGGCGGCGAGGTCCGGCCGCACGCCCACTGTCTCCCAGCTCCCGCCGAGATCGAGGCGAAACCCGGCGCGCACGTCGTCGAGGATGAGGGCCGCGCCGGTCGCGTCACAGATCTCGCGCGCCGCCCGGGCGAAGGCGGGATCCGGCAACTCCTGGCGCTTGCCGAGGTCGTGTTTCAGCGCCGAGACGATGATGGCGGCGATGTCGCCCCCGGCCTCCTCCGCCGCGGCCCGGAGGCTCTCGGCATCGTTGTAGGCGTAGGTTCGGATATGCGCTCGGTCCTCCGCCGTGACGCCCACGAGCGAGGGCGAGCACCACGGCACGGCGCCATGATAGGCGCCCTGGGCGACCAGGATCCTGCGCCGCCCCGTCCCGGCGCGGGCGATGGTGACGCAGGCGGTGGTAGCGTCGGTGCCGTTCTTCTGGAACAGCGCCCATTCGGCATGGGGGATTGTCTCCACGAGCAGCTCGGCGAGGATGACGGCATGCTCGGTCGGCCCGTCGAGGCAATCGCCGAGGTCCCACTGCGCGCGTGCCGCAGCATCCACCGCGGGGTGGCGGTGGCCGAGGATGATCGGCCCCCAGCTGCACATGAAGTCGATGTACGTGTTGCCGTCGACATCGGTGACGCGCGCGCCCTCGCCGGCACGGAAGAACTGCGGGTAACCGGCGGGAACCGCCGCCGCGCGCTGATGGCCCCACATCCCGCCCGGAATCACCGTGGCGGCGCGCTGGCGCAAGCTGCGGTCGCGCGTCGATTCGGTGGGTCGGGCAAGATGATCCATTCGGGGGGTCCTCGAAGCGTCGATGGCGGTCATCGGACGGCCATTTGATATATCATGTCTGCGCCCGACACCGGAGGCTGTCAACGATCGCCCGACGAAATCGGCATCTTTATTGATGATAAATTTTGCCGCAATTGGAGCGAGTCTCGGCACATCGCTCGGGCAATCGATGGAAAACGCTAGAGATACCCAGAATTCGGCGCAACGATACGCTCCAGGCCATGCTCAAAACCCATGCAACCTGATCCCGCAAGCTATCACAAAACCAAATTTTTTTCGATTAAGCTCAAAAGGCTCTTTCGCGATTTTGATATAGCAAATACGCTCTCCGGACGCCGGGACGCGACCGCCCTCAACACCCCGGCGACCGACGAAAGAGGCCTATGCACGGACCGGGAGTGCCGATGACCGACAGGACGACCACCGGAGCTGCAATCTCCATCCAGAGCTTGCGAAAGGTGTTCGACTCCACCGTGGCCGTGGACGACGTTTCGCTCGACATCGAGGCGGGCGAGTTCGTCGCCCTCCTCGGCCCCTCCGGCTCCGGCAAGTCGACCGTCTTGACGAGCATTGCCGGCTTCGAGTTCCCCTCCGCCGGCCGCATCGACATCGGCGGCGTCGACTGCACCCGCGTGCCGCCCTTCCGGCGCAACATCGGCATGGTGTTCCAGCACTACACGCTGTTCCCGCACCTCTCGGTGATCGACAACGTCGCCTTCCCGCTGAAGATGCGCCGCGTGCCCCTCAGGGAACGCCGCCGCCGCGCCGCCGAGGCCCTCGCCACGGTACGGCTCGACGGCTACGGGGAGCGCATGCCGGGCCAGCTCTCCGGCGGGCAGCAGCAGCGCGTCGCCCTCGCCCGCGCCATCGTCTACCAGCCCCGCGTCCTCCTGATGGACGAGCCGCTCTCCGCGCTCGACAAGAACCTGCGCGAGGAGATGCAGCTCGAGATCAAGCGGCTGCACCACCAGCTCGGCATGACCGTCGTCTTCGTCACCCACGACCAGGGCGAGGCGCTCACGATGGCCGACCGCGTCGCCATCCTGCGCGACGGACGGGTGCAGCAGGTCGCCCCCGCGCGCGAGCTCTACGAGCGGCCCGCCAACCTCTTCGCCGCCGGCTTCATCGGCGAGATGAACTTCATCCCGGTCACCTACGAGGCCGGGGCCGTCTCGCTTCCCGGCGGCGCCCGCTGGGCGCTCCCCGCCGACGCGTGCGTGGCACCCGTCGCGCCGGGCCCGGCGACGCTCGCCATCCGCCCGGAACGCCTCTCGCCCACCGCCGTCGAAGGCGGCGAGCGCACGCTGGAGGCACGCGTCGAGGAGGTCGTCTACGCCGGCGCCGGGACCCTCGTCATCGCCCGCCTGCCGGACGGCACCGAGGTGCGAGCCCGCATGGCGAGCGCCACCATCGGCGCCATCGAGGAGGGCCAGCCGATCACGCTTCACGCCCCCGAGAACGCGCTCCTCGTCTATCCGCGGGACGACGCGGAATGAGCGCCACCGCGGACACGGCGACGGCCGTCCCCGCCGAGGGCGGGGGCTACCTCTCCGGCCTCTTCCGCGCGGAGGGGCGGCACCTCTCCAGAGGGGGCGTGCTGCTCCTCATGGCGCCGTTCTTCGTCCTGCTGGTGGCCGCCTTCCTCTGGCCGCTGGTCAACCTCCTCTCGATCTCCTTCCTGGAGCCGCACCCGACGCTCGAGCACTACGAGCGCGTCGTCTCCAACCCGGTCTATGCCCGCGTTCTTTGGCGCACCTTCGCCATCGCGCTCACCGTGACCGCGCTGTGCCTCGCGCTCGCCTTTCCCGTCGCGCTGCTGATGGCGCGGTCCAGGGGGCCGATGGCGATCTTCATCACCGCCTGCGTCGTGCTGCCGTTCTGGTCCTCGGTGCTGGTGCGCACGGCCGCCTGGGCGGTTCTGCTGCAGCGTCACGGCCTCATCAACGAGGGCCTGCAGGCGGTCGGGGTCACCAGCGAGCCGATCCAGCTCCTCTATACGCGTGGCGCCGTCGTCGTCGCGATGGCGCACGTCCTCCTTCCGTTCATGGTGCTGCCGATCTACGGCGCCCTCCGGAACATCCCGCAGGACCTCTCGCGCGCCGCCGCCATCCTCGGCGCGGGGCCGCTGAAGACCTTCCGCGAGGTGATCCTGCCGCTCGCCCTGCCCGGCGTCATCTCCGGCACGCTCCTCGTGTTCCTGACGGCGCTCGGCTACTTCATCACCCCGGCCCTCCTCGGCTCGCCGCAGGAGATGATGATCGCGACCCTCATCTCCCAGCAGATCCGCGAGATGCTGGACTGGCCCTTCGCGGCCGCGCTCGTCGGCGTCCTCACGCTCTTCGTCACCGCCATCACGCTCATCTTCTCCCGCGTGATGCGCTTCGACCGGCTGATGGGGGGCGGGGCATGAACGCGCGCTCGCTGATGCTCAACGCCTACGTCTACGCGGTGCTCGCCTTCATCATCGTGCCGATCCTCGTGATCCTGCCGATGGCCTTCTCCGAGCCCGCCTACCTCACCTTCCCGCCGGAGGGCTTCACCCTGAACTGGTTCGCCGAGTTCTTCGGCAACCGGCGCTGGATGCGCGCGGCGCAGTTCTCCCTCACCATCGCGCTCTTCGTCTCGCTGACGACGTCGGTCATAGGCACCATGGCGACCTACGCGCTGGTGCGCGGCGCGGGCGGCATAGGCGCGCTGTTCCAGGCGCTGCTGATCGGGCCGATCGTCGTGCCGCACATCGCGCTCGCCGTGGCGCTCTACCTGTTCTTCGGCCAGGTCGGTCTCTCGGGGACCACCATCGGCTACGTGATGGCCCATTCGGTTATCGCGATGCCCTTCACCGTCTTCACCGTCGCCGCCGCGCTGACGCGAGTGGACCCGGCGCTCGAGGACGCGGCGATGAGCTGCGGCGCGACACGCTTCACCGCCTTCCGCCTCGTCACGCTGCCGATGATCCTGCCGAACGTGCTGTCGGGCGCCCTCTTCGCCTTCATCATCTCGTTCGACGAGCCGGTGATCTCGTTCTTCCTTGCCGGCATCCGCGACAAGACGCTGCCGCGCATGATGTTCGACAACATCGAGCAGAACCTCACCCCCGTCATTCCTGCCATCGCCGTGCTGCTGACGCTCCTGTCGGTCGCCGTGCTGCTCCTCGCCGCCTTGCTGCGGCGCTGGTCGGCCCACGCGGCGGCAGCGCGTGCCGAGTAACGACCCCCGAAAACACCTTCTCAACGAGGAGAGCCGATCGATGGATCTGAACGCGACGAAACGGGCCGGCGTCATCGCCGCGGCCCTCATCATGGGCGGCGTTGGGACCGCCTCGGCGCAGGAGCTGGTGATCGCCACCACCGGCGGCCTGATGCGCAACATGATGGAAGAGCACATGTACGAGCCCTTCTATGACGATACGGGCATCGAAGTGATCCCCTTCGACATCGAGGTGCCCGACCAATGGGCCCGCGCCGAAGGCATGATGCGCACCGGCAACGTCGAGTTCGACATCGTCACCGCGACGGGACCGGACCTCATCGACAAGCGCGACATGCTCGAGAAGATCCCGTGCGACGAGATGGAGAACATCGTCGAGTACGCGCTCCCCGGCGCGTGCGAGGAGTACGGCGTCGCCCGCACCACCGGCGGCATGCTGCTCGCCTACGACAAGGAGGTCTACGGCGACAAGGCGCCCGAGAGCTGGGCCGACTTCTGGGACGTCGAGGCCTTCCCCGGGCCGCGTGGGCTGCCCGACACCGGCGACCGCGACTGGTGGGTGCCGCTGGTGGCCCTCCTCGCCGACGGCGTGAAGCCGGAGGAGCTCTTCCCGTTCGACATGGACCGCGCCTACGCCAAGCTCGACGAGATCAAGCCGCACATCAATGTCTGGTGGAAGACCGGCAACCAGGTGCAGCAGATCATGCGCGACAAGGAAGTCGCGATGACGATGGCCTACTCCGGCCGCGCCCTCGCCACCATCAAGGAAGGCGCGCCCTGGGGGATGGTCTGGAACGGAGCCCCGCGCGACACCGGCTACTTCGCGGTCCTGAAGAACGCGCCCGACACCGACGCCGCCTTCAAGTTCATCGACTTCTTCTACGGCAACGCCAAGGGCCATCCCGAGTTCATGCGTGCCGTGAACTACGCCACCTCCTCCACCGCCGGCCTCGCCCAGCTCCCGGAGGACGAGCAGAAGCTCTTTGCCACCTACCCGGCGAACTACGAGCTGCTGGTGAAGCCGGACTTCGAGTGGATCGGCAAGAACCGCGACATGCTGCGCGAACGCTGGAACGCCTGGATCACGCAGTAAGTCCCCTGCGGACCCGCGTATCCCGAAGGGCCGCTCGCGGCCCTTTTTCGTTGCCGCGGGTCGCGGCGGGGCCGTTCCCCTCGCGCTCCGCCGTAACCTTGGACATCGGTCTACCGGATCGCGGGACACCCCCGTCCGGCGATGGCGGCAGGCCGTGTCCGGACGACCCCGGGAGCGTCCGGCGATGGCGGGAGGCGTCTCCTACCGCGGCATCGCGGCGACGCCGTAGACCTTGTACCGCTCGGCAACCTCCGCCATGTCGTCGGCCGACAGGACGACCGGCGCCCCGCCCTGGCAGCTCAGCAGGTACTGCCGCGCCAGCGTCTCGAGCTTCACCGTCAAGGACAACGCGTGACTGAGGTCGCGGCCGAAGGCGATCATGCCGTGGTTGGCGAGGAGGCAGGCGTAACGCCCCTCCAGCGCCCTCAGCGCCGCCGCCGCCAACGCATCCGAACCGAACACGCGGTAGTCGGCGCAACGCACGTCCGTCCCGCCGAAGCTCGCCACCATGTAGTGGAAGGCCGGCAGCGGGCGCCGCAGGCACGAGAGCGCCACGCACGCGTCCGCGTGAGTATGGACGACGGCCCCGGCCTCGGGCCGATGGCGCAGGATCTCGGTGTGGAAGCGCCACTCGCTGGAGGGGATGCCGGCACCGATCACGCCGCCGTCGAGATCGACGTGCACCACCTCCTCGGGCGTCAGCGAGGCGCCGGCACCCGTCGGCGTGATGAGGGCCCCGTCCTGCCACCGGACGCTGACGTTGCCGGAGCTGCCGTGGTTGAGGCCTGTCGCCTCCAGGCGCTGGACGGCGGCGACGATGGCGGCGCGGGCCTCGGCCTCAGTGCGCATCGGTCAGGGCCTCCCGCGTGGTGCCGGATGTCGCCGTGCCGTCGCCGCCCATCGCGTCGAGCGCCTCGACGAACATGCCGACGTCGCCGAGCTTGCCCGACTTGAGGACCAGCGAGAGCGCCGGTTCGGTCGAAACCGCACGCCCCATGCCCGGCACCGTGAAGGCGCCGACGGCGAGGCGTTTCAGCCCCAGCGTCTCCACCACGACGCCGGAGCTCTCCCCACCGGCGACGAGGATGCGGCGGACGCCGCCCGCGGCGACACGGCGCGCGATGCCCGACAGGATCGTCTCGGCGAGCTGCGACGCGCCTTCGCGCCCGAGCGCCGACTGGAGCCGCGCCACCTCGTCCGGGCCCGCGGACGTCGCGACGGCGGACGGGACCGGCTGCGCGAGGACCCAGCGCGCGGCCCGCTCGGCGACGGTGTCCGCGTTGTCGGCGGGCGACAGCGCGAGGCGCAGCACCGGGTGCCCGGCGGCCTCGAACGCGGCGAGCTGCTCGATCGTGCGTTCCGCGCAGCTTCCGGCGAGGACGACGCCGGGACCGTCGATTGCCGGCAGGGCATCGCCGGCCGCCCCCTCGGCGAGCCAGCCGCGCCGGCGCCATGCCGCCGGCAGGTATTCCGCGACGGAGGAGTTGCCCGTCAGGAAGGGCATGTCGGCGGCCGCCTCGGCGATCACGGCGAGGTCCTCCGGGAGGATCGCGTCGACAACGAGATGCCGCGCGCCCTCGGCCACCGCCCGCGCCGTCGCCGAGCGGATCGCGTCGGCGCCCTGGCGCACGGCAGGATAGTGCACGGCACCCACCGGGCGCGCGGACTGGCGGGCGAGGACGCGGGCGATGTCCGGGTCGGTCATCGGCGTCAGCGGGTCGTAGCGCTTGGGCGACTCGGAGAGGAGCTGGGTGCCGACGAAGAGATGGTTGAGGTAGACCGTCCGGCCGACCTCCGGGAAGGACGGCACGAAGTAGACCGCTTCCGCGCCGGTCATCTCCGCCAGCCGGTCGGCGACGGGGCCGATGTTGCCGCGGTCGGTGGAGTCGAACGTGGCGCAGTACTTGTAGAAGAGCTGCCGGCAGCCGAGGGCCATCAGGGCGCCGGCGGCGGTCACCGCGTCGGCGATGGCCCGCTCCGCCGGGACGACGCGGATCTTGAGGGCGACGACGACGGCGTCGAGCGCGTCCGCCTCCGCCGCCAGGGCGGCGACCTCGCCCGGGGCTGTCACGAACGCGACACGCGCTCCCTGCCCGACCAGCATGCCCGCAAGCTCTAGCCCGCCCGTCAGGTCGTCAGCGATCGCGCCAAAAATCGGCCCCGCCATTCCCGTGTACTCCCGTCATCCGTCCGCACGATAGCCATGGAAGATTTGGCATACAATCGCGATTTCATCATGATTGGCACCGATATCCCGCCGCGAAGCCGAATATTTTGATGGAATTTTCGACTAACGGGTGTCCTGCGGGTGCCGCGCCAGGACTTCGGGCAGGTAGGTCCTGAGGTAGGCCACCGCCGCCGCGCCGCTCTCGGCGAGGCATTCGTCCGTCACGCGGCGATGCTCGGCCCAGGAGATTGCCCAGATCCCGTCGGTGAGGCCGATGGTGATCGCCATCCAATCGTCGAGCCGCGGCAGGGCGCTGCAGTCGAACCAACGGCGGAACTCGTCGGCGCGCACCCTGGCGAGGGAGGCGTTGCCCCTAAGGTCGAGGGTGCGCACGTCGACGCTGACGCCCGCGCCCATGAAGAGCCGCAGCGCCGCCGGATGACCGTTCAGCCAGTCCGCCCCGATCCGCTGGCGGCGCAGGATGATGTCCTGCCACCGCTGCGGCGGCGGATCGAGCGGCCGGTGCGCGTTCTCGCCGAGCCGCTCGATGAAGCGCTCGGCAAGCGCGACGAGGAGCGCGTTGCGGTTCGGGAAGAAGTGGTAGAGCGACGGCAGCGGCACATCCGCCTCCTCCGCCACCATGGCGAGCGAAACGTCGCGATCCTCCGGCACCGCGAGCAGACGCTCGGCCGCGTCGAGGAGCTGCTCGAACCGCGCCTGGCCGCGCCGGCGCTGGGGGCGCCGACCCTTGGCGGCGGCGCCAGCGTCGTCTTCCTCACCGTGCGACACGGCGCTCCTTCCTCTCCCATGGGAGCGGCCGGATCGCCCCCGATGGGCGGCTATCGCCCGAAGGATCGCCATCTTGCAAGGCCGGCGGCTCGCATGACCGCCAACCGCCGACCTTGACCGGACTTCGGCGCGCCGGCGTCAGGACGCCGCGAGGCCGAGCGAGCCGGGGTTCATCCGCCCGTCCGGGTCGACCGCGCGCTTGATGTCGCTCAGCAGCGACCACGTCTCCGGCGTGAGGACCTCACGGAACGGGTAGTCGCGCGCCACCTGCCAGCTCACACCGCCGAGGCTCGCATAGAGCTCCTGGGTGCCGCGGCGCAGGCGCACCACCGCCTCACGCGCGGCCGGGTTCGCCGGCCGGTCGCGCCAGGGCTTCACCGTCTCCGCGCCGACGCTCTTCTCGTGCAGCGGGGTGATCTCGTCGGGCCAGTAGAAGGCCGGCTCCAGGAAGAACTCGTTGCCGACCGTCATCGACATCACCGAGTAGGTGATCCGGTGCTCCTCCATCATCGGGCGCTGGCTCTCGAAGTAGTCCGCGTTGGCCCGCACCACCTCGGCCGCGCTCGACAGCGGGAAGACCGCGTGGATCGGCACCCAGCGCTCGCCGTTGAGGCCCAGCATGCCGCGCACCGGGCCGAACGGCTTGGCCCGCATCACCCGCGGCACGGAGTTGTCGATTTCCACCCCGTGGTGGTTGCCGATCGCGCGTACGGTGGCGAGCGAGGCGTCGAGCGCGGCGCGCGTGTCCGCCTCCAGGACCAGGTGGAGCGTGAAGTTGTGCGCCTTGATGAACGAGGTGCCGGCGGTCGCGACCTTCGCGGCGTCCTTCAGGCCGCCCAGCAGCGTCTTGCCCGAGGCGGCGACGTTGCCGAGCGAGCGAAGCCCGTCGGAGATGCGGTTCACGCTGGCCGAGTGCTCGGCCTTGTTGCGGTCGATCCCGAAGCCTTCGCATACCGCACCGGTGCGGGCGATCTCCACCTGCGCGGCCGCCATCGCGTCCATGGTCTTGAAGCCGAACGACAGGAAGTCGACCTCCGCCGGCCGAGGGAAGAGCGCGAGTGTCGCCGCGAGCTTCACGCCGAACGCGCCATTGTCGCCCATGAAGAGGCCCGTGAGGTCCGGTCCGCCGTAGCGTGTGAACGGCCTGGTGCCGACGCGTCCGCCCGAGCCTGTGGTGACGACCCGCCCGTCCGCCAGCGCCACGGTGACGCCGAGCACGCTGTCGGCGACGGTCCCGTGCCGCGCGGAGCCGAAGAAGGCGCTGTTCTGGGAGAGCGCGCCGCCGACCGTGGCGTTGACGCCCGACAGCGGTCCCCAGTACCGCGTCCGCAGGCCCGTCCCTTCCAGCGCGGCGTTCACCTGCTCCCAGGTGCAGCCCGATTCCACAGTGATGTAGCGGTCGTCGACGTTCACCTCGACGACCTGCTTCAACCCCCGGCAGTCGATCACGACGCTCCCCGGAGCGGACGGCAGGTAGCCTTTGGTGTAGCTCATCCCGCCGCCGCGCGGGACGATGTCGAGCCCTGCCTCCGCCGCCGCGCGCACGGCCGCGACGGCCTCCTCGCGCGTGGTCGGGAGGATGACCGCGGTCGGCTCGATCCCGGGCTGCCAGAAGACGTCGTTGGCGTAGTAGGCGCGCGTCGGCGCATCCGAGAGGACCTTGTCGGCGCCGATGGTGCCGGCGAGGGCGTCGAGCGCGGGCGGTCGCGCCTCGGTTGTCGGTTGCGCAAGCGCCATGGTTTCCTCCCGAGTTTTATGGTTTTCGAGGCCGTCCTGTCGCCCGCGCTGGGCAAACGGCCGGGTTGCGGCTCAGCCGATATTGACTGATCGCCGCGCGCATCGGATCATTCCGTGACAGGCGCGTCAATAGACGACACGCTGTATCGCCTACCACTCGGTGTCTTTGCTATGCGAAAAGGGCGGCGCCGCTCACAGGTCCAGGTATGACGGAACCGTCGAAACAGAACATTCGTGCCGTATCGCGCGCCCTCGCCGTGCTGAACTCCTTCACCCAGAAGCGCAGCCAGACGCTCGCTGACGTCACCAATGCGACGGGGCTCGACAAGGGTACCACGCGGCGTCTTCTCATCACGCTGATGGACAACGGCTACGTCGCGCAGGATCCGACCACGCAGCAGTACCGGATCGGCCGGGCCCTGCGCCTGCTGGCGGCCGACGTGCCGGACGGGTTCGACCTGCGCGCCGTGGCGAGCCCCGTCCTCACCCAGCTCGCGTCGGAGTTTCCCGTCACCGCCTTCGTGTCGGTGTACGACGACGGGGACGTCGTGTGCCTCGACCGCATCCACGACATGAAGGGCATCGAGGTGCACTGGTGGGCGGTCGGCGGGACACTGCCCTACAACTGCGGCGGCGCGCCCAAGCTGCTCCTGGCCTTCCAGCCGGTCGAGGAGATCGAGCGTGTCCTGACGCGCGAGCCGACGGCGATGACCCGCGCCTCGATCACCGATCGCGGCGCCCTGCGCGATCGCTTCGCCCAGATCCGCCAGCAGGACTACGAGTTCGCGGTCGACGACGTGACGCTCGGGCTGACCGCGCTCGCCGTCCCGGTCCGCACGCCGGACGGGTCCATCGCCGGCGCCATCAGCATCGCCGGCCTCACCCCGCAGCTCTGCAACGAGGACGGTCCCGACCCGCTCCACCTCGGCCAGCTGCGCGAGGCGGCGCGCCAGATCGAGCGGCGGATCCAGATGGCGGGCGCGGCCTGACCCACGCAGGAGCGCCCGCTTCATAAGCTCGCGCTGCGTTCGTGTCATAGTATGACACTCGTTTTGCTAGTTGACCTGCTGCGGCGGATCAATTAGCCTTGGTCAAAATAAGAACGAGTTGTCCGGGACGAACGCCCGCACCTTTCCGGTGCCCTCGCGCATGCCAGGCCGGCAGCGCGTCTCCCGACAATTCTGAAGTACGCGCCCTCGCGGGACGATGTCGCGCGCAATGAAGAACAGGGAGGACGAGACGTGAACCACGTGACCATCCGCAGCCTTGCTGCGGCGGGATTGCTTGCCGGTGCCATCGCCGCACCGACGCTGGCTGCGGCCCAGTCGCTCGACAAGGGCGTCTACGAGGTCGGCTTCATCACCGAAAAGACCGGGCCGCTGGCCGCCGCCGGCATCTCCTACTGGCACGGCGCCGAGCTCGCCCTGGAGGAGATCAACTCCGCCTCGCTCCTCGGCGACGGCATCGCGCTGGAGCTGGTCGAGAAGGAGTCCGGCTCCGACGCCGCGCGCGCCGTCCAGGCACTGACGCAGTTCGCCGCCGACCGCGACATCAAGGTCGCCACCTGCTGCATCCTCTCGCCGGTCGCCGGCGCGCTGAAGCCGGTCGCCAAGTCGATGGGCATCCCGCTCATCATCTACGGCGCGACGCGGCCGGGGCTGCCCGAGCTTCCCTACGTGTCGTCGGTCGTCGCCCTCCCCGGCCCGGCCGAAGTGAAGATGACGCAGACCCTCGCCGACACGCTGAAGCCGAAGAAGGTGACCTACTTCGTCAACGCCGACAACGACGCCTTCCAGGCCCGCTTCAAGGCCGCGCAGAAGGTGATGGAGGACAACGGCATCGAGACCGGCGAAGTGATCTCGATCCTCGCCAACGACACCGACTTCACCGGACCGGCCACCCAGGCGATGGCGACCAACCCGGACCTCATCATGGTCTGGACCACACAGACGCCGGCCGTCGGCATCGTCTCCGCCCTGCGTCAGCGCGGCTACGAGGGCGACATCTCCTCGTCCGACGTGATCTCGCCCGTCGCCGTCTTCGAGAAGGCCGGCCAGGCGATCGAGGGCGTGCCGTTCCCGATCCTGTTCTCGCCCTCGCTCTCCAAGGACCCGCGCGCGCAGGCCTTCATCGACGCCTACAACAAGAAGTACGGCCAGCAGCCCGACACCTACTCCGCCCAGGGCTACACGGTGATGTACTACCTCGCCCAGGCCCTCGGCACCCTGAGCGGCAACCCGAGCCGCGAGGAGATCGCCGAGGCGCTCGCCGCGGTGAAGGAGATCAAGGACAACATCTACGGCGGGCTGCCGATGATCGATGGACAGGCCACGGTCGAGAACTCGCTCATCGTCAACTGGAGCGGCGACGGCACACTCGTTCCGTGGGAAGCGAAGTAAGTGCAGCTGTTCTTTGAACAACTGGTCAATGGCTGGGCGTTGGGGTCACTCTACGCCCTCTTCGGGATCGGCTTCGGGCTCGTCTTCGCGACGCTCGGCATCCTGAACGCGGCCCACGGCGCTTACGCCAGCTGGGCCGCCATCATCGGCTACTATGCCGTGACCTCGCTCGGCCTTCCCCTGCCGCTCGCGCTTCTCGCGGGCGTCCTGGGCGGCGGGGCGATCGCCATCATCGTCGATCAGGTGGCCTTCCAGCCGCTGCGGGCGGTGGGCGCGGGCATGCTCGGCGCCCTCATCACCTCGATCGCCTTCTGGATCATCCTCGACAGCCTCGCGGGCTTCGCCACAAAGCAGCAGAGCCTCGCCTTCCCGCCGTCGAGCTACCCCTACAACATGGTCGACTTCGGCGTGATCCGCGTCCCGGCGATGCAGATCATCACGATCATCACGCTGATCCTGGTCACCACCGGCATGTGGATCCTGATCGCCAGGACGCGCGTCGGCGCGGCGATGCGGGCGGTCGGCTGGAACGCGACGGCGGCCGGCCTCGGCGGCGTCAATGCGCGCATGGTCATCCTGCTGACGGCCTTCCTCGCGGGCGCAACCTCGGGCCTCGCGGGCGTCCTCGGCGGCATCGCCACCAACAACGTCTCCTACACGCTCGGCGAGGCGCTGCTCCTCAAGGGGTTCGCGGCGGTGGTCGTCGGCGGCTACGACGACGTGCGCGGGACGGCGATCGCCGGCATCTGCCTGGGCATCATCGAGGTCTTCGTGGCGCAGTACATCTCCACCAGCTTCCGCGACGGCTTCACCTACATCCTGCTGCTCACCTTCCTGGTGGCCCGTCCGCGCGGCCTCTTCGGATCGATCAGCGTACAGAGGGCCTGACCGATGGACATGCTCCTCGACTTCTGGGCGGGCTACGGCTCCACCGTCGTGTTCGCGATGGTCAACTCCTTCTTCGCGCTGTCGTGCTACGCGGTGCTGTCGGCGGGCGTGCTGTCGTTCACGACGGTGGTCTTCGCGGCCATCGGCGGCTTCCTGGCCGCCCAGCTCGTCGCCAAGTTCGGCGTCTCCTACTATCTGACGCTGCCGGTGGCCGCCGTTGCCGGCGGGCTGGGGGCGGCGGTCGTCGCCGCGCTCTTCCTGCGCCTGCAGAGCCACTGGATGGCTCTCGCCTCGCTCGCCCTCGTCCTCATCACGCGCATCGTCGCGCTCAACGCGCCGGGGCTGACGGGCGGGGTCAACGGGCTCTTCGTGCCGGCGCGGATCGCCTGGTGGGAGCTCGCCATCATGCTGGCGCTCGTCACCTTCGTCTTCTACCGCCTCTACCACTCGTGGTTCGGCCTCGCCTCGCTCGCGGTGCGCGAGGACCCGGCCGTGGCGGCGACGATGGGCATCAAGCCGCGGCGCATCCAGTTCATCGCCTTCATCATCTCCGGGCTCGTCGGCGGCCTGGGCGGCGCGGCGCTCGCGTTCACCCTGCAATTCATCTCGCCCGAGACGTACTTCATCGGCATCGCCTTCACGATGATCGCGTCGACGGTGCTGGGCGGATCGTTCCACTGGATCGGCCCGGTGGTCGGCGCGGCCGTCTTCACCGCGCTGCCGGTGACGATGCAGGCCGTGGCGCCGGCCATCGAGGATGTGGCCAAGGGCGTCGTCCTCCTCCTCATCATGATCTTCCTGCCGCGCGGCCTCGTCGATCCGCGGGCGATCCGTCTGCGCCGCGCGAGACGCTCGCGCCGGTCGGCCGACGACAGCGCCTCGGAGGCTGCCCATGTCCGCGCATAGTGGGACGTCCGGACCCGAGGCGACGACAAGGGCCACAGGGCCCGAGGGCGACATGCTTCTCTCGCTGGAGGGGCTCGAGAAGCGCTTCGGCGGGGTGACGGCGGTCTCCGACCTCTCGATGCATGTCAGGCGCGGGTCGATCCACGGACTGATCGGCCCGAACGGGGCGGGCAAGACGACGATCATCAACCTCCTGACCGGCCTCTACACCGCCGACGGCGGCGCGATCACCTTCGACGGCACTTCGCTGGTGGGCCTCGCCCCGCCGGACATCGCCGCCCTCGGGATCGCGCGGACGTACCAGAACGTGCGCCTCTTCAAGGGCATGACCGCGCTGGAGCAGGTCGTGACCGGCTGCTGGCTGCGTCGCGGGGTGAGCCTCTGGGCTTCCTTCATCGGTCTTGCCGAGGCACGGCGGGCGAAGAAGGCGACCGAGGCGCACGCCATGGCGCTTCTGGAACGCGTCGGGATGGCCGGGCGCGCGCACGAGCTCGCCGAGACCCTCTCCTACGGCGAACAACGGCGCATCGAGCTCGCCCGGGCGCTGGGCTCCGACCCCAAGCTCCTGCTGCTCGACGAGCCGACGGCGGGCATGAACGCCTCCGAGGCGTCGGCGATCGGCCATCTGATCCGCGAGCTGCGGGGCCAGGGCCTCACCGTCCTGCTGGTGGAGCACAACATGGGCCTCGTCACCGAGTTCTGCGACACGTGCACCGTCATCAACTTCGGCCGTCTGCTGGCCGAGGGCGATCCCCACACATGCCTCTCCGCGCCGGACGTGCAGGAGGCCTACTTCGGACGACGCCACGATGCTGACCGTATCCAATCTCTGCGCTAGCTACGGCGCCATCCGCGCCGTCCGCGACGTCTCGCTTCAGGTGGGCGCCGGCTCGCTATCGGTCGTCCTCGGTGCCAACGGGGCGGGAAAGTCGACCACGCTGCGCGCCATCGCGGGGCTGCACCGCCCCGTCACCGGCGAGATCCTGCTGGAGGAGCGGCCGATCCAGCGGATGCCGCTCCACTCGGTGGTCCGCAACGGGCTCGCCTTCGTTCCGGAGGGCCGCATGGTGGTGGCGCCGCTGACGGTGGAGGAGAACCTCAGCCTCTCCCGCTTCGCCGGCGCGCCCAACGCCAGCGAGATCGAGGACCGCGTCTACGCGCTGTTCCCGCGCCTCGCCGAGCGGCGCAAGCAGCCGGCGGGGCTGATGTCCGGCGGCGAGCAGCAGATGCTGGCCATCGGCCGCGCGCTGATGACGGCACCGAAGGTGCTGGTCCTGGACGAGCCGTCGATGGGCCTCGCGCCTGCGATCGTCGACCTCGTGTTCGAGGCGATCGTCGCGCTCCACAAGGACGGCCAGTCGATCCTGCTGGTGGAGCAGAACGCGGCCATCGCGCTGTCGGTCGCGGACTACGGGTACGTCATGCGGCGCGGACAGATCGTCATCGAGGGCGATCCGGCCTCGCTGAAGGAGAACCCCGAGGTGCTGGAGGCCTACCTCTCCTAGGCCCGCCGTCGCAGCGGATCGTCGATGTGCCCGGCTGGGTCCCCCAGCCGGGCGCTTTCGTGTCAGTCCCTGCCGTCGAGGAAGGCGATATAGAGGGCCATCGTCCCGGCCGCCGCCTCCGGCTCCGGGTCGGGCCACCAGACCGTGGTGGGCGTGGTGCGCACCGTCACGCCCGGGACGGCGAGCTTCTCGGTTTCGGCGAGACCTTCGATGAGCATGTCGTTGGGGCCGGCGCAGACCAGCGCGGGCCGGGTCAGCTTCGGCATGCGGCCGCGAGTGTCGTAGCGGAAGGCGGTGCGGTAGGCCGCGTCGTAGGTGGTGCCGCTCTCCATGATGCCGATGGCGTAGAGGTGCAGGTCCTCCGCCGACGGCAGGCCGATGGCGCGGGCGGCCCCGCGCTCCACCCTGTACCAGGGCCAGAAGAAGAAGGCGTCCCGCCGCCAGTTCCAGATCAGCGCCAGGTGGCGCCCCCACGCGTCGGGCGTGAAGTCGGGGAAATAGTGCGCCAGCAGGTCGTCCTGGAAGTCGGCGGAGATGAAGACCGGCCCCTCCATGACGAGCCGCCTTACCCGCTCCGGCGCGAGGACCGCCATCTCCAGCGCGACGAGTGACCCGGTATGCGAGCCCCAGACGTCGACGCTCCCGTGGCCGAGGGCGTCGAGGAGCGCCAGCATGTCGGCGGCCAGCGTCTCGGTCGCAACCGGGCCCCGGGGCGCGTCCGAGAGGCCGTTGCCGAAGTAGTCGACGGCGAACGCCGCCCGCCCCGCCGCCGCGAGGCCGAGGACGACGGGCGCGAACTGGGCCGATGAGCCGCCCCCCGTGGGGATCACCAACGTCGGAGGCCCCGAGGCGCCGGCGCACCTGAGGTGGAGCCTGCCGCGCGCCGTCTCGACATAGCGGTGCCAGATGCCCTCCCGTGGGGCGGTCGGCGGCAGAGGCGCCGTCGCCGACGGGCCGTCGGCAGCGCCGAGCGTGCCGGCGAGGTCGGCGAAGGTCGCCGCGGACGGCATGTCCGGAAGCGCCGCGGTGGTCAGGGTCGCCCAGAGCGTGGCGAACCTCTCCGGCTCGACGGCGGCGGCGGTGATCGTCCGGTCGAGCGCCTCGGCCGTAGGCAGCGGATCGCCGGTACGGGCGGGCTGCGTGGCATCGTCGGGACCGAGGATGTGGCGGTCGCGGATGAACGACCACAGCGCCGTGAGGTGGGTCCCGTCCTGGCGGGGGGCAATGTCCGGCAGGCGCTGCGCGGTGCCGGCCCAGCCGGCGACACGGTCGAGCCCGACGGCGACCGCGCGCCGCCCTATGCCCGCGGCATGTGCGAGGACGGCTCCGTGCTCGATGCCGAGGACCGCCGCACCATCGAGCCCGCAGGCGCCGGCGAGGGCCCGCACCGCTTCGGCGAGTGTCGCAAGGTCCGGCGCCGGGTACGCCGAGGAGCCACCGACGCCGGGGAGCTCCACGGCCGTGACGCGCCAGCCGGGGGCGTGGCGCGCAACGAGGGCGGCCTCGTCCTCCGCCGCCCGCGTGAGCCCGGCGAGGACGAGGAGATCCGGCCCCTCCCCGCATCGCCAGACCCGGATCTGCCCACCGGGCAGCGTGACGTAGTGCGGGACGGGGTCGCTCACGCGGTTACTCGGCCGCCATGCCGGTCGGTTGCGGGTCGGGCAGGTACTTCAGCTGCAGCCGCTCCACCTCGGCGAACCCGATCTTCTCCACGAAGGGGTCGTGCTGGGCGACCGGGCGCGGCAGGTTCCTGGACGACTTCGCGGCGACGAGCGCGGCGAGGTTCTCCTCCAGCGCCTTCGCCACCGTCATCAGCGGCACCAGCGCGAAGGTCGCCATGCCGGCAACGCTCTCGATCTCCTGGGGCGAGAGGTCCCGCTCCAGCCAGCCGAGCACCTGGAGCGACAGCGGCACACCGGCCGCCTGACGCATCGCCTTCAGCCCCTCGATCGACTTGAACGTCTTCGAGATCGGCTGGATGATGTCGGCGCCGGCGGCGACATAGCGCCTGGCGCGGGCCATCGCCTCGTCCTCGGTGGCGGCGTCCGTGCGCGCGATGATCACCATGTTCGGGTTCTGCCGCGCCTCGACGGCGGCGGCGATCTTGCCCTCCGCCTCCTCGACGGAGATCGTCTCGACGCCGCCGACGCAGATCGGGCACCGCTTCGGCGCGACCTGGTCCTCGATGATGACCGCGGCGACCCCGGCCCGCTCGAACTCGCGGACCGTGCGCATCACGTTGATGGCGTTGCCGTAGGCGGTGTCGATGTCGGCGATGATGGGGAGCGAGGTCGCCATCACGACGTTGCGCACCACGTTGAGGTTTTCCGTCATCGTGTAGAGCTCGGCGTCGGGCATGCCGAGGTGGGAGGCCGATACGCCGAAGCCCGACGTCATGCAGGCGTCGAAGCCGGCCGCCTCGATGTAGCGGGCGGAGAGCGCGTCGTAGGCGCCGGCGGACCAGATGGTCTTGCCGCCGGTGATGCGCGCGTGGAACTCCTCGAACTTGTCGTAGGGCATGGGGGCACCTCATCGTTGGCCGCCTGGGCGGCATGTCTTGGCGCGGCGCTCCGGCCGCGAAGGATCGGGCGGCGGCCCGGCGGGTCGCGCGCTGAGGCGGCTGGACGCCGCGCAGGATCGGGTCGCGGGCGCCGCCGGAGCGGCGCGGGTCAGGCGGCGGTGGGCCGCTTCAGGTAGCCGACGAGGCCGCCCGCCTCGAGCATCGAACGGTCCGCGAAGGAGAGCGGCTCCATGGGCAGGGAGCCGCCCCTGGTGAGGTTGCGCACCTCGGCCGCGTCCCAGTCGACCTCGATCTCGTCCCACCGTTCCACCAGGCCGAGGATCCCGGGGCAGCTCGCCTGCGGGAAGCCCATGGAGATCTCGCCGCGCCAGTAGCCGGGCGAGAAGCTCTCGGCGACGACGCCGGCGATGCCGAGATGGCGCATCGCCTTCATCGGCGGATAGTGCGGGTGGCCGTAGCCGAAGTTGCCGGCACCGACGAGGATGTCGCCGGGCCGCACCTTGTCACGGAAGGCCGGGTCGTAGGCCTGCATCGCAGCGGCCGCGAGCTCGTCGATGTCCTGGATCTTGATGTTCTTCACGCCGACGATCTGGTCGACGTCGAAGTCGACCTCCTCGAAGATGAAGGCGACGCGTCCCTTGAGGTTTTCGAGCGCCATGGCCTCCTCCTACAGGTAGGGCCGCGGGTCGGCGATCTTGCCTTCCACGGCGGTCGCGGCGACGGTTGCGGCGTTGCAGAGGTAGATCTCGGAGTCCGGGCTCCCCATCCGCCCGCGCACGTTGAGCGTGCCGGTGGAGACGGCGCGCTGACCGGCCGTCATCGTCCCCATACGGCCGAAGCAGTAGTCGCAGGAGGGGGAGCTGACGAAGGCACCGGCCTCGGCGAGGGTCGAGAGGTAGCCGGCCCGGCCGGCGGCGGCCATGATCTCCTGGCTCGTCGGCACGACGTTGAGCTGGAAGCCCGGCGCGACCTGTCGGCCCTTGAGGATCTCGGCCGCGACCTTGATGTCCTCCAGCCGCCCGGAGGCGCAGGAGCCGAGGTACCCGGTGTTGATCTCGATGCCGATATAGTCCGACAGGTTGCGGCTGTTGGCCGGCGTCGGCGGAATGACGACGATGGGTTCGAGGTCGGTGAGGTCGATCTCGTGGACGGCGGCATATTCGGCGTCGTCGTCGCTCCAGACCGGCTCGATGTCCTTCTTGGCGCGCGCCTGGGCGTACTCCAGCCGCGCCTTGTCCGGGTTGACGATGGCGGTGACGGCACCGGTGAACATCGCGAGGCCGGTGATCGTCTGCAGCCCTTCGGTGGAGATCTGCTCGATCGCCGGGCCGCCGACCTCCAGCACCTGGAAGCGGCAGGAGGCGGGGCCGAGCGTCCTCACCAGATGGTGGAACACGTCGCGGGCATAGACGCCCTTCTGCAGCGTGCCCGTGAGGTTCACGCGCACCGTCGCCGGCACCTTGATGGAGACGCGCTCGCGCACGAACGCCTCCAGCAGGTTGCGGCGGATACCCATGGCGAGGGTGCCGAAGGTGCCGAGCTGGCTGATGTGCCCGTCGAAGTGGACCACGAAGGCGCCCGGCACCGCGTAGCCGACCTCGGCCGCGACCTGGTGGCCGATGCCGCGGCGCTCGTAGAGCGCGACGCCGTTCTCGCGGCACCAGTCGCGGGTGATGATGTGGAGCTCTTCCTCCTTCGGCGTCGCGGCCGGGACCATATGGTCGATGAAGATGGCGTACCGATCCGGGTCCGGCACCTTGTCGATGCCGAAGTCTTCCTTCATCTGCCGGAAGATCACGTCCGTATAGCCTGGGAAGTCATAGGCGATGACGAAGTCCGGCTTGGCCATGACCTCGTCGCCCGCCTTGACGGCGTCCTTGTTCGAGACGCGGGCCAGGATCTTTTCGGCGATTGTGTAGCCCAAAGGTCTCTTCCTTTCTTGGATCGGGGTCCGCTCAGCGCGGATCGACGGGCTTGAAGGCGTAACCGTCGCCGCTGCGCACGACGTATCCGGCGTGCGGCGGGCCGAAGTGCATGGGAAGCAGCAACGCGCCGGTGTCGGCGCAGTGCGCGAGGAGGCGATGGCGCGTCTCCACGGCGCGCTCCGGCGCCTCGCAGAAGCAGGAGGACAGCTCCGGCGCGTACACCTGGATCGGCTGGTGAAGGCAGTCCGCCGAGCAGACGAAGCCGTTCCCCGCGCCGTCGTCGTAGCGCAGGATCAGCTGCGTGATCGTATGGCCCGGCGCGGCCTCGACGGTGAGGCCCGGCGCGATCTCGTCGCCCGGCTCCACGAGGTCGACGCGGCCCGCCTCGAGGACCGGGAGCACGCTGTCCTCGATGACGGCGACGTTCTCCGGGAAGACGCGAGGCCCCTCGCCCGTCGTCCAGTGCGCGAGTTCGGCCTTGCCGAAGACGTACTTGGCGTTCGGGAAGGTGGGCACCCAGCGGTCCCCCTCGGCGCGCGTGTTCCAGCCGACGTGGTCGATGTGGAGGTGGGTGCAGAAGACGATGTCGACGTCCTCCGGCGCCACGCCGGCGGCGGCGAGATTGTCGAGGTAGGGAAAGTCCAGCATGTGGAAACGCTGGAAGAGCGGGAGCGCCCGCGCCTTGCCGTTGCCCGAGCAGGTGTCGACGAGGATCGTCAGCCCGTCGAGCCGGATCAGCCAGGAGTGGATGCTGGAGCGAACCCGTCCGGTCTCGGCGTCGAGAAAGTTCGGCGAGGTGAGGATGGTGTCGCGGGAGAGCACCTCCTCCTCGAAGCCGGGCAGCAGGAAGGACGGCGCAAAGCCGACCTCGAGCACCTCCTCGATACGCGTGACGGATGCTGACCCGACCTTGAAGGTCTTCACGGGCGTCCTCCAGCATTTTTCTAAGTTGTTATTTGCCTACCCTTAGCACGCGACTCGCGCCCCTGCCAAACAGTAAAACGAATGTCATCCAGTGACACGTTCGGGCAGGACGTTGAGATGGTTGACGGTGCGGCGCTCCACAGCGCGGCGGAGTGCGGCGAACGGGCCTACCGTTCGCCGGGTTCGGGCGTGACGGTGAAGTCGACGGGGCGGCTTCGGTGCAGCACGAGCCGCATGTTGGGAAAGTCGTTGCCTTCCAGCTTCTCGGTCAGCGCGTCGCCGGAGAGGCTCGCCCAGCGCTCGGCGAGGCGGCGGCGCAGGGTGGCCTCCGCCACGGCGATCATCACGGTGAAGTCGAACATCGGCGCGAGCGGCCGCCACGCGGGATCGTCGAGCAGCAGGTAGTTGCCCTCGAGGAGGACGAGGCGGACGCCGGGCTCGATGATCGCGGCACCCGCGCGGGCGATCTCGATGCCGCGGTCGAAGACGGGGACGGCGACGGGGCGACCGTCATCGGCGGCGATGCGGGCGAGCATCGCCGCGAGACCGTCGACGTCGAAGGTGTGCGGGGCGCCCTTGCGGGGGCGGTCGCCGCGCGCCAGGAGCACACGGTCGTCGAAGTGGAAGCCGTCCATCCCCATGACGGCGACGCGGCCGCGGTGCGCCGCGTCGATGCGGGCGGCGAGCCAGTCGGCGAGGGTCGACTTGCCCGCGCCCGGCGGGCCGGCGATGGCGACGATGCGGCGCGGGCCGTCCGCGGCGATCTCCCCCGCCAGACGGTCCGCGAGCGCGTTCGCGGAGAGGGCCGTCACCGGCCCTCCCCTACGGCACGAAACCGAACAGGCGGGGCGCCCACATGAAGGTCTCGGGGAAGTAGGTGACGATGCCGAGCGCCACCAGCATGATCGCGAGCATCGGGATGAGGGGCGGGATCAGCTCCACCATCGAGATCTTCGCGATGCGGCAGCCGACGAAGAGCGCCGTTCCCACCGGCGGCGTGATCAGCCCGAAGGTCAGGTTCACCACCATGATGACGCCGAGGTGGATGAGGTCGAGCCCCATCGCCTGGGCGAGTGGCAGCAGGATCGGCACCAGCATGATGAGCGCCGGCGTGAGGTCGATGAACAGCCCCGTCACCAACAGCAGGATGTTGATGATGAGAAGCAGCAGGACCTTGTCGTCCGTCAGGCTGAGGATGTTCTGCGAGATCCACTGCGGCACGTTCTCATAGGTGAGGATGAACGTGAAGATGGACGTGGTCGCGATCAGGAACAGCACGACTGCGGTGGTGACGATGCTCTCCCACATCAGCGCCGGGAGCTGGCGGACCTTCACCTCGCGGTAGATCACCATCGTCAGGAAGAGCGCGTAGACCGAGGCGATGGCGCCCGCCTCCGTCGCCGTGAAGACGCCCGACGTGATCCCGCCCAGGATGATGACGAGGGTCATCATGCCGAGCCCGCCATCGACCACGCGGGCGAGCTTCTCGCGCCCGGTCAGCTTCGGCGTGCGGGTGTTGTGGTAGAGCCGACCGTGGATCCACGCGACGAGCAGCAGGCCGCCGCCGATCAGCAGGCCCGGTGTCAGCCCTGCGAGGAGCAGCCCGCCGACGGAGACCGAGCCGGCAATGTAGGCGTAGAGGATCATCGAGATCGACGGGGGAATGATCGGCCCCATGGTGGCCGACGCCAGCGTCAGCGCGGTGGCGAAGCGCTTGGTGTAGCCGTCCTTCTCCATCGCCTCGATCATCATGCGGCCGATCGACGAGACGTCTGCCACCGCCGAGCCCGAGACGCCGCCGAAGAGCATCGACGACATCACGTTGATCTGCGCCAGCCCGCCCGGCAGGCGCCCGACGATGACCTCGGCGAGGCGCACCAGCCGGCCCGCGACGCCCCCGTTCGCCATCACCACCCCGGTGAAGACGAAGAAGATGACGGCGAGCAGCGGGAACGAGTTGATCCCGAAGATCATGCGCCGGACGATCGTCATGTTGGTCATGACGTCCATCGACATCGCCGCGATCGCCGAGGAGATGCCGATGGCGAAGGCGATCGGCATGCCCACGAGGAGAAGGACCACGAAGGTCACGAAGAGGATCAGAACCGTCATGGCGTCACTCGTAGAGCGGCGTGTCGGCGGGCCCGCGCTCGATGCCGGCCCAGGCGTTCAGTTCGTTGCGCACGGCAAAGAGGATCATCAGCGCGCCCGAGACGGGGGCGGCGGAGTAGAACCACACATTGGTGTAGGGAAGCGACGTCATGTAGTCGCCGCCGAACCGCTCGGTGAGCTCGATCCCGTAGACGAGGAGCACCACGCCGAAGGCGATGATGCCGACATCCAGGAAGGTCGACAGAATGCGGTGCGGCAGGCCCTTCAGGCTGTCCTGCAGGAGGGTGAAGGCGACGTGGTCCTTGGCGTCCACGCCGGCCGCGGCGCCGAGGAAGCCCACCCAGATCATCAGGTAGCGCGGCACCTCCTCCGACCAGGAGAAGACGTTGTTGAAGACGTAGCGCATCACCACCGTGACGATGACGATGAGGAAGAGCGCCGTCGCCTGGCACAGTGCGACCACGCGCACCAGCCAGACGACGGCGTCCACCAGCTTGTTGAAAAGCGCCATCACGAGGCGGCGTCCCGAAGGGCGCGGGTCAGAACTTCGACCCGCTTTCCAGGAGGTAGTTGACCTCGTCCGCGACGCCGAGCGCCTCGCCCTGCTCTTTCAGGAGCGGCGTCACCGCGTCGATGAACGGCTGCTTCTCCGGCTCGATGATCTCGGTGAAGAGCGGGCGGAGCTGCTCCAGCGACATCTGCTCGGAGGCGGCCCAGGCGCCGCGCATGTAGGCCTCGGCCTCGTCGGCAGCCTTCTCGACGGCGGCCTGCTCCTCCTCGGTGAGGCTGTCGTAGACGTCCTGGGACATGATCAGCATGTCCGGGATGCGGGCGTGCTCGTCGAGGGTGTAGTAGTCGGACACCTCGTAGAACTTCATCGTGAAGACGGAGGGGTGGTTGTTCTCCGCCCCGTCGACGACGCCCGTCTGCAGCGCGTTGTAGAGGTCGCCCCAGGCGATCGGCACGCCGGTGCCGCCCATCGCCTCGACCATCTTGATCTGCACCGGGGACGCCATCACGCGGATCTTCTGCCCGGCGAGGTCGGCGGGGGTGCGGATCGGCTTGTCGGCGAAGAAGTTGCGCGCCCCCGAATCGATGAAGGCGAGCACGTGGATGCCGCGGTCCTCGAGCGGCTTGACGAACTCAGCCGCCCGGTCGGACGTCAAGTATGTCCAATAGTGGTCAGCGCTTTTGAACAGGAAGGGCAATGAAAACATGTCCATCCGCCTGTCGATCTGCGACAGGTTCGAGGCGGACACGGTGACGAAGCCGAGCGTGCCGTCCCGCAGGCTTTCCACCGATTCCACGGCGTCCCCGAGGGCGCGCGCATGGTTGACGTCAATCTTGACCGACCCGTTGGTCAGCTGTTCCACCCGGTCCGCAAAGAATTCGTGGGTCATCGACACGGGGTGAGACGGCGGTTGAACGCCGTTCAGCTTCAATGTCTTCTCGGCATGGGCGCTGGATACGGACGCGAGCAGCAATGCGGCCAACGCGGCCGTGCGCATGATTTGCATGCAATATTCCTCCCAATGTGTTGTAGCCTCGCTCTTCGGCGCGGTCTGGTGAGACACACCATCAGATTTCGAGGGCCTCGCCAAGAATGAAATGAGGGATCTATGTTTCGATTCAGCGTGGTTGGTCTGGGCATGGCCGTCACACCCCATGCCAGCGCTTTGGCTGATCTTGCCCATCGCGTTGAAATCATTCAGGCCGCCACCCGCGCACCGGACCGCGCGGCAGCGTTTACCGCCGCCACCGGCGTTCCCGCCGACACCGACGTCCACGCCGCGCTGACCCATCCGGACGCCGACGCCGTCCTCCTCCTGACGCCGCCCGACACGCACTTCGCGTTGGGGCAGGTCGCGCTCGACGCCGGCAAGCACCTCCTCGTCGAGAAGCCGCTCGACCGCACGCTGGCAAGCGCCGAGGCGCTGGTGGCCCACGCGGCGGAGCGCGGGCGCACGCTGGGCGTCGTCCTGCAGCACCGCTTCCGTGACGCGGCGCTGCGGCTGGCGGGAATCGTCGCGGATGGCGGGCTCGGGCAGCTCACCATGGCAAGCGTCAGCGTCCCCTGGTGGCGCCCGCAGAGCTACTACGACCAGCCGGGCCGGGGCACCCTCGCCCGCGACGGCGGCGGCGTCCTGCTGACCCAGGCGATCCACGTGGTGGACCTCTTCCGCGCCCTCACCGGCCCCGTCGAAGTGGTCGCCGCCGAGGCCACCACGACGCCGACCCACGACATGGAGACCGAGGACTACGCCTCGGCGCTGCTGCGCCTCGACGGTGGTGCGCCGGGGGTCCTGATGACGACAACCGCCTGCTACCCCGGCCTCCCGGAGCGGATCGAGATCGCCGGCACCAAGGGGAGCGCGACGCTGGTGGGCGACGCGCTCGAGGTGCGGTGGCTCACGGGCGAGACGGAGAGCCTCGCGGCGGGCGACTCGGGCGGCACCGGTGCGGACCCGATGGCCTTCTCCAGCGAGCCCCACCGGCGTCTCATCGCCGACTTCGTCGACGCGGTGGAGACCGGCCGCGCGCCACGGGCCTCCGGCGACGAGGCGCTCGCGACCCACCGGCTGATCAACGAGATCCTCGGCCTCACCGAGGTTCCCGTCGCCTGACGGCGTGGGCCGTCAGCCCGTCGCGGCCAACGCGTGGCGGCGGGCGAACGCGGCGAAGTCCGACCAGTCGTTGAAGCGGGTGACGGGGCGGATCCCGTCCCTCTCGCGGGCGTAGCCGGCCTCGTGGAACGCGAAGTCGACGCCGGCCGCGACCGCCGTGCGCGCGTCGACCTCGCTGTCGCCCACGAAGAGCGCCTCCCCCGTCGCGCCGCCGAGTTCGGCGATGGCGTGGAGAAGCGGTCCCGGATGCGGCTTCGTCTCCGGCAATGTGTCGCCGGTGACGACGGCACCGAAGATCGGGGCGAGGCCGAGCGCGTCGAGGACAATGCGCGTCGGCCGCTCCGGCTTGTTGGTGCAGAGCGCCATGGCGATGCCGGCCTCCGCCAGCGTGGCCAGCGCTTCCCCGGCATTCGGGAACAGGCGGTTGTCGTGGGGCGAGCCGGCGGCGTAGTCGCCCTGAAAGGCCGCATAGCGCTGCTCGAAGTCGTCGGCGGCGTCGAGGTCGCGCGCGGCCAGCATGCGCCGGAAGAAGACGCGCGACCCGTCGCCGATGAACGCCTTCGTCTGCTCCAGCGACAGCGGCTCGCGGTCGTGCCGGGCGAGGAACGTTGCGGCGATCGCCTGCAGGGCGGGTGCGGAGTCGATGATCGTCCCGTCGAGATCGAAGACGAACGCGCGGTAGCTCTGCCCGGCCGCCCTCACGCGTGCACCGCCGTGCCGTGTGCGGACGCGGCGAGCGCCATGACGTCGGACGGACCGAGCCCCTCGAGGCTCTCGATAACCGCAGCGCCGGTGAAGTCGTCGCCGGTGGTGTAGACGCCGGGCGTCGCGACACAGGCGATCCCGGCGGCCCGGGCGGCACGCACTCCGTTCGCCGAGTCCTCCAGTGCCGCCGTCGCGCCCGCCGGCACGCCGAGCCGCTCGAGCGCGAGGCGGTACACCGCCGGGTCGGGCTTCTTCAGCGGCACCTCGTCGCCGGCGGCGATGACCTCGAAGACCGCCGTACTCGGTTCGCCGAAGGCCGCCTCGATCAGCGCGTCGACGTTGGGCCGGCTCGTCGTGGTGGCGATCGCGAGGCGGACCCCCTCGGCGCGGGCCGTCTCGACGAGCGTCCGCACGCCGGGACGCAGCGCGACCGCGCCGCCTGCCACGAGCCGGCTGTAGCGCACCGTCTTGTCGGCGTGGAGCGCGCGGATCACCGGATCGTCCACCTCCACGCCGATGCTGCGGCACCAGTGGGCGATGCGCTCCTTGCCGCCGGTCACGGCGAGGAGCGCGGTGTAGCGCGCGCGTCCCCAGTGCCAGTCGAGCCCGGCGGCGGCGAATGCCGCGTTGAAGGCGACGCGATGCGCCTCCTCGGTCTCCGCGAGGGTCCCGTCCACGTCGAAGATAAGCGCCTCAGGCTGCATGGGAGCGACACGCGGCCGTCGCCGCCTCCCGGATGGCGCGGATGTTGGCGCCGTAGGGCCCGGGCCGGCCGACCGACCCGCCCTTGAAGACGGCCGAACCGGCGACGAGCACGTCCGCCCCCGCAGCGACGACGAGCGGCGCGGTCTCCGGCGTCACGCCGCCATCGATCTCGATGTGGATCGGCCGGTCGCCGATCATCTCGCGCAGGCGAGCGACCTTCGGGACCATCGCCGGAATGAAGCTCTGCCCGCCGAAGCCGGGGTTCACCGTCATCACGCACACGAGGTCGATACGGTCCATGACGTGGGCGATCGCTTCCGCCGGGGTCGCGGGGTTGAGCGCGACGCCCGCCTTGCAGCCCGCGGCCCGGATCGCCTGGAGGGTCCGGTCGAGGTGCGGGCCGGCCTCGGCGTGAGCGGTGATGACGTCGGCGCCCGCGTCGGCGAAGGCGCCGATGTAGGGGTCGACCGGCGCGATCATCAGGTGGACATCCATGACCGTCCTGATGTGGCGGCGGATCGCCCTCACCAGCGGCGGGCCGAAGGTGATGTTGGGCACGAAGTGACCGTCCATCACGTCCACATGGACCCAGTCGGCGCCCTCGGCCTCGATCGCCTCGCACTCGCGCCCGAAGTCGGCGAACTCCGCGGAGAGGATCGACGGGGCGATCTTCGGCAAGCGGTCGAACGTCATGTCGTGTCCCTTTGTGCGTCGAGCCCGCCGGAGAAGACGCGGCTGGCACGGATGTCCTCCGCCTCGATCGTGGAGAGCTCGGCGGCGCCGAGCGGGCCGGCGGCGGCGTCGAACAGGCGGTTCGCCTGGCGCAGGCGCGCCCGGTCGAGCGCGTTGCGGATCGAGCGTGCGTTGGCGAAGTGGCGCTGGCCGCGGCGCAGCGGAATGTACTCGGCCATCGCCTGCCGGGCGCCTTCGCTGAGCGTGTAGTTCTGCGCCGCCAGCATCTGCTCGGCGATGTGGAGGAGCTCGTCGTTCTCGTAGTCGGGGAACTCGATGTGGTGGGCGATGCGCGAGCGGAAACCGGGGTTGGAGCTGAAGAACCTCTCCATCCGGTCCGCGTAGCCGGCTAGGATCACGACGAGGTCGTCGCGGTTGTTCTCCATCACCTGGAGCAGGATCTCGATCGCCTCCTGCCCGTAGTCGCGCTCGTTCTCGGGGCGGTAGAGGTAGTACGCCTCGTCGATGAAGAGGACGCCGCCCATCGCCTTCTTCAGCACCTCCTTCGTCTTCGGCGCCGTGTGGCCGATGTACTGGCCGACGAGGTCGTCGCGGGTGACCGAGACGAGGTGGCCCTTGCGCACGTAGCCGAGGCGGTGCAGCAGGTCGGCCATCTTGAGCGCGACCGTCGTCTTCCCGGTGCCGGGGTTGCCTGTGAAGCTCATGTGCAGCGTCGGCGTCTCCTGGGCGAGGCCGAGCCGCTTGCGCGCCCGGTCGACCAGCAGGAGCGCGGCCGTCTCGCGGATGCGCTGCTTGACGGGCGCGAGGCCGATCAGCTCGCGGTCGAGGTCGTCGAGCACGGCACGGACGCCGGAGGTCTCGAAGTCGGCGCGAAGGTCCACCGGCTCGGTGTCTCCGCCCTGCTCCATGTCCTGCGTTGCCGTTGCCTCCGGTTCGCTCGGCGGCGCCGGGGGTTCGGCGGACGGGGCGGGTTGCGCCGGCTCGTCGGCCGGCTCGCCGGGGAGTCGGAAGCGCCGTCGTGTGTCGGGTGCGGACGCGTCGGCCATGGTCGTCAGTCCTCGGGTTCGGCGAAAAAGAAGGCGCGGGCGGCGGAAGGACCGCCCGCGAGTTGGGGGCCCGCAAGCCCCGGGGAGGATCAGGTCGCGGCGGAGTAGCGCTCGCCTTCAGGCGCGCGCACCGTCACGTAGGATTCGATCGTGTAGTGGATCTTCCGCCCCTCGCCCTCCTGCCGCACGAGGCGGAAACCGGGCTCCTTCGCGGGACGGTTGACGATGAAGGCGAGCCGCACCGACTCCCAGCCGGGCGAGGAGTCGAAGGCGACGACGCGGATGTAGTCCCCGCCGTGGGCCTTGCGGCACTCGTTGACCTCGAAGACCACGGCCGCCGCGTCCGGATTGTCGAACATCGGGTGGCCCCACATCTCCCAGTAGACGTTGCGGGGGTGCGGGTCGTCGGTCCACTCGACCGAGACGGCCCAGCCATTGTCGATGCAGTATTGCGCCTGGGTGTGAATGTCCTCGTCCGTCAGGTCGGGGAGGAACGAGAAAGCGCCTTGGGTGACACGCATGGGAAGCCTCCTTACGCGGTGACGGATTCGAGCGGGGTGAAGTCGGGCGCGTCGGTCGACTGGTAGTTGAACGTCACGTCCTTCCAGGTATCGAGCGCCTGGCGCAGCGGCGTGCAGGTCCGGGCGGCGCGGGCGAGGATCTCCGGCCCGTCCTTGACGTAGTCGGCGCCGGCGTTGCGGGCGAAGATCATCGCCTCCAGCGCCACGCGGTTGGCCTGCGCGCCCGCCGCGATGCCGTCCGGGTGGCCGATCGTGCCGCCGCCGAACTGGAGCACCACGTCCTCGCCCAGGTGCTGGATGAGCTGGTGCATCTGCCCGGCGTGGATGCCGCCCGAGGCGACCGGCATCAGCCGGTTCAGCGAGGCCCAGTCCTGGTCGAAGAACACGCCGTGCTCGAGGCACTTCTGGTTATATTCCTCGCGGCAGATGTCGTAGTAGCCGCGTGTCGTCGCCGGATCGCCTTCCAGCTTGCCGACGACCGTGCCGGCATGGATGTGGTCGACGCCCGCGAGGCGCATCCACTTGGCGATCACGCGGAACGACACGCCGTGCGACCTCTGCCGCGTGTAGGTGGAGTGGCCCGCCCGGTGGAGATGCAGGATCATGTTGTTCCGGCGCGCCCACTTGGCCATCGACTGGATCGCCGTGTAGCCGATGACGAGGTCGATCATCACGATGACGGACCCGAGCTCCTTGGCGAACTCGGCGCGCTCGTACATGTCCTCCATCGTCGCCGCGGTGACGTTGAGGTAGGTGCCCTTCACCTCCCCGGTCGCGGCGGACGCGCGGGCGACGGCCTCCATGCAGTAGAGGAAGCGGTCCCTCCAGTGCATGAAGGGCTGCGAGTTGATGTTCTCGTCGTCCTTGGTGAAGTCGAGCCCGCCCTTCAGCGCCTCGTAGACGACGCGCCCGTAGTTGCGCCCGGAGAGGCCGAGCTTCGGCTTCACGGTCGCGCCGAGCAGCGGACGGCCCCAGCACTGCAGCCGCTCGCGCTCCACGACGATGCCGGTCGCCGGCCCCTGGAAGGTCTTCACGTAGGCCGTCGGCAGGCGCATGTCCTCGAGGCGCAGGGCCTTCAGCGGCTTGAAGCCGAAGACGTTGCCGATGATCGAGGCCGTCAGGTTCGCGATCGAGCCCTCTTCGAAGAGATCGAGCTCGTAGGCGATGTAGGCGAACCAGACGCCGGGCTGGTTGGGCACCGGATCGACGCGGTACGCCTTGGCGCGGTACTTCTCGCAGTTGGTCAGGCGGTCGGTCCACACCACCGTCCACGTGGCGGTGGAGCTTTCGCCGGCGACCGCGGCGGCCGCCTCCTCGGGGTCGACGCCGTCCTGCGGCGTGATGCGGAAGAGCGCGATGACGTCTGTGTCCTTCGGCTCGTAGTCGGGCTGCCAGTAGCCCATCTGGGCGTACTTCATGACGCCCGCCGCGTAGCGCTTCGCCGCCGTGAGGGGCTGGGCTCTCTCGTTCATGTTCCTCTCCTTGTGTCTCGGGCGTCCGGCGCCCCGCGAGGCGGGTCCGCCGTTCGGCGATCGGGAGGCGGTGGGCCAGCCGCCATCGTTTACGGGCGCGGGCGCGTCCGAAGGGCCGTGCGTGTCGTGTCAGGGCGGCGCGCCGTCGGGGGGCGCGCCGGGGTCAGGCGGCTCGGGCCATGGGGACTGGGCCGAGCGCGCCGGTGGCGTATCGTTCCGCCATTTCGGACATCGGGATCACCTTGATCCGGGAGGCCTGTCCGGCCGTGCCGAAGGCCTCGAAGCGCTCGCGGCACACCTCCGTCATCGCCTCGGTGGCGGACTTCAGGAACTTGCGCGGGTCGAACTGCGCGGTGTCCGTGGCGGCGACCCGGCGGATCGCGGCGGTGGCCGCGAGGCGCAGGTCCGTGTCGATGTTCACCTTGCGCACGCCATGCCGGATGCCGCGCACGATCTCGTCGACGGGGACGCCGTAGGTCTCGCGCATCTCGCCGCCGTAGGCGTTGAAGATGTCCTGCCACTTCTGCGGCACGGACGAGGAGCCGTGCATCACGATGTGCGTGTTCGGCAGCCGGGCGTGGATCTTCTCGATCACGTCCATGGCGAGAACGTCGCCGGTCGGCTTCCTGCTGAACTTGTAGGCGCCGTGGGAGGTGCCGATGGCGACCGCCAGAGCGTCGACCCCGGTCTCGGCAACGAACGCCGCGGCCTCGTCCGGATCGGTGAGGAGCTGCTCGCGCGAGAGCGTGCCGACGGCGCCGTGGCCGTCCTCCTGGTCGCCCTCCCCGGTCTCCAGCGAGCCGAGGCAGCCCAGCTCGCCTTCGACCGACGCGCCCACCATGTGGGCGAGCTCGGCCACCCAACGGGTGATCGACACGTTGTACTCGTAGTCCGCCGGGGTCTTGCCGTCGGCCTTCAGCGAGCCGTCCATCATGACCGAGGTGAAGCCGTTCTGGATCGCCGACAGGCAGGTCCTGACGCTCTCGCCGTGGTCCTGGTGCAGGCAGATCGGCAGGCCCGGATAGGACGCGGCCAGCGCCTCGATCATCGCCCGCAGCATGTTGTCGCCGGCATAGGACCTCGCGCCACGGCTGGCCTGGATGATGACGGGGGAGTCGGTGGCCTTCGCCGCCTCCATGATGGCGATGCCCTGCTCCATGTTGTTGATGTTGAAGGCCGGCACGCCGTAGCCGTGCTCGGCGGCATGGTCGAGGAGCTGGCGCAGTGTGATGAGGCCCATCAGTTCGTCCCCTTGATGACGGCCCGCGCGGCCTCGGCGACGGCGGCGGGCGTGATTCCGAAGTGTTCGTAGAGGTCCGCTGCGGGGCCGGAGGCGCCGAAGCCGCTCATGCCGACGAAGGCGCCGGCGTCGCCGGTCCAGCGCTCCCATCCGAGTTCAACCGCCGCCTCGACGGCGACGCGCGGGGCCTCGCCGAGCACCGCGGCCCGGTAGTCGCCGTCCTGCCGGCGGAAGAGCTCCAGGCACGGCGCCGAGACGACGGCGGCCCCGATCCCCTCCTCCGCGAGGCGGTCGGCCGCGGCGAGCGCGATCTCCACCTCCGACCCGGTTGCGATCAGCGTGACGTCACGGCGGTCCGGCGAACGCAGGACATAGGCGCCGCGGGCCGTGCGGTTGTCGTCGGTGTGCCGGGTGCGCACCGTCGGCAGTCCCTGCCGGGACAGCGCGATGACGCTCGGCGTGCGCGGCGACAGGACGGCGATCTCCCAGGCCTCGGCGGTCTCCACCGCATCGGCGGGCCGGAAGACCATCAGGTTCGGGATGGCCCGAAGCGCCGCGAGGTGCTCCACCGGCTGGTGCGTCGGCCCATCCTCGCCGAGGCCGATGGAGTCGTGCGTCATCACGTGGACGACCGGCAGACCCATGAGCGCCGACAGGCGGATGGCGGGCCGCGAGTAGTCGGCGAAGCACAGGAAGGTGCCGCCGTAGGGGACGAAGCCGCCATGGAGGGCGATCCCGTTCATCATCGCCGCCATCGCGTGCTCGCGGATGCCGTAGTGGACGTAGTCGCCGGAGGCATCCCCGGGGGCGACCGATGTCATCCCGGTCGTCCTGGTGTTGTTGGAACCCGTCAGGTCGGCCGAGCCGCCGAGCATGTTCGGGAGCGTCCGGTTCACCACCTCGAGCGCCTTCTGGGAGGCGACGCGGGTCGCAAGCTTCGGCGCGTCGGCGGACAGGGTGCGTTTGT
Organism: Acuticoccus sediminis; assembly: GCF_003258595.1. Taxonomy (NCBI): domain Bacteria; kingdom Pseudomonadati; phylum Pseudomonadota; class Alphaproteobacteria; order Hyphomicrobiales; family Amorphaceae; genus Acuticoccus; species Acuticoccus sediminis. The sequence continues at coordinate 471,254 of NZ_QHHQ01000003.1, forward strand.
ACCCGGCGATCGCGGTGCGCAGTCTCGCCGCGTCCGGGGCGGCCCGTGCCGTCCGGAAGGTGCCGGCACGGGAGCTCGCGGCGAGGCGGGCCTCCCAGGCCGCGCGCGCCGTCCGGCCGCGCTCGGCGACGGCGAGCCAGGGGCGGCGCGCTTCCTGCGGCACCTCGAACGGGCCGGCCGTCCACCCCAGAGCCGCGCGGGTCGCCGCGATCTCCTCCGCGCCCAGCGGCGCCCCGTGGACCTTGTGGGATCCCGCCATCGTCGGCGCGCCGAAGCCGATCACCGTGCGGCATGCGATCATCGACGGCCGCTCGTCCTCCCGCGCCGCCTCGATGGCCGCGGCGACCGCCTCGCGGTCGTGGCCGTCGACATTGGCGACATGCCAGCCCGACGCCTCGAAGCGCGCGCACTGGTCGGTCGAGGTGGAGAGGCTCGTCGGCCCGTCGATGGTGATCCGGTTGTCGTCCCACAGGACGATGAGCTTGCCGAGCTTCAAATGGCCGGCGATGTCGATCGCCTCGTGGCTGATCCCCTCCATCAGGCACCCGTCGCCGCAGACGACGTAGGTGAAGTGGTCGACGAGATCGGGGAAGCGCGCCGCCTCGAGCCGCTCGGCGAGTGCCATGCCGACGGCGTTGGCAATCCCCTGCCCAAGCGGCCCGGTCGTCGTCTCGATCCCGTCGGCGTGGCCGTACTCGGGGTGGCCGGCGGTGCGGCTGCCGAGCTGGCGGAAGTTCTCGAGCTCGGCCCGCGTCATGTCCTCGAACCCGAGGAGATGATGGATCGCGTAGACCAGCATGGAGCCGTGCCCGGCCGAGTAGACCACGCGGTCCCGGTCCGGCCAGCCAGGCATCGACGGGTCGACGGAGACGAACCGCTCGTAGAGGACGGAGACGGCGTCGGCCATCCCCATCGGCAGGCCCGGATGGCCCGAGTTGGCCTTCTCGACCGCGTCCATCGTCAGGACGCGGATGGCGTTGGCCATGGGCGTGGTGTGCGCCGCGGACGGCTGGACGAATTGCTGCATCTGTCAGGCTTTCTTGCTCTGCTCGACGAGGCGCAGGATCATCGGCGTCAGGATCAACTGCATGGCCAGGTCGAGCTTGGGGCCCGGGATCACGATCGAGTTGGCCCGGGTCATCCAGGAATCGTGGAGCATCGAGACGAGGTACGAGAAGTCGATCCCGCGCGGGTTGGCGAAGCGGATCACGACGAGGCTCTCGTCCGGCGTCGGGATCCAGCGCGCGATGAACGGGTCGGACGTGTCGACCACCGGCACGCGCTGGAAGTTGATGTCCGTCTGGATGAACTGCGGACAGATCGTGTGCACGTAGGCGTGCATGCGGCGCAGGATGACGTCGGTGACGGCCTCCGTGGTGTAGCCGCGGGTCGCCTTGTCGCGATGGATCTTCTGGATCCATTCGAGGTTGATGACGGGCACGACGCCGATCTTGAGGTCCGCGTGGCCGGCGATGTCGATCGTGTCGGTCTTCACCGCGCCGTGCAGGCCCTCGTAGAAGAGGACGTCGGAGCCCGGCGAGAATTCGCGCCAGTCCGTGAAGTGGCCGGGGGGCACGCCGTAGCGCTCGGCCTCCTCGTCGTCGTGGACGTAGTGGCGCGTCTTGCCGCCGCCGGTCTCGCCGTAGGTGCGGAAGACGTTCTCCAGCTCGTCGAGGACGTTGGCCTCCACCGAGAAGTGGGAGAACGTCGCGTCCCCCTCGTCGAGCCGCTTCTGCAGCTCGGCCTTCATGTCGGCGCGGTTGAAGCGGTGGAACGCGTCTCCCTCGATGGTGACGGCGGAGATCTTCTCGCGGCGGAAGATCTGGTCGAACGTGTGCTTGATCGTCGTCGTGCCGGCGCCGGACGATCCGGTGACGGAGATGACGGGGTGCTTGCGGCTCATGACGCGGCTCCCTTGAACAGTCCGCGCTGGCCGAACAGCGGCGCGATCTCGGCCGCGGGCAGCGAGTGATAGGCGGCGACGCGGGCGACCTTGTCGCGCGAGCCGAAGACGAAGGGCGTGCGGGCGTGCAGCGACCTCGGCGTCATGTCGAGCATGCGCGTCTCGCCGTCGGTGGCCGCCCCGCCGGCCTGTTCGACGAGGAACGCCAGCGGCGCGCACTCGTAGACGAGGCGCAGGCGCCCCTCCTCGTATCCGGGGCGTGCGTCGGCCGGGTAGAGGAAGATGCCGCCACGCGAGAGGATCCGGTGCGTCTCCGCCACCAGCGAGGCGATCCAGCGCATGTTGAAGTTGCGCCCGGCGGGACCGTCGGTCCCGGCCAGACAGTCGTCGATGTAGGCCTTGATGGGCGGGGCCCAGTGGCGGTAGTTCGAAGCGTTGATGGCGAACTCGGTCGCCTCCGCCGGGATGGTGTAGAGCTGGCCGGCGCGCAGGAACTCGCCATGCGCCCGGTCGAGCACGAACATCGAGACGCCCGCCCCCGTCGTCAGCATCATCGCCGTCTGCGGGCCGTAGATCACGTAGAGCGCGGCGGCCTGTTCGCGGCCGGGGCGCAGGAAGCTCTCGTCCCCGTCCGGCAGCGCGTCGTAGATCGAGACGATGGTGCCGATGGAGACGTTGGCGTCGATGTTGGAGGAGCCGTCCAGCGGGTCGATCGCGACCGCGAGGCTTCCCTCCCAGTTGAGCATGGCGACGGTCTCGCGCTCCTCCGAGAGGTACCAGAGGACCGGTCCGTCCTGCAGCGCGCCGGCGAAGGCCTCGTCGGCGAGGACGTCGAGCCTCGTCTGCCGGTCGCCGTCCGTGTTGCGGCCGACGGCCTGCGACATGGACCCCCGCAACGGGCCGAGAGATATCGCGGCGGACAGTTGAGCGGCCACCTCGGCGACCGCGATCACGACCTTGGCGATGTCCTCGCGCTGCCCGTCCAGATGGCGGGCAAGTGTGGGGGGCTCGTTCATCGGACGTTTCCTTGTTGCGTTCTTTGAGCGACGCTTTTGGGAAGATTGCCTCAGCACCGCGTTCGTGAGAATTTAAAAGTTATTCGGTGACGTTCAGGAATCTTGAATGCCGTGCAGACCGACGCCCTGACCCTCAAGCAGCTCCGCGCGCTCGTCGCGGTCTCCGAATGCGCCGGCGTGACGGCCGCGGCCGACAAGTTGCGCCTGACGGCGCCGGCCGTGTCGATGCAACTTAAGTCGCTGGAGACCCTTCTCGGGGTGGAGCTGTTCGACCGTCCGGCGTGGGCGCCGAACGCGTTCGGGCGCGAGCTGATCGCCGCCGCGCGCCGGGTGGACTGGGAGCTGCAGGGGGCGTGCGCGCGCATCGCCGCGCTCCAGTCGGGCAAGGCCGGACGGGTGGTATTCGGTGTCACCAGCACTGGGAAGTATTTCACACCCGGCTTGATGGCGCGGGTGAATTCCGCGATGCCCGAGCTCGACCTGTCGCTCGTCGTGGGCAACCGCGAGGCGATCATGGCCGGGCTCGCGGAGGGGCGGATCGACTTCGCGATCTGCGGCCGGCCGCCCCGAGTGCCGATCGTCGACGCCGCCGTGCTAGGAGATCATCCGCACGTGTGGATCACGCCGCCGTCCCATCCCCTGGCGCGACTTAAGACCATCGTACCGGCCCAGCTCATGGACGAGGTGTTCCTGATCCGCGAGCCGGGCTCGGGGACGCGCATGCTGATGGAGCGTCTTCTCGCACGGGCCGGGGACACCCTTCCCGCCCGGACCATCGAGTTCGATTCGAACGAGACGATCAAGCAGGCGGTCATCGCGGGGCTCGGGATCGCGTTCCTGTCCGCGCACACGATTACCGCCGAGCTGGACGCGCGGCGGCTGACGGTGCTGCCGGTGGCCGGCACGCCGGTCGTGCGCCAGTGGTTCCTGATCCGCCCCGTCGACCGGCCACCGTCCGGCGCGCTTGCCCGGGTGATCGAGTTCGTGGTCGGACTGAACGGCGCCTTCCTGCCGGCCTACCCACGCGAGTGACGACGTCGGTCCGGCGCGGCGCCTCAGGCCATGTCGAGGATCGAGCGTGCGCGGGCGAGGACCGGTGCGTCGACCATCTTCCCGTCGACCTCGGCGACGCCCTCCGACTCGGAGACTGCGGCGAGGACGCGCCGCGCCCACTCGATCTCCTCGGCGCGGGGTGACAGGCCGACGTTCACGACCGCCACCTGCTTCGGATGGATGCACAGCTTCGCGGTGAAGCCGAGCGCGCGCGTGCGGGCGACGTCGGCCTCCAGCCTGGCCATGTCGCCGATCTCCGGGGTCACGCCGTCGATGGGAGGGGCGAGGTTCGCGTGGCGGGAGGCGATCACGATGGCGAAGCGGGCCGGGTCCAGCACGCTCCCCTCGCCGGGGATGCGCGCGTCGACGCCGAAGTCGAGGTTGCCGAACGCCAGTCGCACGACCCCTGCCGAGCCGGCGACCTCATGCGCCGCAACCAGCCCCGCCACCGTTTCGACCAGCGCGATCAGCGGGCGGCCCTGGAGCCGGCCGGCGACCTCGGCCAGCCCCGCGGGGTTCGCCTTGGGGACCATGACGGTGGCACCCGGCGCTTCGGCGAGCATGGCGAGGTCGGCGTCGGCGAACTCGGTGTCGAGGCCGTTGATGCGCACGACGCCACGCCCGCCCCCCGCGAACCAGGCGGCGACGTTGCGCCGCGCACCGGCCTTGGCCGTCGCGGCGACGGCGTCCTCGAGGTCGATGATGATCTCGTCCGCTCCGGACGCGGCTGCCTTGGCGAACCGCTCCGGCCGGTCGCCGGGAACGAAAAGATAGCTGCGCGGCTCGCCCATTCGTCTCAGTCCCGGAAGGTTGCGTCGGCCTGCATGGCGAGACCGCCCTGCGGTCCGCGGGCCCAGAGTGCCATGACCTCGCCGTCGAGTCGCGCCTCGATGTGGAAGCGCGCGCCGCAGAAGAGCGGCGACATGCCCCGGAAGGCGAACGTCGCCAGCGTGCGCGACGGCTGGCTGCGGACGGCGAGTCCCTGCAGGAGCGTGGCCGTCAGCGGGCCGTGAACGACGAGCCCGGGATAGCCCTCCTCCTCGATGGCGTAGGGCCGGTCGTAGTGGATCCGGTGCCCGTTCGCCGTGAGCGCCGAGTAGCGGAACAGGAGGACCGTGTCGGGATCGACCGGCTCCGACCATGCGGCGTCGTCCGGAGCGGGCTTCGCAGGCGGCGGGGTGGACGGGCCGGACTGGGCCTCGCGGTAGACGATGTCCTGCTGTTCCTCGATGCACAGCACGCCGGCATGCGAGATCCGGTGCGCCACGGTGACGAACACCAGACGCCCGCTTCGGCCGTTCTTCTCGGAGACGTCGAGGATGGTGCTCTCGCGCACCGCGTCAGCGCCGACGGGGAGCGGTGCATGGTAGGTCAGTCGACCGCCGGCCCACATCCGGCGCGGCAGTCCGACGTCCGGCAGGAAGCCGCCACGCTTCGGGTGGCCGTCGACGCCGAGTTCGCTGCGGCGCACGAAGGGATTGAAGAACATCCAGTGCCAGCCCGGCGGCAGCGCCCCGCCAAGCGACGGCTCCGGGGAGAGGTCGAGGGTCGCGGCGAGCGCCTCGACGGCCTCCGGCGCGATCCGTGCGGTGCGCTGCTCGGCGCGGCCGATGGCGGAGGCATGGTCCTCGCCGGCGAGGGTGGTGTCGGTCATGTCGGCGGTCCGTTCAGTGGATGACGTTGCGATCGATGAGGTCGTCGATCGCGGCGCGGCCGAGGCCGAGGAGCTCGCCGAACACGTACTCCTCGTGCTCGCCGAGCCGGGGCGTGCCGCGCTCGAACGCCGGCTCGTCGCAGGCCGAGAAGCGCGCCGGGCGGCCGATGGCGGCACGCACCGCCCCGCCGGACTCGGTCACGTCGACGATGGCGCCGCGCCCGCGAAGGTGCGCGTCCGCGGCGATATCCTCCGTGCTCCAGGAGATGTGCGCGGGCACGCCGGCCTCCTGAAGACGACGCACGGCCGTATCGGCGTCCTGGTGCGCGGACCAGGCGGCGACGATCCTGGCGAGCGCCTCGCGGTTGGCATGGCGGTCGGCCTCGGTCTCGAACTGCGGCGCGGCTGCGAGGTCGCGGCGGTCCATCACGGTGAGCAGCCCCCGCCACTGCGCCTGCGAGCCGACCGACAGGCTGAGCCAGCGGTCCTCGACGTCGGTCGGGAACAGGCCGTGCGGGGCGCGGCGATGGTCGTCGTTGCCGATCCGCTCGACGTAGCCGCCCGCGGCGGCCACCATCATCGTGTCGCCGACGATCGACGAGGCGACCTCGCGCGCGGCGACGTCGACGTGCGCGCCGCGCCCGGTACGGCGGCGCTGATGCAGCGCGGCGACGGTCGCGGCGGCCGCATTCATCCCGACCGAGTGGTCCATGACGTGGCGCATCTCCACCGGCGGCCCGTCCGGGTAGCCCGTCAGGTAGCCGAGGCCGCCCCATGCGCCGAAGAGCGGCGCGTAGCCCGCGAAGTGGGAGTCCGGCCCGGTCTGGCCCGAGGACGAGATCGAGACCATCACGATGTCGGGTTTCACCCCCGCGAGCACGTCGTAGCCGAGGCCGAGGCGGGCCATGACGCCGGCGCGGAAGCTCTCCGCGGCGACGTCGGAGACCGCGACGAGGCGCTTGGCGAGCTCACGGCCCTCGGCGTCCTTGAGGTTGAGGCGGATGGAGAGCTTGTTGGACGCCACCTGGTCGAACGTGGCGGCGCCCGCGCGGCCGTAGACGGTGTGCGGCTTGCGGAAGATGTCCGGCCGCAACGCGGTCTCGATCTTGATGCATTCCGCGCCCATCAGCGAGAGCATGTGGGTGCAGAACGGCCCGGCCGCGTGGACGGTGAAGTCGGCGATCCGGATGCCTTCGAGGGGTCTCATGCGTTCACCTTGCGCGCCTCGCGGGGGCGCGAGCGCTCGAGGATCGCCTGGTCGGCGCCGAGCGCCGGAGGGGCGCGCCTCACCGCGAGGGGATCGGCGCCGAAGCGGAACGGCGCGGTCTGGATCGGCACCGGCCCGACGCCGGCAATGTCCACCTCGCCGAACAGGCGGCGCGCCTCCTCGTGCGGGTCGGAGAGGACGTCGGCCGGCGTGTTGTACGGGGCCATCGGCACGCCGAGGCGCTGGGCGCGCGCGACCAGCTCGGCGACCGGGTGCTCGCGTGCCCATGCCCGGATCCGCGCGTTGATGTCGGGTCCCCGGGCGCTGCGCGCCGCGGGATCGTCCATCCCGGGGCCACAGGCCCATTCGGGGCTGTCCATCAGCTCGACGAGGCCCTGCCACTGCCGCTCCTCGAGGGTGAGCAGCTCGACGAACCCGTCGCGGCACTCGATGACGCCGCCGTAGCGGAAGTTGCGCTCGTGGCGATGCTCGACCGACCCGTCGCCGAGGCGCTGGATGGCGAAGGCGCCGATGGCGACGTTCGCGTCCTGCACCGAGACGTCGACCGTCTGCCCCTCCCCCGACCAGAGCGCGGCGAGCGTCGCGAACAGCGCCGTCACGCCGCCCTGCATCTCGGCGAAGCGGCCGGCGATCTTGAGCGGCGGGCGGTCCGGGAAGAGGTCGACGGAGAGCCCGTTGGGAAGGAGATAGCCCTCCCCGCTGGCATGGATGAGGTTGATCTCCTCCCCCTGCCAGCCGGCCTTGGGGCCGAACGCCCCGAACGGCAGCACCGACGCGACGACGAGGTGCGGGTGCCCGCGGCGGAGCGCAGCCTCGTCGAGACCCAGCGCCGGGCGGGCGTCGACGGGCGTGTCGAACAGGAAGATGTCGGCGTCCGTGAGGAGCGCGGCGAGGTCGCGGCGGCCTTCGGGAGTGGCAAGGTCGAGGACGACGCTGCGCTTGTCCGCGCCGAGGTAGGAGAACAGCGCGCTCTGCAGCCCGTCGCCGTCGAGGTATGGGGGCTCGCGCCGGAGCGCGCACCCCTCGGGCGGTTCGATCATGGCGACCTCGGCGCCCATCGTGGCAAGGAGGCGTCCGGCATAGCCGGCGGCCACGCCCTGGGCGCACTCCACCACCTTGATCCCGGCCAGCGGCCCGTCGGTCGACATGAAAGGGTCCTCCGTCAGCGCACGACGGGCAGTTCGAGATCGAGGCCGGCGCCGTCGAAGTGAACCGGGATGTTGGGATCGCGCGAGGGCAGGACGACCGTCGCAAGGCCCGGCGTCGTGATCTCGCCGCGCTGGTTCTCGCCCCAGATCTCGATGTCGACGAGGGCGTGGCGGTCCTTCATGTACTTCCGGGCGACCTTACCCTTGCACCAGGTGGAGTCGCCCATGGTGTTGAAGCGGCGCATCTCCGTGCGGACGCGCTTCAGGAAGGCGGCATCGCCCATCCAGTTGGTGACGAGCGAAGCCATCCAGGCCGAGCGCTGCGGGCCGTAGTCGTAGACGCCCGGGACGCCGACTTCCTTGGCGGTCGATTCGCGGTGGTGTCCGATGCCGGTGTACTCGATACCGCCGCCCGCCTCCGGGTTCCGGAAGAAATGGCCCGGGTGCTTCATCGCCGCCTTGAACACGACGCCGTGGGTATGGCCGCGGCCGCAGCCGACGAGGAAGCCCATCGTGTCCATCAGCGACAGCGGCCCGCGCACGATCGGCTCGAGCTCCTCGCCCTCGGTGACGTCCTCGAAGTACCGCACGTTGGCGCCGCGGATGTTGGCGTCCTCGCGCATGATCGCGTCGTCGAGCTTCTCGTACTCCTCCGGCGTGTACTCGTGGGTCTTGATGTCTTTGTACTTGCCGGCGTCGCGGGCGGCCTTGCGCTCGTGGCGGGTGCAGGTGCCGAGGGCGCGGGCGACGAGCTCGCCGCGCTGGTTGGTGTAGGTCGCCTCGACGTACTGGAGCACCAGGCGGCCGGAGAACTTCGACTGCTTCTCCTCGACGCCGACGACGCGCTCGATCGCGCTGATGCGGTCACCGGGGCGGATGTGGCGGAACAGCTCCCAGTCGTTGCCGGCGTAGAAGCCGTGCACGCCCGGCAAGCCCCAGCGCGTCCGGCCGACCCAGCCGAAGGCCATGGGGAACATCGGGTGCGCGACCTGACCGCCGTAGCGGGTCTGGCGGCCGTATTCGAGCTCGCGGTACAGCGGATTGAGGTCGCCGATCCCGTTGCACCAGTTGCGCAGCGTGTCGGTGGTGGCGTCCTGCAGGTAGGGGCCTTCCGGGCGGAGCTGCAGGCCGATCATGTCGCGCGCCTTGGCGATGGCCTCGTCGGTGATCTTGCCTTCGGCGGGGGCCGAGCCGACGTCGTGCTTGGGCTTTTCGGCCATGTCGAGCGTGGTCAAGGCGCTGTCCTCTTCATTCGGATGCTGATTGTTGCGGTGGGGGTCGTCGGGCGCGCTCGGCTCACCGGCGCCGCGGCCGATCGTGGCCCCTCGATGATTATAGAATGCATTATGCATCAGACGTGTCAATGCATTATTTTCGAAAGCCTGCCGCTTCCTCGCCATCAGACTTATGGAATTCTGCGGAGATCCACGGACTCCACACACCGACACCAAAAGAAAGAATGCATTCTTTTTGGGGATGTGAGCCCAGCATGGTGATGCTGGCCGACTCATCGGTGGTGGAAGGTGGCGAATGCCCCGCCGGTGACGCCATTCGGGCCCGGGCGGGACCCCTTTCCGGCCGCCCGCTCCACCCGGACGGGACGCCGCCGGCCGGTGGGCCGTACCGGCAGGACGCCCCCGCCGGCACCGCCCGGGATCAGGTCTCGAAGTCGGCGGAGGTGGTGATCGCCGCGTAGCGCCTGAGGCCCGCGAGCGCGAACTCGTGCTCCTCGGTCGTCGCGCCGGCGCAGCAGTCCTCGAGGACCACGCAGGCATAGTCCCGGTCGTGCCCCTCGCGTACCGCCGCCGAGACGACGCCGTTGGTCGACACGCCCGTCAGGATCAGCCGCCCGATCCCCTGAGCCCGCAAAAGCGGCTCCAGCTTGGTGGCGTAGAAGGGACTGACACGGTGCTTGACGATGTCCGGGTCACCGTCCTTCGGGGCGAAGTCCTGGAAGACCTCCGTGCCCCAGGTGCCGAGCGTGAACACCTTGTTGTCGCGCGCCTTGGAGAATACCGGCGACTTCGGCGGGCACTCCGCGTAGCTCGGCGAGAAGCCGACGCGCACGTAGCCCACCATCATCCCCGCGGCCCTCGCCCGGTCGATCGCCCGCACGGTGTTGGCGTAGACGCCCCGCTCCCGGCACTGCACCACGTAGGTCGAGGCGCCCATCCCGTCCGGGTGGACGAGGTCGTTCATCATGTCCATGACGAGCAGGATCGCGTTCGTCGTCATCGAAGGCTCCAATGTTCGCGGAAAGTCGGCCGGCCCGCAGGCCGGAGTGCGCGCAGGGAGCCTTGCAGCGGGCCCGCCCCTAGGGGGCGTAGCTCGACTTGAACTCCTCCCAGCCCGCACGGATGTGCGTGCGAAGGGCCGCGATCATCGCGGCCTCGTCGCGCGAGATGATCGCGCTCAGCATCTCCCGGTGCTCGTCCGACGCGCGGTCGATCCGGTTCTCCACCTTGTTGATCAGGTCGAACGGGTAGCGCGCCCAGAGCGTGCGCACGAACCGCAGCGTCAGCGGCAGGTCCGCCGCCATGTAGATGAGCTCGTGGAAGCGGTAGTTGATGAGGCGCACCGCGTCCCGGTCGCCCCGTTCCGTCGCCGCCTCGATGTCCTTCTGCAGCGAGACCAGCTCGTCGATGTGGCTCTGCTCCAGCTTGCCGAGCGCCTTCAGCGCCAACTTGCACTCGAGCGTCACGCGCAGGTCGACGATCTCCTCGGTCGAGTTGATGTCGAACTCGGCCACCACCGCGCCCTTGTGCGAGGAGGCGTGGACGAAGCCCTCCGCGTCGAGCAGCTTGATCGCCTCGCGTACCGGCGTGATGCTGGTCCCCAGGGTCGCTGCGATCTCGGCCTGCTTCAGCTTCGAGCCGCGCGGCAGGCGACCGGAGATGATGCCTTCGCGCAGATAGTCCGCGACCCATTCCTCCTTCGTACGATGCATCGTGCGTTCGTTTCCCTCGTGACGAACGCTCCTCATAACCCGAACTCCGCTCCAAGGTGCAGTCCATCGTCATGCACGTCCCCCTCCGCCTTGCGTGACGGGGGCGAGGTCGACGCGCACGACCTTCCCCTGAAGGTCGGGCCGGGACGCCGGATAGCGGGTGACGACGAGGGGGTCGTGCGCCGGCACGACGTGGTCGTCGCTCGGCGCCAGCGCGCGGATCGTGTCGTGCGAGGCGATCATGTCGGTCGAGTTGAAGACGACCGAGAACGGCACCCCGCGTTCGTACTCCTCGTAGTAATGCAGTGCATCGGAGGCGAGGACGACTGTGCCGCGCGCGGTCCGGACGCAGACGATCTCCTGCCCCGCCGCATGTCCGCCCACCCAGTGGACGGTCACGCCGTCGGCGATGGTCCGCTCGCGGCCGTGGAGCGTGAGGCGCCCCGCATGGAGGAGCTGTACCAGGGCGACGATCTCGTCCACCTCGTAGGCGCGGCGGAACCAGCGCTTTTCCATGTACGGCCCGGTGATCGCGGCCATCTCCTCGGCCTGCATGTGGAAGTGCGCATTGGCAAACGCGGCGAGGTGGCCGAGGTGGTCGTAGTGGGCGTGGGTGAGCACGACCGTCTCCACCCGCTCCGGGTCGACGCCGAGCCCGCGCAGCGCCTCCACCGGATCGAGCAGCATCGTGTGGCCGTGATGGCGGGCCTTCTCGGGGTTCATGCCGGTGTCGACGACGATCGGCCCATCCGGCCCGATCAGGACCCAGCAGTAGAAGTCCATCGGCAGGATGTCGGTGGGACGGGCCTCCAGGATGAAGCTCTGCCCGCGCGTGCGCGTCTCGTTGACGGCGTAGCGGATGGCGTGGATCTCGTAGGTGGCGGGGGCGGTCATCGGTTCGGTATCCGTCATTCGGCGGCCGCGGCGCCGAGGTAGGCGTCGACGGCGTCCTGGCGCGCGGTCTCGTCCTTGAGGTCCTCGGCCCGCTTGTGGCCGATCAGGCGGCCGCCGCGCAGGAAGTGGATCTCGTCGGCGAGGCGCATGGTCATGCGAAGGTTCTGCTCGACGAGGAGGATCGCGAGCTCGCTCTCGCCGCGGATCGTGCCGAGGCGGTCGAACACGCGCCGGACGAGGAGCGGCGCGAGGCCCAGCGAGGGCTCGTCGAGGAGGAGGAGCCGGGGACCGGCCATCAGCCCGCGCCCGATCGCCAGCATCTGCTGCTCGCCGCCCGACAGGCGCCAGGCGCCGCCGTTCGCCTTGCCGGCGATCTCGGGGAAGAGCTCCAGCACCATCTCGAGCCGGGTGCGGCGCGTGGCGGCGGGGACGTTGTAGCCGCCGAGGACGAGGTTCTCGCGCACCGTGAGGTCGCCGACGATCTCGCGCCCCTCCGGCACGTAGACGATGCCTCTGGCGACCCGCTCGCGGGCCGGAAGTCCGTCGATCCGCTCGCCGTCGAAGGTGAGCGCACCGGTCCCGCGCACGAGGCCGGCGACGGCCTTCATGATCGAGGACTTGCCCGCTCCGTTGGCGCCCAGGAGCGCCACCACCGAGCCGGACGGTACCGCGAAGGACACCCCCTCCACCGCCTGCTGGTTGGCGCCGTAGAAGACCGAGAGGGAGGCGACGGAGAGAAGCTCAGTCATCGTCGGTCCCCAGGTAGATGCGCTGGACATCCGGATCCTGTCGGATGACATCCGGAGGACCGCACGCGACGAACTCGCCGAAGTTGAGGACGTAGATCCGGTCGCAGATGGACATGACGAGGTCCATGTCGTGCTCGACCACGACCATCACGAGGTTCGGCGCCGCAAGGCTCCTGAGGGCCCGCGTAAGGTCGCGCGTCTCGGCGTTGTTGAGCCCCGCGGCGGGCTCGTCGAGGAGGAGGACGGACGGCTTGCCGGCGATGGCACGGGCGATCTCGACCAGGCGCTGGGTGCCGGGCGGAACCTCCGTGGGATAGCGCTCGGCGACGCCGTCGAGGCCGAGCTCGGCGAGCGCTGCCATCGCCCTGAGGCGCATGTCGGCGCACTCCCGCCGACCGCGGGGCAGCGGCAGGAAGGCCGAGAGCCAGCCGGCGTGATAGTCGCGGGCGAGGCCCAGCATGACGTTCTCGACCACCGTGAGGTCGGGACAGAGGGCGACCGTCTGGAACGAGCGCACGACGCCCTTCTCAGCCCGCCGCGCGGGCGGCAGCCCGTCGAGCGGATCGCCGGCGTAGCGGATCGAGCCCTGTGTCGGCCGGTAGGCCCCGGTGAGACAGTTGAAGAGGCTCGTCTTGCCGGCGCCGTTGGGCCCGATCAGGCCGGTGATCTCACCGGGCCGGAACTCGACGTCGAGGCCCTTCAAGACCTTGATGCCGCCGAAGGAGAGCGACACGCCCTCCCCGACCAGCGCATGGTTCGTCGCGTCCATCAGACGCCTCCCGGACGGCGCCGCACCAGCGCGCCGAGGCGCGGCGCGAAGTGAGCGGCGAGAATGACGGCGAGCAGCGCCACCCCGTACATCACCGGGATCCACGCTCCGGACGCTGAGAGGAGCTGCGGCACGATGGTGAGGAAGGCGCCGCCGATGAGAGCGCGCGGCAGGGTGAGTCCGTAGACGCTCACCACCGAGCCGACGAGCAGGAAGATCGACGTCCACAAGGTGTAGCCGCTCGGCGAGACGGTGGAGCTGGCGAAGGCGAGGACGGATCCCGCGAGCGCCGCGATACCGCAGCTCACCCCCATGACGGCGATCCGGGCCCAGACGCGTCGCGTTCCGAAGGCGTCGGCCGCCGCGGGGTGCGTGCGGGCGAGCAGCATCGCCATCCCCTGCCGCGACCGGCGCAGCTGGGACAGCGCGTAGGCGACCGCCACCAGCGCCACCAGCGGCACGTAGTAGCGCTGCAGTCCCATGTCGGCGCCGGGGATCACCGGCTTGGCGACGTAGAGCCCCTGGTAGCCGCCGGTGAAGTCGGACGCGTTGTTGATCAGCTCCGGCAGCGCCAGCGCCAGCGCCATCGTCGAGACGGCGAGGTAGATGCCGGAGATGTTGCGCGAGGGAAAGGCGAAGGCGATCCCGAGGAGCACCCCGAGCGCGACGCCCACGGGCAGCGACAGGACGACCGAGACGCCGAGCCGCTGTTCGAGAATCGCGACCGAATAGGCGCCGACCGCGGCGAAGAAGCCGTGCCCGATCGAGACCTCGCCGCCGTAGCGCACCAGGACGCTGACCGAGAGCACCGCGATGGAATTCGCGAAGGTGACGCCGAGCGCGTAGGTCCACGAGCCCTTCAGTACGAACGGGACAGCCGCGAGCGCGAGGACGAGGACCACCGTCCCCGCCCGCATCGCGAGCGCACCCGCGGGCATCGGCAGCGGGCTCCCGGCGGAGGTGGGGGCGAGCGCGTCAGACACGGGACCCGCTCACGGTCGCGAGGATCCCGTTCGGGAAGACGTTCAGCGCCGCGAGGATGACGACGAGCAGGAAGGTGCTCGAGTATTCCGGCGAGACGTAGAAGGTGAAGAGGTTCATGAGGATCCCGATCATGATGCCGCCGATGAGGCTGCCGGGGAGACTCGCGAAGCCGCCCACCACGGCCGCCGCGAAGGCCTGCAGCATGAAGGCGGCGACGGTTGTGGCGCTGAGGAAGGTCGTCGGCACGATGAGAAGCGCGCCCACCACGCCGAGCCCTGCCGCGACGACCCACGCGAAGACGTGGACCCGGCGCAGGTTCAGCCCGCACACCTCCGCCGCGAACGGGTTGGAGGAGATCGCCCTGAAGGCGATGCCGAGCTTGGTGTGGTCGATCACGAAGAACAGCGTGCCGATGGTGACGACCGCGACCGACAGCACGGTAAGGTCGTAGCCGGTGATCCTGAGGCCGAGGAGCGAGGTGGAGAAGCGCGGGACCGGGAGGTCGAGGCTGACGATGTCCGCGCCGAAGACGAGCAGCGTGGCGCCCTGGATGATGAGGCCGACGCCGAGTGTCGCGATGGTGGCCGTGAGGTCGGATTCGGCGATCAGCGGCGAGATCAGCGCGTAGGTGAGGAAGGCGATCGCCACGACGCAGACGACCGCGAGCAGCACCGCCGTCCCCCACGAGAGCGACATCAGCGCCCCCGACGAGAAGCCGTAGACCAGGAAGGCGGCGAACCCGGCGACGTTGCCGTGCGAGAAGTTCACGACGCGCGAGCACTTGAAGATCATCACGAGCCCCAGAGCGCCGAGCGCGTAGAGGCATCCGGTGACGATCCCCGACCAGACCAGCGGGAAGAGGTCGTAGGCGAGGCTGTCGAGGAAGCCGCTCACTCCGCCGCCTCCGACGCGCCCGTCCCGGCGCCCTCCTCGTCCGCGAACGCGCCCTCCTCCACAAGGCGGATGACGCCCGGGAAGTAGCGGCCGGACAGATCGGTGCCGACCGCGCGCTCGTAGTACTTGCGGACGGTCTCGGCCGCGCGGATCGGCACACCCGTCTCGCGCGCCAGCTCGAAGACGTAGTCCATGTCCTTGAGGACGTACTCGGGCGGGAAGGACCTGTCCGGGAACTGGCGCGGCAACATCGCCTTGCGGCCGTGGTTGCGCAGCACGAAGCTGTCGCCGGAGCCCTTGGAGACGGCCTCGAGCATCGTCTCGCCGGAGACGCCCGCCCGCTCGGCGAGCACCATCATCTCGGCGAGCGTCACGACGTTCTCGAACACGAGCATGTTGTTGACGAGCTTCAGGACCTGGCCCGCGCCGACGTCGCCGCCATGAGTGATGTCCGTCGCCATGTAGGCGAGCAGCGGCTCGATGCGGGCGAAGACGTCCGGCGCCGCGCCCACCATGATGGAGAGCGCCCCTTTCTGTGCCGCCTCGCGGGTGCGGGCGACCGGCGCGTCGGCAAAGCCGATGGCCTTCTCGCCGAGCGCGGCACCCACCTTGCGGGCGACCGCAACGGGGGTGGTGGAGAGGTCGACCACCGTCGTGCCGGCGCGGGCGGCGCCCGCGACTGGGCCGAGCGCCACCGCCTCCACCTGCGGCCCGCCCGGCAGCGACATGAAGACGACGTCGGCCCGGGCGGCGAGGTCCTCGACGCTGCCGACCGGCTCGGCCTTGGTGTCCGATAGGGCGGCGACGGCCTCGGCGGAGAGGTCGAAGGCGAGGACATCGCCGGCATGCTTCGTCGCGACGTTGCGGCACATGGGGCCGCCCATGACGCCGAGGCCGATGAAACCGATGGTGGGGTTGGCGCTCATCGTGTCAGTCCATCAACATTCCGCCGTTCACATCGAGAACGGTGCCGGTGATCCAGTTGGATTGGGGCGAGCAGAGGAAGAGGATCGCCTGGGCGATGTCTTCCGGCTGGCCGTAGCGGCCGAGGGGGACGCTGCCGTTGGGTGACGGGGCGGCGCGCTGCGTCACCGTCTGCCACATCGGGGTCTCCACCGGGCCGGGCGCGACGATGCTGGCGTAGACGCCCCTGGCCGCGCCCGCCTTCGCCACCCACTTCATCAGCCCGTGGACGGCCGACTTCGCGGCGACGTAGGACGGGCCGGACGCGACGCCGCCGATCTTGGCCGCGATCGAGCCGAGGGCGACGATCTTGCCGTAGCCCTGCTCGCACATCACTGGAAACAGCGCGCGGACCGGGTGGACGACACCCATCAGGTTGACGTCGAGGATCGCCTTCCACTCCTCGTCCGTGCTCTCGGCGAGCGGACGGTGGCTGATCGTCCCGGCGCACAGGATGAGGACGTCGATCCTGCCGTGTTCCTCGGCGATCCCTTTGACCAACGCATCGGTCTCGGCGATCGAGGTCACGTCGTAGCGGCGGTAGTGGACGCCGCTGTGCCCGAAGTCGACGGCGTCGGTGATGTCGGTCCCGATCACCGTGGCGCCGGCTTCGGCGAGCGCGAGGCAGGTGGCCTTGCCGATCCCTCCGGCTGCGCCCGTGACGAGGGCGATCTGTCCATCGAGGCGCGGCGGCGCGCTCAGGGGGTGGAGCGTCATGGAGTTCTCCGGTTGAGGCGGCGTCCCGGGCGGGGGACGCCGCCGACGTGTCAGTTGGCTGGGAGTTCGAAGACGACGTCCGGGTAGGGCCGGAATTCCTTGACGAGGACGAACTTGCCGTCCTGCGCCTGGATGATGCCCTCCTGGCGCGTGCCCCGGTGGTCGCCCGGCTTGAACGTCACGCTCTGGGCCCCGCCCACGGTGGCGCCGTCGAGCGTCTCGAGCGCGGCGAGGAGATTCTCGCGGGTGAGCTCGTTGCCGCTGTCGAGAAGGGCCTTGAAGCCGGCCGCGAAGACCGCCGCGTTGCTCCAGCCGTTGAGGCCGAAGACGCCGACCGGGTCGTCCGGGTAGTATTCCTGGATCGCGTCGCGGTAGTCGGCGACGCCGGGCTCGTCGGCCGACACCGGAAGCAGCCAGGACGAGAAGTAGACGCCGTTGAGGAGGTCGCCCGCGAGCTTGAAGGTCGACGGGTCGGCCGCGAAGAACGGCGCGAACCACTTGACGTCGAGGCCCTGGAGATCGGCTGCCTTCAGCGCCGCGGCGAGGTTGGCGTTGGAGCCGAAGAGGATCACCGCCTCCGCGCCGGAGTTGGCGATGCGGCGGATGTGCGGGGAGAAGTTGGTCGTCTTGACGTCGAAGGAGACCGACTCGGCGGGCTCAAGCTTCAGCTCTTCCATGTAGCGGTCGAAGCCGCGCTTGGCGGAGCGGCCGAGCTCGTCGTTCTCCCACAGGAGGGCGACCTTGGAGAGGCCGAGGTCGTGGACCGCGTAGTCCACGTTGGAGGCCGCCGACCAGCCGTATTCGGGCAGCAGCGGAAAGATGTTCGGCTCGACGAAGAAGGCGCTGGCGCCGCCGATGGGGCTGACCATCGGCAGGCCCACTTCCTTCGCGTACGGGATCACGGCGACGTTGGTGGCGGTGCCGACGGCGGCGGACAGGGCGAAGATGCCGTCGTCGTCGACCATCTGGCGGGTGACGGCGACGCTGCGCGCCGGGTCGTAGCCGTCGTCGGCGGTGACGTATTTCACCGTCCAGCCGTCGATGCCGCCGGCTTCGTTCAGGTGCCGGTAGTAGGCGTCGGCGGCGTGGGTCAGGATGGCGTAGAACGGTACCGGGCCGGTGATCGGCGTGAAGGCGCCGATGGTGACCGTCTTGCTCGCCTCGTCGATGCCGGGGTCCTGTGCGGTGGCGATGGTGACGCCGGCGAGGAGCGCGGCGACGGTCGCGGCCGGCAAGGCCCACTGCTTGGCTGTACGAAGTCGCACCCCAAGTCCTCCCAATGTTTTGTTATCTGCCGGGAGGGTATGGGCAGGCGGTTTTCTCCGTCAAGAGAATAATGCATTATGCATTGAGTTAGCGACCGCCGGATTCAGCCGCAGCGCCCGGAAGAGCGCGAAAAACCGCCTGATCGGTCGGTAGTTCGGCCTACAATGCATTTCATGAGCGGCACATACGGCGGATATCTGCGGATATTCGCCAACATCACCTGCAATGAAGTGAAATGGCATTCGCCTGTTGAGCTTGAAAATGGATTGTGCATTTTATGAGGACGAACGCACATGCCATCATTGAAGGACTGACACATGGTGCCTGGGATCCTCGCCGGCCGCACCGTGCTCGAGCTCGGCAGTATGATTGCCGCCCCGTTCGCGGCCCATATCCTCAGCCAGCTCGGCGCGGAGGTGATCAAGATCGAGCCGCCGTCCGGTGACACCACGCGCAAGCTCGTCCGCGGCGGTCCCAGCGGCACCTACATCGCCTACAGCCGCGGCAAGAAGAGCATCTGCCTCGACCTGCGCTCGCCAGAGGGCCAGACGATCCTCGACACCCTCATCGCCGGTGCCGACATCGTCGTCCACAACCTCTCGCCCGGTGCCGCCCGCCGGCTCGGCATGACCTACGAGCGCTGCGCCGCCCAAACACCCGGCATCGTCTACTGCCACATCAAGGGCTACGGCCCGGGGCCGCTCGCCGAGGAGGTCGCCTCCAATCCCATCGCAGAGGCCGCGACCGGGGTCATGTACTCCAACCGGGTGGACGGTCGTCCGTCCCGCCTCGGCCCCTCCTACCACGACCAGTTCGCCGGCTCGTATGCGGTGATCGCCATCCTTGGCGCGCTCCTTGCGGGCGAGGACCAGCCCGAGCGCCGCAACCTTGAGCTCGGCCTCTACGAGACCGGGCTGCACGTCGCCGCCCGCGATCTCGTCGGGGTCCAGCTGAAGTCCCAGCTCCTCGGCCGGCCCGAGCAGGAGCCCTCCCCCGAGTTCTCCATTCCCGGCTACGGCGCCTACGAGACGGCGGACGGGCGCTGGATCTACCTCGTCATGCTGACGGACGAGCACTGGAACCGCTTCTGCCGCGCCGCCGGTCTCCCGTCGGACCCGGCGCTGGCGACGCTGCGCCAGCGCCGCCGCGAGCGCGACGCCGTTGAGGCGAGCGTGCGCGAGGCGGTCGGCGCCGTCACCTACGACGATCTCGCCGCCCGGCTGAGCGCGGCAGGCGTCGGCCACACCGAGGTCCTCTCCGCGGACCGCGTCCTCGACGCGCCCCAGGCGAAGGACCCGAAGAAGTACGCCGAGTTCGCCTTCGCCGGATACCACTTCGCCTCGCCCGATCTGCCGCTCCCGGCGTCCACGGGCGAGGCCGAGCCGCTCCTCCCGCCGCCGCTCCTGGGCGAGCACACCGAGGAGCTGCTGGCCCGGCGCGGCTACGGCGCGGCCGAGATCGCCGCCCTCGTCGCCTCCGGCGCCGCCCACGTGAGCGACCCGGCCGACGAACTCTGGGCTCGCCCCGCCAAGGCCGCGGAGTGAACCCCGCGACCGCCCACGACCGCCCGCGACCCAAACGGACGTATGAAATCAGCTTTCTAGGCGAAGAAATGATGCAGTCGCCCTAGCAGCCGCACCGCAAGAGGCTGCATCATCACCCCAAAACAAGAACACTGGGAGGACCACACCATGAAGACCCTCATCGCGACCGTCGCCGCGACGGCGATCGCCGCCGGCATCGGAACCGCAGGCGTCGCGCACGCCGACACCGATCTCCTGTTCGGCTCCACCTCCGCCTCGTCGAGCCACTACGGCTACATCGTCGCCGTCGGCCAGATCCTGAACGAGAAGGTCGACGGGGTCCGCGCCAACGTCGTCGAGACCGGCGCCGCGCTCGACAACATCCGCCGCATGGAACGCGGCCAGATGGACCTCGGCATCATCACCACCAACGTCGCCCAGCACGCCGTCGCGGGGACGGACGAGTTCGAGGGCCGGCCGCAGGACCTGCGCCTCCTATGGGTCTACACCGGCGCGCCGCAGAATGTCGTCGTGCGCAAGGATTCCGGCATCACCTCGCTGGAGGACCTCAAGGGCGCGCGTTTCAACCCGGGCATCCGCGGCTCGGCGACCGAATCGACCACCGAGGCGGTCTTCGACACGCTCGGCCTCACCGCTGACTACGTGCGCGGCTCGACCACGGACATGGCCGACGCCATCAAGGACAACCGAGTCGCCGGCTACGTGAAGTCCGGCAACGGCAACAAGATCGACGCGTCCACCATGGACATCGCCACCTTCACCGACATCGCCATCCTCGGCCTCGACGCGGCCCAGGCCGAAAAGCTGCGCGCCGAGATGCCGGACGTGTCGATCATCGACGTGCCCGCGGGCGCGGCGGACGGCGTACCGGCCTACACGACCTGGAGCTTCGGCGTCGGCGTCGGCACCACGGCGGGGATGTCGGACGAGGTCGCCTACCAGATCGTCAAGGCGGTGATGGAGAACAAGGACGCCCAGGCGAACGCCATGGCCTCCATCAAGGAGAGCGACCTCGCCGAGCTGACGATGCAATACGGCACGATCCCGCTCCACCCGGGCGCCGCGCGCTACTTCAAGGAGAAGGGCGTCGCCATCCCTGAAAAGCTCCTGCCGACCGAGTAGACCGATGACGCTCGAGCGCCTTCAAAGCGCCGTCGCCCTCGTCCTCGGCGGTTTCGTCTTCGCCACGGCGGCGTTCGGCTCCTACGAGGGCATGGTCCAGCGCGCCCTCTTCCTCGCCCTCGTGATCTCGCTCGGCGCCACGCTCTATCCGCTCTGGCGCGGGACGCGGTGGCGCCCGGCGGGGATCGCGATCGACCTCGCCCTCGTCGGCGTGACGCTGGCGGCGTGCGGCTACATCGTCTGGAACTACGAGGACATCATGGCCGCCCTCCCCTGGGCGACCACGGTGGACAAGGTCCTGACCCTCGGCCTCGTCGTCGCCATCCTGGAGTTCGGGCGGCGCACGGTCGGGGTCATCTTCCCGGCCATGGTCCTCGTCGGCCTCGCCTATGCGCTGTTCGGCCACCTCCTGCCGGGCGGGCTCAGCCATCGCGGGTTCGACACCGCGTTCGTGACGGAGACGCTCTTCCTCGGCGACCTCGGCGTCTGGGGGATGCTGACCGGCGTCGCGGCGACGGTGGTGGCGACGTTCGTGCTGTTCGGGGCCCTCCTCCTTCACAGCGGCGGCGGGCAGACCTTCATGGACCTCGCGATGCGCCTCGGCGGCCGGCAGGTCGGCGGGGCGGCGAAGATCGCCACCATCGCCAGCGGTCTCTTCGGCATGATCTCGGGCTCGGCCGTCGCCAACGTCGCGACGACGGGCAATTTCACCATCCCGATGATGATCCGCCTCGGCTATCCGCGCCCGTTCGCCGCGGCGGTCGAGGCGGTCGCCTCCACCGGCGGGCAGATCGCCCCGCCGATCATGGGCGCCGCCGCCTTCGTCATGGCCGAGATCCTGGGGGTCTCGTACGTCACGATCATCCTCGCCGCCGCGCTCCCGGCGCTCCTCTTCTACCTCTCGGTGTTCGTGACGGTGCACGTCGTCTCGCTGCGGCGGGGCCTCGCTCTCGTCCCGGCGGAGGAGCTTCCGCCCTGGGCCGACATCGTCGCGCCCCGCCGGGTGCTCCCCATCGTCGCCGCGCTGGGAGGACTGTGCGCGGGGATCCTGATGGGCCGCTCGATCACCACGGCGGCGTTCTACGGCATCGCCGGTCTGCTCGTCGCCTACGTCGCGACCCAGGCCGGGCGGCTGCCGCCGCGCGAACTCTTCGGTCGGATCGTCGCCGGGTTCGAGGACGCCGGAAAGGGCCTCGTCATCATCGGCGTCCTGCTCGCCGGCGCGCAGATCCTGGTCTCGATGATCAACCTCACCGGCATCGGCGTCACGCTGTCGTCGATGATCGTCTCGCTCGCGGGCGATTCGGCGGCGCTGGTCGCCGTCATCGTCGCGCTGGTGTGCCTGGTGATGGGGATGGGGCTGCCGACGACCGCGGCCTACGTCCTCGTCGCTGCGGTGCTGGCACCGGCGATGATCGGCGTCGGGATCGACCCGCTCGCGGCGCACCTCTTCGTCTTCTATTTCGCGACGATCTCGGTGATCACGCCGCCGGTGTGCGTCGCGGTGTTCGTCGGCGCGGGGATCGCCCGGACGAACTGGCTGCCCGCCGCGTTCGAGGCGGTACGGCTCGGCGCCGTGACCTACGTCGTCCCCTTCATGCTGCTCCTCTACCCCGGCATGACGATGCGCGGCGGACCGCTCGCCATCATGGAAGCGGCGGTCTCGG
This sequence comes from Acuticoccus sediminis, assembly GCF_003258595.1. Lineage (NCBI taxonomy): Bacteria > Pseudomonadati > Pseudomonadota > Alphaproteobacteria > Hyphomicrobiales > Amorphaceae > Acuticoccus > Acuticoccus sediminis. The sequence continues at coordinate 493,772 of NZ_QHHQ01000003.1, forward strand.
GCGTCGTCCTGGTGCTGGCCATTCCGGGGCTTCTGTCGGGCGCGCGGCTCACCGGGGCGAAGATCGCCGACGGCGGCGTCTTCCTGGTCGCGATCGCGCTTGCGATCTGGCCGCACGACGTGGCGCCGTTCGCGGCCCTGGCGCTCCTCGTCGGGGCGCGGGTCCTCGGCACCCGCCGGGGCGAGGTGCTGGCCTGATCGTCCGGCGGAGCCTCGCGGCTCCGCCGGACCGTTCCGTCACATGCGGATGTCGTGACGGGGGCTGTTCCAGTCCGACGCCGCGGCGACCGTGCGCTCCACGTCCTCCTCCAGCATCAGCCGCTCGGCGACCAGCACTTCGGCGGCCGCGCGGATCGCCGCGACGTAGCCGTCGGGCGAGCCGTAGCGGGAGAGGATCGACGGGCGCGGGTCGCGGGTCTGCGTCCGCACGTCCTCGTCCTCGGGGAACTGGAAGGTCGAGCCGGTGATCCCCAGCATCGCGCCGTAGCCCGCACCGCGGTGCCGCACGGACCAGCCGGTGTAGGTGGCGAGCGGGGCGACGACCATCGGCGCCCGGACGCCCGGCACCTCGTTCCCGTCCTCGTCGACCGACGGGATGCGGACCGGATAGGCCTCGCCCTCGATGATGACCGGCGGCTCGTTGGCGATGATGCCGCGGTCGATGTCCGGCCCGAAGTCGAGCCGCTCCAGCGTCGACGGCCCGCGCGGGGTCATCGCGCCGGGGATCGCCGGGAACGCCGCGCGCCACTCCTCGACATCGACGAGAGTTCCGGCGGCGCGGGTCGGGTAGCGGCTCGCCGGCGGCGGGGTCCCGTCCGACACCCACGCGTCGAGCGCCTCGAGGACGGCGCGGAAGAAGGCGGACGTCGCCACCACGTTGATGACCTCGACGGCGAGGCCCTTCGCCGGCGTCACCGCGGGCGCCGCGAAGTGCTGCGAGGAAGCCCACAGGTAGACGCGCACGTTCTCCGGCGGCGGCAGGTCGTTGCCCTGCGAATCCGTCACCACCAGCGAGGCGCGGCGGTGCCAGTACTCCGACGAGGTGTCGGTGTGCATCACCTTCGGGTCGGTGTCGGGCCGCTTGCAGATGCCGTCGCTGACGCCGGTGAAGTGGTCGGTGGAGACCGCGTAGTTGAACGGGAAGCGGTCGGCCGGGGTGAAGTGGTTCTCGTGCTCCTGGCCCGGAAGCAGGACGACGTTGGCGAAGCGGTGGTTCATCCACATCTTGCCCGCCCCGGCGACGTGCGGCATCACGCCGTCGAAGACGCGCGCGCCGCCCTTGTCGTTGAAGCCCAGGTGCAGGAAGTCGCGGATGCAGCGGCCCGTCTGCGAACGGCCCCAGGCATAGGCGGTACCGACCTTCACCGGGTTCGGGTTACCGGCGGCGTCCGCCTCGCCGCTCTTCAGGTAGCTGACGAAGTCGCGCACGGCGACATGGGCGAGGCCCAGCAGGCGCGGATCCTTCGCCTCGTAGACAAGCTCGTAGATCCACCCCGGCTCGAAGCCCTCCGGCAGGTAGATGTGGCTGTCGGACGGGATGACCGCGTTCTCCATCCCCTGGTTGTCGACGCCGCCGCCCCGGTCGAGCCGTGCGAAGAACCACCGGTCCGGGCCGATCTCCTGCCGCGCGCTCGCGGCGTACCGGCGGCGGGTCAGGCGCGCTTTGGAGGTGTCGAGCGAGGCGGCCGCGTTGGATCGGGTCGAGACCAGCGTCGACAGCGGGAACACCTTCGTGTCCGGAGCGACGGCGATGTACTCGGCCCGGGCGATGCCGGTGAGTGTCTTTCCACCGTCGGTCGCCACCGGCACGTCGAGCAGCATCCGCCCATCGCCCGGCAGCAGGTCGCCCTGCCAGCCGAGCCATGCGACCGTGTAGCCCCTGCGCATCAGGAAGCCGTTGCCGGCGTCCTTCAGCGTGTGCGGGTCGTTCGACGGCGGCGCGTCGTTGAAGAACTGCAGCGCGCGCTTGTTGCCGCGGTTGCCGTAGTCGAAGAACAGCTTGCCGCTGCCCTTTTCGGGATCGACCGGCCGCAGGATCGAGAAGTCGGCCCAGAAGGCGACGAGCCCGTCCGCGCCCGTCGGCGCGAAGGCGATGTCGGTGACGGCGGCCTGCTCTGGCGCCTTCGGATCGACACGGAAGTCGACCCGGCCGGTGATGCGCTCGTAGGCGCCGGCATCGGCGAAGGGCGTCCCGTCCGCGAACGGGACCTTATCGGTAATGGTGATCGTCAGCATGTCAGTCTGCGGCTTCGGCCGCTTTGGCGGGGGCATGGTCGGGGTTGTGGCAGCGGTAGGTGTGACCGGTGCCGGACCGCTCCGGGCTGATGCGGGTGCAAATGTCCGTCGCGTTGGCGCAGCGCGGGTGGAAGGCGCAGCCCGAGGGCGGGTTGACCGGGCTCGGGAACTCCGCCTCCAGCGCGAGGTCCGGCAGGCGTGAGCCGGGCCGCGGCGGCAGCACCGCCTTGAGGAGAACGCTGGTGTACGGGTGGTGCGCGCGGGCGAAGATGGCGTCCGCGGGGCCGCGCTCGACGATCTGGCCGAGGTACATCACCGCCACATCGTCGGCGAGGTGGTGCACCACCGCCAGATTGTGGCTGATGAGGATCATGGTGAGGTTCAGCTCCGCCTTCAGCCGGTGGAGAAGGTTGAGGATCTGACTTTGCACCGACACGTCGAGCGCGGAGGTCGGCTCGTCGCAGATGAGGATCTCCGGCTCGCCGATCAGCGCCCGCGCGATCGCGACGCGCTGGCGCTGCCCGCCCGAGAGCTGGCTCGGATAGGCGTCCACAAGGTGGCGCGGCAGGCCCACCTCCGCGGCGAGCTCGTCGACGCGGCGGCGGCGGGACGCACCATTGCCGATCCCCCTCACCTCCAGCGGCGCGGCGATGATCGACGACACGGTCTGGCGCGGGTTGAGCGAGGAATAGGGATCCTGGAACACCGGCTGGACGAGCTGTGCGCGCTCGAGGCGGCCGTACTCGTCGACGGACTTGCCGCCGACCAGAACCTCGCCCGACGTCGCCGGCTCGACGCCGAGCAGAACCTTGGCGAGAGTGGACTTGCCGCAGCCCGACTCGCCGACGAGGCCGAGCGTCGTCCCCTTGGCGACCGTGAGGTCGATGCCGCGCAGCGCCCGGAGCGTCTTCTTGCGGCTGAAGGGGCCGCCGACGGCGTAGTCGCGCGTCACGCCCTTCATTACGAGTGCGTCGGTCATGAGGCCTCCGTGGCGCGGACCCAGGCGGACGGGTCGCGGCCCGACCCGTCGAGGGGCAGGACGCAGCGCATCTGGCGCCCTTCGGCCTCGCGCATGGCGACCGGGCCGGTGGCGCAGGCGGCGTGGGCGTAGGGACAGCGGCCGTAGAAGCCGCACTGTGTGAGGTCGCCCACCTGCCGCGGCACGACGCCCGGGATGAAGCCGAGCGTCTCGCCCCGCCGGGTCTCCCCCGGCACCGGGATCGAGCGGATGAGACCTTCGGTGTAGGGGTGGAGCGGCTTGGCGAGAATGTCGTCGCAGACCCCCGTCTCCACGACTTCGCCGCCGTACATGACGACGATGCGGTCGGCCATGCCGGCCACCACGCCGAGGTCGTGGGTGATGAGGACGAGACCGATGCCGGTGTCGCGCTGGATGTCGCGCAGGAGACGCAGGATCTGCGCCTGAATGGTAACGTCGAGCGCGGTCGTCGGCTCGTCCGCGATGATGAGCTCCGGCTCGCACAGGAGCGCCATCGCGATCATCACGCGCTGCCTGAGCCCGCCGGAGAGCTGATGCGGGTACTGCGTCAGCCGGTCCTCGGGGGACGGGATGCCGACCTTGCGCAGCAGCTCCAGCGATCGTTCGCGCGCCTCCCCGTTCGACACCTTGCGGTGCGTCTGCAGGATCTCGCGCATCTGGTCGCCGATCCGGTAGCACGGGTCGAGCGCGGTCATCGGATCCTGGAAGATCATCGCGATCCGGTCGCCCCGGAGCGCGCGCCAGCGCCGGCGGGAGGCGGTCGTGAGATCCTCCCCGGCAAGCTCGATCCGTTCGGACGTCGGCCTGGCGCGGCGCGGCAGGAGGTTCATGATGGCGAGCGCGGTGAGGCTCTTGCCGCAGCCGGATTCGCCGACCACCGCGACGGTCTCGCCGCGGCCGACCGTGAGGTCCACCCGGCGCACCGGACGAAGGGTCGCGCCGGTCACCGGGATCTCGACCCGAAGGCCCTTCACGTCGAGGACCGGGGTGTCGGGAGCGATGCTCATGCCTTGCCCTCCGGCGTGGTGACGTCGCGGATGGCGTCACCCACGAGGTTGATGGCGAAGATCAGCAGCACCAGCGCGACGCCCGGCACGGCGATCATCCAGGGCCGGAAGAGGAGCTGGTTCTTCGCCTCCGCCACCATGAGGCCCCACGACACGCTCGGCGGCTGCACGCCGAGGCCGAGGAAGGAGAGCGCGGCCTCCAGCAGGATCGCGTGCGCCAGCTCGATCGAGGCGACCACGATGAGCGGTCCCGTGATGTTGGGCAGGATCTCCTTGACCAGGATGCGCCAGGTGGACGAGCCGATCGTCTGCGCGCTGGTGATGTACTCGCGCTGGGCGAGCTGCTGCGTCGCCGAGCGCACGACGATGGCGAACCGGTCCCACAGGAGGAGCCCGATCACCACGATGAGGAGCCACAGCGAGGAGCCGATCAGCGCCACGACGACGAGCGCGACGAGGACGACCGGCATGGTCAGGCGGATGGTGATGACGAAGTTGACGATGAGGTCGACGGTCCCGCCGAAGTAGCCGGCGGCGACGCCCATCACGGTGCCGATCGTGCCGGAGATGATCACCGTCAGGAAGCCGAGCATCAGCGAAATGCGCGCGCCGTAGAGGAGCCGGGCGAGCACGTCGCGGCCGAGGCCGTCGGTGCCGAGGAGGTGCTCGGTGGAGCCCTTCGCATCCCAGAACGGCGGCACGTAGCGCGCCGAGAGGTCCTGCGCGCCGGGATCGTAGGACGTCAGCAGCGGCGCGAAGATCGCCGCCAGCACGATCGCCAGGATGATGAGGCCGCCGACCCAGAACGAGCCGTGGCGCAGCGCGCGGTGAAGGGTGACGCGGCCCGGGGAACGGGCGACCTCGGTGGGGACGTTTTGCGAAACTGTACTCATGGCGCTCAGGAGATCCGGATGCGCGGGTCGAGCGCGGCGTTGAGGAGGTCGGCGAGGAGCGTCAGCAGCGCATACACGGTGGCGATGACGAGGAGGATCGCCTGGATCACCTCGATGTCGGCGCGCTGGATCGACTCCCATGCCAGGTAGCCGATCCCCTTCAGCGAGAAGATCGACTCGATGACGATGGAGCCGCCGAGCATGAAACCGAGCTGCACCGCCGCGAGCGACACCACCGGGATGATCGCATGGCGCAGCCCGTGGCGGACCACGACGCGCCAGGGCGACAGGCCGTACGCCCGCGCGGTGCGCACGTGGTCGGACTGCAGCACGTCCATCATGCCGGAGCGCGTCAGGCGCATGATCGCGGGCGTCGCGTAGTAGCCGAGGGCGACGGCGGGCATGATGTAGTGCGCCCAGGTCGACCCGCCGGAGATCGGCAGGATCCGGAAATAGACGCCGAAGAGGTAGATGAGCCCCAGCGCGAACAGGAAGGACGGCAGTGCCTGTCCAGCCACCGCGAGCCACAGGGCGAAGCGGTCGATCAGCGTGTTGGGCCGCAGGGCCGCCGCGACGCCGAGGGGGATCGACAGGAGGAGCGCGAAGGCGAGCGCCGCGACGCCGAGGCGCGCGGTCACCGGCATGTACTGGGCGAGGACGTCGGACACGTCCATTCGCAGGTAGTACGAGCGGCCGAAGTCGCCGGACATGATGCGTCCGATCCAGTCGAAATACTGCAGCGGCAGCGGTCGGTTGAAGCCGAACGTCTCGGCGACGGCGGCGACGTCTTCGGGGCTCGCCCCTTCGCCGGCCATGGCCGCGGCGGGATCGCCGGACAGGTGCACGAGCATGAACGCGACGATGGATGTCACCACGATCACGAGCGCCGTCACGGCGAGACGCTTCAGGATGTAGAGGGCCATCGGATCTCCGGTTGGGGCCTCAAGCAGTGATGCCGCGTCCCGTCAGGGCGCGGCACCGATGACGCCCGACCGCGAGGGTCGGGCGCGGCGATGATCGTGGTCGAGCTTACTTCCACTTGCCGAGATAGAAGTGCGCCATCTCGTCGTCCGTGATCGGGTACTCGAACTCGGAGTTGAAGGCGTACGTGCGGCCGTAGACGAAGAGCGGGATGTAGTAGGCCTCGTCCGCGATCTTCTTCAGCGCCTTGGAGTAGAGCTCGTTGCGCTTGGCGGTGTCGGTCTCGGTCTCGGCGGCCTTCAGCCACTCCATCACCTCGGCGTCGCGCGCGTAGTCGTCGGACGAGCCCTGGAAGTAGTAGCCGGTGGAGGCAGAGGCATCGAGCATGCCGTTCGAGCCGAAGGTGAGGTGCGCGATCGGCGTCTTGTCGTCGACGATCAGCGGGCGGAGCGCACGCCACTGCAGGAAGTTGAGGTCGCCCTTGATGCCGACGTCACGCAGGTAGTTGAGGACGGCCTCGGAGTACGGGCGGTCGCGGTAGGCGAAGAACGGGGTCTCGAAGCCGTCCGGGTAGCCCGCCTCGGCGAGGAGTTCGCGCGCCTTGTCCGGGTCGAAGTCGTACTGCGTCACGTCGGTGGTGCAGCCGGCCTGGACCGGAACGCACATCGACTCCTGCACCGCGGCGCCCGGGCCGACGAGGCTCTCGGCGATCGCCTGCCGGTCGATGGCGTGGGCGACGGCCTGACGCACGCGCTTGTCGGTGAAGGGGTTGCCCTCGCCGGTGCGGCCGGCCGCGTCGAGCGACAGGAACGACATGCGCATCGTCGCCGCGCTCTCCACCGTGATGTTGTCCATCGTGGACAGCATGTCGGCATTCTCGGGCGGCACGCCCCAGATCCAGTCGACGCCGCCGGTGACAAGTTCGGCCATCTGCGTCTCGGGGTCCTTGATCGTGCGGTACACGAGCTTGCCGACGCTCGGCTTACCCTTCGGGCTGCCCTCGAAGTAGTCGTCGTTCTTCTCGAGCGTCAGCGACTGGCCGGGCTGGTAGTCGGTGAGCTTGTAGGGGCCGGTGCAGACCGGCAGGACCGCGCCCCAGTCGCGCCGCGTGGTGCCGTCCGCGCCCGGCACTTCCGGCGCGTCGTCGTAGTGGCCCGAGGGGAAGATCGGCGACGTGCCGGTGAGGTACTCGAAGGCGGCCGGCGTCGGCGCCTTGGCGTGGATCCTGACCGTGTGGGGGTCGACCACCTCGACGTTGTCGATCCAGTCGACGATGACGCGGATCTTCATGTCCGAGTCGGGCGCGGCGACGTGGTTCAGCGTGTAGGCCACGTCCTCGGCGTCGAAGTCGGTGCCGTCGTGGAACTTCACGCCCTCACGCAGCTTCATCTCCAGCGTGGTCGGGTCCGTCCACTCCCACGAGGTGGCCAGCAGCGGCTGGTACTCGTTGGTTTCCGGGTTGCGGTAGATGAGGCTGTCGCACTGCGCGTAGGTGTTGATCAGGGCTTCGCGCTGGTTGCCGTAGTAGATGTCCGGCGTGTCCATCTCGCTGGAGGTGGTCCAGGTGAAGGTGTCGTCCGCCTTGCCGGCGAGCGCCGGCGTTGCGGCGAGCACGGCGAGGCTCGCGGCCGATAGGAGGGTCTTGAGGGTCATCGTGCTTCCTTTTCGTGGGCAGCGTCGGGCGAGGTGGTGGCGCTGACGGGCAGTTCGAGCCGAGAACCGGCCTCGGTGCCATAGTGGACGGTGATTTTCGGCGGACGTCCATGCGGCAGCTGGACGTAGTGGTCCATATCCGCGCCTGCGAACGACAGGCGGATGCGGCTGCCGGCCGAGAAGACCCAGGACGTCGGAAGAAGCGCGAAGCGCAGCGTGGCGGGCTCGCCTGGCCTCAGCGGCTCGGCGTTGGCGGCGGAGTAGTCGCGGAACGGCCACGACCAGACCTGACGCGGGTCGGGATCGGCCATCTTGCGGTGAAGCGCACGCAGGTGCCCCTCGGTGACGTAGCGCACCGACCCGTCCGCCTCGATCTCCGAGAGGTAGGCGAAGAGCACCGCATCGCCCTGGTCGGCGGTGAGCTGCACCTCGACGACCGGATGGCCGCTCACCTCGAGCGGCGCGTCGAGCGGCGCGGTCGTGTACGACGCGAGCCCGTCGATCCGGTCCTGCCAGTCGGCGTAGTAGGTGGTGGTGTTGATCGCCGCGAGGCGCTCGTGGCGCGTGTTGAGGCCGGTGCCGCGATTGAAGTCGGCCTTCCAGGTATCGCTGCCGCTGCCGTTCGGCGCGCCGAGGGCGCCGTCCGCCGCGAGATGCAGCGTCTGCGCGCCCGTGACCGGCGGCCATGCCCCGGCCGCACGCCACTCTTCCCCGTGCAGCGAGAAATAGTGCACCGGCGCCTCGTCCTCGAGGCCGGTGTCGAGGCCCATCAGGTAGGTGTCGAAGAAGCGCAGGATCTCGGCGTAGAGCGGGAAGTCAGACAGCTGGCCCTTGCGCCACGGCGAGACGTTGGTGCGCGCGCCGTGGTCCCACGGGCCGAGCAGCAGGTGCTGCGGGTTGGGCAGCGACAGGTGCCGCGCGATGGCGCCGTTGGCGAACCCCGCCCCGTCCATCCAGCCGGAGATGTTGTAGATCGCGCAGTCCGGCCTGAACCCTTCCGCGTAGTGGTACGGGCTGAAGGAGAAGGCACCGAACGTCTCGTCGTACGGAAGGCGCGAGTCGGCGAACGGAAATTCGCCGATGAAGTCCGGCATGTGGAAGTTGTTGCGGTGCTCGGCGACCGCCTCGGCGACCAGCGTGCCGTCGTCCCCGTCGACCGGAGCCGGGCCGCGGTAGTCCGGATGGCCGAAGTAGGCCGTCTCGGCGAGGATGTCCCGGCGGTCGTGGTCGAGGCCGATCATCAGCCGGTCGTAGCTCGCCGGCAGCGTGTTCATGCGAACGCCGCCCGGGTACTGGTGATCGACCCAGGTGTTCCACACCGCGAACAGCGGCGCGATCGCCTTCACCGCCGGATGCCCGGTCGAGGCGAGGAAGCAGGACGCGGCGCCGAGATAGGAGATGCCGGTCGAGCCGAGGACGCCGTTGCACCACGGCTCGTTGGCGACGAACTCGGCGATCTCGAAGAAGTCGTCGCGCTCGGTGGGCGAGCGGAAGCTGTCGCGGGTGCCGAAGCTCGCGCCGCTGCCGCGCACGTCGACCACGACGAGCGCGTAGCCGTACGGCACGAACTCGTCGCGGTAGCGCGCCGCGTTGGGCGTCGGCTCGGCGCTCGACCCCTCCGCCGTGGCGAAGCGGCGGTAGTACGGGGTGAGGATCAGGATCGCGGGGACACCGTCGGCGGGGCGCTCGCCCTCCGGCAGGTAGACGTCGAGCGCGATGCGGCAGCCGTCCCGCATCGTGATGTAGCGCGAGGTCGGCGGCGCGATGGTGTAGGTGGCGGTGCGGTTGGCAAGGTAGCGTCTCGGAGAGACGGACCAAGCGGTCGCGGCGGCGTCGCTGTCAGACATCGTGCCCATGTTGAGATTTTGGTCATGGCACGATAAGCGGCACTTCGCATGCGTCAATTTCCAAATTCGCAGCAGTTCATGCATGTTTCGCATGAAAGGAAATGCCGTGAATCTGAAGGGTCTCGAAGCTCTGCGCGCCTTCATGGAAGGCGGTTCGCTACAGGAGGCGGCCGGGCGCCTCCACCGAACGCAACCGCAGGTAAGCCGGCTGCTCGCAGGGCTCGAGGCCGAGGTCGGCTTCCCGCTCTTCAACCGCGAGAAGCGCCGCCTGATCCCCACCGAGGAGGCGCGCGCCTTCTATTCCCGCGTGCAACATGCACTTTATAGTCTAGATGAGGCGCGTGACGAGGCCCGTCGGCTGCGCGACCGCCAGCACAACCACGTGAAGATCCTCACCGCGCCCCACGTGCTCGACGCCCTGCTCGCCGATCCGCTGTCGATCCTCGGCCGCGAAGTGCCCGATTTCACCGCCACGATCGACAGCCGCTCGCGTCTCGACATCGAGCTCTGGCTCGGCAAGGAGGCGTTCGACGTCGGCATCAGCGTCCTGCCGATCGAGAACCCGGCCATGGTGATCGAGCCGCTCGTCTCCGTGAACGCCGTCGCGGTGATGCGCGACGACCACCCCCTCGCCTCACGCGACGTGGTCCACATCACCGACCTCGTCGGCATACCGCTGATCGCCAACAGTCCGCGCACCGTGATGCGCCAGACCCTGGAGGCGGCCTTCCGCCGCATCCGCGCCGAGCCCAACATCCGCTTCGAGACGCCGAACGGGCTGATCGCGTGCGAGCTCGCAGGCCGTGGGCCGGGGCTCGCGGTCGCGGACTGGTTCGTCGCCCGGTCCAGCATCAGGCCCGGCACGGTGGTCCGGCCGTTCGAGCCGACCATCGAGCTCGGCTACGTCCTCATGTTCCCCAAGTTCCAGAAGCGCACGCCGACGGTGGACCGTCTCGCCGCCCTGATCCGCGAATCCGCCCAGAGCAAGGCGAACCCGTTCGGCTGACGTTGCGTGATGCGCAAGCGTTCATGCGCGTTACGAAATTGACGGGCCGGCCCGGAGTGAGGATGCTTCGCCCCCCGCGCCGCCAGGGCGCCGCATTCCCGCGCGCCGCGCGCGATCCCCCGACAGGAGCCCACTCGTGAGCCGCGAAGCCGCCGTCAGACGCGCCACAGACCATTTCGACCAGGGAACGTTCCGCGAGGTCCTCGCCCGTCGCGTCGCTATGCCGACCGAGAGCCAGAACCCCGATCGCGCGGACAGCCTCGGCGCCTACCTCGAAGAGGAGATGGTGCCGGAGCTGACCGCCCTCGGCTTCACCACCGAGATCATGACGCACGAGAAGGCGAACGGCCCCTTCCTCGTCGCCGAGCGGATCGAGGACCCGGCGCTGCCGACGATCCTCGGCTACGGCCACGGCGACGTCATCCGCGGCCTCGACGACATGTGGGACGAGGGTCTCTCCCCCTGGCGCCTGACCGAGAAGGACGGGCTCTGGTACGGGCGCGGCGTCGTCGACAACAAGGGCCAGCACTCGATCAACCTCGCCGCGCTGAAGGCGGTGCTCGACGAGCGCGGCTCGCTCGGCTTCAACGCCAAATACCTCATCGAGATGGGTGAGGAGGTCGGCTCCCCCGGCCTTCGCGAATTCTGCCGCGACCACGCCGAGCGGCTGAAGGCGGACGCGCTGATCGGCTCGGACGGTCCGCGCCTCTCGGCCGGGCGCCCCACCCTCTTCCTCGGCTCGCGCGGCGGCGTGAACTTCGACATGTGGATCGACGCGCGCGAGGGCGGCCGCCATTCCGGCAACTGGGGCGGGCTGCTCTCCAATCCGGCCATCCAGCTCGCGCATGCGATTTCCATCCTCGTCGGCCCGACCGGGCAGATCCGCGTCCCCGAGATGGTGCCGCCCGAGCTCCCCGCCTCGGTGCGCCGCGTCCTCAAGGACGCCGACATCATGGAGGGCCCGGAGGGCGAGGAGATCGAGACCTGGTGGGGCGAGCCGGGCCTGACGCCGAGCGAGCGCGTCTTCGGCTGGTCATCGCTGGAGGTGCTGGCCTACGAGGCGGGCACGCCCAAGACCCCGGTCAACGCGATCCCGCCGCGGGCCTGGGCCCGGCTGCAGCTGCGCTTCGTGGTCGACGTCGACCCGTTCGCGGTGCTGCCGGCCATCCGCCGTCACCTCGACCGGCACGGCCTCACCAACGTCAGGCTGGAGTTGACGCGCGAGGCGATCTTCCAGGCGACACGTCTCGACCCGGACGACCCGTGGGTCGGCTACACGTCCGCCTCGATGGCGAAGACGACCGGCAAGCCGACGGCGATCCTGCCGAACCTCGGCGGCTCTCTCCCCAACGACGCGTTCTCCGAGATCCTGGGGATGCGCACGATCTGGGTGCCGCATTCCTACCCCGGCTGCTCGCAGCACGCGCCGAACGAGCACCTGCCGCCGGCGATCGCGCGCGAGGGGCTCGCCCTCATGGCCGGGCTCTACTACGACCTCGGCGAGAACCCGCCGGCCCGCTGACCGAAGGATGCCGGCGCGACGCGCGTCGGCGTCCCCCTCCCGAGAGGAACCATCGTCGGCTGTGCCGGCGAGTTGATGCTATCCTAAGGCGTGTGACAGACTGTCCCGCGGACGCACAGAACGATCCAAAAACCGCGTCCGTACGGGAGGATATTTTGCGACACGCATTGACGATTGCGGCGGCGCTCGCCTTGTCGACGACGCTCGCCCACGCGCAGGATTTCACGCTGCGCCTGCAGACGTTCCACTCCGCCGACTCGCCGGTCGGCGAAGGCGCCGCCGCCTTCATCGACGACGTTGAGACGATGTCGGACGGCCGCATCAAGATCGAGCCGTTCTTTTCGTCCGCCGTGGTCAAGTCGGTCGAGACGTTCGACGCGGCGGTCAACGGCATCCTCGACGTCGACATGACGGCGGGCAGCTACCAGGTCGGAAAGGACAGCGCGTTCCAGTTCGTCGGCGACCCGATGGGCGGCTACGACGACCCGTGGCAGCTCTACGCCTTCGTCTACAACGGCGGCGGCCTGGAGGCGGCGCGCGAGCTCTACGCATCCTACGGGATGTACCTGGTCGGCTTCCACATCCAGGCGCCGGAGTCGCTCGCCTCCTCCAAGCCGCTGCGGACCGTGGCGGACCTCAAGAACTTCAAGTTCCGCTCCCCGCCGGGCATGGAGACGATGATCTTCGCCAACCTCGGCGCGACACCGGTCGTGATGGACTTCACCGAGGTGTTCACCGCCCTGGAATCGGGAGTGATCGACGGTGCGGACGCGGCGAACCTCGCCGTCAACAAGTCCCTCGGCCTCTATGACGTGGTCAAGCACGCCACCTACCCCGGCTTCCACTCGACGCCCGCCAACCACCTCGCCGTCCGCAAGGACATGTGGGACTCGATGCCGGCGGACCTGCAGCGGATCTTCGAGGTGGCATACGAGAAGTTCGCCTTCCGCCTGACGCTCGCCTCGGCGGTGGAGACGCGCCGCGCGGCCTCCGAACTGGCCGCGCAGGGCGTCGAGATGCACGACTGGTCGATGGAGGACCGGAAGCTCTTCCGCGACGCCGCGCTGAGCGCCTGGGACGAGTTCGCGGACACCGAACGCGCCAAGCAGATCGTCAAACTCCACAAGGACTTCCAGAGCCTGATCGGCCTGCGCGAAGCGGACTGACCCCACCGACGCCTGGCGGGCCGGATTGCGCCCGCCAGACGCACCATCGGGCCCGGAACGCGCCGTTCCGGGCTCGCCCCGACCACTGCTCGTCCGTTATGGTCCGGTCGTTGCAGGAGGCTGCGGCGCTCCGTCGGCGGCCGCCTGTCCCGGTGACGCATCGGGGAACATCGAGCGGGTTGTCGCGTCCCTCGCGGCATCGACCGGGCGCGGATCGGGAGACGCCATTGCTGCGAGAGATTTTCCACCTGATCGGCTCGGTGATCGAGCTTCTCGGCGTACTGGCGATCATCGTCGGGGTGGTCTCGGGGGCGTGGATCTTCACCCGCCGCGATCCCGCGTCCGGCGGATGGTCCGGGGCGATCCAGCGCTACAGGGTCAGCCTCGGCCGCGCCATCCTGCTCGGTCTCGAGCTGCTGGTGGCGGCCGACATCATCGGCACGGTGCTGATCGAGCCGACGCTGACGAACCTGATGGTCCTCGGCATCATCGTCCTGATCCGCACCTTCCTCAGCTTCGCCCTCCAGATCGAGCTCGAGGGTCGCCTGCCCTGGCGAGGTCCGTCCAGCGCCAGGGAGCGCGCCGCGCCGTCCGACGGGGACGCGGCGTAGCGCGACCGGGGGCCGGTCAGGTCACGACGTCGGCGAAGAGCTCGTCCGTGCCGGTCTTGATGAAGCGCGGGTCGAGGCCGAGCGGCTGCCTGCGATCGGGTGGCAGCGGCGAGACGAACGGGGCGCCGCCGCGACGCTCCCGGAAGTCCTCGGCGGCCGCCTCGCGCAGCGCCGCGTCGGTCATCAGGTCGTAACCGCAGGCCGCCAGGATCCTCGCGGTGTTGAGGGAGCCCTTGTCGCCGATCGACATTCCCCCGCACGCGGTCACCGGCCACGTATGGAGTCCGATGTGCAGCGGGAAGGTCGGCCATGCGAAGACCCCGGTCGGCACCTGGTGGCTGACGTCGCCGACGTCGGTCGACGCGCCCGCAGAGATATCGACGAGGAACGGCAGTGCTGTCGTCGCGAGCCCGTGCTCCGGCACGCCCATCTCGCGCTGGCAGCCGCGGGCGAACTCCTGTTCGGCCTCGGTGAATTCGATCGGCACTGCGAGGATGTGGCGGTAGAGCTGGCGGGCGAGCGGCTCGTTCGGCAGGAGGTCGTGGGAGCCGAAGAAGTGGATGAAGTCGGCGCGGGTCTGGGTCGCGATGGCGGCGCCTTCGGCCACCTCGGAGAGCCACGCGGTCAGGCCGGTGAGGCTCCCCCGGTCGGCCTCCCGCGCGATCACCCAGACCTGTGCGAAGTCGGGGATGACGTTCGGCGCCTCGCCGGCGGCCTGGTAGGTGTAGTGGATCCGCGAGCTGGGCGGCAGGTGCTCGCGCATCATCTGCACGCCGATGCCGAACATCTCCGCGGCCTTCAGCGCGCTTCGCCCCTCCCACGGGGCGCTCCCGGCGTGAGCCGTGCGGCCGTGGAACTCCACCCGGATCTGGTCGAAGGCATTGAGGCGGACGAGGCCCGCACCGGCGAACGGCGCGGAATGCCACGCGAGCGCTGCGTCGAGATCGGCAAAGAGGTTGTCGCGCGCCATGTAGACCTTGGCGCCCTCCGTCTCCTCGGCCGCGCAGCCGTAGACGCGGACCGTGCCGGCGGTCCCGCTCTCCTCCATCATGCGCTTGAGCGCGATTGCGCCCCCGGTGCAGCCGGCGCCCAGCATGTTGTGGCCGCAGCCGTGCCCGACCTCGGCGCCTGTCGGGCCCGGCGTGCGGGTCGGCTCGGCGGCGTTGCCCAGTCCGGGCAGCGCGTCATATTCCGGAAGGTAGCCGATCACCGGCCCGCCGGTCCCCTGCGACCACTCTGAGACGAACGCGGTCGGGATGCCGGACGTGCCGCGACTGACGGTGGCAAACCCCGCGGCCTCCAGTTCGCGGAGGTGGATCTCGTGGGACTTGAACTCCGACAGCGAGAGCTCCGGCGTCGCCCAGACCTCCCGCGAAATTCGGAGGATGGCATCACGGACCGCGTCGGTGTGACGGGCGGCGAGCGCGGACGATTGCGGCGGCCCCTGGTTGGTCTCCGTTGACGGCGAAGGCGCGGCCGTTCCCGACTGTGCGAACAGGCGGGACGGCGCGCCGGTCGCGGCGACCGTGCCCCCGACGCCGACGCCCTGCAGGAAGCGGCGGCGGTCCACTCCCGCCGATTTCGGGTTGCTCATGCGTATCCTCCCGGTGCGAACCGCGCGTTTCTCGGCTTGTTATGTCCGCTCGAACGGCCGGCAATGGCGGCGGTCACGCCGCACAGTGCCAGGACGAACGACGTCGCGCCGGCCATGATGAGAGGGTCCACCCGGCCCATCAGCCGGGGGAGCAGTCCACCGGGAATACGGAGCAGGAACCGGACCCCACCGCGGCAGAGTAGTCTCGCAACGGCGACGGCCGCAACCGCGAGGTCGTGGACGGATGTCGCGGCGCTCGGGACGCCGTGGCGCGTGTCGCCGCGAAGCGGGCCGCGTCGCGACGGAGTTTACAATCGCGCGGCCGGCGTGGAGAAGTGGATTGGATCGCCCGGCCGATTCCCACATGGACCGGCTGCGGTGCGCAGCCCTGCGGAGAAGGAGCGTTTGGTGACGTCGGGACGTGGTGCCGCTCCTGAGGTCGAACCGCTGAACGAGCCGAGGCCAGCACCACCCCCATTCCAAGCTCGAACGAAGGTATACGATGCGGATCTGCGTCTGGACGATGGTCTACAATGAAAGCTTCAACCTGCCGATCTGGCTGCGCTATTACGGGCGCCAGTTCGGTGAGGAGAACCTCTTCGTTGTCGATCATGGAAGCGATGACGGCTCGACCGACAATATCGGCGCCGCCAATCGCATTCGCCTGCCCAGGTCCGAGGTCACGGTCGCTCGAACGCAGCATTTCATGACCGAAATGTGCACCCAGATGCTGAAGTTCTACGACTACTTCATCTACACGGACTGCGACGAGCTGCTGGTCGTCGATCCGAAGACGCACGGGTCGCTCCGTGACTATATCAACATGTCGCGGATCGGTTACCTGACCGGGATCGGCCTCAACGTGGTGCAGAATATCAAGACCGAGCAGGAGATCGACCCCGAGAAGCCGATCCTGCAGCAGCGGCAGTACGCGCAGTTCGTGGAACCCATGTGCAAGACGCTGGTGACGCGGGTTCCGATCTCCTGGGACGGCGGCTACCACTTCTGCGACAAGACCCCGGTCTTCGGCGCGGTGTACAACCTTCACATCAAGCGCGTGGACGTCGGCGTCACCCTCCGGCGCGCGGCGTTGATCCGCACGGTGCCGCGCAGCGACGGCGGCGGCGTGCACCAGCGCCTGCCCGACGAAGAGCTGAAGGCGGGGTTCGAGCATTTCTCGAAGCGGGAACTGAGCGAGTCCTTCGACTTCTCCAACGAGACCAGGCAGTTCTCCGCGAAGCTCGGCCCGGTCGGCCGGTATATCGGCTATCGGCAGGACCAGAAGCGGCAGGACGGCAAGGCGATGCACCGCATCCCCGAGTCCTTCAGGGACCTCTTCTGACACCATAGGCTGACCGGGCGGACACCGACGTCGCGCCCTGCCCCTTGCGGGCCGCAATGCCGGCTCGCAGCGGCCTCCCACTTGCGGCCGGCGGGCTCAGAATTGCCAGACGCCCTTGACCCAGAAATAGTCGCCCTCGAGCCGGTTGCGTGTGTCGAACTCGTGGAGCCAGCGGGCCTCGATCGATGCGGTCGAGCCCTTGACGGGCAGGACGTAGTCGATGACCGGACCCAGGCCGACCGAACGGCCCCGCAGCGGGCCGACGTTGGCGCCGGGGCCGCTGTCGTCCGTGATCTGCTCGTAGAGGAAGGCGTTGGCGCCGAGGCCGAGGAACCCGGGACCAACCGGCAGAAGCTGCTGGACGCTCCCCTCCAGGTGAAGGACGGATCCGCTCTGGTAGTCCGTCGCCTGGTTCTCGGTGTTGAAGGTGATGCCCCCGAAGACGGCCGCGTTGAAACCGTTCGTCGCGCCATTGTAGGTCAGCGCGAGAGTCGGATCGATCGTCCAGTAGTTGAGGCCGGGGTTGGCGAGGTGGCCGACCTTGAACGAGCCCGTGGGCGCGAACACCGGCGTCGCCACGCTGACCTGAAAGTCGCCGATCTCCCACGCCATCATGGCCGGGATCAGGGTGACGTCGCCGACGCCGGTGACCCGGTCCGTCAGCGAAACCGATCGTCCGTCGGGCGCGGTGACGGTGGCGGTGACGTCCTTGTCGATGACCGGAAGGTAGGCGCCGAAGGAGTAGTAGGCGCCGAGGATCTTCTGCTCGAACGTGTAGAGCCCGCCGACCGTGACGGCGTTCACCGTCGCGTCGAGACCGGCCGTCAGCCGTCCGGCGACCGGAAGCTCGGCGGACGCCCTGACGCTGCCGGTATAGCCAAGATAAAGGAGCTGCAGCAGCAGGCCGGGATCGGTGGGGGGATTGTCCATGAGCGTCGCGAAGGCGCCCGGGATGTAGTGTCCTGAGCCCCCCTCCTCCGCATGGGCGGGGTGGGCCGCCACGGCACACAGGGCAAGGATCGCCCCAACGGAAACGCGCTTCCTCATGAGAACTCTCGTCTTTGTTAAGACGTACAACCCCCTCGGGGCCATCGCCGAAGGTTTCAACCGGAAGTAAAACAGAAAAATCGCGATAAATATGCTCGAAATCGGACAATCCGTCGGCAGAGTTGCCCGCTGTTGCTCGACGGACACAGGCTCCGCTCGCGCCGCTACTCGCCCAGCCTGGCGAGAAGCGCCGCGGCGTCGCGGATCGCGATCCCCCGGTAGGAACAGGTGATGAAGCCCTCGCCTTCGAGGTCGCGCAGGATCGTCGACAGATGGGAGCGGGACAGGTTGGCGATCTGGCCGAGCTCGTCCTGCGTGAGGGCCACGCTGCTCGCCTTGAAGCCCGGCTCGGCGCACCGGTAGCCCGCCAGACGCAACAGGAGCGCGATCGTCCGGCGGCGGGAGGAGCGGATCATCATGTCGTCGATGACGCCGAGCGAGATGCTGAGGCTCCAGAGCAGGCATTGCGCGGCCCAGCGCCAGGCGAACGGATCGGCCGCCGCGAGGGCCGCGTAGTCGTGCTGCGAGATATGCAGGACGGTCGCCTGGCCCGAGGCCTTGATCCCGGCGAGGCGCGCCGTGTTGGCCACGACCGGTCCGAAACCGCCCCAGAAGCCCGCACCGGCGAAGTGGATCACGGACGGTCCGCGCTCATTGGTCGCCACTTCGATCCGGACCCCGCCGGACGCCACGCCGTAGATGCCGCCGGTCGGCTCCTCGATCCGGTAGATCGGCTCGTCGTGATGGACGTGCTTGACGCTGCTGCGTGCCAGCAGCGCCTGACGAAAATCCTCCGGTGCGCCCGCGAGCCAGCCGACGGTGGACACGACGTCGATGGCGTCGGCATGTGTCAAATGCACGAAATTTCCAATTTCAGACAATCGACGCTTTCAAACAATGTAAGATTATCTATGCTTTCAAGCGCCGTATAGAGAGGGGCGCAGGACCAAGTGTGCACATAGACGGCCCGACCTGAATGACATGAACGAAATAAAGCTCAGTGTTTTATTTCGAATGAATGCCATCGAGCCGACGCCGGTGCACCAGCGAGGCGCTTTTCGACGTACCGGATCCGTGTCTGGCCGGGTCACGAATTCTGACATCGGCCCCCTGAGATAACGAGAGGACTATGGTCAGAAGGCTCCCTGTCGCCGCGGCGATCCTTTTTGCGGCAACGTGCCCGGGCTGGGCGCAGGACGCTCCGCGCCCCAACATCCTCATCTTCTGGGGCGATGACGTCGGGATGTGGAACATCAGCGCGTATCACCGCGGGATGATGTGCTGCGAGACACCGAACATCGACCGGATCGCCGATACCGGCATGCTGTTCATGGACCACTACGCGCAGGCGTCCTGTACCGCCGGGCGCGCCGCGTTCATCACCGGCCAGTATCCGCTGCGCGTCGGTCTCAGCACCGTCGGCCTGCCCGGCTCGCCGATCGGCCTGCAGAAGGAGGACCCGACCCTCGCCGAGATGTTGAAGCCGCTCGGCTACCGGACCGGGCAGTTCGGCAAGAACCACCTCGGCGACCGCGACGAGCACCTGCCGACCGCGCACGGCTTCGACGAGTTCTTCGGCATCCTCTACCACCTCAACGCCGGAGAGTACCCCGAGCAGGTCGACTATCCCACCGAGGCCGTGGAGGCGGCGGGCCTGCAGCAGCGCGGTATCATCTATTCCCACGCAACCGGGGGCGGCGGTCAGGAGATCGAGGACCTCGGCGGCTTCGGCGCGGAACGGCAGAGGAACCTCGACCAGGAGGTCCTCGAGGAGTCTATGCGCTTCATCCGGGACGCGGTGGAGGCAGGCGAGCCGTTCTTCGTCTGGCATAACACGACGCGGATGCACTACCGCACCAACCTCAACGACCACTACGACGGCATCACCGGCACCGGGAACGTCTACGCCGACGGCATGACCGAGATGGACGACGACGTCGGCGCGATGCTCGACCTCATCGACGAGCTCGGCATCGCCGACAATACGCTGGTGATGTTCTCGACCGACAACGGTGCCGCCTCCAACAGCTGGCCCGACGGCGGCAACCAGCCGTTCCGCGGCGAGAAAGGGGTCGGCGGCTACGAGGGCGGCTTCAAGGTGCCGATGGCGGTCCGCTGGCCGGGTGTCATTCCCCCCGGCACCACGACCGGCGAGCTGATGTCGATGGAGGACTGGATCCCGACCATCATGTCCCAGCTCGGTCAGCCGGAGCTCAAGGAGCAGCTCCTCGAGGGGCATGAGATCGGCGACACCACGTACCGCGTCCACCTCGACGGCTACGACCAGTCGCCGATGCTGACCCAGACGGGCCCCAGCAACCGCAAGGAATTCTTCTTCTTCACCGAGACGACCTTCCATGGGGTCCGATTCGGCGAGTGGAAGTTCCTCTTCACCAAGCAGGACAAGTGGTTCAACGGCGTGCAGGAGGAGCTGACGTCGCCGCTGATCACGCGGCTCGACCTCGACCCGTTCGAGCGCTTCGAGGAGGCGCGCGGGTTCGACGAGTGGCAGGAAAACCGGTCCTGGTCGATCTCGCCGGCCCTGTCGGTGGTGCAGAAGTTCATCGCCTCGTTCGAGGACTACCCGGCGCGTCAGGCGAGCTTCTCGCCGAGCACGTCCGGCATGGTCGAAAAGATGATGTCGCCGAACGCGCGGTAGCATCGACCGGCGGCCCGGGCGGGACCCGGACCGCCTCCCCGGCCTCGGGGCGGATCCGCACCCGAAGGCTCAATAACGGACAGTCCAACGGAGGAAACAGTTCGATGAAGGTGATCACGTCATTGCATGTGGCGGCTTTCGCTGCCTCGGTTTGTCTTGCCGCAACCCTGGCCACGCCCTCGGTTGCCGAGGACGGCAAGGCGGTGAAGGGCGCGGCCACAGGCGCCGCGATCGGCGCCGTCACGGGCGTCGGCGCCGGCAAGGGCGCGGCTGTCGGCGCGGTCGTCGGCGGCACGAAGAACGAGGACGCCGAGAGCAGCGCCGCGAAGGGCGCGGTAAAGGGCGCGGCGATCGGCGCCGTCACCGGCGTCGGTGCCGGAACGGGCGCCGCAGTCGGCGCGACCGCGGGCGCCATCAAGAAGAACAACTGACGGCCTTCCCCGCACACACGAGACCGGCAGCCCCAACGGGCCGCCGGTCCCTTTGTCGTGCGCGCGCCACGGCGCCAGGACGACCGCGACAGGAGACAGTGCCCCGCTCCCTCAGCCGGCGGATGCGGCTCGGCGGGGCATCCTCCCGCGCCGGAGGCGGCGCCGAGACGGCGAATGCGCCCGGGCCTTTCGGGTTACCGGCAGGCCGAGGTCGGTGAAGCCGCACATTCGAACGGTCGATCTGTCCGCCGGTCCCGAGACGGTCAACATCACCGTGCCCGGCGGGCGGCGGCTCGCCAACTCTGGCGGCGGGCCGCCGATGGGCACCGCCCTCACTCGAGGTCGACGACGACCTCGTCGATCTTGCCCGTGAAACGGTAGGGCGGCAGGTACTCGGTGGACACCGGCGCACCGCTGTCCTCGCCGACGCCGAACGTGTCAATGCCGAAGCGGGCAGCCACCGTGCGGTCGATCTCGACCGACCCGACGGGCTCGTCGTCGATGAAGAGCGTCGCGGTGCCTCCCTTCCCCAATTCTCCCTCAGCGCCGGCGTAGACGAACTCCATCCGCACGTCGGACGGGCCGGCCGGCAGCGGCTTCGAGGACACGACCTGCGGCCGGTACTCGTCGAACCAGTTGTAGTGATAGACGAGCCTGCCGTCCTTCACGTAGAGCGCGAACCCCGCCGAGCTGCCGCCCGCGGCCAGGATCACGCCCTCGCCGCCGCTCTCCGGCATCTCGATCCGCGCCGAGATCGTATGGGACTTGTTCTTGGTGTTCGGTGCCGCCGTCTCAGGCAGGCGCGTCGCGCCCGGGTAGAACACGAAGTGCCTGCGCGCGGGGTCCGAAGGGGTCGGCTTCGGAACGGCGAGACGCCCGGTGCCGCGGTCGTCCAGCGGGTAGACGTGGTTCTTCTCCGCCTCATCGTCGAAGATCGCCTTCATTGCGGCGAGCTTGTCCGGCATCTCGGATGCGAGGTCGCGGGCCTCCGAATAGTCCTCGGACAGGTGGTAGAGCTCCCAGCGGTCGTTCTCCCAGTTGCCGGGCGCGAGATCCTGCCGCCACGGCAGGGTATGCTGTGCGTTCGCCTTCCACCCGTCGGCGTAGATCGAGCGGTTGGAGAACACCTCGAAATATTGCCGCGTGCGGACCTCCGGCGCTGCGGAGTCGTCGAAGACGCCGAGGAAGGACGTGCCGTCCATCGGCTTCTGCGCGATCCCGTCGACGGTGGTCGGCGCGGGGATGTTCGCCGCCTCGAGGATCGTCGGCAGGACGTCGATGAGGTGGGTGAACTGGGTCCGCACACCGCCCTTCTCGTGGATGCGTGCCGGCCAGGTGATCACCATCGGATTGCGCGCTCCGCCGAGGTGCGAGGCGACCTGCTTGACCCACTGGAACGGCGCGTTGCCGGCCCAGGCCCACTCGACCGGATAGTGCGGCTCGGTGTCGGGTCCGCCCAGATCGTCAAGCCGCGCCTCCACCTCGTCGAGGTCAGTGGGGAACCCGCTGAGGCTCTTCACCTCGTTGATGGTGCCGTCGAAGCCTCCTTCGGAGCTCGCCCCGTTGTCGCCGACGATATAGATCACCATCGTGTTCTCGGCGTCGGGAAGCGCGCGGATCGCGTCGAGCAGCCGGCCGATCTCGTGGTCGGTGAAGGCGAGGTAGCCGGCGAAATTCTCCATCAGCTTGGAGTAGACGTGGCGCTGCTGGTCATCGAGGCTCGCCCAGTTGCGCGCCCACTCGGGCCGGGCCGTCAGCTCGGCGTCGGCCGGGATGACGCCGATCTCCTTCTGCCGCGCGAAGGTGTGCTCGCGGATCGCGTCCCACCCGTCGTCGAAGGTGCCCGCGAAGCGGTCGCGCCATTCCTTCGGCGGCTGATGCGGCGCGTGGGCGGCGCCCGGCGCGAAGTACATCAGGAACGGCTTCTGCGGCGCGACGGACTTGGTGTAGCGCATCCAGTCGATGGCCTTGTCCGTCATGTCGGTCATGAAGTGATACCCCTCGGCCGGGCTCTGGCCGGGCTCCACCGGCGACGTGTTTTCGAACAGGACCGGGTAGTACTGGTGCGTCTCGCCGCCGATGAAGCCATAGAAATAATCGAACCCCATCCCGGTCGGCCACCGGTCGAAGGGGCCGGCGACGCTGCTTTCCCAATCTGGGGTGTTGTGGTTCTTGCCGAACCAGGAGGTGGCGTAGCCGTTGTACTTGAGGATAGCCCCCATCGTCGCCGTGCTGCGCGGGATCATGTTGTCGTAGCTCGGGAAGCCCGTCGCCCACTCCGCGAGGAAGCCCGAGCCTGCGTTGTGGTGGTTCCGCCCGGTGATCAGCGCGGCGCGCGACGGGCCGCAAATGGCCGTGGTGTGGAAGCGGGTGAACCGCAGTCCCTCGTCGGCGAGCGCGTCGAGGGCCGGCGTCGGCACCGGGCCGCCGAAGGTCGACGTCTGCCCGTAGCCGACATCGTCGAGGAGGATCACGACCACGTTCGGTGCGCCGTCCGGCGGCGTCGGCAGCTTGGGCCAGTCCTCGACCGACTCCTTGTAGGTTCGGCCGATCACGCCCTCGAATGGTGGAAACGGCATCGGCAGGACGGTCCTGTCGGGCTCGACCGCCGTCTGTGCGGAGGCCGGCGCGACGGTCGCGAAGGTCAGCGCGACCATCGTCAGGTGACGAACATACCGCATCGATTCCCCCCGGCTGTCTTGCGGAGGCTCCATGCGCCTCCGCAACCTATTTTCCTCAGTGTAACACGGGAGGCTGGACCTCCGGCGCAAGAGATCCGCGCATTTTCCGGGCGCTTTCGAGGAATTCTCGCCTCGGAGAGATTTGCGTTGCCTGCGCGCCGTGGGCGAATACCGGCGTGGTACGGAATTTCCCGCGCGCCGGGCCATACGCCTCCCGGTCGCGTCGCGACTACCCCCGAGCGGTGTCGGACCGGCCCGTGGGCCATGTGGAGAGGGCCTGCCCGACGACCGCCTCGAGCTTCGCGCGGCTGAAGCCGGCCTTGGCCTGCACCGCCATCCCGTGGAGGACCGCCATGACGAAGGCCGCGAGGGCTTCGGGACTGGCCGTCTCCGGCAGATCGCCCTCCGCCTTCGCGCGCTCGAAGCGGTCACGGATCCGCGCCTCCCCGTCCGCACGCGCATCGATCAGCGCCCGGCGCACCGGCTCCGCACCGTCGGAGGCCGCCAGCGCCCCGTTGATGGCGAGGCACCCGGTATGGTCCGGATAGCGTGTGTTGAGGTCGACGGCGCTGTACAGGATGTGCGCCGCAACCTCGCGGGCCGTGGGGCGCTCAAGCGCTTCGGGGATGTAGCCCAGGTACCGCTCCTCGTAGCGCTCAAGGGCCCGGCGGAAGAGCGCTTCCTTGTTGCCGAAGGCCGAGTAGAGAGCCGGCCGCTCGACACCGGCCGCGGCCGTCAGGTCGGCGTAGGACGCGCCCTCGTAGCCCTTGCGCCAGAAGACACACAGCACGGCGTCCAGCGCCTTCTCCACGTCAAACTCGCGATGGCGCCCCATCAGCCACCCCGGCCGTTTTCCATACCGGTCGTTACTAAACCGCTTGACATGGCCTGTCCACTTTTCATACCGATCATTACTGTAACACTCGTTACGAAACATCAGTGACGCTTCGTCCCAGGACGGCGGCGGCACCGGATCGCGGACAGAAAGGGTTCTCGATGTCGATGGAATTCAAGGGCAAGGTGGCGCTGGTCACGGGCGGATCCCGGGGTCTCGGCGCCACGACGGCCGCCGCGCTGGCCGCACGGGGCGCGGATATCGCGATCAGCTACGTCGCCTCGGCCGACAAGGCGGAAGCCGTCGTGCGGACGCTGGAGGAGACGGGCGTGCGTGCCATCGCGATCCGGAGCGACCAGGCCGACCCGTCGGCGGCCCGGCCCCTCGTCGATGCCGTCGTCTCGCACTTCGGCAGGCTGGACATTCTCGTCAACAACGCAGCGATCGCCGTCCAGGGCCAGACCGTCGACGATCCGGCCCTCCGCGACGAGGAGCTCGACCGGCAGTGGCGCATCAACGTGCTCGGGGCCGTCGCGACCACACGCGCGGCGGCCCGGGCGCTCTCGGACGGCGGACGCATCGTCTTCGTCGGATCGGGATTGGGCAGCCGGATCCCCTTCCCCGGGGTCGCGGACTACGCCGGCACCAAGGCGGCGATCGTCGGCTACGCGAAGGGCGTCGCGCGGGATCTCGGCCCCCGCAACATCACGGTGAACGTCGTGCAGCCCGGCATCATGCCGACCGACATGGCGGCGGCCGTCGCCGATAACCTCCCCGAGGCGGTCATGGACCTCCACGCGATCCGCCGCATCGCCACGCTCGACGAGGTCGCGGCGGCGGTGTGCTTCCTCGCAGGTCCCACCGCCGACTACATCACCGGCGGCGTTCTCGACGTGGCCGGCGGGTTCCAGATCTGAGCGACCCCAACCCGGTCGACGCCGACGGATGAGCACGGCACCGGCGATCGTGGCGGGGTCGCCGAGCCATGGGAACGGCATGACCCGCCTCCGTCCACTCCAGTCCAAAGTGCACCCGGACCGGCCGGCGAAATGAGCTTCGGCGTGACCTCCGTGGCCACGCCGAAAGCGTCGATGGAAGGCTCGGCATGCTCCCCATGGACGTCAGGCTCGGGTCGACGGTGGCGGGCGCGGGCGCGTCCCGGGGGGGCTCCACCCGAGACCTCCGCAGACCGCCGGCATCATCCGCAGTCGATTGTTTCGACCTCTCGTCCCGGCGAGGGACCAGTCAGGACTCCTCCGAGCGGTTTCGAATTCTCGGCACGCTGAGTCAAACAGATCAGCCACGTCAGTCAAACGTGAGCCCCAAAACATTGAACACGGCATGCCCCTTGATAAGCCGACAATCAACGCTTGAATGCCATCGCGGAATTGCTTCTTGGCAAATCGCGCCCCAACAATAACAACGAAGCTTGGACACTATTCAGACACAATAAATATATATGAACGACCTAGTACAGTTAATGAAATAATCTCGCTAGATGCGCCCGCAGCTGTTTTGCGTCCAGGGCATTACCGCAACGGAGAGCACAGTGGCAGATTGGGCCTATCAGTCGTATATCCTGTATTCCGAAGCTGGAAACAGCATCAATTACACCTCTGGTGATGGTGTCGACGAACCCGGGACTCTGACCGATAACACCGGGGATACCGAATTCGATATCGGCGAAGAGTTGTTCGTCGGCGAGACCAGCGTCGGAACCTACTACGGATCCTATACAGACGGCGATTCGAATGTTTACCTGATTGTTGCAACCGGGGAAAACGTGGGAATCATCTACAGTACGCTCGACGCCACAACGACCGAAAGCGAACTCCCCAACAACATCTCAACGGACGACGTCAACGATACAGATCCAATCCCGGTCTGCTTCCTCCCGGGCACGCTGATCGCGACGCCCGACGGTGATGTCAGGATCGAAACGCTGCAGATCGGCGACGTGATCAACAGTCATCAGGGGCCGCCGATCCCCATTCGATGGATCGGCCGGCAGACGGTTCAGATGACCCTCGGCCCTGCGGAGCGTATGCTCCCCGTGCGTGTGCGAGCCGGTGCGCTGGACCGCTGCGTGCCCCACACGGACCTCGACCTCACGCCCGACCATGGCCTGATGCTGGACGGGCTGCTGTGCAACGCCGGCGCGCTGGTGAACGGCACGACGATCCATCCGATCCCGAAAGCCGAGCTCGGCGAACGCTACGTCGTCTACCACATCGAGGTCGAGGACCATCAGCTGATCATCGCCAACGGCGTCCCTGCCGAAACCTTCCTCGACAACGCCACGCGCCGGACCTTCGACAACTATTGCGAATACGTCGAGCGGTTCGGGGAGACCGAAGGCATGCAGATGCTGGCCGCGCCCCGGGTCCTCAGCCGGCAGCGACTCCCGGCCCGGCTGAGGGACCGGCTCGACCAGCGCGCCCTCGCCCTTGCGGCTCCTGCCGACGCCGCGGCGTAGGCGCTCGGCTTCCTCCACCACAATGCGATGGCGGACGCCCTTGCCGCCATCGCGCCGTCCGTCCTACTCCGCCGCCTGCATCCGGTAGTCGCCGTCGCGTCTGGCGCGACTGCTCAGGAGCCGTTGCAGCTCGGGAAAATGTGGCGCCCGCGCGTGAGCCATCGGCCGGCCGATCGCAAGGTGCCGCATGACGCAGTGCCTCGCCCAGATCCGCGTCTCGACGCTGCACGACGACGCCGGCTGCCGGGCGAGATGCTGCGCGACGGTGCGTGCCAGACGGCCCGGGCCGATCAGGAGCCACGGGAACTCGGCGCTCCCCGTGCAGATCTCTGCGGCCGCCTCGTCGAGGCACTGCCGGATGATCGGATGGTCCGGCGCGCACGCGATGAACGCGTTGCCGACCGCCCCGGACTCGTCCTGAAAGGCAACGAAGGACGAGGTGCCGTGAACGAGCGGCGCCATTGACCCGCGCCCCCAGCAGTCGACGTCGACGAAGACCCCACCGAATTGCGCCAGCAGCGCCAGCCGCACGAGATCCGTGCGCACAGACGGACTGCGCGCCGCGGCGAAGGCGCGACCGACAACGGGATCGAACGTCTCGCGTAGCAGCGCCTTGACCTCCCGCCGCCTCCAGAGGCGATGGTCGCAATCGGGGTGCAAATCCGACAGACGGGCCGTGAACGCTTCGACATCGCCCGGCAGGACCGCCTCCCCCCAGTATTGGTGGACGACCTTCGGAATGCGGGGGGACCAGTCCGATGCCGATGACGGTATGGCGTCGCGGAATCGCCCGTCGCGCCGCAGAGCCGTCAGCATGGCGATGGCGATGCCGGTCGCCCCGCCGGTCTCCCGAACGATTTCAGTCAGCGCTTCGACCGCATCTGCGGGACGGCTGGACAGCGCGTCGGCCGCCCGCGCGCATTCGGCGCGGCCGATCATCATGTCGTTGACCAGCCCTCCGACGAAGGAGAAGAGCGCCCGCTGGGGCACATGCGACGTCGCCTCGGGATCCTGTGACGGATCGGCGGACCGGATCAGGCTCTCCCGCGCCTCCTCCGGACGGCACAGTCCGGTCAGACATCGCTGCTCAAGGTCGCGGATGGACGGGCTGTCCGGCGCCGCCGCCAGACCCAGACGGCAGTGCCCCAGCGCGCCGGCGAGGTCGAAGCCGGCTAGATCGAGCAGGGCCGAGGCTTCATGCCGCGCGGCTGGACCAGCGGCGCCGCCCCCGGTCCAATGGCCGATGACCGTCCTGGCCGCCGCGAACCGCCCCGTCGCCACCAGGAACCGGACCAGCGCCAGATTGTGCGCGGCCGGCCGGGTCGCCGAGCCGTCCGGCGGACCGAGAACTCCGATCGCCGCTTCGAACTCGCCGAGATCCCACCAGGCGGTTGCCGTGGCGAGGCGGATGTCGGCCGCCGCCGACCTTGGCGGCCCCAGCGTGGCGAGCGCCGCTCGTGCGTCGTCGAGCCGCCCCACGTCGAAGAGTGCTCTCGACCTGCGAAGCACGGCATAGGGGCTGTCCGGCACCCGCTCGAGCAGGGCCTCGGCGGTCTCGAGCGCCTCCGCGGCCA
Source organism: Acuticoccus sediminis (assembly GCF_003258595.1). Classification (NCBI taxonomy): domain Bacteria; kingdom Pseudomonadati; phylum Pseudomonadota; class Alphaproteobacteria; order Hyphomicrobiales; family Amorphaceae; genus Acuticoccus; species Acuticoccus sediminis. The sequence goes on from NZ_QHHQ01000003.1 coordinate 522,271, forward strand.
GCCCCGCCATGACCTGAAGCACATAGAGCTGCTTGAGGCACGGAGCGGTCGCCGGCAACGTCCGGAGGCGTGCAATGCCCGTCGCGGCGGCACCGGGTACAGCGAGGCGAACCTCGCACCTGGCGAGCGCGCCAATCGTGTCCGGATCGGACGGATCCGCCTCATGAAGCCGCTGGCAGGCCCTCCGTGCGCCCGGCCAGTCCCCTCTCGCCACCAGGTCGGCGGCCTCACGCGTGTCGGCGAGCCGCGCCCCGTCGGTTTCGGCCGGGACACGCGCTGCGAGCGCCTTGCGGATCTCGCCCCGCAGTCCGGGCAGGACGTCCTGCGCGCCGAGCTGGTCGAGCGCGGCATGGACGGCATCATGCGGCCCGTCGTTCACCAACGCTCGGAGCGAGAGGCTCAGCGGGTAGGCGTAGCGTGCGAGATGGACCGGATCGGCGAGGAGGGTCCGCACCGCGTCGTCCGGCCGACCATCGCGATACAGGCACAAGGCGAGGCACCGGCGGACCATGACCGGTTCCGGATGGCTCGACACGACGTGCGTATAGAGGGCCGCCGCATCGCCGAACCGCCCGTCGAGTTCGGCGATATGCGCCCGGATACGCCACGTCTCCGGCCGCGCCGGGTCGATTGCCTCCATCCGCGCCAGGGCCTCCGCAGCCATGGCGAGATCATGCTGCTCCAGCCAGAACCGGGCGCGAAGGCCTGGAACGAATAGTTCCGGTCCAGCGCGACCGGCGCCTCGCGGATGGCGGCCTTGGCGCCGGCGAGGTCGTCCGGCTTCAGCAGCCGCACGAATTCGATCCGAGCAGCAAGATCTTGCGGGTCGGCCTCCATCCGCGCTCTCGCGATGTCGAGGTCAGACCTCGTCATTCGACATCACCGCATCACACTCGAGAATTCAGCCCCCAAGTTTCAACATCATAGTATAAGTAAAACGACTGCAATACTCGCAAGTTGCAATGGCCTACTGATCGCGCCCCGCCTTGCCGCCCGATCGAGCCTGACGCGATGCCGCCTTTTTCAGGTTCGAGCGGTTCAGCGTGAACAGTGGCGCCCGGCATAGACTTGCCGACATGCTGACGGACTGAGCGCGTTCGAAAAGTCCGGACCCGAACTCCCGTTGCGCCGGCCGGGTGCGACGGCCGATGCGTCATGGCGGCAAAATGGCCCCACCGCCTCGACCGGCATCAGGCCCCCACCGGGCTTGTTCGGGCATCGGCCGGGCCTGTTCACGCCCGCCCGGAGCGGCATCGACGCCTCGTTTGCCGCGATCGAGAACGGGATGGGGCAATCGCGGAGATTGTTGGAACGCTAATGGTTGAGAGAGTGTCGAGCGCTCGATCAGGCGGCGATCAAAGTCGCAGTGAGAGGATTGGGTTTTCGAAAGTAGGGTATCCGCCCCTATAATACGTAAGACGTTATGGGGATGGGTGACGCTGGCGGTTGGATGACATGATGACGGCGCGAACGAACGTCGATCGGCAACGCTGACCTGAGGAGCAATCCGTGAATCGAAATACCCTGCTCCCGGCAGACACACCGCTGCGCCGCGCCGACGACGATAGCCTCGGAGAGCGTGGCCTGATGGCGGACGGCCCTCCCGCGGTCGCGGACACGATGCACGTCGGTATGGCCAAGCCCGGCGTGTTCCGGACGTGGGTGAGGTACCTGAGCCTGTTTGCAGCAGGAACCGCGATGTGGGCGGTCCTGATCGCCGGCGCCCTGTGGGTGTTCGGATAGGCAACGGCTGAGCGCCTGCGTCCGACATCCCCGGCGGCCAATTGAAGGCGCCCGCTCGACACATGGGAGCCTACGCGCCGCGCCAATGAAGGAGCAGACGCGCGGCGGCGTCGGACGCTGCCGGTTCCCCGTGATGACCGAGGAAACGCTGGAAACCATCTGCCGACATCGCCACGGCGAATTGCAGGAGCCGGTCCGCCACGCACTCGGGCGCAGGGCCCGCGCAGGCTGAAACCGTCCCCGAAGCCGTACCCCGGTGTCGTATTCCGCCAGCTATGTCATGGAGAATGCTGGTCGGAGTGGCAGGATTTGAACCTGCGACCCCCTCGTCCCGAACGAGGTGCGCTACCAGGCTGCGCTACACTCCGTAAGCCAACGCCACATAGCGGTGATTGGCGTTCAGCTCAAGCCTCGGCGAGCGTTATTTTCAACGCTTGTGCACCGTGCCAGAGGCACTGTGTTCCGAGCTCGTGGAGCTTCTCTAGCTGAGAAGTGATCGTAAGGAAATGGTTGCCGGCCAATTGTCCCATTTTTGAAGCAAAATGGACGCCGCCGTACGCGAGGAGGATCTCCGTCTCCGAGATTCCGCCCGGGTACAGGATCATCTGGCCGGGCGCCGGGTAGCTCGTGTGGTTCTCGTAGGTCACGCCGAAGTCCCGCTCGCCGAGCGGCACCCACACTCCCTCGCCGCTCCAGCGCACGTGCACGAAGTGGCTCTCGAACGGCAGCGCCGCCTTGATGGCCGCGCACGTCCGGGGGGCCTTCGCCTCCTCCAGAACCGCGTCGAACACGAACGGACCCGCCTCGACCTTCACCTTCGTCATCTCGACCTCGCATGCCTCGTGCGCCGGCGCCGGACGCGCCGCCGGCCTCTCCGCGTCACCGGGCGCCCCGCCGGCGCCCGTCCCGACGCACCCCGCATTCAATCCGTCGAAAAGGTCAATGGCCATAGCGCCCTCGCGGCGGACCTGTTGATGGCTGGCGGAGCGGGCCGAGCCTTCGAGGCGTGTCGAATCGCGGTCCACCCCCGTTCCTGCGGGCCGAGGCAAGCGGCGAAGCGCTCGTTTGTTGATAACTCGCAGAAGAGTTCGGAACGGGTGTGCATCGGGACGCATTTTTGCCGACCTTAAGAGGGCGCGCCGCGGCACCTTCCGGCCCTCCGGGGATGTCTCGCCGCCCTCCACAGCGCCATCGGCACGCCCCATCCACAGGGGCCGCAAAGCCCCCGGCGACTGCACCTTTGTTTACGGCCTGTTCCGCTGGTGCTAATTTACTTTTCAGCAAGGAGTCACCCGCCATTTAGTTGTCAGTCAGGGGCTCGCACACCATATGTGGTGTGTGGGGATGGTTCTGGAAGCCGGGGATAACCGCGTTCGTCCACAGGTGAGGACGCCGCCGCCTCTAGCCTCCGTTCCACCCTCCGGAGCACCTTCCAAGCCCGACAGCGGGCCCAGTTTGGTGAAGGACGAACGATGCGGATTGATCGACGCTACACGACGGACGGAAAGTCCCCTTACGACGGTATCGAGTTCAGGACCGCGGTCTCGGAAATCCGCAATCCGGACGGCTCGACTGTCTTCCGCCTCGACAACGTGATGGTGCCCGCCTCCTGGTCCCAGGTGGCGACGGACATCATCGCGCAGAAATATTTCCGCAAGGCCGGCGTGCCCGCCAGGCTCGCCCCGATGACCGAGGACGGCGTGCCCGAGTGGCTGAGCCGCAGGGTGCCCGACGAGACCGCCCTCGCCGGCCTCGCGAACGACGAGCAGACCGTCGGCGAGACGGACTCGCGCGCGGTCTTCGACCGCCTCGCCGGTGCCTGGACCTACTGGGGCTGGAAGTACAAGTACTTCGACACCGAGGGCGACGCCCGCGCCTTCTACGACGAGATCCGCTACATGCTGGCCACCCAGAAGGTGGCGCCGAACTCGCCGCAGTGGTTCAACACGGGCCTGCACTGGGCCTACGGCATCGACGGCCCCTCGCAGGGCCACTTCTACGTCGACCCGGCGACCGAGACGCTGGTCCGTTCGAACTCGGCCTACGAGCACCCGCAGCCGCACGCCTGCTTCATCCAGTCCGTGGCCGACGACCTCGTCAACGAGGGCGGCATCATGGACCTTTGGGTGCGTGAGGCGCGGCTCTTCAAGTACGGCTCCGGCACGGGCTCGAACTTCTCCTCCATCCGCGGCGAGGGCGAGAAGCTGGCCGGCGGCGGCAAGTCCTCCGGCCTCATGAGCTTCCTCAAGATCGGCGACCGTGCGGCGGGGGCCATCAAGTCCGGCGGCACCACGCGCCGGGCGGCGAAGATGTGCGTCGTCGACGTCGACCACCCGGACATCGAGGCCTACGTCGAGTGGAAGGTGAACGAGGAGCAGAAGGTCGCCGCGCTCGTCACCGGGTCGAAGATCGTCAAGAAGCACCTGACCGCCGTCATGAAGGCGTGCGTCAACTGCGAGGGCTCCGGTGACGATTGCTTCGCGCCGGAGAAGAACCCGGCCCTGAAGCGCGAGATCCGCGCCGCCAAGGCCGCGATGGTGCCGGAGAACTACATCCGCCGCGTCATCCAGTTCGCCAGGCAGGGCTACACGAAGATCGAGTTCCCGACCTTCGACACCGACTGGGACTCGGAGGCCTACCTCACCGTTTCCGGCCAGAACTCCAACAACTCCGTGCGCGTCACGGACGACTTCCTGCACGCGGTGAAGTCGGACCGCGACTGGGACCTCACCTGGCGCACCAACGGCAAGGTCGCCAAGACGCTGCCGGCGCGCGAGTTGTGGGAGAAGATCGGCTACGCGGCGTGGGCCTCGGCCGACCCCGGCATCCAGTTCCACACGACCATCAACGACTGGCACACGTGCCCGGCCGGCGGTGAGATCCGTGCGTCGAACCCGTGCTCGGAGTACATGTTCCTCGACGACACGGCCTGCAATCTCGCCTCCATCAACCTGCTGCAGTTCAAGGCGGACGACGGCGCCTTCGACACCGAGCTCTTCGAGCACGCGGTGAAGCTGTGGACCATGGTGCTGGAAATCTCGGTGACGATGGCACAGTTCCCGTCCGCCGAGATCGCGCAGCGCTCCTACGACTACCGCACGCTGGGCCTGGGTTTTGCCAACATCGGCGGCCTGCTGATGGTGTCGGGCATTCCCTACGACTCCTCCAAGGGCCGCGCGATCTGCGGTGCCATCACCGCCATCATGACGGGCGTCGCCTACGCGACCTCGGCGGAGATGGCGCGCGACCTCGGGCCGTTCCCGAAGTACGCGGCGAACCAGGACGCGATGCTGCGCGTCATCCGCAACCATCGCCGCGCCGCGCACGGCGAGGTCGGCGGCTACGAGAAGCTCGCCACCCGCCCGGTGCCGCTCGACAAGGCCGCATGCCCGGACGGCGCCCTCGTGGAGCGCGCCGAGGCCGCCTGGGACCGCGCCCTCGGCCTCGGCCAGAAGTACGGCTACCGCAACGCCCAGGCGACCGTCATCGCGCCCACCGGCACGATCGGCCTCGTGATGGACTGCGACACCACCGGGATCGAGCCCGACTTCGCGCTGGTGAAGTTCAAGAAGCTCGCCGGCGGCGGCTACTTCAAGATCATCAACCGCGCCGTGCCGCAGGCGCTCGAGGTGCTCGGCTACAACAAGGAGCAGCGTGACGAGATCGTCGCCTATGCGGTCGGCCACGGCACGCTTTCCGGCGCCCCGCACATCAACCCGGAGACGCTCGCCGAGCGCGGCTTCCCGGCCGAGGCGATCGCGGCCGTCGAGGACTCGCTGAAGTCCGCCTTCGACATCCGATTCGCCTTCAACAAGTGGACCATCGGCGAGAAGGTCCTGCGCGAGGTGCTCGGCAACGACGCCGACATCGACGACCCGTCCTTCGACGCGCTGGCCGCCCTCGGCTGGTCGAAGAAGGAGATCGACGCGGCGAACATCTACGTCGCCGGCGCGATGACGCTGGAAGGCGCGCCGTACCTCAAGGACCAGCACCTGCCGGTGTTCGACTGCGCCAACCCCTGCGGCCGTCTCGGCAAGCGCTACCTGTCGGTGGAGAGCCACATCCGCATGATGGCGGCCGCCCAGCCGTTCATCTCGGGCGCCATCTCCAAGACGATCAACATGCCGAACGACGCCTCGGTGTCGGACTGCATGGCGGCGTACGAGCTGTCCTGGCAACTCGCCATCAAGGCGAACGCTCTCTACCGTGACGGCTCGAAGCTCTCCCAGCCGCTGTCCGCGCAGCTCATCTCGGACGACGAGGACGAGATCGAGGAGATCCTCGAGGCGCCGGTCGCGGTCCGCGCCACGAAGGTCGCCGAGAAGCTGGTGGAGCGCGTCATCGAGCGCGAGGTGATCACCCGCAAGCGCGAGTCGATGCCCGACCGACGCAAGGGCTACACCCAGAAGGCCATCATCGGCGGCCACAAGGTGTACCTGCGCACCGGCGAGTTCGACGACGGGCGCCTCGGCGAGATCTTCATCGACATGCACAAGGAAGGCGCCGCCTTCCGTGCGATGATGAACAACTTCGCCATCGCCATCTCGCTCGGCCTCCAGTACGGCGTGCCGCTCGAGGAGTTCGTCGACGCCTTCACCTTCACCCGGTTCGAGCCCGCGGGCTTCGTCCAGGGCAACGAGGCGATCAAGAACGCCACCTCGATCCTCGACTACATCTTCCGCGAGCTGGCCATCTCCTACCTCGGCCGCAATGACCTGGCGCACGTCACGCCCGAGGACATCGGCGGTGCGACCGCCCTCGGCAACGGCGTCGCGGGCGACAAGCCGCAGCAGATGGTGAGCCGCGGCCTGGTGCGCGGTCAGCAGTTCCGCCTCATCCGCGCCGACGCGCCGGAGGCGAAGGCGGTGGACGTGATCGCCCACGCCCTGCACCGCGCCTCGCACCGTGGCGGCGCGCAGGCGGCGACGGCCCTGTCCCCGGTGGAGAGCCCCGCCTCCGAGAGCGAGCGCTCGCCCATCGACGAGATCCGCGCCGAGGTGGCCGCGCTTCTCGGTTCGGAGCCTGCCGAGACGGCCGTCGCCCCGGCCAGGCCGGCGGCCCCGTCCAGCAGCGAGCAGGCGATGATCGCCCGCCTCAAGGGCTTCGAGGGCGATCCGTGCGGCGAGTGCGGGAACTTCACCCTGGTGCGCAACGGCACCTGCCTGAAGTGCGACACCTGCGGCTCCACCTCGGGCTGCAGCTGAGCCGGAACCGGCAATCCCCGGCGGACCCTTCAAAGGTCCGCACCTTCCGCGAACGCAAAAATGCCCGGCGGCCTCCTCGGCCGCCGGGCATTTTCATTGCCGGCCCCTCCGGAGCCAACCCGATCCGCCTGACCGGGCCGGCTCCACGGGTCGAGCGCCCGCGATCAGCGCTCGGGGAAGACCGGGCGGCGCTCGGTCCGCGCCAGGGCCGCCTGTAACGCCTCGATATCGCGCTCCCGCGCATCGAGCCGCGCCTGCAGCCGCTCCACGCGGTCGCGCATCGGGCCACCGTCCTCGCGGCGGTCGCGGATCCGCTGCATGATCGCCTCGAACCGCGCGATCTCGGATTCCCGCTGGGTCAGCGTCTCGCGCGTTTCGGCGAGCATGCCCTCCAGCGTGCCGACCCGATCGTTGCGGGCGGAGATGCGGCTCTGCAGCTCATGGAGCTGATCGGCCCGCTCCCGCGCCAGGTTTCGTGCATCGTCCCGCTCGGCGGTGCGCTCCGCCAGGGTCGCGGCGAGACCATCGCTGCGATCGCGCAGCGTCTTCGCCTCCTGCTGCAGGACACCGACGCGGTCACGCAGACGCTCCGCCGCCTGACGGTCCGCGTCGGCCTGATGAAGCGCACGCCCGCGCTCGGCCTCCGCCGCCGACAACGCGGCCTCGAGGCGCTCGATATGCTCGCGCTGGGTGCGGAACCGGTCGCGCACCTCGGGCCGGCCGGGACGGTTGTCCAGCCGCGCTTCGAGGCGGCGGATCTCGGTCGCCTGCGCCTGACGCTCGGCGCGAAGCTGCTCGTTCTGCCGCTTCAGCCGGTCGAGCTCACGCTCCATCTCCTGCCACCGGCCGCCCCAGGATGGACCGCCGTTCTGGGCGATCTGGATCGGCCGCGCCTCGGCCCCTGACCAGTTCCGCGTATCGGCCTGGGCGGCGGTGATCGGCATGGCGATCAGCGCGGCAACTGCTGCATAGGTCCATCGGCGCATCATGTTTCTCCCCGTTTGTGGCTCCCACTATCAACGGGTGCGACTGAATGGCGTTCGAATGGTCCCTTTAGCTGACGTTCATGCAATGGGTTCGCCGTCCCCCCGCCGTTCCCGGTGGCGCAGCCGCGTCGGAAACGGCGCGACCGTCACCTGTTCGGCGTCCGCGCCCTCCATGGCGCCGATCCGCCGCCCGTACCGGCGCGCCAGCGGCGAGGCGCTGACACCGTGGGCGAGGATGCTCATGAGCACCGTGAGGTAGGCCACCGTGACGATATCGCCCAGTCCCGGCAGCGCCGGATACCCCTCGCTGATGATCAGCACATAGAGGATCGACGCGAGGCCGCGCGGCCCGAACCACCCGATGAAGAGCACCGTGACGGGCACCAGCCTCGTCCCGATGAGGCTGATCGCCACCGGCACCATCCGGATCACGGTCAGCGACAGCGCGGCGTAGAGGACGTGCGCGGCGGTGAGATGGCCGAGCGCCGTCGGCAGCAGGACCGCGCCGAAAATGAGGAAGACCACGAGGTTGAGGAGCTGACCCTCCGTCTCGCCGAAGTCCTCCACCGCGTCGAGCAGCGTGCGCGAGCGCGTACCGACCACCATGCCGGCGACGAACGCGGCGATGAAGCCGTTGCCGCCGATCACCTCGGCCGTCCCGAACGCGAGCACCGCGAGACAGAGCACGGAGATCTGCACGAAGACGCGGTTCATGTCGCCGCGCCGCACCGCCCACTCCACGCATGCCGAGCCGACGGCGCCGATCACCACGCCCGCGAGCGGCCCGAGGGCGATCTGAGCGGCCACGAAGAATGCCCACGAGGCCACACCGCGCGTCGCCTCCTCCTCGGCGGCGAGCGACAGGACGATGAGGAGGATCGGGAAGGCGAGCCCGTCGTTCAGTCCGCTCTCGACATTGAGCGCCTGGCGCACGCGCACGGGGATGACGGGGTTGCTGACCACCGCCTGCCCGAGCGCCGCATCCGTCGGTGACAGGATCACCCCGAGGATCGCCGCCGGCCAGATCCCGAGGTCCGGAAACAGCACCATCGCGGCGGCGGTGCCTGCCACCATCGTCAGCGGCAGGCCGATCCCCAGCAGCCGCAGCGGCACGTCGTGCTGGGCGCCAAGGCGCGAGACGTCGATCCGCGCCGCGTCCGTGAAGAGGACGAGGACCAGCGTGATCTCCGCCAGGCCGTGCATGAAGCCGCCCTGGACGGAGAGGCGCACCACGTCGAGCATCGCCGCGCCGGTGACGAGGCCGAAGGCGGTGAACACCATCGGTCCCGTCAGGCTCCCCCGCTCGCCCCATTGCGAGAAGAGGCCGTAGAGGAACACCCCGAGGGCGACGATCAGGAGGTCGGGGATTTCCAAAACCCGCGTCCGCATCTTGGCCCGGACCGGCCGGGCGAGGTTCGCCCTTACGCTAGCGGCCCGCCCGCCAGGTGGACAAGGCCGACAAGCCGCCCGGCGCCCGGGAGACGCCCACGAAAAAGGGCGGCCGGAGCCGCCCCTCGATCGTCCCGTGCCGCGCGCCCGGGGCGCCCGCCGGTCAGTTCGGCAGGTTGAGGCGGATGTGCAGCTCGCGGAGCTGCGCCGGCGTCACCTCGGACGGGGCGCCCATCATCAGGTCCTCGGCCCGCTGGTTCATCGGGAACAGCGTCACGTCGCGCAGGTTCTCACGGCCGCACAGCAGCATGACGATGCGGTCGATGCCCGGCGCGATGCCGCCGTGCGGAGGCGCGCCGTACTGCAGCGCCGAGAGCATGCCGCCGAACTTGTCGTGCAGCACCTGCTCGTCGTAGCCGGCGATGGCGAACGCCTTCTTCATGATCTCCGGCTTGTGGTTCCGGATCGCACCCGACGACAGCTCGATGCCGTTGCACACGATGTCGTACTGGAACGCGTCGATCGTGAGCGGGTCCTTGGTCTCCAGCGCCTCGAGGCCGCCCTGCGGCATCGAGAACGGGTTGTGGGAGAAGTCGACCTTCTTGTTGTCCTCGTCCCACTCGAACATCGGGAAGTCGACGATCCAGCAGAACGCGAACTGGTCCTCGTTCATGAACGTGCCGCCCGAGAGCTCCTGCAGGTCGCGGCCGACCTTGAGGCGCGCCTGACCGGCGAACTGGACGAACTGGTCCGGCTTGCCGGCGACGAAGAACACCGCGTCGCCTTCCTTCAGGCCGAGCTGCTTGCGCATCGACTCGGTGCGCTCCGGCCCGATGTTCTTCGCGATGGGGCCGGCGGCCTCCGTCTCGCCGCCGCCCTCGGGGATACGCCAGAAGATGTAGCCGAGGCCCTTCTGCCCCTCCGACTGCGCCCAGGAGTTCATCCGGTCGCAGAAGGAGCGCGAGCCGCCACCCGGCGCGGGGATCGCCCACACCCGCACCTTCGGGTCCGACGCGATCATGCCGGCGAAGACCTTGAAGCCCGAGCCGTCGAAGTGCTCGGTGACGTCGGCCATCTCGATCGGGTTGCGGAGGTCCGGCTTGTCCGAGCCGTACTTCGCCATCGAGTCCTTGTACTTGATGCGCGGGAAGGTCGGCGTGACCGGCTTGCCCTCGGCGAACTCCTCGAACAGGCCGCGCAGCACCGGCTCCACCGCCTGGAACACGTCCTCCTGCTCGACGAAGCTCATCTCCACGTCGAGCTGGTAGAACTCGCCCGGCGAGCGGTCGGCGCGCGCGTCCTCGTCACGGAAGCACGGCGCGATCTGGAAGTACCGGTCGAAGCCGGCGATCATGCAGAGCTGCTTGAACTGCTGCGGTGCCTGCGGCAGCGCGTAGAACTTGCCCGGGTGCAGGCGCGACGGCACGAGAAAGTCGCGCGCCCCTTCCGGCGAGGAAGCCGTCAGGATCGGCGTCTGGAACTCGGTGAAGCCCTGCTCCACCATCCGCCGGCGGATCGACGAGATGATCCTGGAACGCTTCACGATATCGTTGTGGATCGTCTCGCGGCGCAGGTCCAGGAAGCGGTACTTGAGGCGGATCTCCTCCGGATAGTCCGGCTCGCCGAAGATCGGCAGCGGCAGCTCGGGCGCGGTCGAGAGAACCTCGATGTCGCGCGCGAACACCTCGACCTCGCCGGTCGGCAGCTTCGCGTTCACGAGGTCGGCGGCGCGCTGCTTCACCTCGCCGTCGATCTTGATCACCCACTCGGCGCGAACGGTCTCGCCGGTCTTGAAGGCGGACGAATCCGGGTCGATCACCACCTGGGTGATGCCGTAGTGGTCGCGCAGGTCGATGAAGATGATGCCGCCGTGGTCGCGCACACGGTGCACCCAACCGGACAGGCGCACATTCGAGCCGGCATCACCGGCGCGAAGGTCGGCGCACGTGTGGGAGCGATAGCGGTGCATGATGGGGCCTTTTGCAGGATCTGTATGGCCCGGCATTTCCGGGGTTGCAGCCCGCCTGTCAACCCGCCGGATCGAGACGCACCCCCTCGCACCCGCCTCTTGCAAGGCTCGCCGGGTCCTCGCGGCGTTGCCGCCCGGGCGTCCGCGCTCCTGTCGAGCGCACGCGGAACCGGTCGCGCGCGGGAGCCTGGGAACGGAGCGCCCGCGCGGCCTCTCCCGATCGGCCGTGATAGTCCCCGGCCACTCGCCGCCGCGGCCGGCGTCCGCGCGCCGCCCCCTGCACGTTCGCGCCCGACGCGATAGTCTCAAGCGGCGGGAATCGGTGCGAGGAGTGTCAGATGGAAACCGATAGGGCGCCGATCATCGTCACCCTGCAGTTCGACGAGCCCGCCGCCACCTTCTTCGAGACGCAGCGCCGCACGTACTTTCCCGCCGCGATCAACCGCGTCCCGGCGCACCTCACCCTGTTCCACGCCCTCCCCGGCGCCGAGGAGGACCCGGTGATGCGCGCCATCGGCACGGTCGCGGCGCGTCCCCGCTTCCCCGTCGCGGTCGAAGGGCTCCTGTCGCTCGGGCGCGGCGTCGCCTACCGCCTCTCCTCCGCGCCGCTCGTCGCGCTCCGGAGCGATCTCGCGAAGCGCTTCGACCCGTGGCTGACCCGGCAGGACCGCGAGGCCTTCCGCCCCCATGTCACGGTGCAGAACAAGGTGACCCCCGAGACGGCCCGCGCGACGCGTGCCGAGCTGGAACGCACCTTCACGCCCTTCACGGCGACCGCAGAGGGTCTGCAGCTCTGGCACTATCGCGGCGGTCCGTGGGCGCCGCTCGCCGCCGTCGCCTTCGGGCGGCGCTGAGTTATCCTGTCAGTCGTCGCGCGACGCGTCGGCCACGATGTCGGCGAAGATTTCGTCGAGGCTCGCGGCCAGTTCCTCGAGCTCGCCGCCGCCGTCGGCCATGTACGGCGCGAACACCGTCGTCGGGGTGGCGTAGGCGAGCGTCGCCGTTCCGTCCGGCTCCTCCATCACCATGATGCGGATCGGCGCCTCGATCATCGCCGCCGGCACGAGTTCGATGATCGACACCGCATAGTCGTTCCGGAACACGCCCACGACGCGGTTGCCCGGGATCGTCGCGCCCCGCTGGGCCGCCACCTCCGTCGGCCCCGCCTCCGTGACGACCGCCATCTTGTTGGCCTTCACGGCCTCCTTGAGGTCGTTGAGAAGCGTCGCGTAGTCCTTGTCGGTCTCGACCACGTACCACCCGTCGGGCGAGCCGAGCACGCTGTCCGCCGTCGCCGGCGCCGTCAGCGGCGCCAACGCCGCGATACCCAGACATCCCGCCAATACAATGGTTTGGAACTTCATCGCCAACCTCCTGCGGAACGAGGACCCCGGTCCTCGGTGGCCCGGATTGTGGCCCGGCGCGGCGACCGGCCGAAATGCACAGTTGCGCGAGGGCGGAGAATGGTCTGAATAGTTGACATGGCACGCATTGCCGCTGGACCCCCAACGCACCATGTCGCGGGGAACCACCGCCGCTGCAGACCGGACGGCGGCGCGAAGAGGGACACATGACCAAACCCATCGATCTATACTACTGGCCGACCCCGAACGGCTACAAAGTCTCGATCTACCTCGAAGAGGTCGGCGCCCCCTACAACACCATCTACGTCAACATCGGCGCCGGCGACCAGTTCAAGCCGGACTTCCTCGCCATCTCGCCGAACAACCGGATGCCCGCGATCGTCGACCACGACGGCCCCGGCGGCAAGGAGATCTCGGTCTTCGAGTCCGGTGCGATCCTTCTCTACCTTGGGCGCAAGTTCGGCCAGTTCTATCCCACCGACGACGAGCGCAAGCGCGTCGAGGTCGAGGAGTGGCTCATGTGGCAGATGGGCGGGTTCGGCCCGATGCTCGGCCAGAACCACCACTTCAACGTCTACGCCCCCGAAGACCTGCCCTACGCCAAGAAGCGCTATACGGACGAGACGCACCGCCTCTACGGCGTGCTCAACAAGCGTCTCCAGGGCCGCGAGTTCATCGCCGGCGACTACTCCATCGCCGACATGGCCTGCGTCGGCTGGGCCAACGGCTGGGAGCGCCAGCAGATGGACATCGAGGAGTTCCCGAACGTGAAGCGCTGGCTCGCCGCCGTGAAGGCCCGCCCGGCCGTGCAGCGAGGGATGGCACTCGGCCAGGAGGCCCGCGCCAACTGGAATCTCGCCAGCGACAAGAACGCCCAGTCGGTCCTGTTCGGCCAGCGCGCACAGTAGGCGCCACCGGGAGGCCGGCGGAGGCCGCTCCCTCGGCCGCGAGGGGGACGCTCCCCCTCGCGCTCGATCCGTCACACGGCCCGACGTCCGGAAGCAGTTCGCGAAACGACGGTCGGCGCGCCGCTCAGCCCTGCGGGCGCTTCAGCTGAAGACCGGAGCGCTTGCAGGAGGCGACAAGCTCGCCCTTCTGGTTGTACGCCCGGTGCAGGAACGTCACGATGCCCTGGTTCGGACGCGACTTGCTCTCCCGCAGCTCGATGACCTCCGTCTCCACGCGGATCGTGTCGCCATGGAACAGCGGCTTGGGGAAACGCACCTCGTCCCAGCCGAGGTTGGCGACAGCGGTGCCGAGGGTCGTGTCGCCCACCGAGATCCCCACCATCAGCCCCAGCGTGAAGCACGAATTGACGATGCGCTGTCCGAACTCGGTCTCCGTCCGGCAGTATTCCTCGTCCAGATGCAGCAGCGCCGGATTGTGCGTCAGCGCGGTGAAGAAGACGTTGTCCGCCTCCGTGATGGTGCGCTTCAGCGGGTGGTGGAACACCTGCCCCACGGTGAGCTCATCGAAATAGACGCCAGCCATATGGTTCCTCCTGTCGGCCGACGTCGTACCTGAGCCGTCGCCCGGAGCAAGCACTCCCGCGTCATAACCCTATCCCTTCGGGACCCGCAGCCGCGCGAGCGCATAGGGCTTCAGGACGAGCGGCGTCGCGACCGGCGCCTCGGCCAGCGGCTCGGCACGACGGCACGCCGTGGCGAAACTCGCTTCGTCCAGCACGAAGCCGGACAGCGGCGCCGCGACCTCCGGCAGCGCGACGGTGACGGTCTCGCCCGTGAGGTTGACGAGGACCAGCCCGATGGCGTTCCCCTCGTCCACGGCGAGCGCCTTGACCGCGGACGGACGGTCGCTCCGCGCCTTCAGCACCGGACGGCCGGCGAGGGACGCGCCGAGGGCCGCGACGTGCCAGCTCGGCATCACCGCCGCGTCCGCCTCGTCGAAATAGGGCCGCGCGCCCTCGCTCGGCACGTTGACGATCCCCGAGGGGCCCGCCACCGCCGCCAGCGTCACCGCGTCCACGCCGCCCCTCGCCGCCTCCGCGAGGTATCCCGCATACCAGGCGGCGCCGAGGAGGGAGCGGTCGCGCGGGTCGACGCGGTTCATCGCCTGCCGCACATTGCGCGGGTTTTCCACCGGGACGTCGCCATAGGGGTTCATCCGCATCGACACCGCGACGGGGTAGATCCAGTAGGGCGTCTCCCCCTTGAAGGCGCGAACGCTGGCGAAGACCGACGGCAGCGTCTCGAGCGTCTCCATCAGGCTCTCGTCGTCCCCGGCGTGGACGATCGGCGCCCCGGAGTGGCCGACGAAGTCGAAGAGCCCGCGTGGCGGCCGCTTGCGGTTGAGCTCCGTGAAGTAGGCGAACATGCCGCCGCCGACCGGCACGCCCGGAAAGGCCTTCCTCGCCGCCTCCGCGAGCCGCTCCCAGCCGGGTGCCGGCGGGTAGACCGCTCCGGGCGTCGTCGACTTCAGGTCGCACGACGGCGTGACGGCGACGCGCTCGAAGGTGTAGCCCTTCGCCGCCGCGGCGATGGTGCTCATGTCGCGCTCCAGCACGGCGGGATCGTCCATCGGGCGACCGGTCCGGTCGAGGCACGGCACCACCGCCTCCAGTACGAGAGGCGCGCCGACGGCGCGGCCGAGCGCGGCATACTCGGCGACGGTCGCCCGATCGTGCCCGGCGCGCGGGTCGAAGTGACAGACCAGGAAGCCCGGCGCGGCCCGGGCGAGCAGATGCGCGCGCACCCGGGCCGCCCCCACCCACTGCGCCGGGACCGCCAGACCGAGGCGCGGCATCCGCGACCCGGACGGGCCGCCGATCGACGCCGTGACCGGCCCGCCCCCTGCCGCCGCTGCCGGACCGGGACGGCCGTCCACCGTGAGCGTGACGCTCTGCGCGAAGGGTTCGCCCCGCGCCATCGTGTACGGCCACGGCTTGGCGAGGGGGCGGATATAGGTCTTGAAGGAGGCGTCCAGCCAGTTCCGGTGGTCCTCCATCTCGTACGCGTCCCCCTCCATCCGGCACGTCACCGAGACACCCGGCAGAACCTCGTGCCTCACCGAGCGGATATCCTGGAACGGACAGGCCGGATCGATCTCCACCGGGAAGCGGCTCTCCGTCACGCTACCGTCCGTGTGCTCGATCGTGACCGGCTCGCCGACCACGCCGTTCAACGGGTGGAGCACCACGAAGCCAGTACGCGCCGTGACGAAGTCGGTCTCGGGCTCCCCATCGGCGGTGAAGGACAGGCTGCCATCCGCCCGCCCCTCGATCCTTGCGCGATAGGCCAGCGACTGCGCCGCATCCCCGATCCGCGCCCTGTAGGTGACGGTGAAGCCGTCCGGCCGCTCGTCCACGGCTAGGTCCTCGACGGCCGCGTCGAAGGTGCCCCAGCTCCGGTCGCGCGACAGGAACGCCACCGCACGGATCGCCTCGACACCGCCGATGCGGATGCCGCGCAGGTTCCCTCCGTCGAGCCGCGCCTCCAGGACACCAGCCCTGAGGGTCCGCATGGGCGCGACGGGCTCGTCGGTGCCGAACCGCGCGATGGCGGGGGACACCTCCACGGTGGCGTCGATCATCAGGGGCTCCATTGTCGACGGATCTTCGTGGGGATTGGGCGCCGCCGGTGTGGCGACGCGGTGCGCGGCGGGACCGTCAGGGCCGGGCGCCCCCGGCGAAGGCGGCGAGGCGCTCGCGGAATGACGGACTGTCGAGCACCGGCCGGTTGACCACGCCCTCAGGCGCCTTCCCGGCGGCGAGCGCCTTCATCGCCGCGACGTCGGCCGCACCGTTCCCGGCGAAGCACTCGTCCGTCCAGCAGAGCGCGTGGGGGGCCGTGATCACGTTGTCCAGCCGGAACAGCGGCTCGTCCGCCGGCGCCGGCTCGATCTCGAAGACGTCGAGGCCCGCGCCTGCGATGACCCCGCCCTCCAGCGCCTCGTAAAGCGCGCGCTGGTCGACGATCGGGCCACGGGCGGTGTTGATCAGGAACGCGCCCGGTTTCATCAGCGCCAACCGCTCGGCGTTGACGAGATGCCGCGTCGCCTCCGACAGCGGGATCGAGACGGAAAGGACGTCGGACCGGCGGAAGACGTCCTCCAGGCCGACCAGCTCGACGCCCAGTCGACTGGCCTCCTCGGGATCCGCATAGGGGTCGTGGGCAATGAACCTCATGTCGAACGGGGCCGCGAGGCGGAATACCTCCGCGCCGATGTTGCCGAGCCCGAGCTGGCCCAGCGTCTTGCCCACGAGGCCCGTCCCCATATGGTCGACCCGCGCGGCCCAGCCCTCGGGCCCGCCCCGCGCAAGGCGATCCTTGATGAGAAGCTTCTGAGTGAGCGCCAGCATGAAGGTGATCACCGACACCGCCACCGGCCGCCGCACTCCTGACGGCGTGATGACGACGGCGATCCCCGCCTCGGTGCAGGCCGAGACGTCCACGTTGTCGTAGCCGACGCCGAACCGGGCGACCGCCATCAGCGAACCGGACGATGGGATCGACCGCGCCAGGAAGCGCGGCGCGAGGAGGATCAGCCCGTGGCAGCCCTCGAGCGCCGCCGCTGGCATCACCCCGTCCACCGGCTCGACCCAGACCATCTCGATGCCGGGGTCGGTCAGCAGCGGGGTCAGGTCGAAGTCGGGGAAGGTCGGCGAGCCGTCCGGATTGCGGAAGTCGCCGGACAGCGCGACCCGCAGCCGGGGCATCAGCGCCCGCTCCCCGAGCGTATGGCGTTCACCGCAGCGCTCAACGCCTGGGTGAACATCCACACGTCGCCGGAATAGCAGATCATGTCGAAGCCCGCCTTGTGCAGCGCGACCGCCTCCTCCACCGACGGGACCAGCCGGCCCGTCGCCTTGCCGTACGTGCGCGCGGCGCGGGTGGTGCGGGCGATGGCGGCCTTGAAGGTCTCGTGCTCGAACTCGCCGGGAATGCCGAGGGAGGCGGACAGGTCGAAGTGCCCAACCCAGAGGCAGTCCACCCCCGGCGTCGCGGCGATGTCCTCGACGTTCTCGATCCCCTCAGCCGTCTCGATCTGCGCGAAGACGGTGGTGCGCACGTTGGCGGCGACCAGCTTCTCCAGCACCGCGCCCCCGCGGTACCCGTCATGCGCGATGCCGAGGGCGACGCCGCGCCGCCCGTCGGGCGCGTACTTCACCGCGTCGACGATCGCGGCCGCCTCGGCGCCGGAATTCACCATCGGGATCATGATACCCTCCGCGCCCATGTCGAGCACGCGGGCGATGTGGTGGGTGTCCTTCGACGGCGAGCGCACGATCATCGGCAGGCGCGCCGCCTCCATGTACCGCACGGCGCTCTTCACAGTCTCGAGCGAGAAGCCCGAGTGCTCCATGTCGAAAAGCACGAAGTCACATCCGGCATTCTTCATGAGATGCCCGATGCCCGGCGTGGCGAATTCGACGATAAAGTGCCCGACCGCGAGACCGCCGCGGGTCATTTCCTTGAGCGAGCGTTCCCTCAACGCTGCCCTCCCTCTGTTTCCGGCTCTTGTTTATTGTGTGACCGGTGATATTCCGAAGATATTATACCAGTATACCAATCCTCACAAGCGCAGCACTGCGGGCGCAGGGTTCAGCTTCGGTGGACGTAGAGCGCGTCGGAACGGTCGAGGTGGGCGCGCATCGCCTCCACGGCACCGTCGGCGTCCCCCGCCTCGATGAGATCGACGATCCGGGCGTGCTCGGCGAGCGTGACGTCCTCGTTGCCGGACCAGTGCAGCAGCGAATGGTGGTACTCGAAGAGCCAGCGCAGCATGGCATCGCTCACCGTGACGATGATCGGATTCCCGGTGAGCGCGGCGATGCGCACGTGGAAGCGCATGTCGACCGCCACGAACGCCGGCGCGTCCCCGAGGTGGCTCGCCTGCTCGCCGACGAGGCTGCGCAGGTCGGCGACGTCCTCGGCCGTCGCATTGCGCGCGGCGATGCCGACGACGCCGGTCTCGAACAGCCGGCGCGCCTCCTTGAGGTAGTCGAGGTTGGACGGCTCGGTGGAGAGCAGCAGCCGCGCCACCTCGTTCATCTGCTCGACCGCAAGGTCGGTGGAGAGGACGTTGACGCGGCTCCGCTCGCCATGGGCGATGGTGATGAGGCCCTTGTTCTGGAGCGACTGCAGCGCCTCGCGGATCGCCGGACGGCCGACGCCGAAGCGCTCCATCAGGTCGCGCTCGGAGGGGAGCACGTCGCCGGGCTTCAGCTCGCTGCCGATCATCGCGTGCAACCGCTCGAAGACCTGATCGGACAGCTTTCGACGGACGATGCGATCCGAGGCCGGCTCATCTCCCAAGCGTCGGTTCACCGGCTTACTCCCTTGATGTGCCTCGGCCCGGCATCGGCCTATCCGACGCGCCCCGCCGCTCGCGTCATACGACCCGTGCTCGCGACGAAGAAGTCTTTTGCACCCATCTGTCCCCCCTTGAGCGCGAGTTCGAGCCCGTCGAACTCCGGCGCATCGGCGTAGGTGCGGCAGAGCGGAGCCCCCGGCGCGAGCGGCGCGAGGGCGGAGAGCGCCGTGACGCCCAGCTCCGACGTCGCGTAGCCCGAGGTGTCGCCGCCGCTGATGACGGCACGCGTGAGGCCATGCGCGGCGACGAGCTCGCGCACGATCCGCCCCAGCCCGCGCCCGATTCGCGCCGACGCCTCCGCGCGGTCTGTCCCGGTCTCGGCGAGAGCCGCGTTGAAGCGCGCCACGGCGGGGTCGTCCGGCCCCCGCGCGGTGACGACGAGGGGGATGCGTCCGGCGCCGATCGCCGCCGACGCGGCATCGCACGCCGCGTCGAGCGCGCATTCCCAGCGCGCGGGGTCGACGGTCGCGGCGACGTCGAGCGGCTCGATATGGAACCCGTTCGCCTCGGCGTGGGCGATCTGGCCCGCGGTCGTCGGCGACACCGAGCCCGACACCGCGATCATCCGCTCTACCGGTGCGACGGGGGCGGTCGCCCCGGCCGGCGGCAGCAGGCCGGCCGCTCGCCAGTGGGCGATCAGCGCATATTCGACGCCCTGGCTGCCGGCCGCGAAGAGGCCGTGCGCCCTCGCCTCCTGCCACATCGCCTCCCCGACCGCCGCCAGCGTCTCCTCGTCGACGACGTCGAGCGAGACGATCCGCGATCCGGCCTCCCGCGCCGCCTCGAGCGCGGCCCCGCCCCGGCCCGCCTTGAGCGAGACGAGGTCGACGAGGCCGACGGGCCAGTCCGTCTGTGCGGCGAGGTGGCGGGCGAGGTCCGCCTCGTGCATCGGCGTCGCGGGATGGCGCGACATCACCGGATGCCGGTCGAGGCGGAAGATGCCGTCGCCGAACGCGGCGAAGAGGTTGCCGAACGCCTGCCAGCGCCCGATCGCCGGCGCGGCCGTCACGAGCGGCACGACCCGCGGGCCGAACGCCGCGGCGCCCAGCTCGATGGCACGGCCGATAGAGCCGGTCCCGGCGGCGGAGTCGAACGTGGAGCAGACCTTGTAGTGGTTCACCGGCGCGCCGAGCGCCTTCAGCGCGGCAAACGCCTCCGGGAGGTTCGCGTCCATCCACGCCGGCCCCATCGACCGCGCGGTGCTCGCAACGCCGATGCCGCGATAGTCGGCGAACCGTTCGAGGTGGGCCGGGTCCGGCGGTTTCAGGAACATGACGGTGGGCAGACCCGCGAAGGTCATCACCTCCATCACCGCGGACGAGCCTGTGAAGTCGTCGCCGTAGAAGGTCAGGACGCGGTGCGGGAGGTTCGCCATCGCGTCACGCCTTCAGGGTCATCGCGCCGGCGAGCGCGGGATCGGTGGCGGCCGCATCGGCGAGGGGACGACCGGCAATCGCCGCCTCCCACGCGTGCCGCAGCGCCTGGACGCCGGCCGCCGGCCCGTCCGGATGCGCCAGGATCCCGCCGCCGGAGCAGTGGATGAGGTCCGCCGTCCCCAGCGCCTCGTAGGTGCCCGCCGCCTGCCACACCGTCTGACCGGAGGAGAACACCGGCATCACCGTCATCGGCGCGCCGTCGACGAGCGGCTCGGCGCACGACCGGGCCGCCGCGATGACACTCCCGTCCTCCTCGGCGAATTTGTTGGCGAGGCCGTTGACGTGCATGTGGTCCGCCCCGGCGAGCCGCCAGAGCGCCGACCACGCGGGGAACGACCAGCCGAGCGAGGGATGGCGTGACAGGTACCCCCACCCGTTGCGGTGCGCATGGATCGGCAGCGCGGAGTGGCGCCGCAACTCCACCATGCCGACGATCCCGACCGAGTTGAGGCTCGCCATCACGCACGTCCCGCCCGCGGCGAGGACGTGGTCGTGCCGGCGGCGCATCTCGTCGAGGTCGCCGGTGAGGTTGAAGGCGACCATCACCTTCCGGCCGGTCCTGTCGGCATGGGCGTCGACGGCCCGCATGACGGCGTCGACGCGCGCCTCGAACGGGCAGGTCGGGCCGGCGGACTGCAGCTCGTCGTCCTTCACGAAGTCGATCCCCGCGGCGCAGAGCGTGTCCACGAGGTCCGCCGTCTGGGCGGGATCGAAGCCGATGGAGGGCTTGATGATGGTGCCGATCAGCGGTCCGGCCTCCACCCCCGCGAGCCGCCGCGTCCCGCCGACCCCGAAGGCGGGGCCGGGATAGGCCTCGGCGAAGGCGGGCGGCAGCCGCAGCGCCTCGAGGCGGAGCCCCGCCACCTGCCGCAGCTCGAAGAGATTGCCCGCGACCGTCGCGACGAGGTTCGGCAGCGACGGGCCGATGTTGTCGAGCGGCCAGGACAGCGTGACACGGGCGCGCGAGGCCCGGCGCGCAGGGTCGACGCCCGCGCTGGGAACCGACTGCGGCAGGTCCGTCGCCATCACCTCGCAGGAGACGACACGGGCCGCCGAGCGGGCCTTCAGCTCGGCGCTCTCGCCGGGGACGGAGACGAACGTGCCGCTCGACTGCTCGCCCGCCATTGTCTCGGCGACCCTGGCCGGGTCGGCGGTGGTCTCCAGAATATAGTCGGCCTCGAAGCGGTCTTCGGGAGTGGTCACGGTCTATGGCTCCACGCGCGTCATCGGTCCTTCGGCGGAACGGTACACCGCCTGGACCAGCGCGAACGTCTTGAGGTTGTCGGTCCCCGAAGTCTCGGGCAGGCGCCCTTCGGCGAGGCACCGGGCGGCATCCCGCTGGAAGGCGAGGACGCTCTCCTGGATGAGGTGCGCCGGTGCCGCCGCCCAGTCGAGGGGACGGGGCGCAACGTCCCGCACCGTCGTCCCGCCGTCCCTGCGGTGGACCGTCAGGCGATAGTCGGCGTCGAGGCGCAGCGTGCCCTCGCTGCCGTCCACCTCCACCAGCGTCTGCGGGAAACGCTCGTGCGGCAGCGCGGTGGCGTAGGAGCAGTCGACGACGGAGGTGACGCCGTTCGCGTGCCCCATCAGGACGGTGGCGACGTCCTCGGCGCGGATCGCCGGGTTCACCCGCTTCGTCGTCGCCGACAGATGAGCCACCTCGCCGAACAGGAACCGCGCGATGTCGAGGATATGGATGCCGAGGTCCTCGACGATGAAGCGCTCGTCCGTCGCGAGGTAGGGCTGGCGGGCATAGACGTCGAAGGCCGAGCGGAAGGAGCAGCGGCCGAAGAAAGGTGTGCCGACCGCCCCCTCCTGCATCGCCGCCTTCACCGCGCGGATGGGCGTCTGCCAGCGGAAGTTCTCGTGGATGGCGAAAGGAACGCCCGCGGCCGCGCAGGCCGCCACCATCGCCTCGGCGTCCGCCATCGTCCGGGCGATGGGCTTCTGGCAGATGATCGCGATGCCGCCGTGGGACGCCACCGCCTCCACCAATGCGCGGTGCGTGCGTGGCCCGGTGGCGATGTCGACGAAATCGAGCGCCTCCGCCGCCAGCATCGCCTCCAGCGAGGTGTAGGTCCGGCCAATGCTGAACGTCTGCGATGCGGCGGCGAGCCGTGCCGGGTCGGTGTCGCACAGGGCGACGATCGCCGCGTCCGGCACCTGTCGCCAGGCGTGGAGGTGGTTCTCGGCGAAGTAGCCGCAGCCGATGAGCGCGCCCTTCAGCATCAGCCGAGCGCCGCCTGGCGCTGCAGGGCGGCGCGCTGCTGCAGGCGCTGCTGGAACTGGTCGACGACCACGGCCGCGATGATGACGACGCCCTTGATCACCGTCTGCCAGAACGACGAGACGCCCATCATCACGAGCCCGTCCGAGAGGATGCCGATGACGAAGGCGCCGACGATGGTCCCGGCAATCCGCCCGCGCCCGCCCGACATCGACGTGCCGCCGAGGACCGCGGCCGCGATGGCGTTGAGCTCGAACGTCTCGCCCGTCGCAGGGTGCGCGGCAACGAGCTGGGACGAGATGACGATGCCGACGATCGCCGCGCAGAAGCCCGAGAACATGTAGACGAAGAGCTTGACTCGATCGACCTTCACGCCCGACAGCGCGGCGGCCCGCTCGTTGCCGCCGACCGCGTAGATGTGCCGCCCGAGGGGCGTGCGCTGGGCGATGTACGCCGCGAGGCAGCCGACGACGATGAGCATCCAGATGGAGAACGGGATCCCCAGGATGTTGCCCGAGCCGATCCACGGATAGGACGCGGTCCCGTACGCCTCCTTGCCCGAGAGGTTCGGGAAGGTGCCGCCGTCCGACGACAGCAGTGCCAGCCCCCGCGCCACGTAGAGCGTGCCGAGCGTCGCGATGAACGGCGCCACGTTGAGCTTGGTGATCAGCAGCCCGTTGACGAGACCGACGAGGATGCCGACGCCGAGCGTGATGAGGACGATCTCGTAGGTGTTGAAGAACACCGTGTAGCCGACCGGGCCGAGGTCGATCCCGTTCAGCACGAGGTAGCCCGCCACCATCCCGCAGAGCCCCACGATGGAGCCGACCGAAAGGTCGATGCCGCCGGTGATGATGACGAACGTCATGCCGATGGCGAGGAACGCGTTCAGCGCCACATGCTCGGACATGATGACGAGGTTGGCCGGCGACAGGAAGTTCGGCGCGGCGAACGAGAAGAAGACGATGACCGCGATCAGCGCGATGAACGTCCGCCCCTTGAGGAGCAGCATGCCGATGCTGACGTTCCGGCCGGCGCCCGCCGCCTCCATGGTCCCGGTCGTCATGCGGCGTTCTCCTCGATCGGTGCGTGGTGGGGACCGTGGCCGACGGAGGACAGGCGCACGATGGTCGGCTCGTCGGCCTCGGCGATGGACAGCTCGCCGGTGATCCTGCCGTTGGACATGACGATGATGCGGTCGGACAGCTCCATCACCTCCTGCAGGTCGGAGGTGACGAAGAGGATGCCGAGCCCCTCCGCCGCAAGCTCGCGCATCACGCGGAAGACCTCGGCCTTGGCGCCGATGTCGATGCCGCGCGACGGCTCGTCCATGAGGAGGACCTTCGGCCCCGTCATCAGCGCCTTGCCGATGACGACCTTCTGCTGGTTCCCGCCCGACAGCGACGATACCGGGTTGGCGACGTCCGCCACCTTCACCGCGAGCCGGCGCACGTAGTCGGCGATGGTGCGCTTCTCCGCCCCGACGTCGAGGTGGAAGAGGCGCACGAAGCGGTTGAGACTCGACAGGCTCATGTTCTCCGAGACGGGGAGGATCTGGACGAGCCCCTCCGCCTTGCGGTCCTCGGGGATGAGCGCGATACCCGCCTCGATCCGGCCGTGGATGGAGCGTCCCGAGATGTCCTTTCCGGCGAGAACGACCTTCCCGGTGGCCGCATGCTCGCGGCCCATGATGCAGTCGAAGAGCTCGGACCGGCCGGCGCCCATGAGGCCGTAGATCCCGACGATCTCGCCCGCCCTGAGCGTCAGCGAGACGTGGTCGACCTTGTAGCCTCCGCCCCGGCGCGGCAGGGTCATGCCGTCGACGTCGAGGACGGTGCCGCCGAACGCGTGCTGGACCGTCTTGGCGAAGTCCTTGGAGCGGGCGCCGATCATGGCGCGCACGATCCAGTCGACGTCGACCTCGGCCATCGGCCGGCTGCCGGTGACCTTGCCGTCGCGCAGCACCGTGATCCAGTCGCCGACCCGCACCAGCTCCTCGAGGCGGTGCGAGATGTAGACGATGGCCGTCCCCGCGGCCTTCAGCTCGCCGATGACGCGGAAAAGGATCTCCACCTCCGCAGCCGACAGCGCCGACGTCGGCTCGTCCATGATGATGACGCGCGCGTCCTGGGAAAGCACCTTGGCGATCTCGACGATCTGCTGCTCGCCGATGCGCAGGTCCGCGACCGGCATGTCGGGCGGGTTGTCGTGCTCGAGCCTCGCCATCAGTGCGGCCGCCATCTCCCGCTGGCGGCGGGCGTCGATGTCGATTCCCGCACGCGTCTTCTCGCGGCCGATGAAGATGTTCTCGGCGATCGAGAGGTTCGGGAAGAGGTTCAGCTCCTGGAAGACGATGCCGATGCCGTGCCGGGCGGCGTCCGCCGGGCTGTCGAACTGGACCGGAGTGCCGTCGACCAGCACCTCGCCCTCGGTCGGCTTCTCCACCCCGGCGATGATCTTCATCAGGGTCGACTTGCCCGCCCCGTTCTCGCCGACCAGCACATTGACCATGCCGCGGCGCACGTCGAAGTCCACGTGGTCCAGCGCCCGTGTGCCCGGATAGACCTTGCTCGCCCCGCGCACCGAGACGACGATGTCCCCCGCCTCGCTCACGACGCCGCCTCGATGCCGATCTCGACCGGCGTCACGAGCAGCGTCTCCCCGGCCTTGCGCACGGTGACGGCGCCGATGGCGTGCACGGTGCTGCCGACGAGCGCGTCGCGTGGCAGGTCGGCCAGCACGGTATCGTAGGCTTCGGTGTTGAGGGCCTTGGCGACCTGGGCGAATTCGATCTGGTTCTCGAAGTCGGTGAAGGAGATGAACGGCAGGACGTCGCGGATCGCGGTGCCGCGGATCACCGGGCCGAGCTGCAGCGTGACGTCCGCCGCCCCGTCGCCGTCGGTGTCGACGCCGGCGGTCGCGGCGCGCGACTCGGTGTTGGCCTCGACGATCTTGCCGTCGACGACCACCGCGTAGCTGAAGGGCGTACCCTCCCCGCCCTCGCGGTAGCCGTACTGCGCGCCGGCGTCCTCGAGGCCCCTGGCGAGCGCCGCGGCGACGGTGGCGACGGGGACCGCCTTATCACGCATGTGCGGCAGGACCTTGCCGGACCAGTCGTCGAGCGACGCCGTCTTCGCCTGGCGCGCGGTCGCGGCGGCCTCGGCGGCGGCGGTCAGCTCGGCCGTCTCCACGAACTTGCAGCCGGTGAGCCCCAGCGCCAGCAGCAGCGCAAGGCCTGTTCGTCGCACGCTCCGATCCATGGCGTCCGTCCCTCTCGACATTCGGGCTTGGGGTATCGCGTCGCTGGCCCGCCGGCCGGATCGTCGGGACCCGGCCGGCGGGCGCAGGCTCAGTCGCCGAGCGCGAAGGTCTCGAGCTTGTCCGCGTTCTCCTCGTTGATGAGGACGAGATCCATGAGCTGCTTCTCGGGCTGGCCGGTCTCGCCGTCGGCGAGGTACTTGTGCGCCTGCTCCACGGCCATCTCGGCCTGACGGTAGGCCGGCTGCAGCACCGTCGCCTTGATGCCGCCCGCGAGGATGGAGTCGCGCACGTCGTTGGAGCCGTCGAAGCCCACCACGATCACGTCGTCCCGGCCCGCCTGCTGGAGCGCGGCCCAGGCGCCCATCGCCATCGTGTCGTTGCCGGAAATGACGCCCTTGATGTCCGGGTGGGCCTGCAGGATCGTCTGCATCTTCTGGAACGCTTCCGGCTGGCTCCAGTTGGCCGACTCCTGCGCGACCATCTCGAGGTCCGGATACTGGTCGATGATGTCGTGGTAGCCCGCCGAGCGGATGCCCGCGTTGGTGTCGGACTCCTTGCCGACGAGTTCGGCGAACTTGCCCGCCTCGCCCATCAGCCGCACGAACTCCTCGCCGCCGAGCTGCGCGCCCTGGTAGTTGTTGGAGACGATCTGCGAGACCGCGATACCGCTCTCGTTGATCTCGCGGTCGATCAGGAACGACGGGATCCCCGCCTCCTTCGCCTTCTTCACCGGCGCCACGGACGCATCCGCGCCGGCATTGTCGAGGACGATCGCGACCGCGCCACGGGCGATCGCCGTGTCGAAGAGCTGGTTCTGCTTGTTCGGGTCGTCATCGTGGACGAGGACGAGCGGCTCGTAGCCGAGCTCCTCGGCCTTGGAGGCGGCCCCCTCCGCCTCGGCCTTGAAGAACGGGTTGTCGTGGCTGGGCGTGATGATCGCGATGATGCCCTCGGCCGAGGCCGTGGCGGGGATGGCGAAGGCTGCCGCCGCGGCGAATGCCGCCGACAGAAGCGTGGTGCTGAAACGCATGGTTCCTCCCTGTGGTGTTCGTTCATCGCCGTCGGCTTGTCGAGCGCCGCCGGTCGTGCCGCGTCAGCTTGTGGTGGGCGTCAGGTGATCCGGCGGATGCTCTCCATGATCTCGTCCGGCTCGAAGACCTTCTTCCAGTCGGGCTGCATCAGGACGGGCATCGCGTTCTCGATCGCCTTGTTGCAGGCGTCGGAGAACACGCCCTCGACCTCCTCGAAGATCACCGCTCCGAGGACGTTCATGTGGCCGAGCAGGAAGTCCCGCGCGGCCTCCTTGTCGACGCCGCGGGCGACGACCTCGTCCATCGCCTGCCGCATCGCCAGCAGCAGCGTGGCGGCGACGGTCTCCGAGAGGCCCGGTTCCAGCAGCGCCATCTGCTCCACCGTCACGCGGTGGGAGCGCAGGATGGGCTTCCAGATCGTCTTCGCGATGGCCTCGCCGACGGCGTAATGCTCCTCCGGCCCCTGCATCAGCGCGTTGACGATCGACTGCTTCGCCGCGATGCCGCCGAAATGGTCCCGCAGCGCGTCGATGTCCGGCTCGTCGCCGAAGATCGGCGGATGGCACGGGTGCGTGACGAAATAGGAAATGTCCGCCCGCTCGGGAAGGTGGCCGGCGTGCGGGGCCGCGGCGTCGAGGCAGATGACGACGGTGCCCGGGTCGAGCTTCGGCACGAGCGGCCCGGCGACCTTGCCGATCAGAGTGTCCGGCACGGCGAGGACGACGGCGCCGGCGCCTTTGACGGCGGTATCGAGGTCGACGCAGTCGGCGCCGATGGCGTCCTTGAGGCGCTTCCGGCCGACGTCCGACACCTCGACGTACGCGACGTCATAACCGGAGCCGACGAGGTTGTTGGCGAGCCTCACGCCCATTTTTCCGCCGGCGCCGAGGAGAGCAAGCTTCATTCGTTTCCTCCCAGATCTGACGGACCCTCGCGCCGGGACATCATCTTGTCAACTGGTATGATGAGATGATCAATAACGTCCCGGACGTGCGAACGCGCCGCGCCTCCGCACCGGGACGGAGCTGCCGGCCGGGAGGGTGCGGGGTCAGCTGTCGGGGGCGAAGTCCGCCGTGCAGCGCAGGCCCGACGGGATCTTCTCGCCGGGGTTCGGCAACGTGATGCGCACGCCGAAGGTGCCGCTCGCCGGGTCGAACACCTGGTCGACCACGTCGACCTTGCCGACGTAGCTGCCGCCGACCGGCTCGATCGGATGGATCGTCACCGGGTCGCCGACCTTGACCGACGCGAAGAGGCGGATCGGCGCGAAGACCTCGATCCGCAGCGGGTCGATCCGCGCGATCCTGGCGATGTTGGCCTGCTCGTGCGCGTATTCGCCCGCCTGCAGCAGCCGTTCCAGCACGACGCCGGCGATCGGGCTCTTCACCGCCCGGCGCTCCAGCACCGTCTCCGCCCGCTTCAGCTCCACCTGCGCCATGGCGAGCTGCCGCTCGGTCGAGGAATGC
The DNA here is from genome assembly GCF_003258595.1 of Acuticoccus sediminis. Taxonomy (NCBI): domain Bacteria; kingdom Pseudomonadati; phylum Pseudomonadota; class Alphaproteobacteria; order Hyphomicrobiales; family Amorphaceae; genus Acuticoccus; species Acuticoccus sediminis. The sequence goes on from NZ_QHHQ01000003.1 coordinate 550,680, forward strand.
TCGATCTCGCGCACCTCCCGCAGCATCTGCGCCTCCTCGAGGGTCGCCTGGGGGACGGTGCGTCGCTCGAACAGGGTCTGGGTGCGCTCGAGCGTGCGCGTCTGGTTGAGGAGGCGCGATGCCGACGCGCGCACCGAGCTGTCGTCCTCCGCCTTCTCCTTCGCCATCTCGACGGCGATGCGCTCGAGCTGGGAGTCGAGCCTGGCCACCACGTCGCCAGCGTCCACCCGGTCGCCGCGGTCGACGACCATCTCGTCGATCACCCCTTCCACCGGGGTCGCGAGCTCGATGACGAGGTCGGGCTCGATGAGGCACTCCAGCGTCTCCGCCCGTGCGCCGGAGGCGATCAGGCAGATCACCGCCACGGTCAAACAGCGCTGCAACATGGCCATCCCTTTCGCCTCTCTCATTCCGGAGGACCGCCGAAGGCCAGCATCGTGTCGGTGCGCCGGTCATGACGGATGAGGGCGCGCCGGGCCGCGTAGTGCATCCGCTCCGCCTGCCGCTGCGCGATGCGCACGAGGCAGCGCCGCGCCACCATGGCAAGGAACCCCCGCCCGCGAGCGATAGGCGCGAGGAGCGGCGTCCGGGCGGTGACGACGAGCGGATCGTCCAGCGCCAGGATCGCCTCGGTGGAGCCGGGCTCGCCCTGCCGCGCGGTGCGGCCCTCGAGCTGCCGGTCGATGCGCCCTGCGCTGTGCCGCTCCGTCAGGATGACGTGGAGCCCGCCGCGCGCCGCCACCCCCTCGCCGAGCGCGATATGGACCCCGCGCCCCGCCATGTTGGTCGCGACGGTCACCTGCCCCGCCTCGCCGGCCCGGGCGACGATCGCCGCCTCCTCGCGGTCGTTGACGGCATTGAGGACCGTATGGGGAATGCCGGCCTCGCCGAGGGCGCGGCTCGCGCGCTCGCTCGCGGCGACGGAGCGGGTGCCGATGAGCACCGGCCGCCCCTCCGCGCGCAGCACGCCCGTGCGTGCCGCGACGGCGGCCCACTTCTCCTCCGCACCGGTGTGAACCCTTGCCCGGTGGCGCCGCATCCCCGACGGGCGGTCCGGCGCGACGCGGATGGTGACGAGGCCGTAGGTCCTGGCGATCTCGTCCCGCACCTCCCGCGCGGTCCCCGTCAGCCCGGCGAGGCGCATGTAGCGGGAAAAGAATCGCTGGTAGGAGGTGCGGGCGAGCGTCGTCTTGCGGCCGGTGAGCCTCACGTCCTCCTTCGCCTCGACGTACTGCTGCAGGCCTTCGCTCCATGAGCGCTCGGGCATCAGCCGCCCGGTATACTCGTCGACGATCACCACCTTGCCGTCCTTGACGACGTACTGCTCGCCCCGCTGCATCAGGTGGCGGGCGACGAGGGCGCTGCGGACCGCGTCCTCGCGCCGGAGCCGGTTGGCGAACGGGCCGTGGGTGACGCGCTCGGCCAGCAGCGCGCGGCCGTCCTCGGTGAGCGACACCCGCCGCTCGGCCGGCACCACCATGTAGTGAATATCGGCGGTGAGGAGGTCCGCGAGCGCGAACGCCTCGCGGGCCTCCGCGGCATCGGCGCCCCCCTCGACCTCGCGCGAGAGGATGAGTGGGATGCGCGCCTCGTCGATGAGCACGCTGTCGGCCTCGTCGACGATGGCGAACGGCAACCCCCGCAGCACCGGCTGGCGCCGCCCGGGTCCGCCCCGGCCGGTCAACGCCGACACCTTCAGCGAGACGTCGTCGAGTTGGCCGCCGGTCCCCACGCGGTCGCGCAGGTGGTCGAAGGCGAGCGCCTTGTTGGACACGGTGACGATATCCGCCCGGTAGGTCCCGCGCCGGGCGCTCTCGTCGTCCCCTTCGGCGATGGCGCCGACGGTGAGGCCGAGCCGGCGGTACAGCGGCGCAAACACCTCGGCGTCGCGGACGGCAAGGTAGTCGTTCACAGTCACGATGTGGACCGGCGTACCGGAGAGGGCCGCAACGGCGGCTGCGAGTGCCGCGACGAGGCTCTTGCCCTCGCCGGTCTGCATCTCCACCAGCCGCCCCCCCAGAAGCGCCAGCGCGCCGAGCGTCTGGCCCGGGTGCGGATCGAGCCCGACGGTGCGCCGCGCGACCTCCCCGACGATCGCGAGCGCCGCCGCGTGGTCCGCCGGACCTGCACGCAGCTCGTCCCGCAGCCGGCGCGCCGCGCCGATTAGGTCGCCGTCGGTCGCGTCGCGGATACCGGCCCGCATCGCGTCGCAGCGTGCGGCCTCCCGACGGCAGCGGCGGTGGATGAGGAAGGCCGTCCGGGTGGCGAGGACGGCCTTCATGCCGTCCGCCGCGTCGTCCCAGCCCGTCCGCCGCTCCAGCGGCCGCTGCGGATAGAGGTTGAGGTGGAGGCCGCCGGCGACCGCCGCGTCAGGCATCCGCCCCGGCAGGCTCGACAGGAGCCTCGGCCGCCTCCGACGCGCCGGACCGCTCGGCGACCGATGCGAAGTGCCGGAGCGAGGCTAGGTGCAGGTAGACGCACTCCAGCTCGTCCGTCTTCAGCATCGTCATGAGGACGCTCTCGTCGAGCGCCTTCAGCCGGTCCCGGTCCACGGTCTTGAACCCGTTGAGCTGGCGTCGCTCGCCGTTGGGCAGGGTGAACTTGGCCTCCATGTCGCGCAGGAGGTCGTGCTCCATGAGGCGCTGGCAGAAGATGCGGGTCCGGTTGAACTGCCGCTGGTAGTCCTGGAGGAAGCGCAGCACCTGCTTCAGGTAGTGGGTCTGGTTGCCCTCGCCGTCGAACAGCCGCTCGCCCCGGTCCTCGGTGTTGCAGCCCTCGAACTCCTCGTCGATGTGGAGGACGAGCTGCCCGTCGCTGGTCTCGTGGCTGAAGACGAACGGGTAGCGCCGTACGAAGGCCGGCACGTAGCGCCCGCCCCACTTGCCCTCGCCCGAGACGAAAGCGTTCTGCGAGCCGGTCGCGCCGAGGATCGCCGTCGGCACGATATTGTCCCCCGCGCCGGCGAAGACGATGGGCATCTCGGCCCCCGCGTCGGCAAATTCCGAAGCGACGAGGGGCACGGAATTGACGTTGCGGGCAAACGCGAAGCTATCGCCCGCCTTCACCGACGTCATCTTGTGACGCTGTGCATTCACGGGAACGGCGTTTCTATAGAACAACAGTTGCGTCGCCACGGGTCGTCTCCCTTGTGATCGTCTGTGCCATGTCGTGATTGTTCATCTTCGGTCGGGACATGGCCAATCATTAAACCGAGAATGTGGACAAGAAGATTTGACGGGCGCGGCGATAGACGCGCACCGCGATCGGCGTCGGCGCGTGGACGAACCGCAGCATGACCCGCGCGCCGATCGCCTCGAACGGCTGCCCGGCCGGCGGCTGGACTTCGAGGGCGAGGAAATTCTGCAGCGCGCGCGCCTCTTCGACCGGGCGTGCCGGGTCGAGAACGATGCGGCCGCCGCCGACGGTCGCGAGCGCCAGGCTCGGGAGGGTCGCCGTCAGCCCCGGCACCTCGCGCGTCACCGTCCCGTCGTGGACGGTGGCCGGATTGGTGACGAAGCGCATCTCCACCCGTCGTGTCGCGGTGCGCACCAGGTCGGCGTCCGCCTCGGGGATCAGGGTCGCAACGACCGGATCGACGAAGGGGCTGACGAAGCCGACGACGTCGCCCTTGCGCACCGCACGCCCGACGAGGTCCGTATGCCCCGGCAGCGCCACCCGCCCGCCGGTGCGTGCGCGCACCATGAGGCCCGACATGCGGACCTTGGCGAGGGCCAGGTCCTCCCGCGCATGGGCGAGCTCGGCGGCGGTGACGCGCGCGCGGCCCGGGTCGATGGCGCGCACGGCGTCATAGCGGGCCTGACGCTCCACCACCGTCGCCTCGAGCAGCGCCACGCGGGCCGCGAGCAGCGGGTCGGCGAGGCGCAGCACCGGCGCCCCGGAGGCAACCTCCGCGCCCTGCGCCACCAGCACCTCGGCGACGGTCCCGTCCACCTCGGCGACGAGCCGCCCCTCGCTCGGCGTCGTCACCACGCCTTCCGCCATGGTGGCGAACGGCAGCGGGATCGCGAGCAGCACGAACGCCACAACGGCGACGACCGCGCCGAGCCGGGCGAGCGCCCTGCCGCGCGTGCGGTTGAGCACCGGCGAGGTGAACAGGAAGCCGAGCCATTTGACGACCGGCACGACGAACATCAGCGTCAGCGCCCAGAGCGCCATGACCACGCCGACGACGAAGAATTTCGTCGCGACGAACAGGATCACCGCCGAGAAGATCATCAGACGGTAGAGGAACGCCGCGACGGCATAGAAGACGAACCACCCCGCCTCCCCCGGCGCGGTCGCGGGGTTGCGCACGTCCTTGGCCCCGAGGATCCGCGTCTGCACCCAGTAGCCGATGTAGAGGTTGGCGCGGCGGGCGAGGTTCGGAATCTCGACGAGGTCGGAGAGGACGAAGTAGCCGTCGAAGCGCAGCAGCGGGTTGCCGTTGAAGAAGACCGTCGAGACGCCGCCGATGAGCATGACGTTGAACGCGAACGCGCGCACGACGCCCGCCTCGGCCCCGGTCCAGACGATCATCGCCACCGCCGCCATCGCCATTTCGGCGAGGATTCCGGCCGCCGCCACCAGCGCGCGCTTCCATTTCTGCGGGAAGGACAGGCTGTCGGAGGCGTCCACGTAGGGGACCGGCAGGAAGACGAGGAGCATGACGCCGATCTCGTGCACCTCGCCTCCAAAGCGCTTGATCATGTAGGCGTGACCCAGCTCGTGGATCGCCTTGATCGCCGGATAGGCCACCAGGATCAGCGCGATGTTCTGCAGCGAGAGCACGCGGTCGAGCACATTGTGGGTGAGCTCACCCCAGTGGACGGCCGCCAGCGCGATTCCCGTCAGCACGAGGAGAGCCCACGCCACGAGCCCCGCGACGGAGAGGATCGGCCGCACGAGCGGCAGTGTGAGCCGCAGAAAGCCGTCCGGATCGAGCACCGGGATCCGGATCGCGAGCGGGTTGATGACGCGCATCAGCCGTGCCCGCGAGCGACCCTTGCGGCCGCGCTCGGCCAGCTCCTCGATGTCCGGCGGGACGTCGCCCACCAGGACGTCGGCGTGGTGGAGGGTCGCCAGCAGGCGGATGACGTCGTCCTGGGCCAGCGCCTCCGCGGCCAGCGCCTCGCAGGCGATGTCCCAGGCCTCGCTGGTGGTCCGCGTCCCGTCGAGCAGCGAAATGAAGAAGTACGCCGCCGGGGTGAAGCGGTGGAAGCGCCCCGAGGTGCGATCCTGCAGGACGTACCAGAGCGTCCCGCGATAGTGTGTCCGGTGCAGCCGCACGTGGTTGCGAAGGCGCAGCTTCAGCTCGGCGACGCGGAACCAGTTGGGGCTGTGCAGGCGCTTCTCGGCGGCCATCACCCTCCCCCCGGCGTCACGGCGCGTACTGCCACAGGGTGAGGCGCGCCCAGTTGACGAGCCGGCGCGTCCAGATGACGACCAGAAGGCGCTCGTCCACGTCCGTGCGCGCCGCGCCTTCCATGCCGGGACGGAGCCAGTCGGCATCGTCCCGCAGCGAGGCCTCGACGCGGTAGGCGTTGCGCCCGTCGTGGCTCTCGGCAACCGGGGTCACCATGTCGACGGTATAGCCGAGCGCCTCGCCCGGGCGGGCGGCGAGGACGAGGTGGCCGGTCTGTCCCGGCTCCACTTCGGCGACGTCCCCCTCGTCGACCTCGATGACGACGCGGTAGGCGTCGAGCGGGGCGATCCTGAACAGCTCCTCGCCCCGCTCGACGGCCGCACCGACGGACTGGCTGAGGTCGCCGGAGACGACGATCCCGTCGAACGGCGCGGTGATCCGGGTTCGGGCGATCTGTTCCTCGATGAGGGCGAGCTGCGCCTCGGCCTGGGCGATCTGGCTCTTGATGATCGCCGCCTGGGCACGGTTCCGCTCGGCGAGTGCGCGATCGTACTCCACCTCGCGCTGGCCGCGCGCGGTCGTCCAGCGGAGCCGCTCGAGGTTGAGGTCCTGATCGTCGAGGGTCGCGATCAGCTCCCCCTCGCGGACGGTTTCGCCCGCCCGCACGGTCTGCGTCGCGACGTAGCCGGCGAACGGCGCCGTGACGGTGCGCTGCACCGCGCCCTCCACCCGGGCCGGACCGCCGACGGTGAATTCGCCGGTCACCGTCAGCGCCAGATAGGCGAGGATCGCCACCGCGACAGTCGCGAGCTTGGCCCCCAGATGGCGCGGTCCGAACAGCCGCGCGAGGAGCCCGCCGACCGCCTCCGCGACCTTGAGGACGATCGGCCGGTCGTTGCGCCGCATCTCGGCCAGCACCGGGCCGACCATGCTGGCGACGGCGTCCACGAGCTCCACGGTCTCGTCATCGAAGGGGGCGCTCGCCGGCCGTTCCAGCGTCATCGCGCCGATCACCGCGCCCTTGGCCTGGATCGGCACGGTCAGCACCGAGCCGGCCTGGTGCGCGAGCGCCAGCTCCTCGTGCATCCGGGTGATGCGGTAGTCCCAGTGCGCGGGCGGCGGATAAAGGACGATGTCCTCCTGGTCGACCGCCTCGTCCATCGCCCGGCCGAGGCCCTGCATGAGATTCATGCGGCTGGCGAAGCTCGAGGCGTGGCTGACCGCCGCGACATGCACACGACGCCGCCGCCTGATGCCGAGGCTGACGGGGTCGCAGGCGAGCTCGCGCGCCAGCTCCGTGACGAGCGCCATCGCCGCATCGTCGAAGCGCCGTGCGGTCAGGACCGTGGCGAGGAAGGTGAGCGCCTGCTGCGTGCGGTCGCGCACGGCGGCATCGCGGGCCCCCTGCTCGCGGCGCAGCAGCGCCTCCAGCCAGCCGGCGCCCCAGCGCAGGCGGCGCATCGCCTCCCCCTCGGCGACGGCCCCGCGGGAAACGGCGAGCGCCACCGTGCCGTAGAGCGATCCGTCGACGACGACCGGGTGCGCGATGACGGTATCCGCTGGCGGCGCCGGCATGAGAACGCCGCGCCGGTCCGCCATCGCCGCCTCGGCCGCGCGCATCAGCGCCCGCCCCGGCGCATCGCCGGAGGGGATCGTGGCGACCGACTCGAACGGGCCCGTGTCCGGCGCGCCGAGGACCGCCACGGCATGGTGCGCGCCCGGGATCTGCCGGCATTGCAGGCCGAGCCAGGCGGCAACGAACGCCTCGGGGCTCTCCGCGCCGGAGAAGTTCGCCCACAGCGACTGGTCGATCAGCGAGAAGCTGACCCGCTCACCCTGGAGCGGATCCGCCTCGCCTTGGCTGGATTGGACGTCCACGTTCACCGAAACCTGCCGCCCCTCAGCACGAGCACTGCCACAAGCCCCACCGCCTCAATCGAAGAACCGCGAGAGCCACCCCAGCGGGGCACCCCGGCCCTGCCACGAGATGAGCCCGGACGACGGCGCGTCACCGGTATCCCCGTCCAGCACCGCCGGCTCGTCCGACGGGCCGGCGCCGAGCGTGGCGACGTGCGGCGCGGCACTGGTGTCAACGAACTCGTGCAGGGACTCGTCGAACACCAGCGTGCCCTCCTGGATCGGCGCCATCATGTCGGCGACCTCGGCGATCGTGTCGTAGTTGCCGGAGGCGAACGCCGCCTGCAGCAGCGACTGCGTCTGCTGGAGGGCCGACATCGAGGCCGCCAGCTGATCGGCCGCCGCCGGCGCGATGCTCACGCCCCGGGCGACGTTCGGAAGCTGCAGGTGCCGCGCGCCGCCGAACAGGATGTCGCCGGCCGGCGCGCTCGCCTGCGGGACCGACCCGGCCGCCGCCGCACCGTCCGTGCGAGACCGAATCGCCTGCATCAGGTTGTCGAACAGGCCGGAGCTCTGCGCGATGGTGATGATCACCGGCTCCTGGTCGTTCACCGTCACCGTCCCGTTCGGCGCGAACAGCCCGCCGGGGTTGATGATGCGCGGGTGATCGATGTCCTGGTTCGGCGGCGAGACGTTCGACTCGGCGAAGAAGGCCGTGCCGGCGTTCACGACGACCACGTCGGTCGCGAACGGATTGTCGTCGCCCGCCGTCAGCACGATGTCGCCGTTGAAGGAGTTGGCGAGCACTACGCGCAGGATGCCGTTGGTCTCCGTGACGACGATGTCGCCCGGCGCCTCGAACGCCACGTCGTCGCCGCCGGCCAGCGAACCGGACGGACCGGTCGAGCCGATCCGCGTGTCCACCTCCAGGGCGTTGTTGAGCGTGCCGATGGAGGAGCCGGCACCGTGGACGTCGATGTCCAGCTCGCGGGCGAAGATATCCGTCGCCGCATCGTTCTGGATGTCGACCACGGAGCCGCTCCGGGTGCGCAGCGACACGTCCTGAAGCGAGTTGATGGTCGCGACATTCATGTTGCCGACCAGCTCGTCGAGGTAGATGCCGCCCGTCCGCACACCCGCGAACGACACCGCGTTGAGGACGCCCGGCCCGTGCGCCGCCGAATCGATCTCCAGGAAGTCGCCGAGGATGCCGACGCCGGTCGCGAACGGCGCGGGGTTCTCGTCCGTCGGCAGGCCGGAGATCAGGAAGACCCCGTTGCCGGACACGTCGAGTGTCGGGGACGACTGGACCGACGTGAAGGCGTCGATCAGGCGACCCGGCGCCGCGATGGTGACGTTGCCGGCGGTCGACTCGATGAGCGAGATCCGAAGGTCGCTCGTGCGCTCCTGCACGACGATGTTGCCGTTGGTCACGACCGTCGCGGCGCCGAGGACGTTCTGGTTGCCGCCGGCCCAGTTCACGTCGGTGGAGATGGCGAAGTTGACGGTCGTGTCCGGCACGTCGTCGACCACGACGGAGCCGTAGTTCGCCTCGCCGCCGCCGATGCTGGTGGTCCGCGTCGAGGCCGCCGTATCGCCCACGTAGTCGAACGTCGTCGACACGTGGCCGATGTCGAGGAACCCGCCGGACCTCGCCTCCGCGAACAGGTAGGTGGAGTCGATCTCGACGAAGTCGGTCCCCAGCGCGCGCAGGATGTTGTCGATCCCCGGCGAGGAGATGTCCGGCCGGAAGTGCAGGTTGTAGATGCCGCTGCCGGGCTCGAGCGGGCCGACGGGGTTCTCCGGATCGATCCCCGGCGGATCGTAGAGGTTCACCGTGACGGTGCCCGCGTCGATCCCGTTGAAGCCCTCGCGGGTGTCGTTGACGACGACCTCGAGGTTGTCGCCGGCGGTGATGCGCTCGATCGCAACCGTCTCCGAGAAGTCGCCGGTGCTGTCCGAGTTCGGCCCGTCGGCGCGGTCCATGGCGGTGATGTCGACGTCGACGTCGCCGAGGGCGTCGATGGTCGCCTGCCAGTCCTGCACGACGCCGTCCATGTCGCGGTAGCGCACCAGCTCGATCGCGATCGGCACGCGGATGTCGAAGTCGCCGCCCTGGAAGGACGCGACGCCGCCGATGTCGCCCACCGCGTCGAGGTCGATGACGTTGGTGCGGATCAGCTCCACATGGCCGAGCGACCCGCCGGTCGGGCTCGGCACGACGTCGCTCTGGTCGGAGCGGATGTCGCCGCGCTGGTTAAGGATGCGCGTGGTGCCGAGCGGGTTCTCGATCCGGTCCGCCAGGATGACGTCGGAGACGCCCGGGACGGAGTTGTCGAGGATGTTCAGGATGTTGATGAGGGTCGGAGCGTAGTTCGGCGTCAGGTCGAACTCGAAGGTGAAGCGGGTCGCAGGCGCCGCGTCCGGATCGAGCGGCGTGTTGTTCGCCGGCACGCCCGGCTCGTTGTCCGGTATTTCGTCGACGATGACGTTGATGATTGCCCCGTCGTCGTTCTGCACACCGGAGCGGATATCGATGAAGTTGCCGACGTCGATGAGGTTCGTCACCAGATCGAGCGGCGACTCGTTGATGATGGTGACCGAGCCGAACGTCTTGTCCACGATGAACTCGGCCGCATTGCCCCAGATCTCGCCGGGGTCGACGTCGTCAAAGCCCTCGATCGCGTTGGCGTAGAACGTCGCGGTGCCGACCTCGTCGAACACGATCGGCGCGACGACGATGTCCGCCGTCGGGACCGGATCGCCGACGTCGAGGTCGAGGATCGTGCCGCCGGCGCCGAGGAGATCGACGTTCTGCTTCACCTGGATGACGCCGTTCTCGTCGACGACGAGGACCGGATCCTCCTCCGCGAGGAGCCTCACCCGGCTCTCGAAGAAGATGTTGCGGTCGGCCTCGGTCGAGGCGCTGGCCTCCGCGTCGCCGAAGTCGACGACCGCGCCGTTCTTGGTCGCCCGCGCACCGTTCGACAGACCCGACTGGATTGCGTTCACGTCGAGGTCGTGGGTCGCGATGTCCGAGCCGAACCGGCCCTCAACCTTCGCTTCGGAGTCGACGTAGCCGACCGCCGTGGCGTCGGAATCGCCGCCCGCGCCGCCGAGCCGCGAGTGCGCCCGGCCGTAGTTGTTGATGTTGCTGGTGCGGGCGGTGATCGTCACCTCGTCGGAGCCCGTCGTGTCGGAGCCGGCGTCGAGGATCACCTCGGTGTGGGCCGCGGCCCGCGCGCTGGCACCGGAGTCGACGTCGGCCCCGAAGGCCCTCGCGTCGCTGTTCGCGTCCGCCAGGCCGCGCATGCTCGCGACCCGGGCCTCGATGTCCACGACCCGCGCGTCGAGCGTGCCGCCGATGACGGCGAGCGTCTCGGCAAGGTTCGGATCGGGATTGTCGTTGATGTCGTTGTCGCCGATGCGCGAGCGGGCTTCCGTCGTGCTGGCGCCGGCGAAGCCGCTGGTGCGAACGCGCGACACCGCCTCGACGTCGCTTCGACTGGTGCTGTCGACCGCGATCACGTCCTGGGCGCGCAGCGAGCCGTCGACCGTCGCGGTGATGCTATAGGTCGAGAGCGACTCGGTGCGGGCCACCGCGTCGTTGCCGAACGCGGCCTGGTTTGTGGACGCGTAGGTGCTGACGGTGGTGGAGCCGGAGGCATCGATGTCGATGTCGTCGCGCGCGACGAGCTCGGCCCCGCCCGCGATGTCGAGGGCGTTGACGTTGTCGCCGTCGGCCACCGCCGTCGTGGTGCCGAGGGTGATGCCGCCGCCCTGCGCCGCGTCCGTCGTCGTCGCGACGCTGAGGACCGAGTCGGAGGCGATGACGATGTCGTTCGCCGAGATCGCCGCGTCGCCGACGTTCAGCTCCACGTTGACGTCCTGCGCCGCCACGGCCGTCACCGACTCCGCGGACACCACGCCGCCGGAGACGCCGGTCGTCGACGCGGTGACGATGCCGTTGCCCGATGGCGCGGCGTTGAGACCGCCGGCTCCGCCGACACCGCTGAAGCTGCCGATGACGTCACCGGTCAGGTCGAGGATGAGGGCGTGCTCGCCCGCGCCGCCGGACGCGGTGAGGTCCACGCCGTCCACGCTGAAGGTGTGCGTGCCGCCCGTCAGCCCCCCGGCGTCGATGGCGATGGGGGCGCCGCCGGACGTGTTCGCGAGCTGGAAGGAGCCGGCCGCCCGGTTGACGACGAAGTAGGACTGGCCCTCGACGAGACCGTCGATCGGTGCGTCCTCCACCGTGCGCAACCCGTAGATCGTCGGATCGTCGGCGTCGCGGACGATGTCGATGATCTCGGGCGGGACGAAGTTCATGTCGTCGTCGACGAAGCCGGTCGCCTCATCGGCGGTGCGCGCGAGGCGGATGTAGTCGGCGTCCGCCGCGAAGCCCGGCACGTTGCCGAGCGCTGCCCCGCCACCGGCGACGAAGTAGGTCTCGCCGTCGGCGAGGTCGGCTCCGCCCGCGACCTCGATCGTGTTCGGCCCGTCGGCGGTGAAGACCACCTCGTCACCGATATCGAAGGTGTGGCCGGGCACGTAGATGCGGTTCGAGCCGTCCGCCACCACCGGGTTCATCGCCCCCGGGTTCACGTCGGCGTCGACGACGCCCGCGGTGAACTCGGAGAGAGGCCCGGCGTGGTAGGTCACGACGTCGCCGTTCTCGAAGGTGTTGGCGCCCTGGATCGTGTTGGCCGACACGTCCCCGCGGTCGACGACGACGTCGGTCTCGGCGAGGGCCGGGTCGAAGAGCTTGATCGTGTTCTCGTCGATCACCGTCACCAGGTAGCGCTGGCCGTTGTTGAGCCCGCCCACCGGCGCGGCACCGTTGGAGTGGTAGTAGACCGCGTCGCCATCCTCGAAGGTGTGTCCCTCGATGGTGATGGTGTCGTTCGCCGTGTTGACCCCGCCGCCGAACGTGCCACCCAGATAGGTCGACGTGTCGTCCCGGACGACGGCGGTGTAGGTCCGGCCCTGGATGAGCCCGCCGCTGTCCTCCCCGACGAAGCCGATCAGGTCCCCGGTGTCGAGCCCGTGCGGCTGGCCGAAGTCCACGAAGTTGTTCGTGCCCGGGGCCGATTCGCCGATCGAGGGGTTGGTGGCATCGGTGGTCTGGACCGAGCCGTCGGCGAGCTGCACGATCGCGGTGCCGTGCTCGGCGCGCAGCACGACGTCGCCGGCCGCCTCGATCTGCGGCGCTGCGCCGACCGTGAGGCCGACGTCCGCTGTCGCCGTCGCGATCGATCCCATGCTGCCGATGCTGAGGCCGCCGAAGGACGAGGCGACGGACTTCGCGTCCGCGTCGGTGTTGAAGATCGCCACTACGTTGATGTCGCGGGTCGTCTGGATCTGCGAGCTGGAGGAGCCGAACTCGACGTTCAGCGCGCTGTCCGTATTGGCGCTGATGTTGCCGGAGTCGGAGATCGAGACCGTCGCGCCCTGCCGCCCCGCGAAGGCCGCGTTGGCGGCGCTGAAGCCGCGAGCGTCGATGTTGAGGTCCCGCGCGCCGGCGACGCCTCCACCCGACACGTCGCCGTCGAAGACGACCAGCGTCGACCCGAAGGTGTTCACCGAGAGGTCGCTGCTGCTGACCGCGATGCCGATCGACGCCGCGAACGAGTCCGCCGAGCCGAAGGCGTTGTTGGAGTTGCGCGCGACGATGCCGACGTCGCCGGTGTCCGCCCTGAGGTTGGCGTTCGTGCCGATGTCGATGCCGACGTCCGCGTCCGAGAGGGACGAGAGCGTCGACCCGTTGGCGGCGAGCCCCAGTCCGACCGAGGTCTGCCGGCCGTCGACGATGGCGCCGAAGCCGAGGTCCGCGCCGGGCTGCGAGGTGTCCACGAGGAAGCCGAGCGCATTGTCGAAGTTGAGCCGCGCGGCGATCGACAGTGGGCTCGCGCCGCCGGCGAAGACGTTCGTCGCGTCGCCGACGTCCACCGACACGTTGGGCGTGAACTCGGCATTGCCGTTGATCGCGCTGAGCGTCCCGCCCAGGGCGGCCGAGAAGCTCGTCGCCGTGGCGTAGGCGACGCCGCGCATGTCGGCGATGAGCTCGACCGGTCCGGCGTCGGAGGAGATCGCCGCGTCCGGCCCGAAGCCGGCCCCGACGGTCGCATCGTTGATGGCGTTGCTGGTGACGGCCCCGCCCGACCCCAGGAGGCCGATGGTGGCAAGGTTCGGCTGTGCCGTCACGCGCCCGTCGAGTTGCGCCGAGACTGTAATGCCGGCGGCGCCCGTCGTCGCGACGGAGGTCTGCGCCGCGCCACCGACCGCGTTGCCGATCTCGGCCCGCACGCTGCCCGTGTCGGTCGCGTTGGCGACCAGCGATCCGATCGCGATGAGGAGCGAGCCGCCGATGGCGTCGACCGAGGCGTCGGCGTCGTGCTCGGCGTTCGCCAGCACGTCGACGCTATCGGCGGAGATGCGCCCGTCGTTGCCGATCCCGGCGAAGGTCTCGCTCTCGATGAGCGTCGTCACCGTGCTCGCGGTGAACGAGACGGCGAGCGAGGCGGAGACGTTCGTGACGGAAGGCGTCGCCGTCGAGACCGCGTCGGCGGTCACGTCGAGGTCGCCCGTCAGCATCATCAGGACGTCATCGCCGACCGAGGCGCGCGTCTCGTGGTCGACCGAACCCGTCACGACCAGCGAGGACACCTGGACGGCGCCGCCGATCCGCAGCGGGTTGGCGTTGGTCGCCTCGGCGTTGACCACCGCATCGGCGTCCACGGTCACGTTGTTGGCGTCGATCAGCACGCCGTCGCCGATGCTCGAGCGCGTCGCCGAGCGGGGGCTGTCGGTGAGGCCGTCGTCGAGGATGCCGACCCGCGCGATCACGTCGACCGCGTTGACGTCCACCGCACCCGAGACGCCGGCGCTGTCGATCCGGGCGACCGCGAGCGGGTCGCCGGTGTCGGTCACCGCCGTCAGGCTGAGATTGCCGTCGCCGAGGTTCAGCTCCGAGTTGTCGCCGACGAAGGTCTCCGTCGTACGTGAGGCGATGGCCTCGGCGTGCAGGACGCTGACATTGGCGACACCGGCGCCGCCGAAGGACGACATCGTCGCGTTCGCCTGCGCCGTCGTCTCGCTGGCATCGACGTCGACGTCGTCCGCACTGAGCACGGTCTCCTCGCCGACGTAGGCCCGTGTGGCACCGGCGATGATCGATGTCGAGCGGATCTGGGTGATGTTCGCGGCGAACGAGCCCGAGATCGAGGTGACGAGCGTGTCCGCTGCGGTGTCGGCCGTCGCGCTGACGGTGACGTCGCCGGGATTACCGCCGCCGTTGGCGATGGAGATCTCCGCCTGCCCGTCGGCGCCGACGTTGCGGGTCGAGCCGAGCGCTTCGCCGACGAAGGCTTCCACGTCGTGGCTGGCGAAGGCGATCGGGTTGATCCCCTGGACCGTCACGGCACCGGCGAAGCTGATCGCGAAGGTGTCCGCGTCGGCGTCCGCGTTGCCGTCGGCGATGATGCCGAGCGACGCGGACTCGATGTCGAGGCCGTCGCCCGCGTAGGCGCGGGTCAGGCCGCCCGCGGTCGCCCGCGGCTCGAAGAGGGTCACGTTGACGCCGGCCGACCCGCCCCCGCCGTCGGCGTTCGCGTCGGCGATGATGTCGGAGAGCGCGGTGACGTCGACGTCGCCCGACACGTCGAGCTGCGCCCCGGCCATGCCGCCGCGCACACGGCCGGCGGCCGCGCCGATGAAGGCCTCCGCCGTGCCCTCTGTCGTCGCCACGGCCGTGCCGATGCCGACACCCAGACCGAGGGTGACGTTGGCGAGCACCGTGGTCGCCACGGCGTTGAAGACGACGCGGTCGTCGCCGATCTCGCCGGCACTGACGTCCAGCGCGCCCGCCGCCATGTCGACACCGTCGCGCACGAAGGCGCTGACGTTGCCGCTGACGATCGCCGTCGGCTCGAAGATGTCGAACGCGAGGCCGGAGACGGAGAGGCCGGCGGTGCTCGAGACGGCATTCATCGTGCTGTCCGCCACCACCGTGACCTCGCCGCCGCCGACGTCGATGGCGGTCATCACGTTGGCCGCGTCGCGCGCCCGGCTGGCGCCGATGAACGCCTCGACGGACGCCGAGACGGTGGCGGTCGTGCTGACGACCGTGGCCGCGCCGACGCCCGAGATCCCGACCGAGACCATGTCCGCGGTCGCATCCATCGCGCCAGTATCGGCGAGGATTGAGAGGGAGTCTGCCGTCACGTCGACACCCTCGCCGACGTAGGCGAGCACCTCGCCGCTGACGACGGCCTCCAGCGTGTAGCCGCCGATGGTGATGCCGCCGGAGATGCCGACGCCGGTCGCGACCGGCGAGGCGACCATCGTCGCGAAGGCGTTGACCGTGAGGTCGCCGTCGAGGACAAGCGTCGCGAGGTTGGTGCTGGGGTTCGTGCCGGCCGGCGCGCCCACGTGGGCGTCGACGAGGCCGCTGACCACGGCCCGCGAGGACTGGATGGCACCGCTCGCGACACCGCTGATGCCCACGAGCCGGGTCGTCGCCAGCGCCTCGTAGGCGCCGTCCGCGTCGATGTCGAGCCCGTCCGCGACCACACGCGTCGCCTGGCCGACGTAGGCCCGCGTCACGCCGGAGACCTCGGCGTCGGTCTGGACGAGGGCGATGGTCGCGCCGAAGCTCGCCGTGCCGTTGAAGACGTCGGACACGGCGTTCATGTCCGACCAGGCCTGAACGTCGATCGGTTCGTCGACGGTGATCACCTGGGTGAAGACGGCGTTGAGCGGCGTGCCGATGGGCCGGCCGATGAAGGCCTCCACCGTGCCGTCGACCACCGTCTCGATATCGATCGTGTCCACCGAACCCGCCGCCGAGAAGCCGGCGGTGAAGATCGACGCGGTGGCGTCGAGGTTGATCCGGTCGTCGCTGTTGCCGGCCTCGACATGCAGCTCCTCGGCCATGATGTCGACGCCCTCGCGGACGAACGCGCGCACCTCGGCGCTCGCCTCCGCCCGCGGGCGCAGGACGCTGACGTCGAAGCCGAGCGAGCCCTCGCCGCAGACGATCTCGGAGTTGGCGAGCACGACGGCGTCGGCGTCGACGATCACGTCGCCGTTCCCGTTGCCCGAGCCGTTGATGGCGATCGCCGGGGTGGCCGTGCTCGTCGCCGCGGTCCCCGTCTCGTTGCCGATGAAGGCCTCGACGACCGCCGTCACCCGCGCCTCGGGGATGATCACCGACACGCCGCCGAGGAGCGCGATGCCGATGGTGTTGCTCGCGGCCTGCGCCTCCATCTGCGGTGCGTCCGCGGTGATGGCGAGGTTCTCGGCGGTGAGATCGGTGTTCTCGCCGACGTAGGCGCGCACCGAGCCGCCGGTATCGGCCGTCGCTTCATACTCGCTGACGCGGATGCCGGCGCCGGAGCCGCCCGAGATCGTCGCCTCGGAGTAGCGCTCGGACGTGGCCGCCAGCGTCGCGCGGCCGTCGCGCCCGCCGCCCGGAGCGAGCGTCACCGTCGTCGTCGATGCCGGACGCGGCGTCTCGCCGGCGCGCGTTCCGATGTAGACGGCCGTGTCGCTCGTGATCGTCGCGGTCGCGTGGCTGACGTCGACGGTATGGCCCAGCGAGACCGCAACGGTGACGTTGTTGGCGAACGCCTCCTCGTCGCTGTCGGCGGTCATGTCGAGCTCGCCCGCAGTAAGCGTGACGTTCTCGCCGATGAAGGACTCGGTGCGGCCGGCGATGGTCGCCTCCGTCATGGTGACGGCGACGCCGTTGGCGATGCTGAAGGCGAGGTTCGCCGGGGCGGCGTCGGCCTCGAGGGTGGCGCCGGCGTCGAGGGTGAGGCGCGCGTTGCCCATGTCGATGGCGACCGGCAGCAGCAGTGCATCGTCGAGCGGGTCCACCTGTGTGCCGCCGACGAAGGCCAGCGTGTCGCGCGCGACGGTCGCGCTCATCAGCACGACGGCCCCGGCGTTGGCGCCGACCGCCACGTTGAGCCCGTTCGGCAGCGCCCGGGCGACCGAGTCGGCCGTCACGAACACGTCGTCGTCGACGTCGATCGTCATGTCGCCGTCGAGGTAGGCGCGCGTGGCGCCGCTCACGTTGGCGACGCTCTCCATCGCCGACACAGCGAAGTCGAGCGCGCCGGCGATGCCGATGGTCTCCGTCCGGGCGATGAGGTCGGCGTCCGCGTCGACATAGAGATCGCCGTCCGCGGTGATGTCGCTCGACACCGCATGGGCGTCGACATCGCGGTTGAGGTTCGTCGTCGCCCGCGATCCGGTCCCGGCGCCGCCACCGCCGAGGGTCACGGCGGCGATGCTGGCGCTCGACAGGACGTCGAGGTTCGCCGACGACAGGACAAGGACGTCCCCGTTCTGCGAGACCGCGGTCGAGTCCTCGAGCCGCGCGACGACGTCGCCTGCGATATCGTTCGTCGCCTCGCCGACGCCGAGCGCCGCCCCGAACCCGAGCGACAGCGAGAGCGCGAGCACGCATGCGTCGTAGTCGGAGGTGTCCGTCGCCTCGACCGTCAGGTCGTTGAGGCTGAAGACGTCGGACCCGTCCTCCACCGCCGCTTCGACGAGACGGTTCGAGCTGTTGGACGCGACGGCGCCGGCGGCGCTGAAGGCGCCCGGCACGAACGAGACGGAGATCGCGAGCGCGATCGCATCCGCCTGCGCGTCGACGAGGCTTGTGGAGGAGGCGAGCACCTCGGCGACGTCCCCGTTACCGGCGACGGCGCTGTCCGAGACGATCGCCCGGGTCATCCCGTCGAACGTGTTGGTGGCACGCGCCGCCGCGATCGCGAAGGAGAAACTCGCCCCGAGCGAGATGCTGGCAGACACGGCCGCGGCGAGCGCGCTCGCGTCGACGTCCATGTCGTCCTCGGCGTTGACCGTGACGGAGTCGTCGGCCGACGACACGTCGGACCCGTCGTCGATGGACGCAATGACGTCCTGCCCGACCACGTTGACGATACTGGCGCCGGTCCCCGCCCCGCTGATCGTGAGGCCCGCACTGACGCTGATCGAGACGGAAACGCCCGTCCCCTCGGCGTCGATCGAGGCATTCCCCTGCGCATCGACGAGGACGGTATCCTGCGCGTCAACGGTCGAGCCGCTGATCGCGGCAATGACGTCGCCGCCCCAGGTGGTCCGCGCCTCGGCAAAGGAGATCGACAGCGTCGCCGACACGCCGGCCGAACCGGCGACGGAGACCGCGACACCGACGACGTCGAGTTCGACCTCGCTGTTGTCGCGCGCCGTCACGTCGACGCCGGCGTCCGTCGTCAGGACCGAGTCGATCACTTCGGCCGCCGTGCGGTTCGTCGCCGACACGACCGCGCGCGCGCCCGCCACGCTCCCGCTGATCGACACGCCCCCCGCCCCGCCGAGCGAGATGCCGATGCCGACCGCGTCGACCGCGACGGTCCCGAACGAGCGGGCGGTGACGTCGATGTCATCGCCCGCCGTAATCGTCGATCCCTCGACGACGGCGTCGACCGTGGTGTTGTAGTCGACGCGCGCCAGCGAGAGCGCCACCGTCAGCGCGATGGCCGCGCCTCCCGAGGCCGCGATCCCGGCCGAAACCGCCGTCAGCGTTGCATCGATGTCCGAGAGGTCGCGCGCACGGACGAGGACGCCCTCGTCCGTGGTGATTGTCGAGCCGTCGCGCACCGAGGCTTCGACGGCGTTGTTCATGATGTTGCGCGCCACGACGCCGGTCCCGGCGCCGCCGATGCTGCCGCCGCCTGCCGCCGAGATCGCCACCGCTGTCGCAATGCCGTCCGCCTCGATCGAATTGGAGAGGCGCGCATCGACCGTGACCCCGTCGGGCGCGGTGACGGTCGAACCGTCGATGGTCGCGAGGGTCGTGCCGCTCATCGAGTTGAGCGCCGTCGTCGCCGCGATCGCGATGTTCACCGCCGCGGCGCCCGAACCGGTGACCGACACCGACACCGAGAGGAGGAGCGCGTCCACCGTGGACTGGTCCGTCGCCGTCACGGAGACCTCGCCGGCCGCGTCGATGACGCTGTCGTAGACGCTCGCCTCGACCAGGCTCGTGATCGTGTTACGGGCGACCGCGCCGGTGCCCGCGCCGCCGACCGACACGCCACCGCTGCCGCCGACGCTGAGCGCCATCGAGACCGCGGTCGCCTGAATTTCGTTGACGTTGTCCGCATCGACGATCACGTCGCCGTCGAGCGAGGTCACGTCCGAGCCGTCGATGGTCGCGATGGTGGACGCACCGAGGGTATTGAGCGCGCGCGTCACGGCGATGGAGACGGAGACGGCCGCACCGCCGGAGCCGCTGACGTTGACCGTCGCCGCGATGAGCTGGGTCAGGAAGCTCGAGGTGTCGATGGCGTCCACCGTCACGTCGCCGTCCGCCTCGACGACCGAGCCGTTGGTGATGCTGGCCTGCGTGACGTTGTTGGTGGTGTTGCGCGCATCCGCGCCGGTTCCCGCCCCGCCGAGGGCGACGCCGGAGGCGGCCTGAAGGCTCATCGTCGCCGCGGTCGAGATCGCCGTCGTGTCGTTGTCCGACACCGCCGTCACCGCGACGCTGTCGCCCTCGCTCGCGACGTCGGACCCGTCGATGCTCGCGAGCACGGTCCCGTTGTTGGTGTTGGTCGCCCGGGTCGCCGCGACGTTGAAGCCGATCGACGCACCGGAGCTCGCCGTGATCGACAGTGTCGACGCGAACACGCGTGCGTCCACCGGCGACAGGTTCTCGGCCGAAACCGTGATCTCGTCGGGTGCACGCACGACGCTGCCGCCATCGATGGCGGCGGTGACCGTGTTGCTCATCGTGTTGGTGGCGACCGCACCGGATCCGGAGACCGTGACCGCGACCGCGCCGGAGGCCGTCACGTTCATGGCGATGGCGCGGGTCGCGGACTCGATCTGATTGTTGGCGCTCGCCGCCACCGTGACCTCGCCGTCGGTGGTGTCGACGGTGGAGTTGCTGACGTGGGCGTCGACAGAACCGTTCAGCGTGTTGGTCGCCGTCGCGACGACGATGTTGATCGACACCGCGCCGGAGCTGCCGACCGCGAGCGACGCCCCGAAGGAGCCGACGGAGGCGTCGATGCTCGACACGTCGCTCGCCGCCACGCTGACCGGACCGTCCGCGTCGAGGTCCGAGTTCTCGACGATCGCCGACACGTTGCGGCTCATGGTGTTGTTGGCGGTCGCCCCGGCCCCCGTGCCGGCGAGCGAGAAGCCGCCGGACGCAGTGAGGCTCGCCGAGACGGCGACCGTCGTCGCCGTGATGGACCCCGCCCCGTTCGCCTCGACGGTGATACCGTCGCCCGTCGATTCGGCGACCGAATCCGTGATCCCGGCCGTGACGACGCCGGACAGAGCGTTCTCCGCCAGCGACACGGACACGCTGATCGACACGCCGATCGTCGGGCCGACGCTGCCGGAGATCGACGCTGCCACCGTGTCGGCATCGACCGCCGCGGTCTCGTCCGCGGTGACGGTGATCTCGTCCTCCGCGGTCACGACGCTGCCGGTGCCGATCACCGCCTCGGTGACACCCGAGAGCGTGTTGGTGGACCGCGCGCCGGCGCCGCCGAAGGCGCCGGAGAAGGTCCCGAGGCCGGCCGCGACCGTCAGCGTGACGGCGACCGTCGTCGCATCGACGGTGACGTCGTTTGAGGCGGTCACCGACACTTCGTCGCCGCTGTCGACGACGGAGTTGTCGATCCGCGCCCGCACCTCGGTCGTCACCACGTTCTCGGCGACGGCGGCGGACGCGGCTGCGCCGAAGGTCACTGCGCCCGAGCCCAGCGTCACGGCGACGGCGGTGGAATCGTTGACCGCGTCGATGCTGCTCTCGTCGGCGGCGGTCACGAGGACCCCGTCGCCCGCCGCGATATGGCGGTCGAGGGCCGGATTGATGTCGGCGTCGGCGTCGGAGACAAGCGCCTCGACGGAGCCGCCGATGATGTTGGTCGCGAGCGCCACCGTCACCGAGACGCCGAAGTTGACCGTGCCGGAGCCGGCCGTGATTGAGATCGCCGCGGACGAGCCGCTGACGTCGACCTCCCGGTCGCCGAGCGCGGTCACGGCGACGTTGCCATCCGCGTCCAGCGTGGCGTCGTCCACCACGGCCTGGACCGTGTTCATCACCGTGTTCTCGGCGATCGACACCGCGATCGCGAGGGTGAAGTTCACCGTCGTGCCGCCGACGGCGACGGAGACCGACGCCGCCACGACGTCCGCCTGGATGGTGCTCTCGTCCGTGGCGGTGACGAAGATGTCCGCTCCGTTGCCGAGCACGTCGAGCACGGAGCCGTCCTCGACGGAGGCGCGCACCGTGCTGGCGATCGTGTTGCGTGCCGCCGCGCCCGTCCCCGTCCCGGCGACGTTGACCGCACCGCTCGACCCGCCGATCGCCACGCCGACCGAGGCGCCGACGCCGACGACGTCGATCATGGCCGTCGAGCTCGCGCTGACGGTGATGAGATCCTCCGCCTCGATCCCCGAGGCGACGACCTCGGCCACCGTTGTCGTGCCGACGACGTTCTCCGCGACGGCCGCCGCGACGTTGACGGTGCCGCCGCCTTCGCCGGAGAGCCCCGCGCTCACGGAGACCGCCACGATGTTCGCGACGATCTCGCTGTCGTCGTTCGCGATCACCGAGACCGGCCCGCCGGCGGAGACGTCCGCGTCGCGAACGGCCGCCGTCGCGGTCGTGCCGATGGTGTTGCTGGCGCGCGAGACACCCACGCTGACCGAGATCTGCGCGCTGTCCGACCCCGTGAAGGCCACCGTCACCGACACCGCGTCGACGTCGATCGCCGTCTCGCTGTCCGCGGTCACGGAGACGTCGTCGCCGGAGGTGACGTCGACGTCCTCGACGAGCGCCTCGACGGTGTTGTTGACCACGTTGTCGGCGACCGCGACGGCGGCCGATCCGTTGCCGGACGTATCGCCGCCGATGGCGATCGTCGCGATCCCCGCGACGGCGCTGGCGCCGACCGTGCCGGTATCGGCGGCGCTGACGGTCACCGCGTCGCCCGCGTCGACGGTCTCGGGGCTCGCCGGCGAACTGTCGACGATGGCCGCCCGCGTCACGTTGGCGATGTCGTTGAGAATGACCGCGCCGGTGGCGTTGACCGCGACCGCGGTGCCGTCTCCGGCCGCGACCGTGAGGCCGATGCCGAAGGCGCTGCCGCTGATGTCGCTGTCGCCGAGGGCGTCGACGACGACGTTGTCGGGGGTCGCGATGTCGCTGCCGTTCGCCTGGGCGATGGCGCTGTTGGTGATCTCGTTGTCGACCACCGCGATGCCGAGGCCGACGCCCACATTGTCCCCGTCGCCGACCGCGAAGGAGATGTCGACCGCGCCGGCCTGCCCCTCGATGGTCGAGGTGTCCGCCGCCTCCAGCGTCACGTCATCGCTGTTCGCCGTCACGGACGAACCGTTGAGCCGCGCCGCGGCGCTGCTGGCGATCGTGTTGCCGACGCCCGACCCCGCGCCGGCGAGGCCCAGGACACTGTCGTCGCCCGCCTCCAGCGCCCCGGCGATGCCAAGAGCGAAGCCGGTGACGGCCTGGTCCGACAGCGCGCTGATCGTCAGCGCATCGCCCTCGAGCGTGGCGACGTTGATCACGGCCGCGGTGGTGTTGCTGGTGATCCTGTTGATCGCGACGGCGGCATCCACGGCGATCGCGCCGAGGTCGCCGCCGTTGGTGGCGACGGCGACCGCCGCCGAGCCCGCGTCAGCGTCCGCACTCATCGTATCCGCCGCCGACACATCGACGTCGCCGTCGGTCAGCAGCGTGCCGCCGGTGACGAGCGCGCGGGTGGCCCCCTCCGCCCTGTTGACGGCGGCGGAGCCCGCTCCGCCGAACGCGTCGGAGTCGTTGCTGCCGGCGATCGCGCCGGCGATGGAGAGCGCCTCCAGTTCGGCGGCGTTGAGGGCGGAGACCGTCACCGCGTCGTCCGCCTCGATCTCCGCGTTCCGGATCGAGGCCATGACGTCGTAGTTGAATTCGTTGTAGGCGACCGATGCGCCGATGGCACCCTGCGTCGCCCCGCTGTCGGCGGCGATCGTGGCCGCGGCGCCGCCGGCGTCGGTGTCGATCACGGAGTGGTCCTCCGCGGTGATCTCCAGCGCGCCGGGTGTTTCGACCGTGGCGGGCGAGCGGACCTGCGCAAGCGTCTCGCCGTCCACAAGCGTGACCGCGACGCTGCCCGCGCCGGCGAAGTCGAAGTTCTCCTCGCCCTCGCTGTCGCCGGACTGCACGGTGCCCGCGACGCCCACCGTGGTGGTGTCGATGTTGTTCGCGCTGGTCGCGGTCAGGCTGATGCCGTTCGCGGCGCGCAGCACGTTGTCGCCGAACGCCCGCGCCCAGACCGCGCGGTCGACGTCGTTCACCGAGACGGCGCCGCCCACCGTGGCGTCGCCGCCGTACGCGAAGGTGCCGCTGCCGGCGTCGTTGTCGATGTTCACCTCGTCCGCCGCGCGCAGGACGATGCGCTGGTTCGGGGAGCGGCCCGCGTCGTTCTCGTTGATGCGGGCGCCCTCGCCCACCGTGGCCTTGGTCTGCCCGCGCAGGACCGCGACGGCGGTGGAGAGCGCGATGCCGACCGCCGTTCCGCCGTCGGTCTCGGAGTTGTCCTCGCCGCTGTTGTCCTGCCCGAGCGAGCCGGACGCACCGATCGCGAGGTCCGTGAGGTCGGTGTAGCCGGTCGCGACGACCGCCACGCCGCGGACGGATTCCGCCCCTTGCTGGCCGTCGGAGCCGAATTCGCTGGTCGGCGCGTCCACCGTTTCGGTTCCGAGCGCGTCGACCACGGCGCCGCCGCCGATCCCCGCGCGCGTCACGTCGCGGTCCACCACGACGGAGACCGAAATGCCCGCCGCCGAACCCGACAGGGATGCGCCGAGCGTCCCGGCGTAGACGTCCATCAGCGTTGTGCTGTCGGCGGCGACGAGGACGCTGCCGTCCGCCGCGACGACGATGGAGCCGTCGACCGGGTCCCCCGGGTCCGGAGCGTCGGGATCGTCCGCCGGGACGTTGCCGAGGAGCGCCATGGTCTCGGACGTCACCACGAGGACGTTCGCGGCGCCCGCCGCCGACGTGCTCTCGCCCGCGCCGAGGTTCGCGGAGAGGATGAAGATGTCCTCCTCGCTGGTCGCCTCGACGATGACGTTGCCGCCGGCCTCGATGCTCGTCGCGTTCGCCGCCGACGTGCCGCCCTCGATCTGCGCGACGGTCGACTTCGTCAGCACCGTCACGTCGAGCCCGACGCCGACTCCCACGCCCTCGAGGCTCGTCGCGAGCGCACCGGCGAAGTCGGTGATCGGCGTCGTATCCTCGGCGCTCACCGTGACGTCGCCACCGGCGACGATCCCGGTCCCGGCGCCGATGCGCGCGAGCGTATCGACGGCGAAGACGTTGATGATCGCCGAGCCCGCCCCCGCATCCGCGCCCGAGCCGATCCCGGCGCCCACCGCGAGCGCGGTGAACTCCTGTCCCGTCTGCGTCAGTCCGAGCACCGAGAGCTCCAGGACCGCGATGTCCGTGGAGGCATCGACGACGAGGTCGTCGTCGACGTCGATCAGACCGTCGGTGCCGATCGTGGCGGACGCGTCGGTGTCGACCCGGTTGAACGTCACGCCGGCGCCGACGCTGGTCCCCTCGTCGCCGATCGCCAGCGCACCGGCCCCCGCGATCGCCTGCACGCCGAAGTCATGGCGACCGCGCACGACGAGGTCGCCGGTCTCGGCGGTGATCGTCGCATCGTCGCCGATCCCGGCCGTACGGCCGCCACTGTAGATGTTGATCGCCGCGGCGCCGGCACCTCCGGCGCTGGAATCCTCCCCCTCGCCCATCTGCGTCGCGCCGCCGCCGGCGAGCGCCACGGCGCGGATCTCGTTGCGCTCGCCATTCGACGTCGCGCCCAGCACGGTGACGGTGCTGCCGGTGATCTCCGCGCCGTTGCCGATGCGCGCCGCTGCGTCGCCGCTCACCACGTTCGAGGCGACCGCCGCGCCGACGGCGGTCCCGCCCTCGGTCGTCAGCGCGGTGCCGAAGGCGATGGTCGTCGCGTCGGCGTCGTTGAGGGCCCGCACGCGCACGTCGTCGTCCGCATCGACGACGCGGTCGTCGCCGATGGTCGCGAGCGCGTCGCCCGCCCCCACGGTGACGGCGATCGCCGCCGCGACCTCGACGCTTCCGCCCTGCGTCTCGGAGGTCGCGTCCTCGCCGGTGCCGCCTTCGCCGCCCGGGTTGCTCGTCTGGTCGGCGGCGGTCGCGTTGGCGTCGTCGATATCCGCCCCCGGCTGGGGCGTCTCGAGCGGCGAATCGGAACGCGAGTCGGCGAAGTTCGAGTTGTTGCCGATCTGCTGGTCGGCGGTCAGCGGGCCGTCCGCCCCCGCCGCGCTGCCGTTGGCGACGGTCGCCGCGGAGCTCGTCCGCCGAGCGTCCACCATGACCTCGTTCGCGGTCGCGGCGCCGGTGGAGATGTCGCGGTCCAGCATCGCGACGGCGTCGGACTCGTCCCAGCCCAGCGCCAGCGCGATCCCCACGCCCGCGCCTTCCGCGCCGTCGACGTCCGCGTCGGCGTTGGTGCCCATGGCGACGAGGCTCTGCGCCTCGACGGTGACGTCGCCGGAGAGGTCGATGGCCTCCGTCCCGCCGAGGAGGATCGCCTCGGTCACCGGCTCGACCACGCTGAGCGCGATCGCGCCGCTCCCGCCGTCCTCGCCTTCGGTTCCGGCATTGGCCTCGGTGACGACGAAGTGTGTGCTGGCCGCGACGACCGAGACGTCCTCGGCCCCCTCCACCGTCGCCGACTCGGCGATGCCGGCGTGGGTGTCGACCCCCTCGCGCGAGAACGCGAAGGAGAGGCCGACGCCGACCGACTCGCCCGCGCTCTCCGGCTTCGCTGCGGTGAGGGTGAGGACGGGCGTCTCGGCCCGCACCAGCACCGCCGGGTCCCCGCCCGTCAGCGTCAGGGCGACGTTCTCGCCGATGTCGGCCGACGTGATCCCGTCCGCTCCGGTGAAGGCCGCCGCGGCGGCGACGCCGATGTCCCCGCCCGACGCGCCGGAGATCGCCGTCGCGCCGTGGCTGAGGAGGAAGCCCGTCAGCGAATGCTCGCCCGTGCCGGGACCGGTGATGGTGATCGCGTTGCCCGCGAGGGCGTCGGCCTGGCTCGCCGCGAGGCGCAGGCGCCCGTTCTCGACGATGGCGTAATACTCGTTCCCGTCCGTCAGTCCGCCGATGGCGTTTCCGGTGGTCTGGTAGGTGACGGGATCACCCGTCATCAGTCCCATCTCGTTGGGGAGCGGGATGAACGTCCCGTCGGCGCCGGGGTCGAAGGTGACGTCAGCCGGGGCGTTGGCCTCCGGATCGCCGGCATCGACGGCCCCGCGGACCAGGACGTGCTCGCTGCCCGTCCCGACGCTCGTCAGGTCGATCGTCTCGCCGTCGGCCGCAGCATTCGCGTCCTGCGCCAGGCCGATCCGCCCGTCGCCCTCGAGGACCACGAAATAGGTTTCGCCGTCCGTCAGTCCGCCGATGGCCGAGCCGGCGCCGGCGTCGTAGGTGACCTCTTCGCCGGTGGTGAACGGCGTGGACGGGAAACCGACGAAGATCGTGTCGTCGCCGAGGTCCACGACGGGACCGCTCGTGGGCGAGATCGACACGGTGCGTGCCGGCGCACGGGCGCTCACGGTCACGTCGTCCGCCGTGACGTCTGCCTCCTCGATGAGGGCGACGTTGTTCAGCGTCGAGTCGCTGACCGCGACCGCGGCCGCGATGGTGGTGCCGTCGGTCTCGTCGGCCGCGCTGGCGTCGGCGACGGCGGCGGCGTCCGCGTGCTGAAGGCCGCGCACGTCCACCGCTCCATCCGCCTCGACGCTCGCCGGCGTGCCGGAGACACCGCGGATCGCCGCGAGCGCGGAGGACTGGAAGAGCGTGATGCCGACCGCCGCGGCGACGGTGACCGCACCGTCGGAGGTGGAGGTGTCCGGGGAGGACGCGCTGGTGCCGCCCTCCGCATTCGCGTTCGTCACCTGGCCGTCGACCTGGGACTGGACGTCCGCTCCGCCGCCGCCCTCTTCGGGCGCACCCGTCGCGCTGGCGACGGCCCGGCTCCGCGCCGACGTCACCATGTTCGTCTGGACGAGGACGTCGCCCCCGCTCACCACGCCGCCTTCGATCAGCGCGCTGCCGCTGTCCTCAACGATGGCGAGGCCGAGGACGGTGCCGATGGCGGCGTCTTCGGCGTCCGCGCTCCCCTCGGCGTCGGCCTTCGTGTCGGCGGTGAGCACGGTGCGCACGGTCACGTCGCCGTCGCTCTCGAGGCTCGCCGTCTGCGCGATGGCGGCGGCCGCGGTATTGACCACGCTGGTCACCGCAACGACCGGGGTGATGGCGGTGCCGCCCTCGACCCCGCCGCGCGCCTGCGCGAGTGCCTGATGACCCGCGAACGCGTCGACACGCGCGACCTCGGCCCCCGTCACCGTGACGTCGTCGCCGACGGTCGCGGTCGTTGCCGTGTTGGAAGCGTCGATCGCGAACGAGGCGCCGAGGCCGAAGGTGTCGCCGCCGGACTGCGCCGCGTCGGCGATCGCGGAGGTCGAGACATCCGGCTGCGCGCGCACCACGAACGGGTCGGGGCCGGACAGGGTGACGCTGGTTCCGTCGGTGATCCCGGCCGCCGTCGTCACCGTGGGACGGACGAGGGCGAACGAGCCGGCGACGCCCACGTCGCCGTCGCTGGCGCCGGAGGTCGCCTCGGCAGTGAAGGTGTGCGTGTCGTCCCCGCTCGCGGGGAAGGTTGCCGCGCGCACCACGAGCCCCGATGCCATGACGCTCCCGCCGGAGACGCGCGCCGTGCTCGTCACCGGGCCGGAGACGATGGCGACCGCCGCGCCGACCGTCGCGGAGCCGCCGTCGCTGACGGCCTCGCCCGACGCATCGGCCGCGCCGTCCACGTTGCTGCGCGAGAGGACGCGCACGGGCGCGTCGGCGACGATGTCGGCGTCCACCGACTCGGCCGTCAGCGCCACCGTCCCGAGGTCGAGCGCGATTGCCGCCGCCACGCTGACCGGTCCGTCCGCCGTCTCCGCGTCGGGGACGGATGTGGTGGACGAGCCCGTTCCCGAAGTGCGCCGCGAGGCGGCGTCGCCGTTGGCCGCGCCGAGCGCGCCTTCGCCGCGCTGGTCGACGGTGTCGGGCGCGTCGCCCTCCTGCTCCGAGCCGCCGGCGGACGCCTCCGCGCCGGTGTCGGCGTCGATGGCGCCGAGGACGTGGACCGTCACGGCGTCTGCGGTGGTGTCGCTGGCAAGCCGCGCGTTGGCGATGTCGTCGCGCGACGTCAGCGCGAGGGAGACGCCGACGGCCGCGTCGTCGCCCGTGCTCTCGCCGACGGCGTCGGTGTCGACCGAGGTCGTGTGGTTGGCGCGCACGAGGACGTTCCCGCTGGCGCTGATCGGATCCGTCGCGTCGACGAGCGCATCGGTCTGGGCGCGCAGGATCGCGATCGCCGCAACGGGGGTGAGCGCGGTGCCGCCCTCCGCCCCGCCGTTAGCGCGGGTGAGCGCATCGTAGACGCCGCTCGCGCGCACAGTGACGTCGGTGGGACTGCCACCGAGCGCACCGCTGCCGGTGATCTCGGCGACCGTGAGGTGATCGGTGATGGTCGTCGCGACGGACGCGCCGGCGCCGACGGAGGTGTCGTCGGTCTCGTCCTGCGCGGCATCGGCTAGGGCGCGGGCGTCGCTGCGGCCCGTGGCTTCCACGACCACCGCACCGGACGCGTCCGCCTCGCCCGCGAGCCGGGCGAGGTGCCCGCTCTCGCCGAGGTCGATGGCGACGGCACCGGCGAGGCCGAGATTGCCGCCGCTCGCTCCCGACGTCGCCCCCGCGACCGAGCGATGCATCCTGTCGGCGAGGCGGTTGCCGTTGCCGCCACCGGCGGACGTGAGCGTCACCGCCTCGCCCGCCAACGCGCCCTCGAGGCTCCCCGCGAGGCTGATCGCGCCGTCGTCGTCGACGATGGCGAAATAGGTCTCGCCGTTCGTCAGGCCGCCGATGGGATCGCCGCCGGCCTCGCGATAGACCAGCGCATCGCCCGTCCTCAGCGCGTCTCCGCCGTTGATGATCAGGCGCAATGCGTCGCTGGCGGGGTCGAAGTCGAAGTCCTCCATCCCGGTATCGGTGAGCGTATGGCCGGTGCCTGCGCCGGTGGAGGTGAGGTCGATCTCCTCGCCGTCGCCAGCGTCCATCTCGCTCGATGCGAGCTGGAAGAGGCCGCCGCCGAGCGCGATCGCGTAGTAGGTCGCCCCGTCGGACAGGCCGCCGATCGCGGTCCCGCCGCCGTCGCCGTAGACGAGCGCGTCGCCGGTCGCGATCCCGGTGCCGGGGCCGAGGAAGACGGTGTTCGCGGCAATGTCCACGACCGGCACGTCGGTGGCCGAGACGCGCAGGTTCCGCTGCGCCATCTCCGCCTCGACGCTCACGTCGGTGGCGGAGACGCTGGCGCCTTCTCCCACCAGCGCCTCGTTGTGGACCTTGCCCTCGTTGATCGCGACAGCGACGCCGACCGAGCCGGCTCCGCCGTTCGCCGCGCTGGCGTCGGCATCGGCGGCGCTGTCCTTGTTGGAGATCGCGCGGACGGTGACGGCACCCGCCGAGACGACGGCCACGCCGTCGCCGATCTCGGCCACGGTCGCACTGTCGACGAGGTCGATCGCCACCGCCGCGGCGAGCGCGAGCTGGCCCTCGCTGGTGGAGGCGTCCGGCGTCTGGGTCTGCGAGGAGGACGACCCGCCGCGCGCGTCGGCCTGATCGTTGGCGAAATCCTGCTGGTCCTGGTTGGCGGCGTTGACGTCGCCGGACGAGCCGCTGTCGCTGTCGCCGGCCGCGCTGGCGCTCGACAGGGCACGGCTGCGCACCAGCCCGGTCGAGACGATGGAGAGCGCGCCCGTCGCCGTCGCATCGCGCATCAGCGAGGCGGAGTTGCCCTCGTCGTTGAGCACCATCGCGAGCGAGGCGCCGATCGCCGCGTCCGCCCCTTCCGCATCGCCCGTCGCGCGGGACAGCGTGTCGCCGTCCTGGCGCGACATGACGCTGATCTCGCCGCCGGACAGCGGGTCGCCGGTGCCGATCAGCGCCGTCGTCGTGTTCGTGTTGATGGTGATCGCCGCCACCGGCGTCGCGACCACGTCCCCGCCTTCAGCAGGTCCCGACGCCGTCGTCGTCGCGTCGTGTATTGACTCGGCGTTCAGCGTAACGTCGCCTGCGCCGGTGACGCCCGCGCCGTCGGCGATCTCGGCGATCGTGAGCGTGTCGAGGATCGTCAGCGCCACCGAGGCGCCGATCCCGAAGGCCGTGCCGCTCTCGGCGTCCTCGCGCGGGACCGCGGCGGTCGAGACGTCGGTCTCCGCCTCGGCGTTCAGCGTCAGGTCCGCACCGCCGAGGTCTACCCCGCCGCCACCCCCGTCGGAGACGCGCGCCGCAACGACACTCGACACCGAATGGATCGACAACGCGCCGGCGATGCTGGTGCTCGCGTCGTCGCCGGTGCCGGACGTCGCCGTCAGCGAGAAGGAGTTGCCGGCGTCCATCGCCGCGTCGAGCGAGACGCCGCCGCCGGCCGCGATGGTGCCGCCGTCGAAGAGGTCTATGGTCACGCTGGACGCGATGGTCTGGAGCCCCACGGCGATGCCGACGCCGGTGCCCGCCTCCGTCGTGCTGCCGTCGGCCGTCGTCGCCACCGCGTCGCTCGACATCGCGGTCATTTCGAGCGCGCCGTCGGTCGCGACCGCCCCGTCCGTGTCGAGGACGACGGACGTTGTCGGGCGGTAGTCGGAGATCGCGACCGCGGCGGCGAAGCCGACGTTGCCGTCCGCCGTCTGCGCGCGGTCGCCGACGTCGCCGTCCTGGTTCGGATCCTCGAGCCGCTGGTTGCTCTGGCTCGCCCCGCCGGCATCGTCCGCTCCGCCCTGCGTGGAGAGCGACGTGGTCGAGACGTCCGACGTCAGGGTCGCGCTCAGGGTGATGGAGTCGGGGCCGTCTCCGCCATTGGCGCCGATCGAGGTGCTGCCGGCGAGGGCGACGCGCGTGTCGGTGCTGACTTCGGTCACCGCGAGCGTCGCGCCGACCGCGCTCGCCTCCGCGCTGCCGTCCGCCCGCGTTTCGACCTCGATGTCGCTCGTCGCAGTCAGCGCCACCGCGCCCGACGCGGAGATGGTCGTCGCGCCCGCCGCCGTGACCTCCGCTCCGCCGCCCACGACGACGACGGTCGCCGCCGCGTCGGCCGAGGCGTCGGACGTGTCGTCCCCGTCCGCCGCGTCCGCGAAGGAGGCGTCGATGGTGACGCCGGCATCCATCGTCACGTCCGCGCCGCTGATGCTCGCCCCGTCGAGGGCGATCTCGGCGGTCGGCAGCAGGGTCAGCAGCGAGGCGTCCAGCGATGCGCCGAGATCGCTCGGCGTCACGGTCGGTGCGGTCGTCGCCGACGCGTTCAGATCGACGACGCCGGTGGAGGTCAGCACGCCGCTGACCTCGATGCGCGCCGTCGGCAGGGCCACGAAGAGCCCCTGCAGGACCGGGTCGGGGATGAGCCCCATCGTGTCGATCGCGCCGTCGTCCTCCGCCACGGCGTTGAGGGTGATGGCGGACGCGGTGATCGACCCGGAGACCTCGATTTCCTCTGAATTGACGGTGACCGTGCTGGTCGTGACGAGGTTGCCCTCGACGATCACCACGTCGTCGCCGTCCTCGCCGTTGACGATGAGCGATGCGCTCCCGAGGTTCACGTCCTCGATCGTCAGCCGGTCGCGCGACAGGAACGGAATGCCCTCGTCCTCGCCGAGGTTGATCGTGAGGCTCGACGAGGGCACCGCGAACTCGACGCTCTCGAACGTGATGATCTCGAACGGATCGGTCGAGGCGATCGTCAGCGTGCCGCCGTCCTGGGACAGCGTCGCGGTATCGCTCATCCCCGACAGGTCGATGACGCGGTCGGTGGTGTTCGTGTTGTCCGTGATGGGTTCCAGGCCGTCGTAGACGAGGACCACCCCGTCCCGGTTGACGGTGCCGGAGGTCGGGCCCGTCGCGGTGTAGACGACGCTGTCGAAGGTCCCGCCGTCGAAGACCATAACGTCGTAGCCGCCATCGCCCCCGTCCAGCCCACCGGTCAGCGATCCGGTTGCGCCGACGACGAAGACGTCCTCGTTGTCCGCCGCGCCGACGAGCGACTCGACCCCGACGAACGCGCTGCCCGCGACCGTGCCGGTGTCGGCCCCGTCCACCGTCCAGGTCGTATCGACGGGCGGTCCCGTCAGCACATCGTGCCCCGCGCCGCCCGAGATGGTCACGCGCGCCGCGGTCACCTCGTCGAGGGCGCCGAGGGCGATCGTGTCCGCGCCCGCGCCGGCCTCGAGCGTGAGGTCGCCGCCGGGTCCGGACGCGTCGAAGTCGATCAGGCCGGGCGCGCGGACGCCGACGCCGTCCTCGATCCCCATCAGTGACAGGGCGTGACCCGCGACGCTGGTGTCGGCGAAGATGCGGCTGCCGGCGGTGGTCTGATCGTCGACACGCTCCACTCCGCCCAGCGTGACGGCGAGCGCGTCGCCGCCTCCGGCCAGGTCGAGCGTCCCGTGCCCGGTGCTGTCGGTCGCGAGGCGCACGCCGTCCAGCCTCCCGTCGACGGTCAGCACATCCTCCCCCGCACCACCGGAGAACGTGACCGGCGTGACGAAGCCGTCCGAGAAGTCGATCTCGAGCGTGTCGTCGTCGGACGTGCCGAGCACGGAGACGACGCCGACCCGCTCCATCGACTGGGCCGCCACCTCGATACCGGAGGTGCGGTCGGTGACGTGCAGGAACTGTGTGAGGTTGTCGTAGTGGAGGGAGAGGTTGTTGCCGAGGTCGCCCATGTCGAGGTTGAGCGGGGCGATATCGGCGGAGAGCAGGTAGCGCGGTTCGAGGGCTTCGATGTCGAAGCCGGTCGGCGGGGCGGTGGCACTCTCCCTCGACCGAAGCCGTCGTGCCTTCAGGAAATGAGGGTGGACCGGCCTGTCTCCCCGCCCTTTGCCCTTGCGCCACCTAAGCTTTTTGGGGCCAGCGTCGCAGAATACGGAGCCGAACGGAGTAGACATGGCATTCCCTCAACTAATTCACCGCCGTGACCGGAAGCCGCCATTCGACGACTCCCCGCCCCACGGCGGTGCTGCGCTCTAATAACTGTGGCGCCTTTGTACTTATGTATACGTTGTTTAGACCTAGCTTCCGGCAGGATTGTGTCTGAAGGCCATCAACTCATCGCTAGCTCGATCACGTCTGCACTCGAGAGGAAGTTGCTAAATTTACTGCCGCTTTCCGCAAAACGTGTGCACTCGCGTCACGGCTTCGTGATGTTCATTGCCATGTTTCAATAATCACATTCTTGAAATCTGGCGTCTTAGAGGCGATTAGAAGGCAGGTCTGGCGCACCCGCCACATCCGGCCCGAGCGAGGCGCACCACGGCGCGGTCGCCGACACCGGGACGGGCGCCGAAGGCTACGTCGAAGCTGCAATTTTCGCCTTAGGCGGGACCTGGAGCGAATCAGCCGCGAATCCGCCGAGCGCGTCGCACAGGCGCGGGGGTTCGCATCATGTGTGAGGATTCCGGCAAAACAGGCGCCTCTAAATTGCTCGCGGCCCGAACACATTTCTGCCAATATTCTACCATTACGCGTACCCACACACCTGACAGGGGTACTGCGCAACCTCGTTCTCAGTGGAGCCCCTTGTGACCGACGTCGACTACCAGCTCACGAACTCGTGGAGCACAGGCTTCCAGGGCCTGATCCGGGTGACCAACGACGGCACCGAAGCCATCACTGGCTGGCAGGTGACCTTCACCTCCACCGCGCGGATCTCGGACATCTGGGGCGCGACCATCCTCTCGCACAGCGGCGACACCTACGTCGTGCAGAGCATGCCCTGGAACGCCACCATCAATCCGGGCGGCACCGTGGATATCGGCTTCATCGTGCGCCATGGCGGCGTCGGTGGCACCATCGGCGACATCGAGTTCGTCACCGAGGGCGACGACCCGCCCGCCCCCGTCGTTCCGGACGTGTCGATCGGCGACGTCGTGGTCGACGAGGACAGCGGCACCGCCACGCTCCACGTCACCCTGAGCGAGGCGACGACCGAGGCGACCAGCGTCGCCTTCGCGACCGCCGCCGGCACCGCCGACGCCAGCGACTTCCTGCCCGCCTCCGGCACCCTCACCTTCGCCGCCGGCGAGACCGAGGCCACCGTCACGGTCCAGATCGTCGACGACGCCGTCGAGGAAGGTGACGAGTCCTTCTCCGTCGTCCTCTCCGACGCGGACGGCCTCACCATCGCCGACGGCACCGGCACGGTCACGATCCGCGCCAACGACGCGCCGCCGACCCTGCCGGAGATCGCCATCGAGACGGCGATCAGCGTCGACGAGGGCAACCCGTCCTCGGGTCCGGCGGCCGACGGCTGGTTCTCCACCAGCGGCTCGGACATCATCGACTCCGACGGCAACGTCGTGCGCATCACCGGCGTGAACTGGTTTGGCGGCGAGACCACGCGCAAGGCCCCCGACGGCCTCCACGTGCGCAGCTACCAGGACATGATGGACCAGATGAAGGAGGTCGGGTTCAACGCGATCCGCCTGCCCTTCTCCAACGACATGCTGCGCGACGGCGCGACGCCGACGAACATCAACTATTCGGTGAACCCGGACCTCGCCGGCCTCAGCTCCATCGAAGTGTTCGACAAGATCATCGACTATGCCGGCGAGATCGGCATCCGCATCATTCTCGACAATCACCGCAACGCCGCCGGCGACGGCCCCTCCTCCAATGGCCTGTGGTACGGCGAAGGCTACACGCACGAGGA
This sequence comes from Acuticoccus sediminis, assembly GCF_003258595.1. Taxonomy (NCBI): domain Bacteria; kingdom Pseudomonadati; phylum Pseudomonadota; class Alphaproteobacteria; order Hyphomicrobiales; family Amorphaceae; genus Acuticoccus; species Acuticoccus sediminis. The sequence continues at coordinate 585,777 of NZ_QHHQ01000003.1, forward strand.
GTGGGTCGCCGACTGGGAGACGCTCACCGCGCGCTACCAGGACAACCCGACCGTCGTCGGCTTCGACCTCTCGGGCGAGCCGTTCGCGGCGACCTGGGGCTCGGGTGATCCGGCGACCGACTGGCGCCTCGGCGCCGAGGACGCCATCGACGCGATCCACGAGATCAACCCGGAGGTCCTCGTTCTGGTCGAGGGCATCGCCGAGGGCTTCTGGTGGGGCGGCGACCTGCGCGGCGTCGAAAGCGCGCCGATCCGCCTCGACGAGACGGACAAGCTCGTCTACTCGCCGCACGTCTACCCGAACTCGATCTACGCCCAGCCCTGGTTCAACGACCCGAACTATCCCGAGAACCTGACCGACGTCTGGGACTACTACTTCGGCTACATCGCGCAGGACGACACCGCCCCGATCCTCGTCGGCGAGTTCGGCTCCCGCTTCGAGGACCCGAAGGACCTTCTCTGGATGGAGAAGTTCATCCCCTACCTGACCGAGAACGGCCTCAGCTACACCTACTGGTCCTGGAACCCCAACTCGGGCGACACCGGCGGCATCCTCGAGAACGACTGGACCACCGTGATCGACGAGAAGGTCACCGCGCTCGAGCCGTCCCTCGGCGACGAGCTCTCCGGCGGTGACGGCACGGTCTCCACCACCACCGAGGTCACAGTCAGCGTCAGCCTGTCCGAGCCCTCATCCGGCACCGTCCTCGTCGACTGGATGACGGCCGACGGCACCGCCATCGCGGGCGAGGACTACGTGGCGGCGAACGGCACCCTCGTCTTCGCGCCGGGCGAGACCTCGGCCTCGCTGACGGTCGAGGTCGTCGCCGACACGGTCGCGGAGGACGACGAGACGTTCTCCATCCTCCTCGCCAACGCCGACGGCGGCATCCTGACGAACGGCGAGGCGATCATCACGATCCGCGACAACGACGCGACCGGCGGCGGAGGCGGCGGGAATCCGGTGGAGGAGAACCCCGACACCAACGGCGACGGGATCTTCGCCGACATCGGCGTTCGCGAGACCTGGGCGGGCGGCTTCATCGCCGACGGCCACGTCAACAACGACAGCAACGGCCAGATCGACGGGTGGACGGTCGAGGTCAACACGAGCGCGACCATCACCGACATCTGGAACTCCAAGATCCTGTCGCACACAGGCGACACCTACGTGATCGGCAACATCTCGACGAGCGGGACGGTCAACCCGGGCGCCGACATGGGCTGGGGCTTCGTCGCCGACGGCATCGCCGCCGGTCTCGACGTCAGCGACGTGACGGTGATCACCGACCCGGACGAGGGCAACGACAATCCCGCCGACACCAACGGCGACGGCGTCTACTCCGATCTCGTCGTGCGCCAGACCTGGACCGGCGGCTTCGTGGCCGACGGCGAGGTGATCAACGACAGCTCGCAGCGGGTCGACGGCTGGTCCGTCGAGGTGACGACCCTCGCCACGATCCGGGACATCTGGAACGCCGAGATCGCCTCGCACGAGGGCGACACCTACGTGATCACCAACAACTCGTCGACAAGCCAGGTCGACCCGGACACGGTCCGGACCTGGGGCTTCGTCGCCGACGGCCTGATCGACAACCTCGCGGTGAGCGACGTCATCCTGGCCTGACGCCCGGCCGCCCGCAGCTATCGCGCCGCGTCCCTCCCCGAGGGGTGCGGCGCGTCCGGTCACACGAATCGATTCACGTAGTTCTCCAGAATCTCCTGCCGGCCGGACCGCGGCTGCGGCTCGATCCCGCGGTCCACCACGCGCGCGGCGATGTCCTCGAGACTGCCCGACACGAGGTCGCCGGCCGCGTCCCAACCGGCGTAGCGGTCCGCCCGGGCCGCTTCGAGCCCGCCGTCCTCCAGCATCGCCGCGGCCGCCTTCAGGCCGCGCGCGCACACGTCCATCGCGCCGACGTGCGCCGCGACGAGATCCTTCGCGTCCAGCGACTGGCGGCGCAGCTTGGCGTCGAAGTTCGTGCCGCCCGTCGTGAAGCCGCCGCCCTTCAGCACCTCGTAGTAGGCGAGCGCCACCTCCGGCACCGAGTTCGGGAACTGGTCGGTGTCCCAGCCGGACTGGTAGTCGTTGCGGTTCATGTCGATGGAGCCGAGGACGCCGAGCGTGCGCGCCATCGCCAGCTCGTGCTCGAACGAGTGCCCGGCGAGGATCGCGTGGCCCTGCTCGATGTTGAGCTTCACCTCGTCCTCGAGGCCGTATTTCTTCAGGAAGCCGTAGCAGGTGGCGACATCGTAGTCGTACTGGTGCTTGGTCGGCTCCTGCGGCTTCGGCTCGACGAGGATCGTGCCCTTGAAGCCGATCTTGTGCTTGTAGTCGACGACGAGGGACAGCATCCGCGCCATGTTGTCGAGCTCGCGGCCGAGGTCGGTGTTGAGCAGCGTCTCGTAACCCTCGCGCCCGCCCCACAGGACGTAGTTCTGGCCGCCGAGCTGGTGGGTCGCGTCCATGCAGGCCTTGATCGTCGCGGCGGCGTAGGCGAACACCTCCGGGTCCGGGTTGGTCGCCGCGCCGGACATGAAGCGGCGGCTGGAGAAGAGGTTCGCCGTCCCCCACAGGAGGCGGACCTTCGACCCCTCCATCTTACGGGCGAAGAGGTCGACGATCTCGTCGAAATTGCGCTTCGACTCGGCGAAGCTCGCCCCCTCCGGCCGGACGTCCGCGTCATGGAAGCAGAAGTACGGGACGCCCAGGATCTCGAAGAGGTCGAAGGCCGCGTCGGCCTTCGCCCGGGCGTGCTCCATCGTGTCGCCGAACCAGGGCCGGTCGAAGGTCTGGCCGCCGAACGGATCGCCGCCCGGCCAGGCGAAGGAGTGCCAGTAGGCGACGGCGAAGCGCAGGTGCTCCTCCAGCGTCTTTCCGGCGACCACCTCGCTGGGGTCGTAGTGACGGAAGGCGAGATCGCCGTCCCCCTCGGGACCGGCGTAACGGACGGGCGCAATGCCCTCAAAATACGACATGTTCGCTCTCGAGCGTCTTTGCGGCAGGCGCCGCGGGGCGTGTTCGCCGGCTCCGGGGAGCCGATGGGAGGGTGCCGGGCGCGGGCCGGCGCAGGCTCACGCGGCCTCGGGCGAGGTCTCGCGCGGGTTCTTGCCGAGGATGATCATCGACAGGATGTCGTCCTCGGTGACGTCCTCGACGCGTTCCGTGCCGACGACCTTGCCGTTCTTCATGACGGACACGCGGTCGCACAGGCTCATCATCTCGCGGGTGTCGTGGCTGATGAGGATGATGCCGAGGCCCTGCCGCTTCAGCTCCTGGATGAGCTCGGCGACCATCTGCGTCTCGTGGACCCCGAGCGCGGCGGTCGGCTCGTCCATGATGAGGATTTTGGCGTTGAAGTAGACCGCGCGGGCGATCGCCACCGACTGCCGCTGCCCGCCCGACAGGGCCGCCACCGGCTCCGACAGCCGGCGGAAATTCGGGTTGAGCCGCGCCATGATCTTGCGCGTCTCCGCCTCCATCCTCGCATCGTCGATGAAGCCGAGCGGCGTGATCAGTTCGCGCCCGAGGAAGAGGTTTGCGGTGGCGTCGAGGTTATCGGCGAGCGCCAGCGTCTGGTAGATCGTCTCGATGTTTTGGCGGCGGGCGTCGCGCGGGCTCTCGATGCGGGCGTCCTGGCCGTTGATCCGGATCGCGCCGGAGTCCATCCGGTAGGCGCCGGAGAGGATCTTGATCAGCGTCGACTTGCCGGCGCCGTTGTGTCCGAGAAGGCCGAGCACCTCGCCCGGGTACAGCTTGAGGGACACGTGGTCGACGGCGTGGACGCCGCCGAACGCCAGGCAGATGTTGTCCATCTCCACCAGCGGGGTGTCGGTGCGGGGACTGTCCATCACTTCATTCCCATCCGGCGGCGGTAGATGATGTCGATCAGGACGGCGACGACGAGGACGGTGCCGACGACGATGTTCTGGAACGGGGCGTCCACGCCCACCATCGCCATGCCCGACTGCAGCGACTGCATGATGAGCGCGCCGAGAATGGCGCCGTAGATCGTCCCCACTCCGCCCGACAGCGCCGTGCCGCCGATTACCGCCGCCGCGATGACGCGAAGCTCGTCCAGCGTGCCGATGTCGTTGGAGTGGAATGACAGCCGGGCCGACGCGACCACGGCCGAGATGGCGCAGAGCGCGCCCATCAGGGCGAACACCTTCACCGTGAGGAGGCGCGTGTTGATGCCCGACAGCTCCGCCGCGTCCGGATTGCCGCCGGTGGCGAAGATGTAGCGGCCGAGCCGGGTGCGGCGCGCGACGACCGTCATCGCGATGGCAATGCCGATCAGGAGCAGCACCGAGATCGGCAGCCCGTAGCCGGCGGTGAACCCGTCCGGCACCTCCTCGCCGCGTGCGCGGAACATGCGGCGCACCGCGGCGGCCGGGATCTCATAGGCGTTGAGCACCGCCACGAAGCCGAAGATCGCCCCGATCGCCACCAGCGCCATGAAGAGCTCGGCCCAGATCGGCTTCACCGGGAAGCCGTGGGCGATCTTGGCGCGCCGGCCCATCAACAGGATCGCCACCGCCGCGACCGAGGCCACCGCCGCCATCGCCCACGAGGCGTCCACGCCGATGGTGCCGGTGATGCCGCCGAACATGCGGAAGACGTCGTCCAGCGGGCCGATCGTCTGCCCGTCGGTGATGTACCAGGCGACGTTGCGCCAGACGAGCAGCCCGCCGAGCGTCACGATGAACGCCGGTATGGCGAGATAGCCGACCAGCCACCCCTGGAACGCGCCGATCGCCGTGCCGCAGACGAGGCCGACGACGATGGTGACGATCCAGGTCATCGGATTGCCGAACCCGAAGCCCAGCAGGTCCGGCAGCACCCAGGTCTGCGTCACCGCCATGATCGCCGAGCAGGTTGCCAGCAGCGATCCGACCGACAGGTCGATGTTGCGCGTGACGATCACGAACACCATCCCGGTCGCCATGATGGCGACCGACACCGTCTGGATCGTCAGGTTGAAGATGTTGCGCGGGGTGAGGAAGCGCCCGTCCGTGAACACGTCGAACACGACGCAAAGGACGACGAAGGCGCCGATCATGCCGAGGAGGCGCAGGTCCACCTCGAGGGATTGAACGAGGCTCCGTCGAGGCGGAGCGATCGGCGCGCTTTCAGCGGTGTCGGTCATGCTTCACGTCCGGCCAGGGGAGCGGATCGATGCGCCGCCGCGCCGTGCGGCGGCGCGAGTGCCGTCAGTTGCAGGGCGCCGGGCCGTTCGACACGCCCTGGCAGAGCTCGTCCTTGGTGATCCACCCCGCGTCGACCACGGCCTCGAGGTTCTTCTCCGTGATGGGGAGCGGCTCGAGGAACTTCGCCCACAGCGTGTTGCCGCCGGGGGACTCCCACTGCACCGCGCCCTCGATCGCGCTCATCTCGGTTCCGTTGGCGAGTTCGAGGGCGATCTGGGCCGCCTCGCGGCCGAGATCGCGCGAGTCCTTCCAGACCGAGACCGTCTGGATGCCCTGCGCGATGCGGTTCAGCGCGGCATGGTCGGCGTCCTGGCCGGAGACGGGGATGCCGTCCATGCCCTGTGCGGTCAGCGCCGCGACCGCGCCGCCCGCGGTGCCGTCATTGGACGCGACCACCGCGTCGACGTTGTTGTCCTGCGCGGTGAGGAGCTGCTCCATGTTGCGCTGCGCGTTCGCGGGGAGCCAGCCGTCGGTGTAGGCTTCGCCGACGATCTTGATCTTGCCGGCGTCGATCGCGTCCTGCAGCACCTCCTGCTGGCCGCCGCGGAGGAAGTCCGCATTCGGGTCGGTCGGCGATCCCTTGATCATCACGTAGTTGCCTTCCGGCACCTCCTCGAACACGGCGCGAGCCTGCATGCGGCCGACCTCGACGTTGTCGAAGGTGAGGTAGAAGGCGCGCGGATCGTCGATCAGGCGGTCGTAGCCGACGACGGGAAGACCCGCGTCAGCCGCGGCCTGGACAGCCGGGCGGATGGCCTGCGCGTCCTGCGCCAGGATGATCAGCGCATCGACGCCCTGCGCGATGAGGCTCTCCACGTCCGATAGCTGCTTGGCGGAGGAGGACTGCGCATCGGTCGAGACGTAGGCGGCGCCGGCCTCGTCGAGCGCCGCCTTGATCGCCGACTCGTCGGTCTTCCAGCGCTCTTCCTGAAAGTTGGACCAGCTCACGCCGACGGTGAGGTCCTGCGCCAACGCGGAGCTGCACATGCCCGCAGCCAGAGCCGCGGCCAGAATGATCTTTCTCGTCACCGTTTCCTCCCTCCGCCGGGCTGTTCTCGCCCGGGCGAATCCGCATTCGGTTTAATCGCATGTTCGCATAATTAATTCAGTCCGCAAATTAAAAATTCATGTGCGATTGCGAAATGCACTTCGCGGTCGCACAAAATGCGTTAGTGCTGGCATAACTCGCGCATAAGGGCATGATAGGGCACCTTCTTTGCTTTATCCGCTGAATGTATGCTGAGCGACGAAACAACCGAAATGCTCCGGTCCGGGTGCGGCCCCCTGCTGCCGACGGTGACCGAGACGCGGCCGCTCAGACAACGGCTCTTCGAGTGCCTGCGCGCCGCCGGGGCGTCGAGCCGCGCCGACCTCGCGCGCTGGCTCGACTGCTCGCCCGCGTCGGTCACCTCCGTCTCTGCCGAGCTGATCGAGGCCGGGCTCGTGCGCGAGATCGACGCCCCGCGCGAGGCCGCACGCGGCCGCCCCCCGGTCTCCCTGGCGGTCTCGCCCGACATTCACAAGGTCGCCGGCATCAAGCTCACCGACGATACCCACACCGCCGTCATCATCGACTTCGCGGGCGCCATCATCGCCGAGGCGACGATGCCGTCTGCGGCGCACCGCCAGCCCCTCGCCGCGACGCTCGACGAGGCGGAAACGCTGCTGCACCGGGCGCTGACGGAAGCCGGAATGGTACCCGGCGATCTCGCCTGGGTCGGGCTCGGACTGCCGGGGGTCGTCGATCATGCGGCGGGCGTGGCGCTCTGGTCGCCGCTCCTGACCGAGCGCAACGCTCCGCTGCGCGAGGCGCTCGAGACGCGTCTCGGCCTCCCCGTCGCGGTCGACAACGACGCCAACCTCCTCGCCCTCGCCGAATTGTGGTTCGGCGCCGGGCGCTCGCGCACCGACTTCGCGGTCGTCACGATCGAGAACGGGGTCGGGATGGGGCTGGTGCTCGGCAACCGCGTCTTCCGTGGCGGCACCGGCCTCGGCATGGAGCTCGGCCACACCAAGGTGCAGCTCGACGGGGCCCTTTGCCGCTGCGGCAGCCGGGGCTGCCTCGAGGCCTACGTCGCCGACTACGCGCTCGTGCGCGAGGCGCAGACGGCGCTTCACTGGAACCGCGACACCGCGGGCAGCGCCCGCGCCCTCCTCGAGACGCTCTACGCCGAGGCGAAGGCCGGCCACAGCGCCGCCATGTCGATCTTCAACCGGGCGGGGCGGTACCTGGCGGTCGGGCTGGCCAACGTGACCGAGCTCTTCGACCCTCACCTCATCATCCTGTCGGGAGGGGAAATGCGGTTCGACTTCCTCTACGCCGACGCCGTGCTGGCCGAGGTCCAGTCGCTGACGAGCCGGACGGGCCGGATGCCGCCGAAGATCGAGATCAACGCCTGGGGCGACATGGTCTGGGCCCGTGGCGCCGCCGCCCTCGCCCTCGCCTCCCTCACCGAGCGCCTCCTCGGCGAGTCCCGGCCGTGACGAGGCGGCCCGCCACTCACGTTCAGACGCCGCGCCCTCCCGACTCGCTCTCGCGCCTCAGCCTCGCTGCCGCGGCGGTCGGCTACCCACAAGTGCAGCACAACCTCCGGCGGCGGAACGCGCTCCGCACCGTGGCCCGATCCGGCCAGACTCGCGGCAAGGGCGAGAATGGCGGGGGTCGGAGTGTATCGCGGTCGCATTTCAAGGTGAAGATGTACCAGAGGAGTGGTGATAGTTGACTTCCGAAGTCGCTTAACCGCTGGCATTCCGTCGCCCCCATAATCTAAAGTTTGCCTGCAATGAGTTTTTGATAAGTCCCAGACCGGGCGTATCCGCTACCATGCCGCGCATGCTGCAACCGCGCGGATCGCAACCTAACGGAGGCCGCGTTGTCCATGTCCGAAGCCGCCGAAGCCACTGTCGCCCCTCTCGCCCACGCTACCCCGGCGATGGACGGAATGCCCGCCGCGCAGCGGGTTCTGAACGAACTGCGCAACATGATCATCAAGGGCGACCTCGCGCCCGGGTCGCGCATCGTCGAGCGCACTTTGTGCGCGCGGCTGAACGTCTCCCGGACCCCGATGCGCGAGGCGCTCAAGCTCCTTGAGATCGACGGGCTGATCGAGATCTCGCAGAACCGCGGCGCACGCGTCCTCGCCTTCACCCCGGACGAGGCGCGCGAGCTCTTCGAGGTGCTGGCGAGCCTCGAAGGGCTGGCGGCCGAGCTCGCGGCGACGCGCATGACCGAGGACGACGCGGCCCACATCGCCCGCCTCCACGAGGCGATGAGCGCCCACTATGCCAACCGGAACCGCGACGAGTATTTCGACTGCAACAGCATGATCCACGAGGCGGTGATCGCGGCGGCGCGCAACCGGACGCTGGAGATCACATGGGCCGGCCTGCTGCGCCGGGCCCAGCGCGGGCGCTACATGGCGATCGTCTCGCAGGACCGCTGGCACCAGGCGATGGACGAGCACGAGCAGCTGATGGCCGCGTTCGAGGCGCGGGACGGCGTCCGGGCGGGCGAGGTCTGGCGCCAGCACCTGCGCCACACGGGCGTGACCATCGCCGAGGTGATGGCGAAGGTGGCCTCCGCCGCCTGAGGCAGCGCCCGTACCGCCCGCGCTAGGGCGTCTCGAGAAGCTCGACCACCTGGCGGAACAGCTTCTCGGCGGCGCCGTCGTCGTTGGCGAGCCCGTCGACCTGCAGGACGTTCCGCAGGATCACCGACCCGAGCATGAGGCTCATGAGCACCGCCGCCCGTTCGCGCTGCGGCGGCGGCAGGCGGGACGCCAGCTCGTCCAGCATGTTGCACTTCAGGCGATCCCTGATGATCTGCTTCGCCGTCGGGTGCGAGAACGAGCGCAGCACGATGTTCAGCCGGTCGAGGCTCGGCGCCGCCTTGTCGTTCCGCTCGAACAGGGTGTCGGCGAGAATGTCCTTCAGGTCGCCCGGCCCACGGACCTGTGCGTGCGAATCCCCGAACGCATGCTCCATGACGTCGACGAAGAGCCCCTCCTTGGAGCCGAAGGTGCGGTGGACGAGGGCCACGTCGATCCCGACGTCCCGCGCGATTTGTCGCAGCGAGACGGCATCGTAGGGCCGCGTTGCGAACGCCTGCTGCGCAACGTCGAGGATCCTGGCTCGCGTCGCTTCCGACGCTCCGCGGCTCTGCACTCGCTGTCCCTTCCTCGCTGGCGCAACCGGTGATCCGGGATTGCATACAAGCGAGCGGAGAAATCACAAGTCAACAGCCGTTGACCTTACCGGCCGGCAATCCTAGATGCGGGCTCGAACGATACCTTATCGCAATCGCACTGTCCGGTGACCGCAACCCTGACCCCCGGGGGTCGGGCGCGGCCCGGCCGTTCCAGTCCGTTGCGCCGGCACGCGGTCGACCGCGCGCGGCGGCGCACCCGTCGGTGAGCAATGAGCTTGAGCCAGGTTTTCCCGATACCGACCCGCGCGGGCGCCCCCGCCGGGCGGTCCCGTCTGCGGCAACGTTTCGCCCCTGCGCCAGCGCTTCGCGGCCGCGCGGCCGTCAGGCGCGGCGCCGGCGCGCTGCTGCGGGCGGGCGTCGCCGCGGCGCTCCTCGCCCTGCCTCTGGCGCCGGCGCTGGCGGAGACGCCGCTCGCCGTCGAGTTCATCACCGTTCAGTCGACCGACCAGTCCACCCGCTACGAGGCGACAGGCGAGGTCGCCCCCCGCGAGACGATCAGTGCCGCCTTCCGGGAGGGCGGACGCGTGGTGGAGGTGAACTTCGACGAGGGGGACCGCGTCGAGGCCGGCACCGTCCTCGCCAGAATCGACGACACGCAGCAGCGCGAGAGCCTCAACGCCGCGAAGGCGTCCCTCGCCGCTCAGGAGGCGACCCTGTCGGAGGCGACCGCCGACGAGACGCGGCAGGCCCGCCTCCTCGAGCGCGGCTTCACCACCCGCGCCACCCGCGACGACGCGCGCCAGACGCTGCTCGCCGCCCAGAGCGCCGTCGAGCAGGCGCGCGCGGAGGTCTCGCAGGCCCAGACCGACCTCGACGACACCGTCCTGAAGGCCCCCGTCGACGCCATCATCACGCAGCGCACCGCGGAGGTCGGACAGGTGATCAGCGCCGCCGAGGCCGCCTACTCGCTCGCCCCGCAAGGCCAGCTCGACGCGGTCTTCAACGTTCCGGATTCGCTCTTCATCGACCCCAAGGAAGCGTTCGACGTCGACCTCCAGCTCATCGACCGGCCCAACGTCGTGATGACGGGCTCGGTCCGGGAGGTGTCCCCCCTCGTCAACGAGGAGACCGGCGCGGTGGAGGTGAAGGTCGCCATCGAGACACCCTCGCCCGCGGTGCAGATCGGCGCCCCCATCCGCGGCACCATCACGCTCCCCCCGCGACAGGTGATGCAGCTCCCGTGGACGGCGCTGACGGCGACGTCGCACGGCCTCGCCGTCTGGGTCGTCACCGGGGAGCAGCGCGTCGCCCTGCGCGACATCGAGGTGGATCACTACGGCAGCGGCAGCTTCACCGTGATCTCGGGACTCGACGTGGGTGAGACGGTGGTCGGCCGTGGCGCCAGCCTCCTCTATCCCGACCGGCCGGTCGTCGCGGCGGAGGTCGGCCGATGAGAGCCGCTCCCCTCGCCGCACTGGCGGCCCTCGCGCTGGCGCTCACCGCCTGCCAGGAGGAGGAGGCCGCAGCGCCCGCGCCGCCGCGCCCCGTCGTCTCCGAGATCATCAGCCTCGCCCCGGTCTCGACCATCTCATGGGTCGGCACGGTCGAGCCCAAGGTCGAGACGGACCTCGCCTTCGAGGTGACCGGCCATGTGGTCGACCGCCTCGTGGACGTCGGCGACGTCGTCGACAAGGGCGACGTCATCGCCCACCTCGATCCCCAGGAGCTTCAGGCCGCCGCGCGGTCGGCCGAGGCGAGCCTTGCCCAGGCCGAGGCGCAGTTCGTCTCCGCCCGCGACAATGCCGAGCGGACCAGAAAGCTCGTCGAGCGGGACGTCGAATCCCAGGCCAACCTCGACAACGCCAACCAGCAGGTCGCCGTCGCGCAGTCCGAGGTCGACCGCGCCAAGGCCCAGCTCGCCCAGGCGCGCGACCGGCTCGACAAGGCAACGCTGAAGGCGAGCGCCCACGGCGTGATCACCGCGGCACCGGTCTCCCCCGGCGCCACCGTGTCGGCAGGCGAGGCGGTCGTGCGCGTCGCGAGCACCAAGGAGCTCGAGGCCGTGGTCGATCTCTCCGAGCCGGACCTTGCCACCATCGACGCCGACGCGCAGTTCACCGTCGCGCTCGAGGCGGCGCGCACCGTCACCACCGGCGGCCGCCTCGCCTACATCGAGCCCGTCGCGGAGGACACCACCCGCACCCGCCGCGTCCACATCGCGCTCGACGATCCGCCGCCGGCCTTCCGCCTCGGCTCGCTCATCTCGGCGCGTCTGCGCACGCAGGCCGATGCCGTCCTGTCGGTCCCGACATCGGCGCTCTTCGAGCGGGACGGCGCGGCGATGGTGTGGCGCGTCGAGCGGCCGAGCGGCAGCGTCGGGGCGGTGCCGGTCGAGCTCGGCGACGCCTTCGGGCCGCGCACGCAGCTCGCCGGCGGTCTGGCGGAAGGCGACGAAATCGTGACACGCGGCGTCCACAGCCTGGAGGATGGCGAGGTCGTCGGCGAGAGGACGGCACTGTGAAGGGTTTCAATCTCTCGGACTGGGCGCTGCATCACCGCTCGCTCGTCTGGTATTTCATGATCGCCTCGCTGATCGCGGGCGCGATGGCGTACATGTCCCTCGGCCGCGCCGAGGACCCGAACTTCACCATCAAGACGATGGTGATCGGCGCCGCCCTGCCCGGCGCCAGCGTCCAGGAGACGCTGAACCAGGTCACCGACCGCATCGAACGCGAGCTCGAGGACCTCGACGAGCTCGACGTGACGCGCTCCATCACCATGCCCGGCCAGGCGGTCGTCTACGTCGACCTGCTGCCGACCACGCGCGCCTCCGAGATCCCGCGGATCTGGCAGCGCGTGCGCAACATGATGAACGACATCCGCGGCGAATTCCCGGAGGAGTTCTCCGGCTTCCAATTCAACGACACCTTCGGCGACGTCTTCGGCAACCTCTACGCCTTCACCGCGGACGGCTTCTCCCACCGTGAGCTGCGCGACTATGTCGAGGACGTGCGCATCCGCCTGCAGGGCCTGAAGGACGCCGGCAAGATCGAGATGTTCGGCGAGCGGGACGAGCGGATCTTCCTCGAATTCTCGCCGCGCCGGCTCGCCGCCTTCGGTCTCGACCAGCAGGAGGTGATCGACACGCTCTCGGCCCAGAACGCCATCGTCCAGTCGGGCGTCATCAACGCCGGGCCGGAGCGCGTGCTGGTGCGCGTCGGCGGGCAGTTCTCCAGCGAGGACAGCCTCGAGGCGGTCAACCTGCGCGTCGACGGGCGCTTCTTCCGCCTGACCGACATCGCCGAGGTGCGCCGCGGCTACGTCGACCCGCCCGATTCGATCTTCCGCTTCAACGGCGAGGAGGCGATCGGCCTCGCGGTCGGCATGCGCGACGGCGCCAACATCCTCGACTTCGGCGAGGCGCTGCAGGGGGAGATCGACGCCGCCATCGCCGAGCTCCCCGTCGGCATCCACGTCTCCCAGGTCGCCGACCAGCCGCACGTGGTGGAGGAAGCCGTCGGCCACTTCGTCCAGGCTCTGGTCGAGGCGGTGGTCATCGTCCTCATCGTCAGCTTCATCAGCCTCGGTGTGCGCGCCGGCCTGGTGGTGACGCTGACCATCCCGCTCGTCCTCGCGATCACCTTCGTGGTGATGCAGCAGTACGGCATCGTGCTGCAGCGCATCTCGCTCGGCGCGCTCATCATCGCCCTCGGCCTTCTGGTGGACGACGCGATGATCGCCATCGAGACGATGATCTCGCGGCTGGAGGTCGGCGAGAGCCTCGAGAAGGCCGCCTCCTACGCGTGGACGTCCATCGCATTTCCCATGCTGTCGGGGACGCTCGTCACCGTGGCGGGCTTCATCCCGATCGGCCTCAACAACTCGAACGCGGGTGAGTTCACCTTCTCGCTGTTCGTGGTGATCGCCGTCTCGCTCCTCGTCTCGTGGATCGTCGCGGTGCTGTTCGCACCTCTGATCGGCGTCACGATGCTGCCCAAGAAGCTGAAGCACGCGCACCAGCCTCCCGGCCGCGTCCGCCGCACGTTCCAGCGCACCCTGCTTCTCGCGATGCGCTTCCGGTGGATCACGATCCTCACCACGGTCGCCCTCTTCGCCGCGGCGGTCGTGGGGATGACGCAGGTGCAGCAGCAGTTCTTCCCGACCTCGGACCGGCCCGAGGTGATCATCGACATCACCATGGCGCGCAACAGCTCCATCGCCGGTACGGACGAGGCCATCAGCCAGCTGGAGGACTTCATCTCGCAGCAGGAGGAGGCGGAGTTCTTCACCTCCTACATCGGCGAGAGCGCCCCGCGCTTCATCCTCGCCTACGACGTCCTGACCTCGGGCCCCTACATGGGCCAGATCGTGGTGCAGACGGCCTCGGTCGAGGCCCGCGACAGCCTCAAGGCGAAGGTGGACAGGTTCGGTGCCGAGAAGCTGCCGGGCGCCGACGTCTTCGTGAAGAACCTCGAGGTCGGTCCGCCGGTCGGACGGCCGGTGCAGTACCGCGTCTCCGGACCGGACGCGAACGTCGTGCGCGAGCAGGCCCGCAAGCTCGCCACGATCGTCGGCGCCGACCCGCACCTCAAGGACGTGATCCTCGACTGGGACGAGCCCGCGCGCGTCATCCGCGTCGAGATCGTCCAGGACAAGGCGCGGCAGCTCGGCGTCTCCCCCACCGAGATCGCCCAGTCCCTCCAGGCCATCTACGAGGGCGTGACGGTCACGGAGCTGCGGGACGACATCTACCTCGTCGACATCGTTGGCCGCGGCCAGAAGGACGAGCGGACGTCCGTCGATTCGCTCTACAACATGCAGATCCTGCGGGCGGACGCCGACTCGATCCCGCTGTCGAGCCTCGCG